>CAKOWU010000004.1 GCA_934129885.1 uncultured Bacilli bacterium | reverse complement strand
TGGAAATAAATGGATTTGGAGGAGTAGTAAGAAATGTTTGAAGAATTATTAATATCAGTACTATTTATTATTGTTTTGATTATTTTGTGCATAATTTCTAATTTGTATTCAAAAAAGGAAGAAGAAAAAGAAAAAAATAAGAGAAGGCAGGAATATGAAGAATTACATACATTAAGTGGAAGAATTAATTATCATAGAAGCCAAGAAATTAGTACTTATAAACTAGATGAATATGAAATAGGGGATTGGGAAAAAATTGTCAGAAAGAAAATGAAACCCATTGTTAAAATAAATAATAAAAAATCAACTAAGTAAACATATTAATAGTTTTATTTCATGTATTTTAATCGTAAAATAGCTATTTAATGATTTGTTTTAGATAAGTTATTAGATAAGTTTAAACTGCATTGTCAGAAAATCACCTGGTTGTTTTAATAGGTCATCATGCGGAAGTGAGGATTATGACTGGATATATAAAGATATTGTTCAAAACGGAAACTATTCATGGACGATTACGCCTACTTCTGTAACTAATACTACGGTACTTAATTTATCTAGTTCTCAAGATAATATTATAGTTAATGCTGCTGATGTAAAGGCTGGAATTGCCCCAGTATTTTATCTTAATTCTAATATAGTTTTAAAAGGGATGGCAGCAGCATAAGTCCCTACGTTTCTAGTTTTGCAGATTAAGTCGTTTAAATATTGTTTGGTAGATTTTGATTAGGATAATATACGTGACGGTGTAGGTGTAAAAAATGGAAAAATATACCATAAATATATTTTAAAATTATCTAGATAATTTAGTATATTTTTGCTATACTATTAATGTAATAAATAGGAGTGATGGTATGCTTAAGAGTTTTTCTTATGTTTTGATTTTTTTGAGCTTATTTTTTGTGGGTGCTTTGAGCAGTAATGCTGAAGAACTTAAAGATGGTGTATATGAGATTCAAAGTGCTTTAAATGCATCTAAATATATTGATTTATATGGAAGTAAAACTAAAAATGGCAGTAATATACATCTTTATCAAAAAAATGGCAGTTCTAATCAAAAATGGATTGTAAAATCTGTTGGTAATGGGTATTATACGGTAACTACTTATTTAAATAGTAAGTATAGTATGGATATATATGGGGCGACGCCAATTAAGAATGGTAGTAATGTACAGTTATATAATTATGGTAATACAGATAATCAAAAGTGGCTTATTAAAGATACTGGAGACGGATACTACAATATTATTTCAAAGAAAAATAATTTATATTTAGATGTCTGCGGTAGCAGTACTAAAGATGGCACTAATATTTTGGTGTGGGAAGGAACAGGTGGCAATAATCAAAGGTTTAAGTTTATTGATGTGACTAATGATTATAATACTATTTTTCCAAGGCAAACTATTTCTGATGGCAATTATATTATATCTTCGGCAATTAATGATAATAAGGTTATTAATATAGATGGTATGATTAAAAATGGTACTAATATAGATATATATGATAAGAAAAATACTATGAAACAAATATGGAATGTTAAGTATTTGAATAATGGTTATTATTCTATTACAAGTGCTTATGATGGCGCGTTTGGTATGGATATATATGGTGCAACACCTATAAAAGCCGGTTCTAATTTGCACCTTTATAAAAATAATAATGGCGATAATCAGATTTGGTATATTAAAGATGCTGGGGATGGATATTATTATATTATTTCAAAGAAGAATAATTTATATATAGATCTTTTTGGAAGCAAAACTTCTAATGGCAGTAATATAGGTGTGTGGAGTGCTAACGGGGGTAGTGCTAATCAGAAATTTAAGTTTACTGATGCGACTGATGTTTTAAATGGTTTAAATGATTATAATGATATATTCCCTGAAAAATCAATTGATGACGGGAATTATGTAATTACGTCTGCTATTGATAATAGTTATGCTTTAAATATTGATAATGCACTGGCTAATGAGACAAATGTTAATATAAATAAGAGTAATAATTCTTTTAATGAAGCCTGGACTATAAAATATTTAGGAGAAGGTTATTATTCTATTATAAGTGCTTATAATAACAAGTATTCACTTGATATATATGGTGCGGCGACGATTAAGGATGGTTCTAATGTTCAGATATCTAATTTTAATAATACCGATAACCAAAAATGGATTATAAAACAGTCTAGTGATGGATATTATTATATTGTATCTAAGAAAGATAATTTATTTTTAAATGTTAGTAGTGATGAGATAGCAAACGGTACGAACTCAAATGTAAGTACTGGAAAAGGTACTTATAATCAAAAGTTTAAGTTAGAAAAAACAAATATTACTTCTGTGGATACAAAAAATTATTATACAATTAATAGCGCGACAAATAATAAAATGGGTTTAAATATTGCACGTAGGTATAAGACTAATAATTCAGATGTTATTATGTATAATTCGACGAACAATATTAATGAGTTATGGAAATTTAAATACAATGATGATGGTTTTTATACTATTCAAAGTGCACTTAACCCGAGTGTTGTATTAGATGTAACTGGTAGCTCTGATGGTGCAGGCGTGAAAATATATAAAGATCATGGTGGCGCTAATCAGAAGTGGACGGCAGTTAGTGAGAAAGATGGAAGCATTAGATTTATCTCGGCGTCTAGTGGCATGTATATGACAATGCCTACTAATGATGGTGGAAACAAGTTAGAAGTTAGTGCTCAAAATGATAAGAAGGTTCAAAAGTTTGTTTTAAAAAACTACACAGGTAAGAAACTTTATACTGGTATTGATGTTTCTTCTTGGCAACAAGATATTGACTGGAATACAGTTTCTAAAGCTGGGGTGGACTTTGTTATTATAAGGGCTGGATATGGCGAAGACGATAGCACGCAAGATGATATTAAATTTGCGGCAAATGTAAGTGCATGTGAGAAGTATAACATTCCTTATGCAGTGTATTTATATTCATATGCTAGAGATGAAAATGGTGCTATATCTGAAGCAAATCATGTACTTAGGGTACTAAAAAGCGTAAGTTATAAGCCTAATTTAAATGCTAAAGTATTCTATGATATGGAAGCAAATAGTACTATTTCGGTAGGCAAAGATGGGCTTACGAATATTGCTAATAAATTTTGCTCTACTATTAAAAATGGCGGTTATAGTTGTGGCATATATGCTAATGTTAACTGGCTTACTAATTATTTGAATGCTGATAATTTGAAAAAAAGTTATAAGATATGGCTTGCAAATTATCCGGCTGGAATTTATGATTTTAATAGTATTATGTCTAAAATTCCTAATTATGGTAATTCTGGACTTGAGTCATATAATTATTGGCAGTTTGCGTCGGACGGCACTATAAATGGTATAAAAGGAAATGTTGATTTAGATTTAGGTTATGATATTTTTGATTAATATCATAACTTTTTTCTATAATAGGAATTTACTTCAAAAAAGTGATAAAAAGATATATGCGAAAGCACCACTAAAAAAGCCGGCAATTAAATCCGTAAATCTTAAACTATAATATTTTTAATAATTGGCTTCTATGGTAATAGGGGCCGTTTTTATGATGGCTTTTGTTACATATCCATTATACATTAAAAAAATAGATTCATAAATTAAAATATAAGAATTGAAATACGACAGTTAATTCTAAAAAATAAAGGAGGGTGTATATAATGAATAGCTGTAATGACTATGAACGAATAAGAAAGAGGATAGAAGAAGATAGAAAAAAATATCGTCTTTGTTATGTGCAAGGGCCAACTGGTCCAAAGGGTGAAAAAGGCGATAGAGGTATCCCAGGTCCAGCTAGCATTGATGTTGGGGCAACAGAGACGGTAGAATTTTTTGACAACGCTGAAGTAAAAAATGTCGGAACAAATAAAGACGTTATTTTGAATTTTAAAATACCTAGAGGTAAGCAAGGAATAGACGGGAAAATTGGTCCGCAAGGAATACCAGGTCCTAAAGGTGAAAAAGGTGATATAGGCCCAAAAGGAGAACAAGGCGATAGAGGTATCCCAGGACCGGCTACTATTCAAATTGGAAGTGTTGAAACAATAGAATCGACTGAAAAAGCTGAGGTTATAAATGTTGGAACAAATGAGGATGTAGTTTTAGATTTTAAGATACCAAAAGGTGAAAAAGGTGAAAAAGGGGAGCTTGGTCCCAGAGGTTTACCAGGTGAAATAGGAAGAACAGAACATATTGCTATAGATGAAACTGAAACTTTAGAACCTGGAGAGGCGGCTCAAGTTACGGATACCTTTGAGAATTGGGTACATCATTTAGCGTTTTCTATTCCGAAAGGTGATAAGGGGGATGCTGGGGAGAGAGGACCACAAGGTCCGGCAGGTCCCCCTGGAACAGAATTTGTTTCTTCTTACGGAATTAGATATTCGATGATTGATACGCAACTTAATTTACCACAAGGAACTGATACTATAATTCCATTACCTGAAAAAGGAACAGCTTTTCTTACAGAATATCCAGATGGTAATTCTATTAAGATAAAAGAAAGTGGAGTATATCTTATATCATATTTACTATGTGGGGCAACAAACGAAGAATGTTCTATAACAATGTCTGTTAGGGCAAATGGTATATTACAACCAGCTACAAGTGCAACTAGTGAATTTAACGCTCAAATTATTAACAGTATAAGTGGAACAACTATTGTATCATTACAACCAAATGATCTTATAACGTTGAATGTAAAGCCGTCTGAAGCTGTTAATATGAAATTTAACGGTAGCACTAACGCAATGTTAAGCGTTACTAAAATACATTAAGAAAAATTTATTCTTTTTAATTAATTCACTTTTAATTCTTGACATAAATTATTGTAAAGGAAGGTGATGCTTATTCAAATAATAGATAATAATACTGTTGTTGTTACATCTAGTGATGAATTAAAACAAGCGGTAGAGGAAGATAATGGTTATGAATATATTTATTTAGGAAGCGATATTACTGCAACAAGTGGTTTTGTTATAAATAGTAATAAGAGTAAAGTTGTTATTGATGGAACTTATGACAACATTAAACATATTTATACAAATAACTTAAGCTCAGAAGAAACGGTTATAAAGGCAAGCACAACTAATAAAAAAATTATATTAAAGAATATGAAGATAATATCTTCACATGGTTATGGAGTGATTTATGTTCCTTCTCATCCAAATTATTCTAATGTAGTAGTAGAATATAATAATATTGATTTTAGTGGAGTAGAACTTTCATGTAACTATTATGGAACAACTAAAATTATTAATTCTGTTATAGAAGCAAAAGATACTAATAATGTATCAGTACAAAAAGTATGTGATTCCAATAGAATTATAATTGGGGGTAATGCTACAATTACAAGCAATTCAAATACAAATCCTGTTTTCTTTTTTAATGATGTTATACCATCTGTTGTTAAAATAGTGCCTAATAGCAATGTAAATATTACAACTAATAGAGAACTTATGAATGGGACTAATAGGTTAGACTTAATAGTAGGGCATGGAGCAGAATTCCTTTTAACAACAGGTAACGGATTTGCGATAACGACAACTCATGGTGCCAGAAACGTTTTAATAGAAGAAATGGCTAATTTTACTTTTATTGAAAAAAGCCATCAAAGAGTTCCGATGTGGAATGTTTTTGGAGATTTTAAGGTTTTAGAAGGAGCTAGTATATCAGTAATAAATACGTATATGACTACGCCTTCTGATAACTACAATATTTATTTTAAAGGTACAAATCAAAAATTTATATTAGATAATCCAAAATATGTAAATATTTATACCAAAAATGCAAATGTAGTCTATACTAATAATCCTGTTGACTTCACTTTTTGCTTTAACAGAATTAATATGTGGATATATGCTCTTGACTATACTTCTGCTTGTACACTTGATGATACACCGGCATTTTATTGGTATAAAGAAAATACACCAGTTAAAATAACGGGTGTGTTAAATAAGGACAGTACCACAGTTGTATCACACAATTTTACAGATACTGAATTAAGTTCGCTATCAGATATAAATAGTTTTTCATTCCAAGGAAAAAAAATATTAACTATTGGAATGGTTAAGTTAAATGTTCATCCAATTACAGATTCCACAAATGCGATATCAGGTCATACTATACCATATGCAAATGTTAAAATAGAATATGATAATAAAAGTTTAACAGCATCTGCAGATGAAAATGGTTTGTTTGAGGTAAGTATTGATTCTGCTATTTTGGATAATACAAGAATTAAAATAACATCTTGTTTAAATAGTTGTTTTACCGAAAGAAAAATAATGACACCTTTTATGGGAGAGTTAACACTTTTAAAGGTTACTGAAAATATTCCTTTTAATATGGTGCCGTCATCAACTAAGCCAACTATTTTATCTAAGAAAAATAAAACTGTGGTAACTGTAGTTGATAGTAGGGTAAACAGTACAAATTGGAAACTATATTTAAATTATGTAAATCCAATGATAGAAAAAAGCACTGGTAAAATATTAATAAATTCATTACTTTTTAAGAAATTTAATAATGAAGAAATTTTATTAAAAACAAATAGAAAATTAATATTTGAATCAAATGATAATAGCGGAGCTGTAAATGTTAGTAATGTTACATTTTCTATTGATAAAGGATTATTTCTAAAACCTAGCAAAGATTTGCTTGAAGATGAAGACTATTCTACATTAATAGTTTGGAGTATTGAGGCATAATGCCTTTACAAAAAAATGGTTTATTCATAAATTATATTGTAATGGGGTGAATTATGACAAGCGATTATATTTATATTAAACTTTGCAGTAATAAAAGTATATGTCTAAATAAATTAAAAATTATGGTAAAAGATGAGTGTAATAAGATTGTTTTTGATGGAATAACAGATAATTTTGGGAAAGTAAAAATACCAATATGCAATAATAAGGTCTATAAATTAGTTATATATTCTAATTTATCAATTATTAAAATACCTTTAATTGCAAAAAAAAATAAGATTTATTGTATAAATATTAGTAATAATAAAAGAAAAGAACATCTTGTTACTGTTTTATTAAAGGATAAATATTATCCAAATATAAAAATAGAAGGAGGTAAGATGATATTATGGCAAGACATACAATCCCAATAACAAATGGTAAAGGAAGTATTGAACTTGTTACGGGGGAATATAATGTTTCTGCTGTGGCTGGTGGATATGATTCATCAACTCTTAATCCCCAAAATGTTACGATTATTGATGGAACAGATACATATGCTTTTACAATAAGTGCAAAAGGGGTTTTAACACTTCATGTAACCGATACTGGAAATCCTGATACAGGAATACAAATTGTAGGCGCTAAATTTATAAGGACAGATAGTGCTGGAACAATAGTTGGAAATGAAATAACAACCAATGATGATGGGGATGCTGTATTTAATAATGTTCCGTTTGCTGAATCGGGAAGTACTGCAATATATTATAAACAAATATCAAGCGATGGTGGTCATACATTTGATGATACTGTTAAATCAATCGTTATGACTAAAGCATCAGAAACGGTGCAAATAACAAATCCAACAGCACCAGTTAGAAATTTCACACTAATGGATGCAAGTTTCCCTAATATACCAATTATAGATGGACAAATAATACTTGAAGATAATTAGTAGGAAAGCAAATTTTGAAAAAATTTGCTTTCTTTAAGTGTTTGGTGAATTCGTTATTAATGAATGGGAACAAATTACCTGTGGAATGATTATGACAGGGGCGTTTTTGTATATCTGAAACCATTTTATACTATCCTTGTAATGCTTTATTTTACTTAATTTTTTTTATATGCTATAATACTTTAGAGAGGTATTAGCTATATTTTTGAGTGACACTTATTTTAAACAGGATATTATAAATGTTTGTATAGTAATAAAATATAGAAACATATATTATTGAAAGCAGGTAGATACAAGATGAAGAAAATACTTACTTATGGTACATTTGATTTGTTTCATCAAGGCCATGTTAGAATTTTAAAGAGAGCTAAAGAACGTGGCGATTATTTAATTGTTGCTCTTTCGACGGATGAATTTAATAAGGTTAAAGGTAAAAAATCATATCATTCTTATGAAATTAGAAAAGAGATTCTGGAAGCTATTAAATATGTTGATATGGTCATTCCGGAAAATGATTGGGATCAAAAAATAGGGGATGTACTCAAATACAATATAGATGAAGTAGTTATGGGAGATGACTGGAAAGGAAATGCAAAGTTCGAAGTATTAAAAGAATATTGTAATGTTGTCTATCTACCAAGAACAGAAGGTATTTCATCTTCTAAAATAAAATACGATTTAAATAAATGAATAAAATGATTTTAAAAAATTAATTGTTGTGAGGTAGCGTATGAAAAAACTAAATATCACTTTTTGTAGTTTCCCTGATTATGCGGGAAATGCAAAAGCATTATACGAGTATATGAGAGATAAATATGATTTTCATTATACATGGATTGTATACAATGAAAAAAGTGTAGAGGTTTTAAGAAAATCTGGAGTGCATGCGATTTTAATTGGAACAGACGAGTTTAAAAAATATATATCTAAAACTGATGTGTTTTTTACAACACATGCTAATTTGGCTGGCGACAAGATAAAAACTAAAAAAGGAATTTATATTGAACTTTGGCATGGGATTGGGCCTAAACCACTTGGCTTTCTAACAAATAATCCTACTAAAAAAGATTATGACTGGTATAGTTTTTTGTCAGAGACGCTTGACTATGTTATTGTGCCGAATGAATTTTGGAGGGTTATTTTTTCGTCATTTTTTAATATGAAACCAGAGAGAATACTTCCTTTAGGTTTTCCTATGCAAAGAGAGATAATGCTATCAAATGGTAAGGAAAATTTAGCGAATCTTCTAGATGTTGATTTATCTAAATACTCTAAAATTATCTATTATATGCCAACATTTAAAAAAGGCTGTGGCAGAGGAGTGGAAGCAAATATCAATGCTGATAATATTTTAAATTTAAAGCCTTATGATGAAGAAATGTTTTTAAAGTATCTTAATGATAATGATATTTTGCTGGTGGTTAAAAGGCACCCTAGTGATGAATGCGAATATAAAATCATCGGCAATGATAACATTAAAAATATAGATGATGTTATGCTTTTTACTAAAGGCTATAATATTAATAATATTTTAAACGCAGCAGATATAATGATTACTGATTATTCATCTTTAGGCCTTGAATTTTCTATGCTTGGTAGGCCTTCTGTTTATCTTACTACTGATGCTATGGAATATATGAATAATAGAGGGATAATCTTTGGCAATTTTGATTTTTGGACAGATAAGTTTAAGTGTGATAATATTGATATGTTACTTAAATATTTAGATACTTTGATAAATGAAAAAAATAAAAATTATAATTTGAATAATAAAATTATGTATAATAATAATGATGACGATGGTGGATGTGCTAGAATTTGTAATTTTCTTTTTGATGGCAATAAAATAAATAAAGGAGTAAAGCGTTATAATTCAGAACTATTCAAATTAAGAGACCTAACCCAAAAACAGAAAAATATCATAGAAGAAGATAATAAAGAAATAGAAAAATTAAAACAAGAGCTATATGAGGTTTATAATTCTAAAGGCTGGCAAATGCTTGAAAAACTAAGAAGTGTAAAAACCACTTTTAAAAAGAAATAGTTTATATATAACTATAACGAATGATTATAATAATAAAAATGGCTAAAAGTAATAAGGGTATTATTCACAGTAATGCCCTTATTATTAGCTTGTATTTGCAAACTTATTTGTATATAGTAAAAAAATAACTTTTGGTGTAGCTAAAACCTGCTGTCAAACAAAAATTTTGGTAAAATGTAGATTTAATAATGTGATTTTGATATAATGGTGTTGTAGTTGTAAAAGTTTACACATGATGATTGGAGATTATTTTATGGCTTTAAAAAGAATTTATGATAATTTTAGAAGATATACTTTTTTGCTTAAACAATTAATCGGTAGGGATTTTAAAGTGAAGTATAAAAAAAGTGTTTTAGGTGTTATTTGGAGTCTTTTGTATCCACTATTACAAATGGGTGTAATGGCAATAGTATTTTCTCAAATGTTTAGATTTACGATGGAAGGTACTAATTATGTTGTGTACTTAATGACGGGTATTATTGTGTTTCAATTTTTTAGTGATGCAACTAATGAGGCGATGCATTCTATCATATCTAACTTTTGCTTGATAAGAAAAATATATATACCTAAATATTTATTTCCACTATCAAAAGTACTTTTTTCCGGAGTTAATTTTTTACTAACGCTTATTCCGTTATTTTTACTTATCGTTATATCATGGTTTGGAAAAGATCCTTGTTATATTAGTATAAATTATTTATTACTTCCAGTTATATTCTTTTTCCTTATGCTTTTTGCGGTAGGACTTGGATTTGTGCTTTCTGCAATATCTGTACTTTTAAGAGATGTTTTGTATATATATGGTATTGTTTTAACAATATGGCAATATTTTACGCCAATATTTTGGAATATTACAATGTTACCAGAAAGTTACCAAATATTCTTTAAGTGTAACCCGTTGTACCAGTTTTTGACGGGAATAAGAGAAATTATACTGTATGCTCATACGCCAAGTGTTATTAACATGCTGCTGTGTGCACTTTGGGGCGTTGGGATGTTTATTGTAGGGTGTATTGTTTTTAAGAAAAACCAAGATAAGTTTATATTCTATTCATAGGAGGATGTTATGATTAAAATTGATGATGTGTCTATAAAATTTGATTTAGGTATTGAAAAAGATAAATCCATTAAAATGACTTTTATTAGACTTTTTGATAAGAAAAAAAGAATTCCTAAACCAAAACCCTTTTGGGCTTTAAAAAATATTAATTTAGATATAAAAAAAGGTGAGGTTATAGGCCTTATTGGTTCAAATGGTGCAGGTAAGTCTACGCTTTTGAAACTTGTAAGCGAGGTTATGAAACCCACTAAAGGTAAAATTACAACTAATGGCAGTGTGTCTCCTATGATTGAACTTGGCGCAGGGTTTGATCAGGAACTTACGGCGAGAGAAAATATATATTTAAACGGGGCAATACTTGGGTATTCTGAAGAATTTTTGAACGAAAAGTTTGATGAAATTGTTGAATTTTCAGAACTTAAAGATTTTTTGGATGCTCCTATTAAAAACTTTTCATCTGGTATGACGGCTAAACTAGCGTTTTCGGTCGCAACAGTTGTTGATCCAGAGATACTTATTGTTGACGAGATTTTATCAGTCGGGGACATTAAATTCCAAGAAAAAAGTAAAAATAAAATGATGGAAATGATAAAAGGTGGTACTACTGTACTATTTGTATCCCATTCATTAGACCAGATTAAAGAACTTTGTACTAGAGTAGTATGGCTTGATCATGGCTCTATTGTAGAAGAGGGCGACCCTAAAGAAGTTTGTGATAAGTATTATAAATGGCAAATGGGCGATAAATAGATAGAGGTGTTTTATGGAAAAGTATATTCATTATTGTTGGTTTGGTAACAATCCACTTCCAAAACTAGCTTTAAAGTGTATTGATAGTTGGAAAAAGTTTTTACCTGATTACGAAATTATAAGATGGGATGAAGAAAATAGTGATTTAGAGGCTTGCCCTTTTGTAAAAGAAGCGTATGAAAATAAAAAATGGGCTTTTGTGGCTGACTATGTACGTACAAAGGCTATTTATGATATGGGTGGTATATATTTTGATCTCGATATGATGATAAAAAAGCCAATTGATTTTTTACTTGATAAAGAAACATTTCTTGGAGTAGAAGACTCATTCATGGTTAATTCTGCTGTATGGGGTGCAAGTGATAAACATTCTTATTTTGCAAAAAAAATGCTTGATTATTATAATGATTTAGAACATTTTGATACTAATGATATGTTTAAAATGAGCATTCCTAGAATTATGACAAGACTACTTAACGATATGGGATTTGATCATACGAAAAATGAAATTCAAGAATTAAAACATGGTATTACTATTTATCCTCGAGAATATTTTTATCCATTATCTTTCGATTTTAAGGATAATGTGTTTACGGAAAATACTTGTATGGTACATTATTTTGATGCTAGTTGGTTTAGCAAAAAAGAAAAATTTCTAATTTCACTTCGCAGAAGATTAGGAGATGGCGTTATTGATGCGGCACTTAAAGGTTATAAAGGTTGCCGAAAAATTGGTGGTAAAGTTATTAAAAAAACTTTGTATAAACCGGCTAAACATTTCAAATTAGTTTATTTATCTAATGGTAAATATAATAAAGATATTCAAAATACTTTATTAGAGATTAAAAAGTCAAATGATATTGTTGTTTTTCATAACCCAGACTGGCTTGGAGTAACAAGTGCCACGATAGAGCTGTTTGACGAATATAGAGTTCCTTGCGGAGAGTTGCTTAGAAAAAAAGATGTTGTAAAAGTAGGTAATACTATTCTTGAAAAAGATGTTAAACAAGTTATATTTAGTGCGATGTGTATTGGATGGAAAGAACTAGCATATTACTTAAAACGTAAAAATCCAAGTATTAAGATTAAAGCATTTTGGCATGGAAGCATATCACAAGTTTCTGAACCCTATGGTTGGCAAAGAAATATGGAACTTATAGACATGTGTAAAGATGGAACGATATCTGTTTTTGGTACATGTAAGGCATCATTAGTTAAATTTTATAAAAATTTGGGTATAAAAACTCATTTTCTAAAAAATACAGTTAATTTACCAGAAAAAATAAAAGAAGAAAAAAATAAAAATATTACAATAGGCCTTTATGCCGCAAAAAAAGATGATTGGCGTAAAAATTTATTTGGACAACTTGCCGCAGTATCTTTAATTAAGGATGTGACTATTGATATTATTCCTTTTGACCCAGAGGCTGCCGAAGTAGCTCATAATTTAGGACTTAAAGTTACAGGTGTAGATAGGGCTTTACCTAGAAAAGAATTACTTAAAAGGATGGCAAGAAATACAGTTAATTTGTATGTGACATTTTCAGAGTGTGCTCCAATGCTACCAATTGAAAGCTTTGAAGCAGGCACTGTGTGTATAACTGGTAATAACCATCACTATTTTACTGGTACTGAACTTGAAGAATATTTAGTTGTAGATAACGAAGAGAGCCCCGTAATGATTGCTGAAAAACTTAAAAATGCCATTAAAAATGAACAAAAAATAAAAGAAATGTATAAAAAATGGAAAAAGAATTATGATAAAGAAAGCAAGAAAAGTGCGAAAGAATTTATAGAAATGTAGGTGCAAAAAATGATAGATGAAATAAATAAAATCAAAAAGGGAGAAAACCTACTTATAATTTCTCCTAATGATATAGGTGATAGAGAAAATTTTATTTATACTTTTGATCGCGTTATTACATGCGATAACTCTAATAAAAAGAAGTTTATTGAATGCTTAAATAAAAAAGATATTTCTAAAATTTATTTACTTGGTCTAGACGAGTTTTATAGATATATATTACCTAGAATAAAAAAAGACATTTCTGTATGCTGGATTTTTAAAAATTCTTTTTCTGACCTATCTAATGGTGGAACGAGATATACATTACATTCTATTTTTGAATATTTAGATAGAAATCTTATTGATTCTATTGGATGCTTTGATGATGATACTTTCGCAGTTTTAACTAATGCTGGATATGATACCGAAAAAATAAATATTATATTAAAAAGCAATAAACAAGATAAAGATTACATTAATTCGATAGGTATTTTAAGTAATGACTTTGATCCTAATAATAACTTTTATAATCAATTAGCGTCACTTACTTTTGTTGATTATGATGTTTGTAAATTTAAGTATGTGATGAGAGCAACTAAAAATTTTATTAATGATTTTAATCTTAAATGTGAAAAAATGAATGATGTAAATGATGTTATACAAGGGAACGTTGTAAATTTATATGTTAACTTTACAAATACTGATGATGTGCTTATCAGAAAAAGCTTTAATATGGGGGTTCCTTGCATCGTAGGTAATTCTAATTTCTTTAATAAAAATGAATATTTAAAAGAACATTTAGTGGTTAAAAGTGATGATGATGTTAATGAAATCGCAGATAAAATAAACTTTGTTTTAAAGAACAGAGATAATATTTTAAAAGAGTATAGGAAAATGGTGGTAGAATGAAAAAGAATATTACATTTAAAAATATAGTTCTAGTAATTTTACTTTGGTTTGGTATTCTTGTTTTAAATAATATTATAAATATTAAGCATATTATATTTGATGGTAATTTTAGTTTTGATTTTTTAACATTTGAAATTATATTTTCTATGTTAATTTCACTATTCTATGTATTTGTTGTTAGGAAAAAAAATAAATATGTAGATATTGCTTTTTATGTATTACTATTTTTCTTTAATTTACTTAATGATATACCAATGGCAGGCAATATAAATACGTTCTTCTTATTATATGTATTTATTATTACGTTTGCATTTGTACTTTTTAAGAAGATTAATAATTTTTCGTTTTCTTTAATAACAGCATTTTCTTTAATGCTCCTAATCACTTTAGTGCTTGGAATGTTTGATTTACTTATAACAGTAAAATATTTACTTCCTTTAGCATTTGCTGGATGTTTGATTTATATTTATATTGATAGAGATAAATATTCAAAGTTAACTGATAAGTTTTTTAATAAAGAACTTATTATATTCACAATTTTATTTATAATTGCTATTTTAGGTGGCATTCAAAGGTATGTCCATGTGTATGATGAATACTCTCACTGGGCATATGATGCTAAAATGACTATTTATTATGATAAATTTGGTGCAAGCCCTGATGTTATGTCAAAGACTAGGGGATATGCTCCTATTATTACATCATGGCATTATATAGTTGCACAATATGCAGGCTTTAGTGAACCTAACTTATATAGTGGTCTTGCTATTTTCTGTGTTATTTATATTATGGCTTTGTTCTGTAATGTATATAAAAAGAATAATTTTCTATTATTCTTATCTGGAATAGTTGCTTATTCTTGCATTTTCTATTTTGGTGATGTATATAGTTATAGTAATTTGTACGCTGATTTAGCTTTTGCTTGTACATTTGCGGCGTTGCTTATTTACTATTTTTACCGAAAAAATGATGATAAAGTTAGCCTTATACCACTCTTTATACTTTTACCTGTTGTTACATTGATTAAGCCTAGCGGATGCATTGTAATTGCGGCATTTCTTGTTATGGTGTTTATTGATTACGCATTCCAAGGTAAATTTAAAATTTCTAACTTAGGTAAAATAATTGTTAATTTTATAAAGAAATATTGGAAGATAATTTTCATTATTGCCGCTGCATATCTGTTTTGGAATATATATATTAAAATTATTAACCATTTAGGTAAAGAATTTTATGATTATACTGTTATGCCTTGGACTTTAATGTCTAGTATGAGCTATAAACTTAATGTTGACTTTATACTTGGATTTATGAATTCAACATTTAAATCATTTGATAGTAGTTTTTTATATTCTGTCATTAATATTAGTTATTTTAAGTTTTTAATTATAATATTTACAGGCCTTTATTTTGGCATTTACTTTTACAATAAGAAAGATACTAAAAAGACAAATAAAAATATAATGTCACTTGTAATATCATATATTTTGTTTTTCGCCGGTACGATGTTATCTGTATTTATGATGCTTTCTTATTATGAGGCTAGTATACTTGCATCTGTTGGACGTTATATTGATGTTATGAATATTGCAATGGTCTACTTATTGATATTCTTATTTATTAACAAAGATTTTATTATAAGTAAGAAAAGAGAATTTACGTCAATTATTATATTAATAGTTATGATTTTTGGTTTATCGTTTAGTCAGATTAGTTATTTTGCAACTGACATAAAAGATAGAATAAGTACATGGAAAATCAAGGATGAGCATATAAAGAAATTTAAAACAGTTATAAATAATACTAAGGAAACTGATAATGTTTACGTTATTGACCAAAATGATACCGATGGTATTATGACTATGTGGTATGCTAGATATTATTTGTTTCCTAGAAAAGTTAATGCATCGTCTGGTGCGATAAGCTGGAAAATTAGAACAGATAAAAATAAAGATGATTTACAAACGTGGGGTATGACGGCGAAGGATTTAGAAAAATGTTTGATTAACTATAAGTTTGATTATTTATATTTGTATTCTGCAGATGATGAATTCTTTAAAGTAACTAGTGATTTTTATTCTGATGAAGATGATGCAAAGAAATATAAATTATTTAAAATTCAGCAAAATGGTAATAGCGTTATGTTAATTCCAGTTGCTTAAATAATAATTGTAACATATTTATAAATATGTTATCATGCATGTAGCAAGTAATTCTTACATATAATAAAAAAAGAAACGTTTAACACGAGAAGTTAAACGTTTCCTTGGTCATTATAACAAACGTGTTTTTAGTTTTCGATAAAATATAGTAAATTTATGAATTTTCCAAATTCATTTTCTTATTTTATCAGTTTCTTTTAATACACTAACAATTACAATTTTATAATTATGAAAAAGACATTTTATTTAAGAAGAGTAAAGGAAAAAGTTCTATGTAAATTCAGCAAATTATCTGTAAGTGTGTAGATGCGTGAACGTTGACATCACGTGTTTTTTCATGCTATAATTTGTTTAACAAAGATAATTATAGTGCTATGAGGAAGTGAAGTAAATGGAGAAAGTTTTAATAATTATACCAGCTTATAATGAGGAGGAAAATATTGTAAGTACTTGTACTAAAATTACTGAATATAACAAAAATAATGAAAAGAAATTCGATTTTATTGTGGTTAATGACTGCTCTAAAGATAATACGTTAAAGTTATGTAAAGAACATAATTTCCTAGTTATTGATTTGGTACATAATTTGGGCATAGGTGGTGCTGTTCAAACTGGTTATAAGTATGCATATGAACATGGCTATGATGTTGCTGTTCAGTTTGACGGGGATGGGCAACATGATATTAACTATGTTAAAGATATTGTTATGCAGGTAACTAGTGGCAAATATGACATGGCTATTGGCTCACGGTTTATAGATGATAAATCTAGTGAGTTTAAATCTTCCACTGCTAGAAGAGTAGGAATCAAACTAATATCATTTTTTATAAAACTATTTACTGGAAAAAAAATATATGATACAACTAGTGGGTTTAGAGCGATTAATAAAGATTTAATCAAGTATTTTTCGTCTAATTATCCAGCTGAATATCCAGAACCAGTTTCTGAAGTTATGCTACTGATGAATGGTTTTACTATTACAGAAGTTCCTGTTTCAATGAATGAAAGGGCAGGAGGAGTTTCTTCTATTAGAAAATGGAAAAATGTATATTATATGATAAATGTTATCTTGTCTATATTTGTTGTTAGATTAAGGGGGAAGAAAAATGTCAGGTAGTTTAAAACTTATTTCAGTATTATTTTGCTTGATAGTGATGTTTGTGGTGCTTTATATTGTAAAGAGAGGACGTATTTCAATAAAATATTCACTTCTTTGGTTCTTCTCAATGTTTGTTTTACTTTTACTTATTCTTATACCAAATTTATTAAACTTTCTTACGCATATCATGGGTATATCTATTGCTTCAAACTTTATTTTTGCACTTATAATTGCTGTACTTATATTTATTAATATTTCACTTACTATTATTATTTCTGGTCAAAATGATAAAATTAGATTACTTATACAAGAAGTTTCTTTGATAAAAAAGGATGATAAATAATGAAAAAAACTATTGTTATTTTTTCGGGGTATTATTACCCACATTTAGGTGGTATTGAAAGATATATCGATAATTTGATGAAACAATTTATTAAAATGAATTATGATGTCGTTTTGGTTACCTCTAATTATAATGATATGGATTCGTTAGAAAAGGTAAATAAAAATTTTACTATTATTAGACTTCCTATATTTAATATTTTTAAAAATAGATATCCAATTGTGAAAAATAATAAAGAAACAAAGAAACTTATTAGTGATTTAGATAATAAAAAAATAGTCAGTATTATTGTTAATACAAGATTTCATTTAACATCACATGTTGGTATTAAATATGGTAATAAACATAATATTCCAGTTTATTTAATTGAACATGGTTCAAATTATGTTACTTTAGACAATAAATTTATTGATTTTTTTGCAAATAGATATGAAGATTTTTTAACTATGAAAATAAAAAAGAAAGTTAAAGGTTTTTATGGCGTTTCTAATGCTTGTGGCAAATGGCTTAAAAACTTTAATATAGACGCAAGTGGTACATGGTACAACGCCATTGATACCGAACAAAAACTTCCTAAAAGAGTTAAACATGATACTATCAATTTCTTGTATGCTGGTAGACTTATAAAACAAAAAGGTGTTAATAATATTTTGGATGCCTTTGAGAAGTTAGAAAAAAAGTATTCTAATATCAGACTTTTTATCGCTGGCGATGGACCTGAACTTGAAAGTTTAAAAGGTAAATATGATAGTGATAATATTATCTTTTTAGGTAAGCTTAGTTTTGATGAACTCACAAAATATTACGCTAAAACTGATGTGTTTTTGTATCCACCACTTTGGCCTGAAGGACTTCCAACCTCTATTTTAGAGGCGGGGCTTATGGGCTGTGCAGTAATTGGAACAGATCAGGGCGGTATATGTGAAGTAATAACTAATAATAAAAATGGCTTAATTGTAAATACTGATGTTTCTTCTTTATATAAAGCAATGGAAGAGCTTACTAGCAATGAAGATAAGAGAGATAAACTGGCATCCGCTATTTATGATACTGTTATGAATAAATTTTCTTTTGAAGTAACTGCTAAAAAAATACTTAAGGATATTGGAGAGACTAATGAGTAATACTAATTTAAAGAAAAATTTTATATGGAATACAATTGGTGGTTTTACAGCCGCTATTTCTTCGTTATTTTATACTCTTGTTTTAACAAGACTTAGCGATTTAAATACAACTGGACTATATACAATAGCATTTGCTATTGCGTGTACAATGGTTACTTTAGCATCTTTTGGAGGAAGGACATATCAAGTTACAGATACTAAAAATGAAATTTCACCATTTTCGTATATTATTTCTAGATATTTTACGGTTGGAATAACTATAATTTTACTTATAATATATTTATTTATAAAAGACTATGAAGTTAGTAAATTTTTTGTTATTTTAGCAATTTGTTTATTTAAATTTTTAGAAGAAGTAAGTGATGTTTATTACGGCGTTTTACAGAAAAATGATTATTTATATAAAGTTGGGATTTTTCAGTTTACAAAATCACTTGTTAATATTTTGCTGTTTACTCTTTTAACTATTTTATGGAATAATCTTTTCATTTCATTTTTCATTTTATTTTTAATTAATATTTTGTTTTTGATATTTGTAGAAAGAAAAAGTGCATCTTTATGCAATAGATGGAAGTTTGGGTTTTCAAAAGCAGAAATTATTAAATATTTTAAAGCAAATGTACTTATATGTATTTTAACTTTTTTAACTACATATATTGTCAATTGCCCTAAATACGCTATTGATAGTATTTTAACTAATGATTTGCAAGCGATATTTGGAATTATTGTTATGCCGGCGACCGTTATGCTTTTAGTTGGTAATTTTATTCTTAATCCTTTTATTGTTTCTATTGCTGAAAAATATAATGAAAATAAAATCAAAGAATTATCTAAGTTATTATTTAAAGTTTTTGGTATTATGTTTTTGATTGGTGTTGCCGTATTTGTTGTTTGCTTTTTTATAGGAATACCGCTTTTAAATTTGATATATGGAATTAATTTAGACAAGTATAAAACATCACTATTGATAATAATTGTTGGTTCTGTTTTTTACGCGGTTACTGCGGGAATTTCTACAACCTTAGTGGCAATGCGAATTATCAAAAGTCAAGTTATAGGTAACTTAATTGTTATACTATTTGCCTTTATGGGTTGCAACTACTTGGTAGAAAATTATGGAGTTTTAGGTGCATCTATGACTTATACGTTACTTATTCTTATTAGATTTATAATATATGTAGTAATTATGATTTTCTCTTTAATGAAAAGAAAAAAAAGTATTACTGGTGAGTCATTGGTTTAAGGGAGGACAATATGAAAAAGGTTTTGCATATAATTGCTGGTATGAATGCTGGCGGTATGGAAACGATGATTATGAATTATTATCGTAATATTGATAGAAATAAATATTCTTTTGATTTTTTGATTAATGAACCTGATAAATGTTTTTATGAAGATGAAATAAAAACATTAGGCGGTACTATTTATCGAGTACCTTTTCAAAGAGAAAACATACTTAAAAATCACACGATGGTAAAGGAAATTATTAAAAAAAACAAATATGATGTTATTCATGAACATCAAGGCATTACATATTACTACCCACTTAAGTGTGCAAAGGAATTTGGTGTGAAAAATAGAATAGTTCATAACCATGGTATTAATCGAAAGTTTTTAAATTATTTAAAATTATATAATAATTTATTTGCTAGAAAGAGAATATGCTCGCTTGCAAACAATTATATTGCGTGTTCTGATGATGTTGCAAACCATATTTTTACTGATAAGATTGTAAAAGAAAAGAAATATACCGTTTTACCGAATGCAATTGATGTAAAAAAATATGTTTTTAATGAAAAGAACCGAAAAAAAGTAAGAGATGAACTTGTTATAACCGACGAGAAAGTTTTTATTCATATTGGTACGTTTACAGAACCTAAAAATCATGCTTTTTTAGTAAAAATTTTTGATAAATATCTAAAAACATCTAAAACAAATGATAAATTGTTATTGATAGGTGAGGGACCACTTAAGGAAAATATCAAACAAATAGTACATGATAAAAATCTAGAAGATAATATTATTTTTTTAGGAATAAAAAATAATGTTCATGAATATTTATCATGTGCTGATATTATGCTTTTTCCGTCATTGTATGAGGGTATACCATTAACTGCTATCGAGTGCCAAGCGGCCGGTCTTATTTTACTCGGCTCTAATAATATAGATAAGGCAACTGCGGTTTCTAATTTGATGAAATTTATATCTCTCGATGACGAAAAACATTGGCTAGAACTTATGAAAACAGATTGTCTTGATGCAAAAACAAGGGAAAAATACAATGATGTTATTTATAAAAGCAAATATTCAATTGATGAAAATGTAAAAGTTTTAGAAAGCCTTTATGATAAATTTTAATTTGTTTTGTATAAATGCGAAAATTATTTTTTCCTAAATAAATATATTGACATCCGTACGGATGTATGCTACAATGTAGCTGTTTAAGATAACTAAATAATAGAAGAAGAGGTTTTATATGAAAAAAGTTTTACATTTGTTACCAAGCAATAAATTTTCTGGTGCAGAAAATGTTGTTTGTACAATTATTCAAAATGATAAAGAGTATGATATGTATTATTGTTCGCCTAGAGGAGATATTGAAAAATCTTTGGATGAAAGAGGAATCAAGTATATACCAATAGAAAAATTTAAACCATCTTATTTAAAAAAAATATGTAAGGAATATGGCATTGATATCATTCATGCTCATGATTATAAAGCCTCTCTTTTGGCGGCATTTTCTGGATTTAAGGGAAAAATTATTTCCCAATTACATACTAATTGGGACTTTAATACTTCATGGAATATATATACTATTTTGTATAATTACATCATAAAAAAATTCGATAAAATTATCGCAGTGGCTCCAGCAATTTTAGAAGAAGCTGTATATGCCAAAAAGAATAAGGACAAATTTGTGGTTATTGATAACGTTATCGATAAAAAAAGAGTTCTTGAAAAAAGTAGGGGATTTGTTACTGATGCATATGACCTTATATATGTAGGACGCCTTTGTGAGGTAAAAAGACCTTTGACCATGATAGAAATTATTAAAAAAGTTAAAAAGGTTAAACCAAATATTAAAATGGCAATTATTGGTGCAGGTGATATGGAAGATGAGTGTCTTGACTTGATAAAAAAATATGATTTAACTGATAACATTGAGATGCTTGGCTTTAAGTCTAATCCATTTCCTTATATTAAAAATTCTAAAATTGCTCTTTTAACTTCAAAACATGAAGGATTACCTATGGTAGTTATTGAAGAAATGATTTTAAACGTTCCTGTTTTAAATAGTGGTGTAGATGGACTTGGTAAATTATTTGAGGAATATCCAGAATTTATTTGCCATTCTATATCAGAATATAAAGATAAAGTAGTTGACATATTAGATGGGAAATTAGATCTTAAAAGTAAATGTCCAGTTATTATTGAAAAATATGTAGATATGGAAAATTATATTGCTAAAATTAATAAAGTGTATGGAGAGTGAATTTATGATTAGTGTTATTACGCCAACTTACAACAGGGGGTACATATTAAATAAAGCCTATAATAGTTTGCTTGCACAGATTGATAAAGATTTTGAATGGCTTATTATTGATGATGGCTCTACCGATGATACTAAAATAAAAGTAAACGAATATATAAGTGAAAACAAAATTAACATTTCTTATCATGCCAAAAGTAATGGCGGTAAACACACAGCACTTAACTTGGGCATTCAAAAGGCTAAAGGTAATCTTATTTTGATATTAGATAGTGATGATTATTTAACAAATGATGCAATTGAAACGGCAAAAAAATATTATGAAAAATATGCAGATAATAAAGATATCGCAGGAATTTCTTTTCTTAGACGAATAAAAAATCCAGTATATGAAACGAAAGAGTTTGCTGAATGTATAGCAAATCCTATTGATTTTAAATATAATAACGGATTTTTAAGTGATATGTGTGAAGTCTTTAGGAGGGATGTTCTACTAAAATATCCATTTCCTGTATTTGAAAACGAAAGATTTTTAAGTGAGGCAGTTGTATGGAATGAAGTTGCTTTAAAATATGATATGGTATATGTACCAATAGAGATATATTGTACTGAATATTTAGAAGACGGTCTTTCTAGAAACTGGCTTAAATCTGTTATTAAATGCCCACTTGGTGCAAGAGCTAATTGTATTAGTTTTATGAATAAAAGGTTTAAATTTAGTATTAGAATAAAAAATTGTATTATGTATGATATTTATTCAATAATTGCAAAAGAGAAAGTTTTAAAAAATAGTAAAATGAAGTTTTTTTCAGGATTATTTTATATTCCTTGTTTCATTATTGCTTTAATTTTGAAAACAAAATATAAAGTTAAGGAGTAAGTTTATGGCAGTAGCAAAAAAAAGAATGGTTTATTTAGACTTGCTAAAAGTTATTGCAATATTTTTAGTTATATATAATCATTCTCATCAATATATGAATGATACAAATTCTTTGGTTAAATCTTTACATTATCTAACTTATGATATGTGCAAAGTCGCAGTGCCTTTATTTATTATGACTACTGGAGCGATATTTTTAGGCAGGCAGACTAGTTATAGTGAAATTTTTCGTAAACGAATATTTAGAGTTATTATTCCGCTTTTAGTAGTTTTGGGAATAAGTATATTTTTATATGGCGGTGATTTAAAGGGTATTTTATTATCTCCATTTGTAATATATACTATTCCAGAGTATCCATATTGGGTGTGGTATTTATATATGCTTATAGGACTATATATGGTTACACCTTTTTTACAAAGAATGATTAAAAATTTTAAAGAAAAAGATTACATGGTATTTTTTGCGTTGTTTTTAATTTTACCAAGTGTTTTGGAAATGTTTCCTTATATTACTAATATTGTCTTTGGAGAACCTTATAAATTTGTAGAAAGTTTTTCTTTATGTACTTTCTCTATATGCATTGGATATTATGTACTTGGATATTATCTTAACAATAAAGTTATTACTTCAAAAATGGTTAAAATTTCATCTATCGTATATGTATTATTTGTTATTTTAGGTACTGTTTATCTTTATTTAGGCATTAATAAATTTAGTTTAACTTTTGATACGTTGATTTCGTATCAGTCGTTTTTGATTTGTATTCCATCTTTATGCGTATTTGTTATATTTAAATATTTTATAGGTGATAGATTAAAAAATAAACATATAAATAACACAATTTGTAATTTGAGTAATTTAGTGTTTGGAATATACTTATTTCACGTCTTTATTACTAGAACTTTATATGATATGAATTTTATTCAAATAACATTTGATATAAATACTTGTCTTGGCGTACTTATTTTAGATATTATATGTTTTGTTATTACAGCATTTATAGTTTATTTATTAAGACTTATTCCTGTATTCAAAAAGTTTTTGTAGGAGGCAAATATGAAAAAGATTACGATTTTGGCTTTACATTTAGGATATGGCGGTATAGAAAAAGCGGTATCTACTTTAGTGAATTCACTTTGTGATAAGTACATAGTTAATATAATATGTATTTATAAATTACAAGATAAACCAGCTTTTGAAATAGATGAGAGAGTAAACATTAATTATTTAATTGAAAGTGATTTACCTGTTACAGTAGCAAAATATAAAGAACTTGTTTTTAAAGGGAAATTTGAAAATTTATTTAAAGAGTTATTTGCTGACTACTTTTCAAGAGGAAAAATATTATCTTTTATAAAAGACAGTTTTGCAGGCATTTTTATGTATCCTAGAAGATTTTTTGTTACAAAACGTGCCATTAAAGATGCAGAGGCAGACGTTATTATATCTACTAGAAGTTTTTTGAATAAATGGCTTGGTAAATATGGTGATGAAAATATTAAAAAAATTGGCTGGGAACATAACCACCCACATGGTAACGCTAAATACGCAAAAGAAGTGGTAGAAAGTGCTATAAACCTAGATTACTTGGTACTAGTATCTAGTCAAATAAAAGATATTTATGATGAAATGTTAAATGAGAAAAAATGTAAATGCGTATGTATTCCTAATTCTCTAGATTATATTCCAGATAAGCCATCATCTTTAAAAAACAAACATATGATATCGATTGGCAGACTTTCTTTGGAAAAAGGATATGATGATTTAATTAAAGTTTTTAATAAATTTTGTATATTGGATAGCGACTGGACTTTAGACATTGTTGGAGACGGAACAGAGAGAGAAAAAATAGAAAACCTAATCAAAAATTACGGACTTAATGATAAGATAAATATGCATGGATTTTGCGATAAGAAATACATTAATAATTTACTTAAAGATGCATCTGTTTATTTAATGTGTTCACATACAGAGTCATTTGGAATTGTTTTAATTGAGGCTATGAGTTTTGGCATTCCTTGTATTGCCTTTAATTCGGCAGAAGGCGCTAGTGAAATTATTTCTAATGGTGAAAATGGATATTTGATTTCTGATAGAAATATTGATGATATGGCTAATAAAATGAAGTTTTTAGCCGACAATTACGAGATTAGAAAAAATATGGGTAAGAAGGCTAGAGAAACTGCTCTTATTTATGCTAACGAGCAAGTGAGCACTAAATGGATTAATTTATTTGAAAGCGAGGTAAAATAATGGCTAAAGTTATGTTTATTTCTTCAATGGGCGGACATTTAACGGAACTTTTACAGTTAAATGAAGTTATTAAGATGAATGACTCATCTCTTGTTACAGAAAAATCACCAAGTACCTTGTTTTTAAAAGATGAATATAAAAATGTACATTATTTAATATCTGGTAGTAAAAATAAACAAAAAATACTTTACCCTTTTAGACTAATCGGTAACTGTTTTAAAAGTTTATTTCTATATTTAAAAATAAGGCCTGATTTTATAGTTACTACTGGTGCACATATTGCTGGGCCAATGTGTTGTATCGCTAAAATATTTGGTAGTAAAATAGTTTATATTGAAACGTTTGCTAATATGAGCACTAAAACAATTACTGGCAGACTTGTATATCATTTTGCGGATTATTTTGTTGTTCAATGGGAAAGTATGCTAAAGTTATATCCTAAAGCTATTTATGGGGGGTGGATTTATTGATTTTTGTTACATTAGGTACCCAAAATATGGATTTTTCAAGGTTACTAAAGGCAATTGATAATTCTATTCAAAATGGCACTATTAAAGAAAAAGTAGTTGTCCAAGCAGGATATACTAAATATGATTGTTCTAATATGGAAATATTTGACTATACTGATTTAAATAAAATGAACGAATATACAAAAAAGGCATCTTTGATTATTACTCATGGCGGGGTAGGGTCTATATTAGGAGCTTTGATTTTAGGTAAACCCGTAATTGCGGCTGCTAGATTAAAAAAATATAATGAACATGTTAATGATCATCAGTTACAAATTGTTAATGAATTTGCAGATTTAAAATATATTTTAAAATTTGACGATGGTGATAATTTGGATGACATTATTAAAAAAACAAAAACATTTAAATTTAAAAAATATGAAGCTAATAAAAAGAATTTTAATAAGTTGATAGAAAAATATATTAGTGATACTAAACATACTAGTTATCTTAATAAAATTGTAAATTTTTTTCATAGGAAAAAGTGATTTTGAAACTACAATATCCACATACTTAATGTTTGGTATTGTAGTTTCTTTTAGTTAGGTGTGTAGTTAAAAATAATTAATCCGTTTTTGAAGTTTATATTATATCCTTATTGGTTTTTTATTTAATTTGTGATATTATTAATATCGGTGGTTTTGTGATGGAAAACGTTGTAAGTTGTTTAAGTATCGTTAATATTAATTTTGTATGCTTTTGGTTAATACTGATATGTATGCTAATTTTGTTATATATATGTGCTACTAAATATGACTTTGATATTTTAAAGCATATTTCTAAAAAAAATAAGATAGTTATTTCATTAATTGTTTTCGCGGTTTTATTCATTACTTGCATTAACAATAATAGTGATAATTTTAATGCTAAAGCATTTGAAAAAGAGGAAGTACAAGATAGCGATATAAGTTTATATGGAAATAATAAAGTAATTATTATTGGTGATTCTAGAATGGAGTATATCGCAACTGGAACAGGTTATGATATACCGAATAATTTTTCTTTTATAGCCCTTTCTGGCTCTAAAATAGATTGGTTCGAAGAAATGGCTAGCGAGAGATTAAAAAAAGAATTAGATGAGAGAGAAAAAAATATAACTTATCATGTTATATTTAATATGGGAGTTAACGATTTAAATACTAACGCTGATGTTAACGACGTTGCTTCATCATACTATAACTTATATAAAAAGTTTGCGAAGAATTATCCGAATGTTTATTTTTATTTGCTTTCTATTAATCCTATTGATGATAACACTATAAATAAAAATGAAAAAGGTCAAAAAAGAACCAATATAAAAATTGATTTTACTAATAGAAAAATGGTTTCATTGCTTAAAAGTGATAATTTGTCTAATATGAGTTATTGCGATGCAGATCATAATATAGCATTTAATACAAAAGATGGTCTACACTATGATTATGATACCAATCAAAAAATAATTAATTATATTGGTAATGAATGTGTCGCATATAAATAGAGATAGCCAAAACTATCTCTTTATTAATTATTAACGTAATCCCCATACTATGCTGCTGACAAAGAAGGCGACCATTACTATAAGCATGAACCAAATTATTGCTCTAGTGAAAAACTTAGTCCAATTTATTTTCTTTTTGTTTGCTTTTTTTGTTTTTTTGTCTTTCATACTAACACCTCGTTAAACATTATAATATATTTTTATTATTTTTGGAATATATTTCTTATAAAATAATATAATTAATCGAGGGATATTATGAAAAAAATTCTTAGAAATATTTATGGTAAAATACGTATTAATAAAAGTTTGTTTATTTTTCTTCTGATTATTGTTATTGTAGGAGTAGGGGCTGGTTCGTTTTTTTCTTTAATTATGGATAATAATGATAAAGAACTTGTAACAACTTATTTAACTAATTTTTTTAATTCTATAAAAGATGGCAAATTAAATTATGATACAACTTTTACCAGCACTCTTATTTTTACACTAGGGTTCGCATTTTTTATATGGCTACTCGGGATATCTGTTATTGGATTTTTTGTCATTATAGTTTTACTGTTTCTAAAGGCTTTTGTTCTTGGCTTTGTATCGTCTAATATAATTATCAATTATAAATTTAAAGGTATAGTTTTTGATTTTGTTTATTTGTTTCCTCATCAAATTATTAATATGATGATATTTATTTTAATATCGGCCTATGCCTTGATGGTGTCTTATAAACTTATAGATGCTATTACAAAGAAAAAAGTTTTAGATTTTAAAAATATAATTAATAAGTTTTTATTTATACTTATATTTTCCTCTATTGTTTTGATATTTACTTCTTTATATGAAGTATATGTGGTTCCAAGATTATTAAGCATAATTTTAAAGATTTAGAAAAGAAATAGATTTTCTATCTTTTTTTGTGGTAAAATATTTAATGAGGCGATATATATGAAAAAAGTTGTTGTTGGTATGAGTGGTGGTGTCGATAGTAGTGTCGCGGCAATCATACTAAAAAAACAAGGATATGATGTTATAGGACTTTTTATGCGAAATTGGGATACAAGTGTTAACGGTGATTATTTAGGTAATCCTGATTTAAATAACGATATTTGTCCACAGGAACAAGATTATAATGATGCTAAAAAAGTATGCGAAAAGATTAATATACCATTATATAGAGTAGATTTTGTTAAAGAGTATTGGGATTATGTGTTTACGTACTTTCTAAATGAATTAAAAAGAGGAAGAACGCCAAACCCTGATATTATGTGTAATAAATATATTAAGTTTAATATGTTTGCGAAAGAAGCCGAAAAACTTGGTGCGGATTACATCGCCACGGGGCATTATGCTAGAATAGTAGATGGTAAACTCTTAAGAGGATTAGATGATAATAAAGATCAAACGTATTTTCTATCAGAAGTACCAAAAGAAAATTTAAAAAATGTTTTGTTTCCTATTGGTGATATGACTAAACCCAAAGTAAGAGAAATTGCTAAAGAACATGGACTTATCACAGCAAATAAAAAAGATTCTACTGGTATTTGTTTTATTGGTGAACGTAATTTCAAAAAATTTTTAGAAAATTATTTGCCTAATACTCCTGGTGATATAGTTAATATTGATACAAACGAAGTTTTAGGAAAACATTCTGGCCTTATGTATTATACTATTGGCCAAAGAAGAGGACTTAATATTGGCGGCACTAAAGAGAGAATGTTTGTCTGCAAGAAAGATTTGGATAAAAATATTTTATATGTCGCTGTTGGGGATGAAAATAAATATTTAGTTAGTTTTGAGGCGATTATAGAAGACGTTAATTTATTTGAAGAATTACCTGAAAAATGTACGGCTAAATTTAGATACAGGCAAAAAGATAATGAGGTTTTTGTAAACATGTTAGATAATGGAAATTTACTTGTGAAGTATCCACAAGGCGTTAAATCAGTAACTACCGGACAAGCATGTGTTTTATATGATGGTGATGTTTGTCTTGGGGGCGGTATTATTAAGGAGGTCCACTAATGAAAAAAGGTATTGTATTGTTATTTGCTATTTTGCTTGCAATTTTAGGCTGTTTTCTACTTTTAAATACAAATAATGGTAAAGATGAAAAAACTGCGTCAAAAAGCAATAATAATGGCAGTGTTCAAGAGGCTACACAAGATAATGTTCAAGGTGATGCTGATGGTAAAGAAGAAAAATTTGAGTTTACTGATGATGAAGGCAATAATGTAGAGATAAAGGCGGATAAGGTTGTTACGGCAACGGGTTTTGCGGGTGCAAGTAATTATCAATTTTATTTAATTAATAATGATTTATATTTTGAAAATATTAGCGTTTCTGGTAGCAAAGAAAAAATTGCTACGGGAGTTTCTGATGTTTATTTAAAAGGCGAAAATGTAACTGCGAAACTTGATAAAGACGGTAAGGTTTTGAAAGAAAATAATTATATAATGTATGAATAAGATGTTTCTTTACACTTGACATTTTAGGGTGCTTTCGCTAAAATTATAGTAGGAGGTTTAAATCATGGAAAGATTAAACGAAATATTAAAAGAATTAGGAATATCAAAAGTTAAATTAGCAAAATGTTTGGGAGTTTCTAGACAAATGATTTATAACTATCTTGAACTTGATAGTATTAATAAATGGCCTAAAGATAAAAAGGTAATTTTACTAAATTTGTTAGGTGTTAAGTCTGCGGATGAAATAAATGATATTAGAGTAAATACTAATTATATTATGGATGTTGAAATGCGTATTAATAGTTTATTTCAAAATTCAAGTAAAAGCGAAGTTACAGAGACAAATGCTATTTTTAATGGTTTGGGTCCTAGACAAAAAGAATTACTTCATAGCATCGTTGATGATTTAAAAGAAAAACTTAGTGATGAGAAAGATGAAACAAATTATAATTCAATGTTATATTTGTATCACTTTTTACAAACAATGGATAGTTCTAAAGAATTAAAGTATATTTTGGCTTATATTTCAAAGAGTTACGGCTATACTAAACCATATGAATTTGTTTATGACGAGAACGAACAGTTTATATTTGAAAGTATTTTATTTTCTGCGATTTCTTTATATAATAGTGGTAGTGCAAGTAAATCAAAAATTGCCGCAACTCATAAAAGATTTGTTAATCACATAGAACAAAAAATGGAAGATAAAATGAGCCGTACTTTAGAGATTAATATGGCTAAAGAACAAGCATTAAAAGAACTTGGTTTTACAGAAATCAATTCTGATAATGCCTCTGAAGTTCTTGCTAAAATAGTTGAAATACAAGAAAGAAAAAAAAGAGATTAGATATCATGAAATTATCTTTTCTCTTTTTAATTTAACTTTACGTAAAGTAAAATAGGGGAGAGAAGTTTGCAAATTTTACCACTTCTCTATTATATTTATATTTTCGTATTTTGGCTTGATTATTTAGTTATATTTTAATAGCCTATTTTATATCAAATTACTCATACGTAATATGAAATTTTATCTTATGTATAATATGTCTGAATGATTAAATATAAATGCAGAAAATGGCATTATAAATAGTATATACGATACATAGTATCGTAATAAAATTATTGAATTTAATATATAGATAGTAATATACAGTATATAATTAGATGATGTGTTTGTAGTTTAGATTTTTAATCTCAAATATTTAAAAACAATGTAGCATAAAATTTGTAATGTATATGATATAAATTTAAATTTAAAAACATTGATAAATAAACTAGTAGAATTAATTGGATGATTGATTATGAATTAACTTATATTATTTTTTTATTATTATAGTGGAGTATTAATTTACGTTATAAAATTACTATTTTACAAAGGTAATATTCATTAGTTAACATAATATATATTATCGGAGTATTATCTTGAGTAAAAAAGATTATTAGTTATTAATTATAAATGTATTTTAAATAACTTTATTTATAAATAGTTATCTAATATTATATATAACTTAAGTTAACTGTTAATTATAATTTAATATTAATAATTATTTGTTTTTTTACTTGCTATAAATCTTTATTCTATTTATTATAGTTCTTGTTTCAAAAAATATAGTTTCATTTATCTATCGTGTTAATATAAATTATATTAATAGTTTATTAAATTGAAAGTAAAATAAATGAATAGGTGAATACAATATTTTTTATTTGCTACACTCCCCTATTTTAATGATAAAAATAGAGTAGAGGGGATATGCAAAATTTTACGAAACAATATTCATACATCTTCTATTATCTGCGATAGAAGGATTTAATAGCCATGAAGTCCCATTAACGCCTGAATATGTCCAATTTAATAAATTCTGATGTTTTTTATAAATTAAACATTATAATAGTTGTATACATGAATATAATTCCTATTATAAAACTTAATATAGTTCTTTTGATGTTTTTGTATTTTAACGCTTGTTTTAAGAGCTTAAAAAAACTGATATAGATCATTATACCCGCGATAACGGCTAGTAAAAGACCTGTTGTTTGGTTAGTAATAAAAGGTTTTAAAAATAAAAATGTTAATAATGCTCCAAACGGTTCAGACAATGCCGCAACCAAAGTATATATTATGGCTTTTATTTTGCTATAACTAGAATAATATATAGGAACGGATATACTCATGCCTTCTGGAATATTATGAAGTGCAATGGCAAGCGTTATAGCAACACCTAATGCTTTATTTTCACTGGCTGTGATATAAGTTATCATTCCCTCTGGAATATTATGTAATATCATGGTAATACACGCAAATATACCAGTGCTATATAATTCTTTGTTTTTATGTTTTTTATCTAGAATTTTATTTAATAAATGAATAAAAATTATTCCTATAATTAAACATATAAATAACTTTATAAATAATGTATTTTTACTTATATCTGTTTTTATTAGATAGTTTATACTTGCGGGTATTAAATCAATAAATGATACAGTTAACATAATACCAGCTGAAAAAGATAATGAAAAATTTATTATCTTTTTGGGATTTGTTTTTATAAAAATAAGTACACTACCTATTAGTGTAGAAAAGCCTGCCAAAGAAGTTAATATAAATGGCAACATATTATCACCATTACATTATATGTTTAAGTAATTAATAATTATTCCTGACACTGCACTTATTAGATATACCAATAGTAATATTTGGATATTTTCTTTTTTGTTTTTACTGTTTTTTAGTAACACAAGTAAACCTATTCCGGCAGAAGATAATAGTCCAGCTATTGCGGCTCCTAGCGATATAACGTTGTTTACTAATAAAGTTGTTATAAGTAGCGAAGCAGAACAACTTGGTATTAATCCTATTAACGCAGTTATTAGTGGTGCGGATGCGGCGGTAGATTTAAAGATATTAGTTAGGTATTCTTCGCCAAAATAAGCAAAGCATACGTTTAAAATAAGAGTTACTATAAATATAAAAAATAAAGTTTTTAAAGTATGTGATATACTTGATTTTAGTACGCCGGCGTGATGACAGTGACAGTGATCGTGCTCACAAATGTGGTAATCCCCTACTACTCTTTTTTTGATAAGTTTATCTATAATAAAGCCGGCGATGATACCAATAAATAGTTTTATTAATATTACTTTAATTATTAAATTAAATGAAGTGTTGCTTGCTAGCATAAAGACAAGCATTTCATCACTGGTAGTTAAATATACAGCAATTAAAGTTCCTAAAGTAATTATTCTTGCGATATACAAATTAGTCGCAATTACTGAAAAGCCACATTCTGGGACAAGCCCTAGTAAGCCACCAACTATAGGGCCATATTTGCCAGATTTTTCTATTTTTTCTTTAGCCTTGGAATTTAGTTTATGTTCTGTATATTCGATTATTAAAAAGGCAAAAAATAAAAATGGTAACATTTTTAAACTGTCGATTATTGTGTCTGTAATAATATCTATCATATTGTCCTCCTTTACTCTCCATGAGGATGAGTAGTTTTATAGTTTTCTTTTAATTTTTCATTACTTATATGAGTATATATTTGAGTTGATGAAATGTCACTATGACCTAATAATTCTTGGATGCTTCTTAAATCAGCACCGTGTTTTAATAGGTGTGTTGCAAAGGAATGCCTTAAGGTATGAGGTGAGAAATCGGTTTTGATATTTTTTGTTTTGGCAAGGTTTTTGATAATTTTAAAGAATGCTTGCCTTGACATTTTATCACCTCTGCTGCTTAAAAACAGGTAATTAGAGACTTTCTTTTTGACTAATGAATTACGGTAACCGTTTAGGTATATATTTACCGCTTCGCTAGCATACTGACCAATTGGTATAATTCTTTCTTTTGAACCTTTACCATATACTTTGACTATCTCATCTTTTAAATCTACATCATTTACAGCTAAGTTTATTAGTTCTGATACTCTAAGGCCACTACTATACATGAGTTCTAACATGGCTTTATTTCTGTAATCGTAAGGTGTTTCTAAATTAATGGTAAGCAGTTTATTTACTTCTTCTTCACTTAATACTTTAGGCAAGGTTTTTGGGATTTTTGGAACTGTTATGCCATCCATTGGACTTGATTTAACGGCACCGTCTATGATTAGAAACTTATAAAAGGTTTTAAGTGAACTAATATTTCTAGATACACTTTTTGATAAAAGTTTTTTATTTAAGCTTATTATATAGTCTTCTATATCTTTATTGTTGATACTATTTAGCGATTTTGTTTTAAAAAAGTTATAATATTTATCTAGGTCTTTCTTATAAGACGCAACGGTATTTGGACTATATTTTTTTTCAAAGTTTAAGTAATCTAAAAAGTCATTTATTTTGTTTTGAAAGTTATCCATTTCTTGCTCACCTACTACTTTATTTTATCAGAAAAGCACGCAAAAATAAAGATTTATGATGTTTAATTTTTTTTGGCCTTGTATAACCTATTTAAATATTTTTTGTATAGGTTATATACTCGTGTTTATGGATGTTTTTATGTGAGCACAGTAGTATTTTTAAAAAATTATTTTTGAATTTTTACGACCTTTGATTGAATTAAATGTACATATAGGTTATAATTGCATAAGGGGAAGTGATGAATATGCAGCCATTAGCGGATAAGGTAAGACCACAAAAATTAGATGAGGTTATAGGACAAAAACATCTTGTGGGAGACGGGATGATATTATCTAATTTGGTTAAAAATAAAAGAATTTTTTCAATGATTTTATACGGACTTCCTGGGACTGGTAAGACTACGCTTGCTTATGCGATTACTATAGAGTTAGGGTTTCCTTATGGATTTTTAAATGCGGTTATTAATAGTAAAAAAGATTTTGATGAAATGATATATAAGGCAAAAGAAAATGAAAACTTTATTTTGATTATGGATGAGATACATAGACTTAATAAAGATAAGCAAGATTTATTATTGCCTTATTTGGAAAATGGTACTATTACGTTAATTGGGATGACTACTTCTAATCCTTATCATTCTATTAATCCCGCTATTAGAAGCAGATGTCAATTATTTGAAGTTTATCCTCTTGATATTAAGGACATTAAAAAAGGACTTCAAAGAGGAATAGAGATGCTTGATAATATAAAGATTGATGAAGATGCAATTAATTATATTGCGTTATCATCTAATGGAGATTTACGATATGCGTATAATTTACTTGAACTTTCCTATTACGGATCTCCTGATTACATCATTACTACATCTTTTTTAGAAAAGGTCAATAATAAACCTAATGTATATATTGATAAGAATGAGGATGGATATTATGATGTTATTAGTGCATTTCAAAAGTCTATTAGGGGAAGCGATGTACATGCAGCATTACATTATTTGGCAAGGCTATTAGTCGCAGAAGATTTAGACATAATTTTTAGAAGACTTTCTGTTATTGCATATGAAGATATTGGGGTTGCAAACCCGTCAATTGGGCCTAGACTTAATGCCGCTATTGTGGCGGCAGAGAGAGTTGGGTTACCAGAATGTGTGATACCGCTTGGGGAGATAGTTGTTGAAATGGCTCTTTCACCTAAAAGTAATAGTGCTCATGATGCGATATATGCCGCTATTAATGATGTTAAGAAAGGCAATGTGGGCAAAGTTCCAAACCATATTAAAACGCACGCTAAAGATTATAAATATCCACACAGTTACAAGGGTGCGTATGTGAAACAACAGTATTTACCAAATGAACTTGTAGGAAGAAAATACTATATTCCTAAAACTACAAGTAAATATGAACTTAAACTTAAAGAAATATATGACAGAATAGAAAAAATAAACCAACAATAAGAAGGTTTATTTTTTTAAGATAAAAAGTTCAAGGGCTAGATATTTATCTATCTTTCCTGACTTTATATTATAATCGATATCAGATAGTTTTTTTAAATATTTTATTAATGTATCTGATTTGAATTTTCTACTGTTTTGATTTGCTAGTTTAACTCTATATGGATGTAATTTTAATTTGGTTGCTATTTCTTTTTCACTATAACCGATTTTTACGAGTTCTTTTACTTGGTACATAATCCTAAACTGGTTCGCAAGCATTACTATTATTTTTATAGGCTCTTCGCTTTGATTTATCATTTCAGAGTACATTTCCATAGCTTCATCATTTTTTTTATTTACTATGTGATCTATTAGTTTAAATGTGTCAATGTTTATATTTTTGTGGGTTATTTTGATTATATCTTCATTTGTGATGATGTTGTTACCTTTATAAAGCTTTAATTTATTTATTTCGTTTTGGATTAAGAGTTCATTCTCTCCTACTCTATCTATTAAAAGGTTTATGTTTTCTTCGGATATTTGATAAGTGCCGAGTTCATTTTTAATATATTTTCTAATATCTTTTTCGTTATTAAATTCCATAATTTTAGCTATTTTTTTGGCTAATTTGACTATTTTTTTGCGTTCGTCTAGTTTTTCTGCGTAAACTGCAAATACAACTGTCGTACTGGGGTTTGGGCTATTTAGATATTGCTCTAGTGCGTCTATATCTTTAGTACCACCAGATGTAAACATAGTAGCATTTTCAGCAATAACGAGTTTTTTATCGCTAAACATTGATATTGTTTGACATTCATCTAAAAATGTATTTAGTCCACAGTCAGCGAAATCTAGTTTACTTATGTTAAGTTCGTCAAATGGTTTTGATATGTTTTGTATTTCATTTTTTATTAAATAATCTTTTGTTCCATATAAGAGGTATATCATAATATCACCTATAAGTAGTATAGCATAAATTATACTGTTTTTTCTATTTTATTTTGGTATTTTAAAATAGAATGTTGTACCTTTACCAGAACTATTTACACCATATTTATAGTTATGGTTTTGTAAGATATTTTTTACGATAGATAATCCTATTCCTGTACCATACTGGTTTCTTTTATGTTTCTTTTTACTATGATAATATTTATCCCAAATATTTTTTATTTCTTCTTTGGCAATACCTTTACCAGTATCTTGCACTTCCACTTTATACTCTTTGGGGTTATCTATAATGTTTATTATTACTTTTTTATCAGTACCTGTGTAGTTAATCGCATTGTTTATTAGATTATATATTACTTGGTAAATTCTTTTTTTATCAGCAGTTACTTTAGCACTTTCAGGAGCGTTTAGTATAAAGGTGTAATTTTCTTTTTGCGTTAGAATATCAAACCTTGCGATTATTTGATTTATCACCTCTATTAGATCAAAGTTTTCGTATGTTAGATTATCTTTAGTTGCTTGAAGTGCGGATAGGTCTAAAATATCATTTACTAACAAGTTTAATCTATCAGTTTCGTTTATAATGGTATTTAGGTTGCTTTCTCTTTTTTCTTTATTATTATAGGTTAGATCTCTTACCATTTCAGCATAAGCTTTAATCATGGTGAGCGGTGTTTTTAAATCATGTGAAACATTGGCCATTAAATCTCTTTTTAGTTCTTCGGTTTCAGATAATTCTTTGGCTGTATGATTTAAAGTGTCTACTAGTTCGTTTATTTCGTAAATATTTTCGTTAGATGTAAATATGATATTATAATTACCTTCAGATAGTTTTTTTGCGTCTTTACTAATTTTTGTTATGGGTTTTGATATTTTATTAGAGAGAAAATATCCAATTATAAGGGCGAGTAAAAGAACTACTATGGTGATTATGAATAGTTGACTTTGAAGAATTGGTATTGTTCTATCTAAAGATACTAATGAGGCATTTAAGAAAGCGTATTTTTTATCACTTAATTTTATAGCGTATACTAATGTATCGTTTTGAAATTCATAATTGATTAGATTATATTGCTTGCTTTCTAGTCCACTATTTACAAAGTCGCTTTTAATATCTGAATTTTTATTGCCAAATTCTAAACAGCCATGATTAAAATAAATTCCTTCATATTTGTTATTCCCATATATTTCGATACATATACCATGTTTCATGGCAATTTGTCCTAGGTTTTTTAGTTTGTTTTTGGAATAATCTTTTTTTAATTCGATGGCAGCCTTTTTTATTTCTCTGGTTTTGGAATATTTATAATAATTATCTAAAAATACTATTTGAAATATCCATATAAATGCGATTATGGTAACTGAAAAAATAGTTAGTATGGTCCAAATTTCGGTTACTAAACTATTTTTTTTGAGACTTTTAATCTTTTGCCACATATTTATATCCTATTCCACGAACTGTTTTTATTAATTCTCGGTATTGTTTTAGATTGTTTCTAAGCATTTTTATATGGGTATCGACTGTTCTATCGTCACCGAAAAAATCATAGCCCCATAGTTTGTTTAAAAGTTGTTCTCTTGAGACGGCAATATTTTCATTCTTTACAAAGTAGCAAAGTATCTCATATTCTTTTGGCGTTAGTTTTATTTCTTCATTATCTATGTATACAGAATGAGCACTGTAATCTATTTTTAGAGTTTTATATGTGTAAGTATCGTTTAGATCATTACCACATCTTGAGAGAATGGCTTTTATTCTTGCCATTAATTCTTTAGGACTAAATGGCTTTGTTAAGTAATCATCGGCTTTTAGTTCGAAACCTAGTAATTTATCATATTCTTCACTTCTGGCAGAAAGAATTATTACTGGGATGTTATATTGGTTTCTTATTTCTTTTAAAAACGTATTACCATCCATTTTTGGCATCATGACGTCTAGAATTATAAGGTCGATATCTTCTGCTTTCATTTTTTCTAGAGCTTCTATACCATTTTCGGCTTCTATAATTTCGTATTTTTCGTTTTCGGCATATTCTTTTATAACGTCTCTGATTAGTTTTTCGTCATCTACTATTAATAACTTCATATTTACCTCCAAAGCTGGTTATAGTTTATAATATTCTTGTGTTTTTTGTGTGAAAATTATAAAAATAGTATTACAAGTGTCCCTACTATTAAGCAGTAGTATACAAAGTAGATTAGTTTACCTTTTAGCATTATTCCTTTAAACCACTTAGTGCTGAAAAAGGTAACTATGCACGCAAGGGCTGATGCGAGTATGTAGTTTAGTAATAATGTGGTTTCTATTCCAGTAGACACAACATCTTTTACGCCAAGTATCATGGTTGCGATAGTTATTGGAATATATAGCATAAATGAAAATTTAAAGGCTGTTTCTCTATCTAATCCGCTGAACATTCCTCCTACTAGTGTTGCACCACTTCTACTGATACCTGGAAGAAGGGCTACTACTTGGAATAAACCTATTTTAAGGGCATCTATATAAGTAATTTGTTTATCATTTTTATACCCTTTCATTTTTCTAATCATGAATAAAAATAAAGCGGTTATAAGTAAGGCTACGCCTACATATTTGACATTACTAAAGTATTTTTCGATAACATCATTAAATAAAAATCCAACTAAGCCGGCTGGTATAGTACCAATGATGATTAATATGCAGTAGTGAAATCCGCTTTTATATTTATTACTGCGAGTTTTTATGTACATAAAGAAATCTTTTAGTAATGCAGCGATATCTTTTCTAAATAATATTACAATGGCGATAAAACTACCAAAGTTTGTAAATATTTCAAGATTTAAATCTTTTAGTGAGTTTATACTAAAAAGTTCTTGAAATATTATCAAATGCCCACTTGATGAGACCGGTATTGGCTCGGTAAATCCTTGAATTATTCCTAAAATTAAATATACTATTAACATACTAGATCCTCCTCGTGTAGTTTTCGTATTCTTACTGATTATATCATTATAATTTATTTGATACAATACAAAATATGACTTTTTTAGACTAATTTGAATTAGGGTCAACCGCCATGTGCTGGAAGTACGTGGCCTGAACCTATTTCCAGTATGGTCAAAAGTAAAACTAAATGCAATGTCTATTTTATAAATATTGTATTTAACTATTTATATGCCCGTTTTAATCATACAAACCCACTAACTCACTAAAATTTTTATATTTAAGCAAAAATTAAAAAGAGCGTTATGCTGCTCTTTTTGGGCTTAATATTTTTACACTATTTTTTCTAGGTGTGATACTGTTTAATCTATTTTGAACGGTTACTTTACGAGTTACAAAATTTGTCATTCCATAATTATCTGTGAGTGGTTTTCTATATTTAAAGTTATTTGTAGATAATTTTATCGGTCTAATTTGTTTAAATGTTTTATTTATTATTTTTGGTTCAAATGTTTCTATTTGGTATGTAACGCTAGTTTCCCTGTTTTCATTAAAGTCTTTTATTTTTTGTAAAATGGTTGCTTTTATGTCTTCGCTTGTCAAATCACTATTATCTTCTAATGAAGTTTTGATTTCTCTTAATAATTCTAATGATTTTAATTGCTTTAATATTTCTAATTCTTCCATTATCTCACCTCATTTACAACGTTTTGATTATACAATATTTTTTTATCTGTGTCAAGTTGTGTATAATTTGCGTTATATTTTTAATTTAGTACGCATAGTGTTTTATTAGGTGATATAATGTATTGTTATTTAAAAAGATTTTTTATTTGTTTAGGTATTTGTTTTGGCAGCATTATTATTTTATCGTTTATTTTTACATTTCTAAATTATTTTAATATTATGGGTACGAAGGCTGCTAATGTTATTAAGGTTTTAATACCTTTATTTTCAGCGATGTTAGGTAGTTATTTTTTTGGTAAGAAGGCAAAGAAAAATGGCTGGCTTGAGGGGGTTAAGTTTGGTGGATGCTTATTTATTATTTTTTTACTAATTGATATTATTTTACAAGGCTTTTCCTATCGCAGTTTAATATTTTATGTGGTTATTATGTTTAGTGCAATTTTAGGCAGTATTGCAGGTATAAATAAAAAAGAATAATTATTTATATTCTTTTAAGAAGTTATCTTTATATTCTTTAAATGTATTATTTTTAATAGCGTCTCTCGCCTCTTCTGTTAGTTTTATTAAAAATCTTATGTTATGTATAGAAAGTAGTCTACCACCGAATGTTTCTTTGGCTACTAGTAGATGTCTTATATAGGCTTTGGTATAGTTTTTACATGCATAGCAGTCACAATTTTCTTCAAGCGGACTAAAGTCTTCTTTATATTTTTGGTTTTTGAGATTTATTCTACCTTGATGAGTGAAAGCGTTTCCGTGACGGGCAAGTCTGGTTGGTAAAACGCAGTCAAACATATCTATTCCTTTTTCTATTCCTTCTAAGATGTCTTCTGGCTCTCCTACGCCCATAAGATATCTTGGTTTGTCTTTAGGCAGGTATTTTATGGCGTCATCGATCATTTTATACATGGTTGTTTTATCTTCACCTACACTGGTACCGCCTATCGAATACCCGTCAAAGTCTAAGGCGACTGTTTGCTCGGCACTATATTTTCTAAGATCTGGGTATTCCCCACCTTGAACGATACCGAAAAGGGATTGATTTTGATTTTTATGGGCATCTTTTCCTCTTTTGGCCCAGCGAATTGTTCTTTCGGTACTGGCTTTGGCATATGCGTAATCAGCAGGATAAGGGATACATTCATCAAAACTCATGGCGATATCACTATCTAGTTTATTTTGAATTTCAATAGATTTTTCTGGGGTTAAGAATAGTTCTTTACCGTCTATATGGCTTTTGAATTTTACGCCTTCTTCATTTATGTCTTTCTTTTTATTTTTTACTAATGAAAATACTTGGAAACCGCCACTGTCGGTTAGTATTGGGCCGTCATAGTTCATGAATTTATGTAGCCCGCCAGCTTTTTCTATTACGTCTTCTCCTGGTCTTAACCATAAATGGTAGGTATTTGATAAGATGATACCACTATTTGCGGCTTTTAGTTCTTCTGGGCTTAAGGTTTTTACTGTGGCGCATGTTCCAACTGGCATGAACATTGGAGTTTCAAATGTTCCGTGGTTCGTGTGCAGAAGGCCGTATCTTGCATTATTATCATTATTTATTAGTTCGTATTTTATTTTCATTATTATCACCAAGTAAGATTATATATGATTTTTGGTAGTTTGACAAGGTCGCGGTGTAGTTAACGCATGAAAAAATATTTGATTTTTATATTGTTTTAGCATTTAGATTTTTTACGAGCGTAAAACTATTTAAATATGCAGTAATATCGTCTTTATTAACTAGTGAATAGCCACTAGTTAAAAGGTTATCTAAAAGTATTTGTCCGTTTTCGGTTTCACTTAAAACTTCGGCAGGCCATTTATCAAAGGCAATGAGTTTATGATCTTTTTTAGGCAAAAACTGTGAGTATGACGGGTCTATTAGGTATATATTTTTATTTATTCGGTTTTTGGCCATTACAAAGACGTGATGATAAGTGACGTCTGTATAATCTTCTATATTAAAGATTTCTGAGCTTATACCTTGGTTTTCTAGCTCTAGATGGATGTTTGTGGCCATATAGATACAAAGACCTTCTAGAGACATACCTTTTATTTCTTCAAGCTCGCTTTCTACGGTGTTTTGGATAGCCATATCTATTTCGTTCATATGTTCCTCCTTTACACACAAAAAAATATACTTACATATATTTTTGCATTTGTTTCATCATTTGATTAACTTGTTTTTGGCTAGGTGTTCTACCCATTCCAGACATCATTGCTTTAATCATTTGTTCGTTGATAGGTGGGTTTTCTTTCATTTGTTTTTTTGTAACATGACGTGCTACTAAAAAGCCGATTACTGCGCCTATTATTACACCGATTAAAACTTGTAATAAATCTATTAAAAATGCTCCCATGATATCATTCCTTTCTATTTGTATTTTACTAAAAATATGTACAATTTTCAAGTTATATTACAAATTTATTATTATTCAGAGGATTTATAGTGTTTTGACAAATGTTTGTTTTATGGTAACAAACGTTTGACTTTGGGACAGAAATGTGCTAATATGGATCCATAGGAGGGATTTAATGGAAAAGTTAACTGATAGACAAAAGGATGTTTTGGATTTTATCAAGTCTTATATTGTTTCTCGTGGTTATCCACCAACTGTTAGGGAAATAGGAAAGGCTTTAGATATTTCATCTCCAGCGACTATTCATGTCCATTTGAAAAATTTAGAAAAAAAAGGAATTATTCGTAAGGAAGGAACTAAAAATAGGGCTATCGAGTTATTAGTTGAAAATGAATATGCCACAAAGGAAGAGGAAGTTAGAAAGGTACCTTTACTTGGTAAGGTTACGGCTGGCTCTCCTATCGAGGCTATCGAGACACCTGATGAGTATTTTAGTTTACCTACTTATTTAATACCTAAAAATAGTGATGTATTTGTTTTAAAGGTTAGTGGTGTTAGTATGATTAATGCTGGAATATTAGACGGTGATGCCATAATTGTGAAACGTACAAAATCAGTGAGAAATGGTGAGATCGTTGTCGCTATGACGGATGAAAATGAAGTTACACTGAAGACTTATTATAAGGAAAAGGGGCATATTAGATTACAACCTGAAAATGATAATTTGGATCCAATTATTTTGGACCATGTTACTATTTTAGGTAAGGCTATTGGACTATATAGAAAAATATAAAAGAAAGGTTTTAGTTTGCCTTTCTTTTTGTATAAGTATTAGACATTATATATGTATTATCTTTATAAATGGTGGCGATGACGTTTGTGTATTCGCTATTTAAGGTTGTTACGTTTGTTGTTTCTTTGAAGGTGTTACCACTATCTACACTATAATAGTATTTATAATTTTCTTCTGCTGGATAGTTTATGGTAATTTTATTATCTATGGTTTTAAAGGCTATTCCTCCTTTAACTTTTATTAATCTTTTTTTTGATGTTTGATTACCTGATGTATCTGTTGCTTTATATGTGATAATATAGTTATCGGGTTTTTGTTTTAACGCACCATTATATGTTAGTTTTACTTTTCCAGAATTATCTGAAGCGATGACGTCAAATGTTGGCATATAAGTTTTAACTTCGTTTGTGGTTATTGTTGTCGTTTCTGGAAAGGCTATAAGTGGTTTTTTATTGTCACAAATTATTACGGTTCTAGTTATTGTTCTTTGTTTATTTTCTATATTTATACTATATTTAACAGTATATGTCGCAAGTTCATTAGTGTCTATCATAATTACTCGTCTATTATTTTTATAGTAAGATATATTTATTTTTTTATTTGCCTTAGTAGTAGCACCTTTTTCTTTATATTTGTCCCCAATATTTAAGTATATGACATAGTCGCCATTTAATTTTAAATCTACATTAGGTTTTGTATATGCAAGATAAGTATTTGTATCTATGTTATTTAAAAATAATGTTTTGACTATTAATAGAATGAGACTTATAACTATGATTATGATAAATGTTCCTACAAGTTTTGGTATATTAATGTTATTTAACATGTTCACTCTCCGCACTTAACATTTGATTTATCTATATCGCAGGCACTCTTATTAGTTATGTCTCTATCGATATATATTTTTCTGTTATCTATTTTTTTTACAATACATATGCTTTCTTTCTCAAACCATAGTTTTAGTTCTATACTCCCGTTTTCACAGACATATACTCCTCCACTGCTTGGAATGTTATTATCATATATATAGTTCTTGAATTTATTGTCTTTTGATATGGCACCGCTTTTAAAGGTTAAAGTATAAGGATTATTATTATAGTTTATATAAAATTCTGTTTCAGCATCCTCAGCTTCCATGGCAACAGCAAAGTTTTTTGCGGATGTTACAATACTTTCTACAGTGGTGGTGTCTGCGTTTTCTTTATTATTTTTTAGAACGGTTGTTATTACTGGGGTGGTTATTAAGGCTATGACTGCGAGGATGATAATTACTCCAAGTAATTCTATTAAGGTAAATGCTTTATTCATTACTGCTCACCTCTATTAGGGTACATTCTTTTGAATTGTTTATTTTTTTTAATTCATAGGAGTATGAGTTATTAACTTTTGTTACTTTTACGTAATAATTTTCGCTATATTCTTTATCGTCTTCTGGATTTATTGTGTCTTCATTAATATATCCGGCATCTCTTAAGCCTGTAAAAGGCAGCTTTATACAATCTTCGTTATTGCTTGGGAGTTTATTTATATGTTCAGATAAGTAATCTTTGCCACCTTTTATAATTTGATTTTTCTGAACTTCTGAAAGGTTATTTCTGCTTTTGGATAAAGAATTATTAATTGCCGGTACGGCAACGAGGGCTATGACGGAAAGCATAGCAATGACGCCAACTAATTCAATTAATGTAAATGCATTTTTCATATTCTCACCTACTTTAATTATAATTAATTTGAAAATATTAGTCAAGGAAGTTATTTTTTTAACTACACAAAAATATATTGAATTTTATATGATATGAAAAAAGCCACAAGGGTTATACTTGGGGTTTTTTATTCTTTATTTTGCAAATTTAAGATGTCATTTTCTTTTAAATCTGTTGCCTTTATTATATCTTTTACACTCATACCCATTGAAAGCAAATTTTGGCAGTCTCTTTTGCCTTTTCTAATGCACCAATTTCTTTTCCCTCTTCTTTGAGTAATTGATCATTTTTTTCTAATAAAGGTTTTATATGCAGTTGCGTGATATCAAGATATGGTGGTGTAGAACCACGATACCTTTCAAATATTTTATCATTCATATTTTTTCCAGTCCTTTCAAAGTAATTTTTCAGCTGACTGAAACACACTATATAGTATCTAAAAACTTATGTCAAAGTGAGGTTTTACCCAAATTTCTTTAAAATGAATTTAGGTAAATTGGCAATAATTATTCTATTAAATTACCCAAAATACTACTTTTTGCAAAAAATAAAAAAGCACCTATTATTCAGTGCCTAAATCTTTAAAGTCTGCGGTACTACCGTCTTCTAAAACTATTTTGTTAACTTTTTCTTCTACAGTTTTAAGTTCTTCATCACATTCTTTGACTAGTTTCATAGCCTCTGTGTACTTGTTTATTGACTCATCAAGAGGAGTGTCACCATTTTCGAGTGAAGATATGATTTTTTCTAATTCTTTTACTTTATCCTCGAATGTTTTTTCCATTATTTTATCTCCTTTACTACGGCTTTTACTTCAGCATCTATAATTTTTATTTTTATTTCATCGTTTTTATTTAATTGTTTTTTATTTGTCAATATACTATCATTAATATAAGTAATGCTATAACCTCTTTTTATAGTATTTAAAGGGTTTAGTAATTCTAACTTTTCTATTTGATGGTTTAAGTTATTATGTTTATTTGTAATGATATTTATAAATAGTTCATTAATTCTTTTTTTTGATACGTTTATATAGTCCAACTGTTTAATGTATAGGTTTTTAGGATTATTTAATATAAAAGTATTTTTTATGTTATCTAGTTTTGTTTTGTTTTCAGTTATTTTGTTTGTTATTAATGTATTTATTTTTTCATTAATAAGTGATATTGTTTGTTTTTTATTTTCATACATTACCATTGGTGTTTTTAAAACGTAGGAACTTTTTATACTATCGAAGTATATTTTTTTTAGTTTTATTTTCTTTATTATGGCTTCTTTTAGCCTAATACTATATTGTGATAACATTTTATTTAGGTCTAGAAGGTTGGGCACTGCGAGTTCAGCAGCGGCGGTTGGAGTTGGGGCTCTTAAGTCAGCGACAAAGTCACTGATAGTGAAGTCTACTTCGTGACCGACAGCGCTTATTACGGGTGTTTTACACTGATATATAGCATCAGCGACTATTTCTTCGTTAAATGCCCAAAGATCTTCTATTGAGCCGCCTCCCCTTCCAACTATTAGTACGTCAATATTATAGTTTTCGGCTCTTTTTATGTTCTGAGCAATACTTTCTTTGGCGTTTTCACCTTGTACCAGTGTAGGAAACAAAAGAGTTTCACAAACAGGAAATCTTCTTTTGATTGTGGTTATAATATCTCTTACAGCAGCACCGGTAGATGCGGTTACTATTCCTACTCTTTTTGGGTATTTTGGAATTGGCTTTTTATGCTCAGGTCTAAAGTATCCGGCTTCTTCTAGTTTCTTTTTTAGTTTTTCATAGGCGATGTAGAGGTTACCAACGCCATCTTCGATCATTTTGTCGACATATATTTGATAATTTCCTACAGCTTCATATACACTTATTCTACCTACTAAAAGGACTTTACTCCCGTCCGCGGGTTTAAAGTCTAGTTTAGAGGCACTTGCTTTAAACATTATGGCGTTTATTTTGCTATGCTCATCTTTTATAGAAAAATACATATGTCCTGTGGTGTGGGCTTTAAAGTTAGATATCTCTCCTTTTAGCAAGACATTGTTTAAATGGATGTCAGAATCGAATTTTGATTTTAGATAACGGGTTATGGCAGTTACAGTAAGGTATTTGTTGTTCATTTATTCACCTACTTTTTCACGATATATTTTGTCTAATACTCCGTTTATCATTTTTCTTACAGCGTCATCGCTATAGATTTTGGCTAGCTCGATGGCTTCGTTTATAGCAACGATGTCTGGTGTTTCCGTATATAAAAGTTCAAATATTCCCATTCTAAGTATGGCTTTATCGGTATTACCAAGTCTATCTATGTTCCAGTTTTCTAGATATTTATTAGCTATTGTGTCAATATCATTTTTATATGTTATTACTCCATAAACTATCTCTTTGATAAATTCGTTTTCTATTTTTGAAACTTCGTTTATTATTTCATCTATATCATACTTTATACCATTTGTACTATATATATCTATTTGGTAAAGTATTGTCATACATTTTTTTCTAAGTTCACTTCTATTTTGCACTTATATCACCTTCAAACATTATAACATATTTTTTATTCTTTTTATTATTTATTTAGATTTTTTCGCCATTACCTTCAAATATTTTTATTATATAGTAGTATCTTGTGTAAATAAACATTACTAGCAAGAGTATCCATCCTATTACGGGTATGATTAGGCAAAGTATCCATGGATATGGGTAGGCGTATATTTCTTTACCTGGGACGCCTAGTTTTTCTGATACTTTAACAGATATTTGAATGTTCCAAATAAATATTAATAAAGCTGCGGGTGCGAAAACATAGACGATGTATGCAGGATTAAAAGTATGAGAAGAAAGACAAATACTTACTAATAAAAGGGAACCTAATAGAAAGACGATGCACCAAATATACCATTTGGCGTACCAAGCGTTTTTATTATATACATTTAATATGCCTCCAATCAGAAATATAGAGAGGTTATTTGTAAGCAGGCTGAGTAGTAGCCAAAGTAGTCCGTACGTTTTTTTTAACAAATTCATTTTATCACTCCTTTAGATGAAAAGGATAGATGTTACTCACACCTTCCTTTTCCTGGACTAGCGCCCTCGACGTATTTTTTATCTACTAGGTTACATGATGATTTTGTTACGGAATCTGTTAGGTATCCTCCTAATAGTTTAACTACGGTAACTACTATTGCACTTATGACGGCAATGATGAGCAAGTATTCTACTAAAGCTTGCCCGTTGCCATTTAACTTTCTCATTATTTTCCTCCTGCTTACCTATTTATACATTAATTATATAAATATTTTGCATGAAAATCAAGTGAATATTTTAATTTTGATTATTAATTTGTGGGTATTTGACATATAAAGTTATCCCTAAAATAATGATTTAACGTGGTGTATATTTTTATTCGTTACCTTTTAAACTAGAGATCATATCTATTTTGTTTATTTTTTTAGCTGCGCAACTGGATGTAATGTATGATACAGTAGCAGTTCCGATAGCTGCGATTAGATAAGTCCATATCTCTATATGAACACCAATGTCAAACTTCTCATCAAAACAGGCATATTTTTGGTGTCTAGAATGAAAAATGCTTGTCTGCTTTCCATGTTAAATCAAGCTGTACGTGCCTATCTATTTAAGTGTAACTTCTCTGTGCCTTTTCAAAGTAATTTACAATGATATAGAAAATTTTTCAAAGAAGTTTCACTTCTAAAATCATTACTTACTTCTATTGAAACTACTTTTTTGACAATGCTTATATACCGGATGCAAATATAAGTCAAAAGGTCTATTAATAAGAAGAACAATATTATAGAAATTGGATTTGAACTTATGTGTAATAAAGGGTACTTTAATACAACAACGTCTGATATTGCGAAGGCGGCGGGTATTTCTACGGGAAGTGTATATCAGTACTTTAATGATAAGCATAATATATTTATTGCAGGGGTTAAAAAGTATTCGGAAGGAATAATGTTTCCTATTATCGATGTTTTAAATAGAAGTGATTTTGATGATTTAAATTTTTTAATAAATATGGTTATTGATGAATATATCAAGTGCCATAATATTTCGTTAAAGGCTCGTGAGGAACTTTTGGCAATATCTCATTTAGATAGTGAAGTTTTTAATGTTTTAAAGGATGCGGAGTTAATGATGACAAAAAAAGTTGCGTCTATTTTTGAAGGTAAAGGTTATCAAATAGATGATGTGAAAGAAAAACTTCATGTTATTACAAACCTTATTGATAATTTTTGCCATGAGGTTGTTTATCACAAACATACAGAACTTGATTATTCTGTTATGAGGAAAATTGTTATTTATTCAATAATTGATATTTTAAAGCAGTCATAGACTGTTTTCCCTAAAAAAAGAAAATCAATACGATTTTCTTATTTTTAATTTTGTGCTTATTTTATCAGTTATATTAAATACTATTATTATATATATTATATTTAATATAAGTGACGAATAGATGCTTTCTAATATATAACTGGTATTTAGTTCTATATTACCATTGATTAATAGAAGTCCATACATGACAAGTCTATATATTATTATACAGATTACAGCGATTATTGTATCATTTAGCCAGTTACCGGCAAGGATAACATTTAGTTTTGTGATTATAAAGGCCATAAGAGTAAATATAATGGCATGAACTATCATGGTGTCAGTATATATAAGGTCATAAAATAGACCTGTAATAAAAGCAGCTTTATAATAGGATGATTTATTTCCATTATAATACGGATATATGATTATTAGACTCATAAGGGTAAGAAGTGGTGCGAATAGGCCATGGATGTTTATAATGTTAGAGATAATACTGTCAAGTGCGAACGATACAATTATGATTATGGGAATTATCATTTTTCTACCCTCTTTAAGACCGCAACGTATTCAATATTATCAAAGTCAACTGAACTTGTTACGACCGCGACTTTTGATAAATCGAAGTTATCTGTTGATATTTTTTTTACATGTCCTAGTAACAGACCACTTGGAAAGGTATCACCCATACCTGTGGTTACGACTTCTGCGCCTTTTGGTATTTCAATGTTTTCACTTATTCCTTCAACTGTATAGGTGTTTTTCTTGAAATTATATTTTGATATTAGGCCATAAACATAAGTATCACCAACATTTATTTTTACGCTTATTTTATCACTTAAACTCTTTGATGATAATAGTTTTACGGTACTTACGTGGTTACTTACTTTTGTAACCGTTCCAATTAATCCATTGTTATTTACAACGGCCATATTTTTTTCAATTCCATTTGTTTTTCCCTTGTCAATGGTTACTTCGTCGTACCAATAATCGATATTCCTATTAATTACTGTGGCGTTTTTATAGACTTTGTCAGATAATGTTGTATTTAAGTCTAATGCAGCTTTTAAACTTTTTATTTCTTGCTTTAGGTTATTTGTTTCAGCAATTAGGCTTTCGGTTTGTTCTTCTTTTGATTTTAGTTCTTTGTATTTATTATATATGTCGTTTTTTTCTTTAGTTTCAGCTATTTTATTGCTGATAAAATCTACTGGAGTGCCTAGTATATTTATGACGAATGAACCCGTATCTTTAGCTATTTTTTCTACAGAGTTTAGATTTCTATCTTTTTTTAATGCGACTGACAAAATGACGAGTAAAAGAGAAATTATTAGTATTATTATTATAATTAAATATCTTTTATCAAATTCTTTGTTTCTATACATTTGAACCACCTGTTTTATTATAATATATTTTTATGATAAATGAAACTAAATTTTGTTATTTTCTAAAAAACTATAATATTTTTGCTTACCTATTATGACATGATCGACTAGTGGTATTCCCATGGTATCTCCTATCCATTTTAACCTCTCTGTGATTATTTCGTCTTCTTTGCTGGGATATGGATTTCCAGACGGATGGTTATGGATACATACAAATGAATGGGCGTTTAGGATGTAGGCTACTCTGAATATATCTCTTGGATGGATTAGACTTTTGTTTAGGGTACCTGTGAATATTTTTTTATCCATTATTATTTGTTTTGATACGTTAAGGTATACACAATAAAATGATTCTTGTTCATGGGAGACGATGTTTTTATAATAGTCAAATATTAATTTAGGGTTTGTAAATTTTTGTCCTTGTAGTGTTTCTATGTTTTGGTTGATTCTTTTAGCGAGTTCTATGCATGATATTAGTTGGCAGGCTTTGGCTTCTCCTATTCCTTTTATTTTGAGCAGTTCATGGTATGTTATATGTTTTAGGTTTGTAATTTTGCCTGAATATTTTAGTATTTGAGCAGCGAGGGTTTTAACCGATGTATCTTTTGTTCCTGTTTTTAATATTATAGCAATTAATTCTTCGTTACTTAAGTTTTTAGCTCCTTTGGTAATTAGTCTTTCTCTCGGCCTATCGTTTAGTGGTAAGTCTTTTATTTTTATAGTCATATAATCCTTTCTATTTTATTTCTCTATAGTTTCTTTATATTTTGATATTACTTGGTTTTCAATTACTTTTATTGTGTTTACGTCGTCTGTTTTTGAAAGTACATCGTCATACTGTGTTAGTATGGTTGAAAATTCTTTATTATTTATGTTTTTTTCTATGGTATAGGTGGCGAGGTTGTTTTGCTCGTAAGTTTGTTTTATTTTAGTTGCATTATTTTTACTTTTGGTTATACCTATGTAGGCGTGGTACTGATTATCTTCGACACTGTAAACGTAATTTTCAAAGTCATTCATACTATTTATCATGTTTTGTTTATTTGAGTATACTCCTCGTTGAATGAAATATACTTTTTCGGCTCCAGCAGAGACGGTAACTGCGGATGCGTTATCATAACTTTTTATCATTAAATAAGATAGTGATATTCCTATTGTTAATGATAGTATTACGGGAAATATATACTTTTTCATTTGATCACCTTGCATAAGTATACGACTGTTTATATGAATTCTTTGTCAAAAAAAGACGATAACGAATTATTTCATTATCTCCTTACGGTTTTATTTACTACGCCACTATTTAAAGGGTGTTTTAGATTTAAGTTAGACAACTATTAAAAATTTATATTAACTGTGTAACTACTGGTTATGATGTTTGTACCGTCTGTAACTTTGACCGCTAAAGTGCCATGACTGGCAAATGACATAGTAGGATTAGATGCAACTGTTATAAAATCTCCATTATCTTTTGAATAGGAACAAGTATAAATACTGCCACATCCGTTAGAATAAGTTATAGTTGCATCTTTATCACTAGACGTGTTTGTTTCTTTAAAGGTAGGAACGTCTATATTTTTAGTTTTAACATCACTATTTGTAAAGTAATTGGTTAAATCAGATACCTCATTTGTGGTTAAGGCTTTATCATAAAGCATGGCTGCTTTTAAGGTCATATTTGTATACTTGCCTGCCGTATTATTATTTTGAGGATCAGCACTAATTAATACACGCAGTGATTTGGCCATTTTATCTATTGTTTCATTTGATACTAATTGTCCGTCAACGTAAAAGGAAAGCGTTGTACCATTATATGTACCTATTAAGGTACAATATTTATTTAATTCATATTCTTTATCATATATGGCTCTAGCGTACGTTGTATTATTAGAAACGTCAAACTGAAGATGTCTATAATTTCCAACTACAGCTTCAATGCCGCCGCCTGCACCTTCCCAATTACCGGTTTGATGGTGTAAATGCAAGCAATTGTGATTTTTTTGATTTTTTTACTTTTTTGGTATAATTTAAGTAGACAGAAGGATTTATTTTTTTCTGGTGTAGTTAAAAATATATAATTTTAATGGAGGAGTTTTGTATGAAAAAGTTTAATATACCTACTGCAGAGGCTGAAAAAACGATAATTAAGACTATTAGAATTAAGCTATCTACTGAAGAACAAATTGAAAAATTATCAAAGACAAGTGGTCTTTCTGTGAATAGAATTTTTAATGAATGCATCCAGTTTGCATTAGATAATTTAGATAATAGCAATTTAAAAAAATAAGTTATTTGTTATGGCTTTATTTTTTTTATTTTTATTTTAGGTTTTCCGTTCCTATTTAGATAGTTCATGATATATCCCATATCTTCTTTTGATATAGCAATACATCCACCGGTGTAGCCTGTATCTCCATGGCAATGAAGAAATATCGCAGAACCTTTACTTGGCTCTATAGTACCATTTGACGTTTGATGACTATTAAATTCAATAAATACGGCATATTCGTATTGCTTTTCGTAGTCTTTCAAATGTTCGGCAGAGTTAAAGTTTTTGAATTTTAATGATGTTATATAAGGATAATTAAATGGCGTGATATCTTCTCCTATTCTAACTAACTGATTATAATATGGAGATACACTGTCGTCTACCCAGTAATCATTATCTTGTATTTTTATATATGGATAATCTATATTTAGGTTATGGGTACCAAAAGCAACGCCTAAGCCAAATAACCCTAGGGGTGTTTTGTCGTCACCTTCATGTTTTGCCTCTATTTCTATGGCTCCGTTTTTTCCTATCCAAACGTTATCAATAGTTTTTAATAATTTGCCATCTTCATAAACTTCCATAATGTTTTGAATACCAATTTTAACTACGATTAATTGTGTACTATTCATCTGTTTCCTCCTTAAGTTAAAAAAATAAGTATCCATGTGATACTTATTTCATTTGTTTTGCAACTTCTTCGGCAAAGTTTTCTTCCTTTTTTTCCATTCCTTCGCCTACTTCGTAACGATACATTGCTTTAATTGTTCCGCCGTTATTTTTTACAAATTGTTTTACTGAAGACTTATCATCTTTTACAAATGGTTGTTCTTCTAAACAAATTTCTTTATAGAATTTATTTAAACGGCCAATAACCATTTTTTCAGCAATGTCTTTTGGTTTACCTTCGTTCATTGCTTGTTCAGTAAGTACTTCTTTTTCTCTTTGAACTTCTTCTTCTGGAACTTCTTCTATTTTTACATATTTTGGACGCATTGCGGCTGCGTGCATTGCGACATCTTTTGCAACGGATTCATCTGTGTTTTCTGTAACTATTAATACAGCAATTTTACCACCCATGTGGATGTATTCTCCGAATGTTTCGTTATCATTTTTAGTGATTTTTACAAATCTTCTGAGGCTTAATTTTTCACCAATTGTTGCAGTTTTTGAAACGATTAATTCTTCTAGAGTACCCTCTGAAGTTTCTAATTTTAAAGCGTCTTCTAGCGTTTTAGCTTCACTTTTAATTATTGTTTCTAATATTGTTTTTACAAGGCCTTGAAACTCTTCATTTTTTGCAACGAAATCTGTTTCTGAATTAACTTCAACAATTACAGCGTTGTTACCTTCGGTTAAAATTGCTGAAAGTCCTTCTGCGGCAATTCTATCAGCCTTTTTAGCTGCTTTAGAAATCCCTTTTTCTCTAAGCCAGTCAATAGATGCATCAATATTACCGTCGTTAGCTTCTAGGGCTTTTTTGCAATCAAGCATTCCTGCTCCTGTTTTTTCTCTTAATTCTTTTACTAAACTTGCAGTTATCATATTTATATCTCCTTTTTTATAATAGAAAAGATGATTATTTAAATCATCTTATTTTAAAGCGTCTATAAGATCGGCTTTTTTCATTGTAGAATATCCTTTGATTTCTTTTTCTTTGGCTAGTTCTCTTAATTCTGCGACTGTTTTTGTATTTAAGTCAACAGTTTCGGCTTTGTCTTCTTTTTTTGATTTTTCTTGAACTGGCTCAACAGTTTCTTTCTTTGGTTTGCTTTCTCTTTTTTGATTTTCTACTTTATCAGATGATTTATATCTTCTATCATTACCTCTTCTTCTGTCATTTTTAAATCTTGGTTTTCTGTCTTCTTTTCTTTTAACGGTTTCTAAGGCTCTTTTCATTATGTCTTCGCCTTTTTCTTCTTTTTTAGCATCACTTACATAATCAACTGTTTTTCCACCAGTTGCTTCAACAATTGCGTTAGCCATTACACCAATAATTAATTTAACGGCTCTAATTGCATCGTCATTTCCTGGAATTACATAGTCAACCATATCCGGATCACAATTTGTATCAACGATACCGAATACAGGAATATTTAATTTTCTTGCTTCTCTAATTGCGATTTCTTCTTTAGTTGGGTCTACGATAAACATTGCTTGTGGTAATTTATCCATATCTCTGATACCACAAAGTAATTTATTTAATTTATCATATTCCTTTTTGATTTTAATAACTTCTTTTTTTGGTAGACGTTCAAATGTACCATCTTTTTCCATTTTTTCGATTTGTTCTAATCTTTTAACTCTTTTTCTGATTGTTTTAAAGTTTGTAAGTGTTCCTCCTAGCCATCTTTCATTGACGTAGTAAGAATTTGATCTTGTTGCTTCTTCTTTTGCGGCTTCGGATGCTTGTTTTCTGGTTCCAACAAATAGAACTTTACCACCGTTTGCAGCAATTTCTTTTAAAGCGGCATAAGCCTCTTCAATTTTCTTTGCCGTTTTTTGTAAATCGATAATATAGATTTCATCTCTTGCTGTAAAAATATATTCTTTCATTTTTGGGTTCCACCTTTTAGTCTGATGACCAAAGTGAACTCCTGCTTCTAATAAATAACTCATTGACACTACTGCCATATTTTCTTCCTCCTTTTGTTATTTCTTCTGAATATTTCAAAATTATACCACCCTTTTAGGCACTGGGCATAAAAATTCATATTCATGTTTTCTTCAAAGCCATACATATTATATCATAATTATATGGTATTGCAAGAAAATATATGGTTTTTTGTTTACAAAATGTGTGTTTTTTTTAAACGCATAGCATTTAGCAATTATTACATTGGCACTTTTATGTAATTATCCTAATATGTAATTATCCTAACTTTTCTTTAATTAGTTTACTTACTTCGCCCATGTCGGCTTTACCAATTACCTGTGGTTTAACTTCTTTCATAACTTTTCCCATGTCTTTGATGCTTTCTGGTTTTACTAGTTCAAAGGCTTTGTTTATAACGCTTTCTAGTTCTTCTTTGGCAAGCTGTTTTGGAAGGTATTTTTCAAGTATTTTTATTTCAGCATTGTTTTTTTGAATTAAGTCTTCTCTAGCACCCTTTTCAAATTCTTTAATGGCTTCTTTTCTTGTTTTTATTTCCTTTGATATAACGCCAATCACTTCATCATCTGTGAGTTCTCTTTTTTTATCTAGTTCACTCATTTGAATAGCACCTTTGACCATTCTAATTACTGAAAGTGTTTCTTTATCTTTGTTTTTCATAGCAGACTTTAAATCTTCTAGTATTTGATTTTTCATTAATTATTCCTCCTTGATAATTTAAAAGAAGCACTAATATCTTTCTTTTCTATTAGCACTTCTTTCTCTACGACGAGTGTTTTTTATTCCTTCTTTTTTAGCGTTTCTTCTTCTAACGCCTGGTTTTAAGTATCCGTCTTTTATCTCTCTGTAACGAGCTAGGGAGCCATCTCTACTGTTAGCGACTTTTAAGTTTCTTAATGCGCCGTCAACATTACCGTTTCTAACTATTACTTTGGTCATAAAAATCCCTCCCTTCTTGCACTGGTTATAATTATAGCATTTTTTTGTTGTATTTTCAACTTTTTATACGACATAATTTCACAAAATCTGCATCTTTAATTTTGCAGAAAAAAAGTAAGCGACTTTGCTTACTTAGTTTATACTGAACATTGTTTGCCTTCGGCTACTCTTCTGATAGACGATCCTATCATTTTGCCTATTTCAACTATAAGGTCTCCTACACGCGCAAGTGCGTTTAAAGCAGTACTTGTTATGGAAGTGGTTCCACCTTTTATTTGAAGTAATTCTTCTTTAACCATTACACTTTGTAGGGTTTATAAAGCCTTCAATTACACCTGCGATAAATGCCACTGCGGCAGAGATAATTAGAACGGGCTTACAAGATGCAATTATGCTTGCGGCAGCCCCGCCTTTTATGTTCAGTAGTTCTTCTTTTGCCATTTTCGTGCCTCCTTCCTTGCCTTTGGCAAAATGTTTGAAGGGTATCCTTCCCTTCTACTAGTATCATACAATTTTTATTTGCAAATTTCTTTTTTTATTTTGAAATTTTTTAATTTTTTGAATTTCCCAAATTTCTTTAAAACAAATTCAATGTAAACATGAAGTAAAATTACACATAAGGCACTTGCGTTACTTCTATGTAAAACGTTATTATTAGTTTGAGGGAATTGATTGTGCAACTACTTGATAAATTCAATGTTTAATATATTTTTCTATTAAGGATTAACGTATAACTGCATGTTTTGCGTTCTTTTTTTACCCTAAAATAGGCATTTTAAAGTACCACCAAATCAAATCATCTATATAAATGGTAAGATTTTCACTAATTTTTTAACATATAACATGCAGTTATACATTCATTTAGAGGAAGTGGCGGGAATATGAGACACAAAAGAAGATTACGCAGAAGAATATTAAAAAAACAAAGAAAAATAATAGTAACCGGTTTATTTATAGTACTACTATGCTTTTCTGCTTGGTATGGGGCCTTTAGTGCAAATATTAATATGAACGTAAAAAGCGATTTAAAAGATAAATCTAGAGTGATTCAAAGTTGGAGTGAATTTGCTAACACAGATTTTCACACTACATTCTATAAAGAAAATGTCGTAAATATAACATTTTTAGATAGTGCTGTTGTACCTAGTAATGCAGTAAGTTGTATGCACTATTCTGCGATGATATTAATTTGGAAACGCTGGATTTAAGTAGTTTCAATACTTCTAATGTTGCTAGTATGAAAGCAATGTTTATGGGTGAAACTGAAAGGTAATATGTTTAATAGTTCTGGCGTACCTTCTGTAACTGAAGGAAAATGCAATAGTTAATATTTCTCGTTATATGTTTCATCTAGAACTATCTCTCCCCTATCCATTTTGATATATCTATCAAATAAATCTAAATTATCTAGTCTATGGGTTATGAATATAATTATTTTGTTTTTAAAATGTTTTAGTAATTGTTTTAATATTTTTCTTTCTAGATTTATGTCAGTCGCATTTAAGGCTTCATCTATTACAAGTACATCAAAATTATGAAGAGATCTTGCAAGTGATATTCTTTGCCTTTGGCCGTCTGAAATGTTGTTGCCATCTTCTTCTATTAAGGTATTGTACTTTAGCTCTTTATCTTTTACTACATCTTCTAGGCAACATATTTCTTTAATGATTTTTAGGTTTTCTTTACTTTTTATGGTTATATTTTGATCTATGGTACCTGAAAAGATAGCACTTTTGCAGGTTATATATATTATTTTAGGTTTGTTTTCTTTAAACGGCTTGCCATTTATTAGTATTTGTCCTTGATATGGATAGTAGCCTTTTAGTATTTTAAAAAGGGTTGATTTACCACTACCGCTTTTACCAGCAATTAATATTTTTTCTTTATGGCTTATTTTTAAGTTTATGTTATTTAAGGTTTTGGTGATTTCATTAAAGGTATGGCATAGGTTTTTTATTTCTATTTGTGTAGTTTTTGCCGAAGGTTTTAAGGATGCATTTATGTTTAATTCTTCTAGTTTAATAAATGTTTGGATAGCCTGCTTAAAATTAAGATTTAGTTCACTGGCTGAGAGAACAGCGTCTTGAATAAGGTTTACAAGCATAACGGTGGTAATTAAGGCATTTAGGTAGATTATTTTCTCATTATAAAGATATATGCCATAGATGATGATTAAGGCTTTGGTTATGTCTAACAAAATATTTTGAATGAGGTATTCTTTGTTTATAAATTTACTTAAACTTTTGTTTCCACTTATGAGTGTCCGCTGTTTCGAGGTGAAGAGTTTTATGATTTTGTTTTCGATATTGATGCCTTTAACAGTACCATAGTTAGAAATAGTCTCTTGCGTAAAGGCGTTTAGTTCGGCCGATGCTATCTGATTTTTTTCTATTAAACCTTTTAATTTTTTGTTATAAAGGATTGTTACAAGCAAATATATGGAGTCTGTGATTACGATTAATTTTAAGGCCGGTGTATTTATAATATATAGTGCAAAAGTGCTTACGATGAACAAAGGGAGAGTGCTGGTGAGAGCAAATAGAAATGATGCATAGAATTTTTCTAGTACAGGCACTTCATTTAGATAACTGATTACTTCCCCAGTTTTGTAATTTTCGTAATACTCATAGGGTAGTTTTATGATATTTTTGTAGGTTTTATAACGTATTTTGGAGATGATTTTATTTATTATGTTTACGATATGATTATTTCGGTAATAGGCTGCGATGATATTAATTAAAAATAAAACTATAAAGGCGATTCCTAAGTAAATATTTTCTAACGTAGCGGCGAAAAAAAAGGTGTTTATTACTGAAGTTATTATTATTAACAACGATAATGGAAGTATTTTTAATAAGATATCTTTTGGTTTAAACACTTTTATGATGTTTATTTTTTTGGCCTTATTTTCTTTTGGAATAGGTTTTAAGGGGTACATTTCGATTTTAATGCCCGTCCATATTTTCTTAAACTCTTCTATTTTTATCTTTTTAATCCCCTCCATAGGATCGGCCATAATAATATATTTAGAATTTACTTCGTAAATGACAACAAAATGATAGAAGATTTCTTTAATTATGGTATGGGCAATAAATGGAACTTTTGTAATCTTTAGTTTTTCTTTTTTACATCCTACGTTAAAACCTAGGCTTTTTAAGACTTCTGTAATGTGATAGGCTGTGGTGCCATTTTGATTTATTTTCAACATACTTCTTAATTTGATGTCAGGTATATAACCATGGTAATATTTTATAATCATAGATACACAGGCAGCGGCACAGTCTTTGATGGTTTGCTGTTTCGTAAACGGATATTTTTTCATGTGGTTTTCCCTCCTCATTAGTATCATACAATTTTTATTTGCAAATTTCTTTTTTTTATTTTGAAATTTTGTGCTTTTTTTTATTTTTTTGCATATCTTAAAGTGAGGAGGGATAAATGTGGCAGCGTTTAAGGAAATTGTAACGAAGGCCGTGGTAGGAAAAGGTAAAAAAAGATTTAAAAATTCCTATACGGTGGAGACAGAATTCAAACCCACTACGGTTTTGGGCTGCTGGGTCATTAATCACAAGTTTAAGGGATACAGAACTGGAGGTAAGACTTTAGTTGATGGATCTTTTGATATTAATATTTGGTATTCTTATGATAATGATAGTAAGACAGCAGTTATTAATAAAAAGATTGATTACAATGAAGAGTTTAATGTTAGAGTAAGGGAAAATGCTGATTTATCTAATGATACGGATATTATTGTAAGGTCTTTGAAGCAACCTACTTGCTCTGATGTTACTATCAAAGGAGAAAAATTAATTTCTTTCAATATTGAAAAGGAACTTGGGGTTGAGATTGTCGGCGAAACCAAGGTTAAGATTGCTATTGAAGAAGATGAGGAACCTTGGGAAGAAATTAATGATGAGATTGACGAAGAGACTTTAAAAGAAATTGATGAAGTTGATGAAAATTATATAAAAGAAAACGCTGATAAATAATCAACGTTTTTTTTGCGCTATTTCAGCTGACGTGGAAAAACTTTCAGCAGTAAAATCTTCGCCTTTTATATACTCTTTTAAAAATAATAGTTTATCTTTTTCGGTTTCAAATATTTGGTCTGCGAGTAAACAAGCTTTTTCAAGATTTAAATTATTATAATCTTCTATATTAAAAGCACTAGGGGCTATAATACTTTGGAATGACTTTTTATAATCTACTTCGTCTGATGTAGCATATTGCATTAGTTTTACAAAACAGTTTATATTATTTTGCCATATTTCTGGTGAAAATGAACCGTTTGGGCATCTTATTTCTAAGGTATTGCCTATTTCAAAGTTAAAATTTTTAAAATAATTAAGGCTGAGTCCATATATTTTACCAATATGGATATTACGGATGTGCATATTGTTTTGGAGTATTTCTTCTATCTTCTTACCACATGGTCTTGCGGAGATAAGAATGGTATCTCTTGGCTCTTTAAACTCTCCATAAGAAAATCTATATATGATATCTTCATAAAGCATCCAAAGATAAAGAAAATTTAATACATCGCTTTCTTTTTTAAATATTTGTGCTCCTACATGAATATGACCACCAGTATTATGGTACACTTCGGCATTATCACGCACTAATTTTAAAACTTTTGTTAACTCTTGCCATGTTTCTTTACCATCTTTTAAAACTGGCGATACTACTTCGCCACCTGATATTAGTGTGCTGTCTCTTACGACGCGATAATTGTTTAAGTTATTTGATTTTAATAGATTTTGAATTTTTGTTAAATCGCAAAATTCAAATTCTATTTCGGTACCAAAGGTAACGGTTGATGGTAACTGAAGAGTTTTTCTTAATTCGAATTTTGTATATCTTGCTTTTTTTATTAATTTAAGGTTGTCCATTTTCACCACCGCCAGATATAATAACACATATATTTATTTAAAACAAATTTATATTTATGTACTAAAGAAAGTGTTTGGCAATAATGGAATTAAATGCTAGATATATATTTTTTGAAATGAATCATAATAATAGTGTAGTCTGCAAAAGGAGATGATAGATGCGATTTTTAAAAAAATAAAATTTTTATCACTATGCTTATTTTTATCATTTGTTATTATTCCCTTTAATGTATATGCTTATTCAAACAAAATTGTTGTGGGCGGCGAAAACATTGGTATTACTTTAAATTCAGATGGCATTATGGTTGTTGGTTTATATGAAACTGGTGACAGATCACCTGGACGCGACGCTGGTCTTACGGTAGGAGATGTGATTACAAGCGTAAATGGTGAGCATGTGGATGATATTTCTGATATGGCTTCTAAAATAACTATCAATGATACTTCTTCTATTAAGATTGGTTATTTAAGGGATGGTAAAAATAAGGAAACCACTTTGAATTTAAGCCGTGATGAAAATGGTGTATACAAGACGGGGCTTTATGTTAAGGACAGCATTACTGGTATCGGCACTTTAACTTATATCGACCCTGAAACCAAAATTTTTGGGGCGTTAGGTCATGAAATTGAGGAGCAGACTACAGGAGAACTATTAGAAATTAAGGATGGCAAGATTTTTACTTCGACGGTTACGTCGGTTGTGCCTAGTGCTTCCGGAAACCCTGGTGAGAAAAAAGCCGAATACAATGCGGATGATGTGACAGGTGAAGTTGCTTCTAATACGACTGAGGGAATTTTTGGTAAATATACAGGCGAAATTAAAAGTGACTCTACATATGAGGTCGCAAAGCCTAGTGAGGTAAAACTTGGTAAAGCCGAGATTTTGACGGTTTTAGAGGGTGAAGCTATTTCTAAATACGAGATTAATATAACGAGTATAAATGAAAATAGTAAACAAAAAAATAAGAATTTTGTATTTGAAATTACTGATAAGGATTTACTTGATAAAACTAATGGTATTATTCAGGGAATGAGTGGTTCTCCAATTATTCAGGATGGTAAGGTTATTGGTGCGGTTACACATGTGGTTGTTGATAATCCACATAAGGGATATGGTATTTTTATAACAAATATGCTTGAAGAAGGTGAAAAATAGAGAGGTGTTCCTCTCTATTTAGTGTTGTTATTTTTTAACATTTGTTATAAATTTTGTTTATTACGCACTATAAAGTTATAAGAATCTTCACACATTTCTTTAAGCGTTTTTTTAGCTTGCCATTGTAATTTTTCTTTAGCCTTTGTGGCGTCGGCGTAACATGCGGCGATATCGCCTGGTCTTCTTTCATCTATTACATAAGAAATATCTAGTCCAGTGACATCTTTAACGGCATTTATTAATTCTAAAACGCTATAACCGGTTCCTGTTCCAAGATTAAAGATATCTACGCCTTTATTTTTTTCTAGGTATTCTATGGCTTTGATGTGGCCTTTTGCCAAGTCCATAACATGGATATAGTCTCTTACTCCAGTTCCGTCTTTAGTATCATAATCATTACCAAAGACATGGACTTTTTCTAACTCGCCAGTCGCAACTTTCATGATGTATGGCATGAGGTTGTTTGGAATACCATTTGGTTTTTCGCCTATTAGGCCACTTGGATGAGCACCAATGGGGTTGAAGTACCTTAAAATAATAGCACTAAAGTTAGCATTACTGTGTGCTAAATCTTTTATTATTTGCTCAGTCATTAGTTTGGTGTAACCATATGGGTTGGTGGCACTTACTTCAAAATCTTCTTTTATTGGTAAGGTTTTTGGGGTACCGTAGACGGTCGCACTTGATGAGAAGATAAATTTATTTACATTATTTTCTTCCATTACTTCTAAAAGTTTTATAACGCCTGTTAAGTTGTTGTCATAATACATAAGAGGCTTTTCGACAGACTCACCTACGGCTTTATAGGCCGCAAAATGAATGACGGCATCTATTTTATCTTTTTTAAATACTTCGTTTAAGAAAGGTTGATCGCAAACGCTGCCTTCATAAAAATTAAATTCTTTTTTTGTAATATCTTTTATTTTTTGCAATACAGTTTTATTAGAATTTGAAAAGTTATCTACGACAGTAACGTCATACCCCTCTTCTAGTAGTAAAGTTACGGTATGGCTACCGATGAAACCGGCACCACCTGTTACTAATATTCTCATTTTATCACTCTCCATAATTAAATAATAACATTTTAGTGGATATTTGTAAAGTTTGGTAAAGCAAAATAAAATATATTTACATTTTGGGTGAAATATAGGTTATAATTTAAGTGGTGAGGTGTATGGAGTATAAAAGCCGTGTTAGTAGATACGAAGGACGCGAGATGCAAACAAAAAAAGAAGAGGAACTTGCCCAAAAGCGCGAAGAACTTAGGAAAATAGTTTTCAATGAGGATATGGACGAAGATTTTATTAATTTTAAGATGACCGGAAAGCCGACGGCAACTAATGTATTTTTATCGATATTGTTTGTTTTAGTGGTAGCGTTTTGTTTTTTGCTTATTTATGTTTCTAGTGAAAAAGTTAACGAATTATATTATATTTTAAATGCCATATTTATAATAATAATTATGATCAGTTATTTAGTTTCTTTTAAACATGCATTTATGTATAAAAGAGTGCGCGGTACGCTAGTGACGGCTTTGTTTACTACCCTATTTGTTTTATTTAATGCTTTATATATAATGGGCATTATAAATTTACCAGCTCAAAAGACAGTACCTAATTTTTATGACGTTTCTTATAAAAAAGTTTTAAAATGGTCTGATGATAATAATGTGAAGGCAAAGGTTACTTACGAATATTCAGATGAAGTTAATGAAGGCTCTGTTATAAGTCAAAGCATTAATGCTGGAGAGTTTGTAAAGGATGTATCTAGTATTAATTATGTAGTTTCTAATGGTACAGATACACATAAAGAAGTTAATATTCCAAATATGACTGGTAAAGATATTGATATGGCACTTAAAATGATAAAGCAATATAGGTTAAACAATGTTAATATTAATTATGTAGAAAATAAAGATGTAGATAGAGATACGATTACTTTTCAAAGTGTTAGTGGCGATATAAGAAGAAATACTTTAGTGGAATTTAATGTTTCTTTAGGAGATGCTTCTAATTTGAAAGATATTAAAATGAAGGATTTATATAATGAAAGTTATTTATCCGCTAGTGTATATTTAAAGAGGAACGGAATAAAATATGATACTACTTATGAATTCTCGTCTAATGTAAAGGCTGGATATATTATTAATTCATCAGTGCCGGTAGATTCTAATGTTTCTAATAAAGACACGGTTACTTTGACGGTATCTAAAGGTAAAGGGGTAACGGTTCCTGATTTTAGTTCTAAAAGTTCAGATATGGTTTTAAAAACGTGCGATAAACTTGGTATTAAATGTTTACTTGAGTTTTCGGATAACGTAACTTCTTTAGATACAATTGCAAGCGGGCAAAGTATAAATGAGGGAACAATTATTTCTAAAAATGAATATATTACGATAAGTATGTCTAGTAAAGAAAAAACAGAACAATAATTGTTCTGCTTTTTATATGGTTTCTTTTATCGTGTCATCATGCTGAATATATTTACTTACTTTTATAGTTCTATATTTATCCTTGGTATCTCTGATTATTATATTTTCAATACCAGCGTTGATTATAAACCTTTTACAAAGTTCACATGGTGTCGCACCCTCTACATATTTATTTGTTTTATATTCTTTTCCAACTAGATAAAGAGTACTTCCTATCATATCGCGCCTTGGTGCCGAGATAATAGCGTTTTGCTCAGCATGGACACTACGACATAGTTCGTATCTCTGCCCTTTTGGAATATTAAGTTCTTCTCTTATACATTTATTTAAATTAATGCAGTTGGCTCTACCTCTTGGGGCCCCTGTGTAGCCAGTAGAGATTACTTCATCATTTTTAACTATTACGGCACCATAGTTCCTTCTTAAACAGGTACCCCTTTCTAGAATAGTTTCCGCTAAATCTAAATAATAATTTGTTTTATCTATTCTCATTTTATAACCAACTTTCTATCTTGTTTTATGAACTTCCGTTTTACTATTATTTAAAATATCATTTTGAGTGATTTCTGGATGTCTATAGTATTTATTTGGGTTTGGCATTATTTCTTCTTCAAGTGATTCATCAATAATCAAGTTATCTAAATCAAAATTTTCTGGTAACATTAAACCATCGACTGTGGTTAATCCCTCCAAGTAAAGAGTTCCACCGATTTCTTTTGGCATAACTAAACCGTCAGCACTTGTTAGGCTATTTAACCAAAGATCACCGCCTAATTCCTCGGGCAAGATTAAGTTTTCTGCACTTGTTAGGCTATTTAAGTGAAGAGTTCCACCGATTTCTTTCGGCATAACTAAACCTTCGGCACTTGTTAGACTATCTAAGCAAAGAGAATTATTTATTTTTTCTGGCAAGACTAAGCCTTCGGCACTTGTTAAGCTATTTAAGCGAAGAGTTACACCGATTTCTTCTGGCAAGACTAAACCTTCGGCACTTATTAGGCTATTTAAGTGAAGAGTTCCACCAATTTTTTTTGGCATAACTAAACTTTCGGCACTTATTAGGCTATTTAAGTAAAGAGTTCCACCTATTTCTTTTGGCATAATTAAACTGGCGGCACTTGTTAGGCTATTTAAACCAAGATCGCTTCCTAATTTCTCTGGCAAGATTAAGTTTTCTGCACTGGTTAGGCTATTTAAGTAAAGAGCTTCACCGATTTCTTTTGGAAAAACTAAGCCTTCGGCACTTGTTAGGCTATTTAAGTAAAGAGTTCCACCTATTTCTTTTGGCAAGACTAAGCCTTCGGCACTGGTTAATCCGCGCAAGTCTAAATAGCCGCCTATTTTTTCTGGTAAAACAAGTCCTTCGGCAGTGGTTAATTCTTCCAAATCAAGGTCACCATGAAAATACACTAATTTCTTACCACTTAAAACATCATTTTTATCGTCTGATATTTCATCTTTAGTACAATTAAATATTTTTGCTAAATCTTCATATTTATCTCTATTAGACTTTATTTCTTTTATTCTAGGATCTTTTCGATATCCAAATCCCTCAATTTCGCTGTCTATTTCATATAAAAACCTTAATTCATCTACAGATAGTTCAATACCTTTTTTTACTTTTCTGTCTATGGATGTTAAGTATTGCATATCGTATTCTTTCTTTTGATATCTATCTTTATCTGGAAATTCTTCTAATTTTTCATTTAATATAGGCATCATTTCTGGCTCCATATTTTGATTATCTGCGATGCCTCTTATTTCTCCTATGGTGTCCTTTCCGTCCATTCTTATGGCTATTCTAGGTACTTTAGGTTCATTATTTTCATCCATGGTGTAATAAACATAGAAGTCTCCATTTGCTAACTGTCCTTTAGCAAAGTTTTCACCGGCGGCAGTACACCAACCTGTATAATAGCCTTGGAGTGAGTTTCTTAGTAAATTATAATCAGAACCTTGTTCATATTTAACCCATTTACCTTCGGTAGCATTATTTTGCTTTTCTCCTTTTTGCATCATTTGTTTCATGGAATATTCGTATAAAGTTTTAAAGTTTCCACTACCCAAAGCATTTCTTATTTCTTCTTCAGTATCTTTACCTTTTATATAGTCTTCCATTAGTTTCAAAGTACTAAATATGGCTTCTCTTTCTACTGGTGGGAACGGATAAACTGTTGTTTTATCTCTTTTGGAAAATTTCATTTTTTCTTTATCAAATTTCCCTAGTTTTTGTAGTCCTTGAAATACCCAATATTTCTCCCACATTTCATATGATTTACTTTCTTCGTCGTAAAGAAAATATTCAATCCATTTATCAAGGCTTTCTTTTTGATCGGATATTATTTGATCTATTAGTATTTGTTTTCTTTCTGATGTTAATTCAACGTTGCCATACCCTCTTTCTCGCATTATTCTTTGTTCATTTTGAAAGTAACTATCTGGAATATTTTCTGGTTTTACAACATACATATCATAATAAAATTTTTTAAGTAATAGTTCTGATGATTTATTTTTACTATTTGAAACTTTATTATGTACTCTTTCTAATCTTTCAAAGTATTTATATATTCTTTCTCTTTTCTTTGTATTTTCATTAGAGGTATGCATTACTGCATCTGACTCATGCAGATGAGTATATAATTTTGTTATCATGTCTATCCATGCATTTGCTTCGCTCATTTTATAACCAACTTTCTATAATTTTTATCAAAACTATCTAAAAACCGATTTACATCTTGCATGGTTGTTTTAATGGACAAACTTATTCTAAGGCTAGTTGTGGCGAGGTCCTCACTACCGGTAAGTGCTAAAACAGATCTGGAGCTATTACCTTTAGCACAAGCACTTTGGGTTGATATATATACTTCATCTTCTTCTAAAGCATGAAGAAAGGTTTCTGGTTTTACGCCTGAAATACTAAAATTTAAGATATGAGGTACTGAAAATTCATTACTATTGATATGCACTTTTTCATAGGTTTTTAGTTTACTTTTTATTTTATTATTTAACTCTTCTACATATTTAACGTTTAAGTTTTCATGTGCTAATCTAAGAGCTTTAGCCATGCTGGCGATTAGAGATGTTGGTGGTGTACCGCTTCTATACGCAGTTGTGCTTTTACCGCCCGCTATTAAAGGGGTTAGGGTTATATTTTCTTTTTTTATTAAAGCCCCTATTCCTTTTATACCAAAGAATTTATGGGCTGAGAAAGATGCTAGATCGACATTTGCTAAATCAATATTTATTTTACCAACAGCCTGCGTTATATCACTATGAAATATTACTTTAGGATATTTTTTTAACATCTGTCCTATTTGCTCAATATTTTGTCTAACGCCTGTTTCACTATTTACAGCACTTATAGTTACGAGTACTGTTTTATCTGTTATCATGTTTTCTAGGGCATCCATATCTACTAATCCGTTTTTTAAAGGAACGTATGATATTTCATAGCCACGGTCTTGCATATATTTTAAAGGTCCATATATTGATGAGTGTTCTAGGTTGGTTGTTATTATATGGTTACCTCTGCTTTTATAGTTTTCTATACCTTTAATAACAGTATTGTTAGCTTCGGATGCTCCAGATGTATATATTATTTCGTTCGCTTTTACGCCAAGGATATTTGCAATTTGATTTGTACTAGCGTCTATTAGTTCTTTGGCATTTATACCTAGTTTGTGAAGTGAATTAGGGTTGCCTATATATTTTGAGGCTTTTACAAATGTTTTTAATACTTCGTCATCTACTGGTGTAGTTGCACTATAATCTAAATATGTCATAAATTATCACCATATTAATGATAACATTATGGGGTGTTTTTTGCAAGACGATAGAAAAAATAAAAAACATAGATAGGCTCTATGTTTATTTTGATGTGCATATAGCGTTAATATCTATGCTGCAGGCGGCTTTATTTTTAATGCTTTCTAGTTTGATAACTTTTTTACTATCACTGGTGATTTGGTAACAAGATTTATCATTTTTATTCCAAGCAGCAATATTAATAGTGCCCTCTTTTGTAATAGTCAATGTTGCATCTTCTAGATTTTGACCACTATATTCTAGTTCGTTACTATTTGTAACTGTGGCAGTCTCACAAGCGGTTTTATCTTCACTCTGAGTATAATATGTGACTTTTTTGTTTGTAAATTTTACGACGAGTGGCAATTTTATGCTTGAGTTAATTGTGCTTTCTTCGTGATAACTCACGCCAGATTTATAGAGAGCATGCACACTATCTTGAAAGGTAGAATTTCTAGAGTTTTTTATGATGTTGGTTACGGTAGGCACGGTTACAAGTGCAAGGATGGCAATGATTATAATAACCGCGAGCAGTTCAAGTAAGGTAAAGGCTTTCTTATTCATTTTTGAGGTCTCCTCCATATTTATAGCAATATTTTTGTATTGCCTTTTTATTTGTAGTTGTAGTGGTTTTATCGTTTCCAGTATTATATTCTTTCTTATATGTTTTTTCATAATATATATTGCCTACGTATATTGTTCTTAAATTTTTATTTCCACCTTTAATGATTTGCTCACTTTCATCCTTGTTTTTATTATATTCGTCTAATAGATCCTCATCTATATACTCGCCATTTAAAAGATCGTCATAGACATCAACAGATAAGTTATAAGCATTATTTGGTAGTTGTTCGCATTTTGAATAATTATTTGATTTAGTCATTGGAAAGTCGTCTGCATTATCATTGACGTACTGCTCCGCTGCGGAGATGAGTTTTTCTTTGAGTGCACTGTCTATTTCTTCATCCGCAGATTTTATCATGTTTACGACTGACGGGAATGCAAGTAAAGCAATTAAAGATAATATTATGACTGCACCCATTAATTCGATTAGTGTAAATCCTGTTCTTTTCATATTGTTCACCCTAATAATAATTGTATACTATTTTTTTCTTTATTACAAGAAAAAAGCAAGATTTTAATCTTGTCCTTTTGCCTTTAAGTATTCTTTTACTTCAGGTAATAAAAGTGGGATAACTTCTTTTAGAGTATCTCTATTTTTTATTACACTTACGTATTCACCATCTTCTTTGATAATGGTTTTGATAACCCGATATTCATCAAGAAAATCGTCTTCGGTATCATTTATTCTAATTAGATAGCCATACCATTCATTTTTATACTGGGTACGAGCGGCGATAAACCACTTTTTACCGTCTCCAATTTCTATTAAATTATATAAATCATTCATATTATAGCCCCTTACTATTTTGTATTGTTTCTTTGGCCATATCTATATAGTCATTAACATTGCCAAATCCTGTTATTTGTCCGGCGTTTGCGAGTTTGTCGCCGCCTTGTCCTACTAAATCAGCACTATTGGTATAGGCAACGCTATAGTCGCCATTATTAATTAGGGCATTTAGTTCATCTAAGTTTAATTTGTTTGGATCGATATTCATATACTCACCTGTGGCGTTATTGAATAAATCAGCCATATAAACTTCACCCGCAGATGAATCTGGTGCAAGTCCTCCGGTTAGGTTTGCAGCATCCCCTGCATTACTATATATTTCCGCAACATTATTTAAGTCAAAGTTTACGTTATTTAAATTTACAGAGTTTAAGTCAAAGTTACTTGCGGCCGCAAAAGTATTTGCATCTACGCTTTGACTAGTAGTGTTTACTGCTTGATTAGCTACATCAGCAGCATTATTCATAACAGAACCGTCACCTGTTACAGCAGTATAGGCGATAGCACTACCTATAGCTGCGATACCGGCAACTGCGACAGCAACCCCAATTATAACTTGTTTCCTAAATGCTCTATCATTTTTTAGTTTATCTAATAAGTTTAATAATTTATCTTTTGCAATATTTCTTTTATTTGTAACCTTAACTGGGGGTTCGTCTTTTTCGTTTTCATCATCTGACAAACCAAATTTTGATAAGTCAACATTATCATTATCTACTACATTATCTTCTGGATGCAAAGAATTTATGGCTGCTTCTTTATCGGCAGCGTCTTGTTTTCTTTGCTTTTCTAAATCATCCAATTCTTTATTTTGGGGATTATCTTGATTATCTTTACTTATATTATCATCAGGCTTTTCTGGATATAAACTATCCATGGCTTTCTTTTTATTTTCTTCTAAATCATTATTTTGCTTTTTGGGTTCGATGAAGGTATCCCCGCTACTTTTAGAGGCGGCCTTAGACATACTACCACTACTTAAACTAGAATTACTTGGGATAATAACTTTTCTAGGTTTAATAGTTTTTCTCATTTTCTCCATTACAGAATTATATGTTGTTGGATAATTCATTTTTATATCTAAATACAATGCCATTACTTCTTTATCCGTAAGAGCACTCACGTTATAACCTTCTTTTTGACCCACGTCATAATACGCAAAAAATTTATAAGCATCATGTAAAGCACTATTGCTATAAAATTGGTAGTTTTGTTCATGTGAGTTTGAATTAGAATTTCTTATTTTTTGCATAGCCTCTTTATATTCCTTTGGAAAAGTTTCTTTTATCTTTTGGTGTAGTTCTAAAATCTTATCATCAGTAATTTTTTTTACTTTGATTTCTTTGCCTTTAGGTGTCCTAAATACTTTAAAGAATTCTTTGGCCTCTTCTATTTTTTTATTTTTATCATTCATATTATCACCTCATTATATATTTATAAATACAAAAACAAATCTATCATTACCTGTGAAATCTTTCTCTACGGACACTTTGGCGTTTTTAAAGTACTTTCGAGCAATGGCTTTTATTCTATCGCCTTGCGTTCTACCTATTTCAAAAGCTATAATTGCTTTTTTATTAAGGTGTTTACCTGCACCTGATAAGATATCTTCATAATACTTTAGCCCATTATTTTCGGCATAGAGTGCAATATGCGGTTCGTTATTTTTGACTATTTCTTCTACTTCTTCATTAAAGGCAATGTAAGGAGGGTTACTTATTATGCAGTCGAAAGTGCCTTTAACATTTTTTAATATATCACTTTGGTAAAAGTCAACCGTTGCGTTATTGTTTTTAGCATTTTGCCTTGCGACTTTTAGGGCATCTTCTGATATATCGGTGGCAGTTACGTGCGAGCACAAATTTTTTTTTAGTGATATGGCGATATTCCCGCTACCGGTGGCAAGATCTAAAATGTTTATTTTTTCATTATCTTGATTAAAATATTTTTTTAAATATTTTATTGTTTTATCTACGAGCAATTCAGTTTCAAATCTTGGAATTAAAACGTTTTTATTTACATTTATTATATTGCCGTAAAAGTCAACGTTACCAATAATGTACTGTACTGGTTCACCACTCTGTAATCTTTTTAAGCCGTCTTCTAATTTATCTTTATCTAGGTATTTTTTTAGATACTCTATATCTGTCATTATTCTCCTCTTAAGCGTCTATTTTGATCTTCTGTGATAAGGGCTTCGATTATTTCTTCTAGGTTACCTTCCATTACTCTATCTAGGTTTTTGGTTGTAAAACCGATACGGTGATCGGTAACTCTATTTTGAGGGTAATTATAAGTTCTTATTTTTTCTGACCTATCTCCAGTACCTATTTTGTTTCTTCTTTCGTTGCCTAGGGCTTCGTCTTGTTTTCTTTGTTCTTCTTCATAAAGTCGTGTTCTAAGCATCTGCATACATTTTTCTTTATTTTGAATTTGACTACGTTCGTTTTGACAGGTTACGACGATACCAGATGGTATATGAGTTATTCTAACGGCTGAGTCTGTGGTGTTTACGCATTGTCCTCCAGCACCAGTACTTCTATATACATCAATTCTAAGGTCGCCTGGTTTTATTTCAACGTCTACTTCTTCGGCTTCTGGCATAACTAGGACAGTGGCAGTTGAGGTGTGTACGCGCCCTTGTGTTTCGGTTACTGGGACTCTTTGAACTCTATGGGCACCGCTTTCATATTTTAATTTTGAATATACTTTATCGCCTTTGACCATGAATTCTACTAGTGGGAAGCCGCCCATATCTGAATGTTCTTCTGATAGTACTTCTAATTTCCAACCTTCTTTTTCGGCATATTTTGTATACATACGGTATAAGTCACCTGCGAAGATATTGGCTTCATCTCCTCCTGCGGCTCCTCTGATTTCAACGATAACGTTTTTATCGTCGTTAGGATCTTTAGGAAGCAATATAATTTCTATTTTGGCTTCCAGTTCTTTTAATTCCGTGCTTATGCGATTTACCTCTTCTTTAGCAAAGTCGCCAAGTTCACTGTCATTTGTCATTTCTTTGGCATCATTCAATTCGGTATTTAATTTTTTGTAATTCTGATAGGCATCGTAAGCGTCTTTTAATGATGACTGTTCTTTTGACAAGGATGTTGTTTTTTTTATGTCACTAAGAATTTCTGGGTTCATAAGTTCTTCGTTTAATTCGTTATATCTTTTTTCTATGGCTTCTAATCTTTCTATCATAATTTTGTCTCCTTTTTCTTTTTCAATTATACTATAAAATAAGAAAAAAAGCGAGATGTTTATTTTCACGTTTACATCTCGCACTTTATCTTACAATTACTTTTTTACCATGAAATACCATAGCAATTTCCTTTATATCGTTTACTCCCTCAAGTTCTAGTTCTTTATAATATTCTTTATCTTTCATCTGGTTAATAGCGTCCTTCGCGCTTGTTTCCATTTCTTCTTCAGCGCTTGCTAGTTTAAACTCTATTACATACCCTACGCTATTATCTGTTTTTCTTATCATTACATCGAATCTACCACTGCCGGCTTCTCTATTTGATTTTATAATATAGTCACTATTATCTAGTAATGATTTAAAGATACCTAAAGTATACGCATGATAGAAGTATTCTTGACTATCCATATATGATAAAGATGCAAACATTTTATTAAGTAAGGTTTCAAGTTCTTTTTTATCATATTCTTTTAAAGCCCTGTTAAATAATATTACCTCATTAAGTATTTTATTATAACTATTGGTGTCTGTTAGGTTAGCTATTATACATGTAATTAATTTTTTCACCTCTAAATTTGGTATTTTAGCGTATATTAACTCGTCATCTGTATCCATGCTTTTATCTACCGTAAGATAGCTTGATGAAAACATAATATTAAGTATTGTATTTATATTATTGTAATCATTAAAGTCTTGATATGTTATTTTATCATCATATGTAAAAGTTAAACTATTACCTAAAGCAAGTTTTTCTAATTGCGATTTATTTGCACCATCCGTTTTTAAAAGCAAACTTCTTATTAAGTCATTGCCACTTGTGTTTACCAAGTATGCATCCATTATTATTCTTTTGGCATAATTAAGTATACTCCAAGGGTTATATATTGGAGTTCCACCAAAATCATAGCCGTTATACATTTCTTTTACCTTTTTGGTTAAAGACAAATCATAATACTCAAGTAATTCTTTAGTTTCACTTTCTGTAAAGCCCAAATATTCCTCATAACTATCATCTATAATACTATATACTTCTAAATTATTTAAATCACTAAATATACTTTCTTTAGATACTTTAAAAACACCAATTAAAATACCCATTTTAAGATAATCATTTGATTTCAAAGTATTTGATAAAAATGATTTCATAAAATCTATTATCTCGTCATAAAAGCCGTCCAAATAGCCTTCTTGTATTGGTACATCATATTCATCTATTAGAATAATTACTTGTTTATTATGATACTTATATAGACAGTTACTTAAAAATAATATTGAATCTTTAAGTTCACCCATATCACTCGTTTTAGATAAAATTTTATTGTATATTTTTTTTCTTTTTCCAAACACTCAAGAACATATCTTTATCATAAATACTTGCGATTAATATTTTATACTGTTCTATTACATCTTTAAATGTTCTTTGTTTAAGACTTTTTAAAGACATGCTTATCACAGAATATGTATTTTGTACATCTTTATATTTAGTATTATTTATGTATAAGCCTTTAAATAAATCCTTGTTAACATCTTTTTTATCTATATCAAAAAAGTTTTCTAGTGTTGACATAAACAATGTTTTACCAAATTTCCTAGGGCGAGGAAATGATTTTACTTCCCCTCTACTATCAAGCAACTCTTCTATTGCTTTAGTTTTGTGTACATAGTAAAATTCGTCATTAATTATATTAGAAAAATTATCAATTACTATCGGCAATACTTTTTTATAAAGAACCCTTCTTCTTACTAAGAGTATACTAGATTAAGTATATTTTTACAAGAAAAAATGCACCATTAAGGAGTTGCAATGGGGCATTCTATTTACTATTTAATTCACAATACATACTGCTGTTGGGTGCTTTACTGCATTTATATCCGTTGCTATAAATTAAATCTTTGGCGGTTGTTTTTTGGTTATCTCCAATGATTATTTTGCCACTTTTAGGAACAGATCCTGTATACTTTAGTTTAGCATCTTTTAATAATACATTATTGGTGTACACTTTTTGTTTTGTTCCTTCAAATTCAACAACAAAAGGTAATTCTATAACATCGTCTGTATTTAATTCAAAGTATAAATTTAGAACTACTTGCATAGTCATTTCAGCTCCACTTATAGCGGCTTTGTCCCTACTGTTTTGAATGAAACTTACTGCGACTGGTGTCAGTAATATTACTGCGATACCAACTAATATAAATACAATCATATTTTGTGCCACTTTATTGTCCATATATCCCCATATCCTTCTATAATAGAATATACCATATATTGATAGTTATTGCAAGAAAAAAAATCTTGGGATAAACCTCAAGATTTTGATATATTATACTACTATATTATTCAGTTGTCTCTTGTTGTATGGTGTCAATTGTACTTCCCTTAACAACGGTACTAGCCGCAACTTTATCTGCCTTAGCGTCACATATCATAACTGAACCACCATTAGCAGTAGAACAATAATATTCACCATTACCAGTGTATTTTAATTGGTTAGCAATTATTTTACCGGTTTCTGTGAATTGAATTGACCCACTTTGTGGTATTTCACCATTTACGTTGAAGTTATGATTAATCGCATAATAAGCAGTGGTTTTGCCATCAGTAGAAGTAGAAGTAGAAGCAGAAGTTCCTTTTCCAGATTTAACACTTGTAATTACACCACTAGCTTTAGCACCTTCTGCTACACTACCGAAAGTTACTGTTGCTGGTAGGTCAACGGTAATATCCATTGTATCAGTGTTGGTAGTTATTTGCGCATATGCAAGTTTAATACCATCAATAGTTCCCCACGCTTTATCTTTAGCACCCTCTAAACGTGAGTTATTAATTGTACTAGTAATAGTAGGTGTAGTTACTAATGCAACTATAGCAAGGATGATGATAACGGCTAACAATTCAATCAAAGTAAAACCTTTTGAATTTCTCATTTTATCACCTCCTTACCTTATCGTCAAAATTAATATATCATATTTTAAAAATTTAATCAATTATTTTTTATAATTTTGTGTTGCTTTTGTGAAACGTTGTGTCAAGTTATTCTACTTTGTATCTTGTTTTATTTTGAATGGTGTTTTTTTCTACACCAGCATCTGAAAGTATGCCTTTATATATGATAAAGTTATAAAGGGTTCCCACGAAGCCGCCTCCTATGGTAAGTGGATAGTTACTACTGGTATCTAATGTTCCGCCAGATACATTAATATCATCTGGGTTATTTACTTGTTTATTATCTATGAATGCTCTTATGGCACCACTTTGGAATATTACAGTGAGGGTTACTGGGGTATTTTCGTTGTTATAAAAGTCATTTGATGAAACTTCGATACAAGACACTGATGGCTCATTACTGTTTACACCTGAATTTATTATTTTAGGATAACATAGTTCTAGGTTATAGTCATTTGAGGAAGCATCTACACGTACAAAGTTACTAGTAATATCCCCTAGTCTAAATAGTGGACAGGCATCTGTTTCGCAGGGCGGATTATCTATTCTTATGTAGGCCGAAAATGAAAAATCAGTATCTTTGGAAACAATGTCTTTTAGGGCTACGCTACTGGCTGTGATATTTTTGTTTTGATCGAAAGTAATTCCTTTGCTATATTCTACGTTTGATGTGAAGCCACTTAGTGCAGCCGTGTGCCCCGATACGACGTCTTTCCAGACTATTTGGTTATTATTTAGGTATGGTACATAATAACTATCGTACCAAACGTGTATTAGATTAGCCGAACTATAATCAGCACTGACGTCATCAATAGCGGTTTCTTTTAGTTTATCCGAACTTAATTTTTTATTAGCGAGGACGGCAATGGTACTCAGCATTACTACTAAAAATATTACAAGCAAGCCATAAAGCAAGGATGATGCGATAAATCCCTTTTCATTCATATTATTCACTCTTTCTATGCTAATTATATAATATTTTTTTATTATAGGCAAGAAAAATAGACGCAATTACTAGTTTGCGACTATTTAATAGAATAATATATTTATGGGTGATACTATGCGAAGATTTTGGTTATGCGGAAGAGGAAAATGGATTATTATTGGGGGAGTTAGTTCTATTTTATTATTTTATCAAGTTATTATTTCTTTATTTATTTTAACGAGACTTAATTTGATTTTGCTTATGGTGTTTTTGGTAATGGCTTTTTTATCTTTTATTATGCTTTTTTTATAATTTGCTTGGTTTTATAAATATTTGTAATAAGACGTGAGATGTTTTTAGTTTCTATATATGTGTCTCCTTTGAATTCTATTATGTCAGGCAAGGATATTAATATATAAAGCAGGTATCTTTCGTCTTCTTTTAGGGGGTAATGTTTTTCATAAAGTTTAAACAGTTCTTCAAAATTATAGTCTAATCCGTGTTTTTTATACAGTTTATAAAGGTCAAAAACGGGACAGTCTACTTTGGCTTTTGACCAGCTTATTAAGTATGGATTATCGTTTGTGATGAAGTGTTCTAGTGATAGATTATTATGTATGACGACGTTTCTAATTTTTTGTTTGTCTTTTGTTTTTTCTTTCCATTTTTCTAGCAAATCACGGCAGACATCTAGAGCGTTATAGACGGCAGTGATGTTTCTAGCAAGAGCATATTCGCTGGGACTCATGTATACTTTGGTTTCTATTATGGTTATGAGATCGGTATAATATGTATAAAGGTATTCGATGTTGCCGTCTAAATCGTTATAGAGTTCGTCGTAGTAGGTGCTGTCGACTTCTTTATAGTGAGTTGTTTTGTTGTGCAAAAGGGCCACGATATTTATGAGGTCAGTCATTTTCTGCTCGCTCGGAATATCATAGTTTTCTTCGTATTTGCGAATGAAGTATGGCTCTGTGGCGGGGGTGATGATCCTTGGTATGTAATCAAAGTTTCTTGATTTTAGGTAGTTATAGATGTTTTGATTTATTGTTTCGTTTTTGAAAACATATTTTCCTTTTTTGGTATTTATGATATAGGCATTACCTACTTTTAAATACTCCATTGGGATAAGCGAATATTTTTTTAAGGCTTTACTGATTTTCATTATTTGAGGCATGGGCTGGAATAATCATTTTGCTTCCTATTTTTATGTCGTCTAGATTATTGTAGTCTTTTAGGTCATCTTTAGTGACGTTGTATAGGGTACAGACACTTTCGATGGTATCGTTTTCGGTTATAACGTGGACTTTATAAGTTACGTAAGCTTCGTTTTCGTCTAGATTGCCAAATATGGACTTTATGGTGTTTACACTGGTGCTTGCTAGGACGGTGATGTCTTTTGCTTTGGTTTCTTTTCTTACTTCTTCTTTAGCTGTATTTTCTTCTTTGTGCTCTTTTCTCTTTTCCTCTTTTGTTTCTTTTTTTGGGGTGACTGAAACAGAATTTTCTTTACGATCTTCTTCAGGAAGCTCCCCTTCTTTAGTTTTTATTTTTTCTGTTTTAGTTGTTTCTTTAGTGCTTTCTTTTTCTATATTTTCTCTTTCTTGCTCTGGTTCTACTTCTTTTCTAACTTCTTCTATTTCTCTTTCCTTGACGTCGTCTACGGTAAGTTCGATATTTACTGATAATGTTTTATTATTGATAATTTCGTAGTAAAAGTCACTGATATCTACATTAGAGGTATCTATATCATATTTTTTATCAACATTAATATTGAATGGTAACTCATATTCGAATTTATCTAATACTTTAGTAGATGGCGTCATTTTGTAGTCACCGCTTACGATAAATTTACCTATTATTAGGTTATCGCTTTTTTTATCTACAACGTGTTCTAGTGATATACTATTGATTTCTGATATTACGGTATCAAATGGTATATCTTTTTTGAATGGAACTAGTTTTTTCATTCTATCATCTCCTAAATAAGTATATTAGATATGTTTCGGTATTATTCATTTAAAAATTTATTTAAGGGAATTATTTTATAGCCTTTACTTTTTATGTAGTTTATTATGGTATCTAATTCGTTTACTAGTTTAGCATTTGAAGCAAAATAGAAGATTTTACCGTTTGTGAGGTTATGTTTGACATATATATAGTGGTTATCTTTGATAATGTCTGTTTTTAAGATATATGACTTTTCTAGGGTGCAGTATTTGTACTGATTTTCGGCAGGATTTAGGCAGTAGTTTTGTGGTTGTCCTAGTGATTTGACGGTATTTTTTACCCAAACAAAGTTGGTTTGATTCACGGCTATATTAATGATATTATTTTTAGAAGATATAAGTTCACTTACTATATTGCGATTATTTTCTAGGTATGCACTACTGACAGTGTATGAGGCTGTTAGGTTATGTTTAATTAAAATTTGATTTATATCTTCTAAATTTTTATTTGTGTTAAATATTAGGGTTACGTTTCTTTCATTTTTGTTTCCGCCTATGATGTATTTATTTTTATTATTTTGAAGACGATTTTTAACATAAACTGTGTCATATTTTAGTTCTCTTTCGTCAAAATAACCTAGTTTTTTCATATTATAGTAACTTTTATCAACATTTACTTCTTTACCGTTTTTGCCTGGTATTATGGTATCGTTTTCCATTATGGCCTCTTTAGGTAATATTTTATATTCACTGGCTTTGTTTTTTATTTCTTGCATTAAGGTATCTGAACTAACGGAAACGGTATCTACTTCTTCCGAGTACAAAATACTTCCCATTACGAGAGTTAAGATGCCTATAAATTCAAAAAAACGTTTCATGTAATCACCTACAAAATTATATGAGTTATAAGATGTTTTATATCACTAAAGACACGCTATATCATAATATATTTGTAAGGGGGATGTTTATGAGAAATACAAATGGTTATACGCCTTATTATGGAAATCAATTTCAAAGAAACGATGACAGAATTGTTAGTGGAGGTTTTCTAGGACCATTTATTCTTGGAGGACTTACAGGCGGACTTGTAGCACCATTTTTCTACGGTAACGGGTATGGCAACAATTATTATGGCAGGCCTAATTATTATAGCGGGCCTAGTTATTATTATGGTGGTTATTACTACCCAGCATATTATCCTTATAGATAATATGAAAAGGACTATATGACATTCATATGGTCCTTTTGGTATTAGTTTTTTTTAAAGAAAATGTACAGGATACTCATGCTTTCGCTTTCAAAAGTTATCGCTTTCTTTTCTAAATCAATATCTGTCTCATTAACATTTGAGACACTTATTCCATTACTTGGAGTGTCTTCAAGTATTATATAATTATTATATTTACGGGATATCTGCGGAACCGTTAATCTAATAATATATTTCCCCTCTTCTGTCCTTTCAGCCGTATCATTTGCCGCTAAACTTAGTGGGAATACGTCGTAAGATGAAAATTCATCTCTTATACTGATAAATTTCTCAAAATCATCTTCCGAATAAAAATAATCTGCTAATGTACTCCCGTAATTATCTACACTATAAAACATATTTTGTAATTCTTCGTTCAAGTCAATTGGAAATTTATTTAATACTTCATATGAAAAACCGCCATATTCTTTCCAATCGATAGTTTCGTTACCATATGCGATGATCTTATAACCATACGCACGAATGGGAGCAGATGTCGATGCTAGACCATTCCAACATTGATTAGTTATTGTATCATCTCCATTGACAACTTCTGCGGTTATTTTTCCGTTGTTATACACCGTAGCTTTAGAATTATACACATTAATATAGTCACTACTTTCTTTAGAAAATCTACACTGCAACTTTGTTCCACAGCCTTCAGGAAAATTTATAGTAATGTATGAACTGTCAGTGCTGCTAGATGTAAATGTTGGCGTTAAATCTTCTTTTGATGTAGAACTAGTATTTTGTACAAAATCTAAAGTGACTGTAAATGATGCATCTAATTTAGTAGGCTGTGATGTAACACTACTGTTGTAGGTTACTTTTACTGACAGAATTGAATAAGCACCTTGTTTTAAAGTATCTCCTTCTTTTAATCCTGTTGTATCAAATAGTATCGCTGGATTATCTGTTTTGTCTAGAGTTATTTTATCAAGTTTAGCATCCAAATTACCTTTGTTTTCTACTTTGATATTGTATGTTATACTATCGCCTGGCAATACTAAATCGGTATTAAACGTTGCGGTTAATCTATCATAACTAGGAGTACCACTTACTGATGCACTACCGATTTTATTACTAGTAGTAATATCCATTATGGCTATATTCCAAGATGTAGATATATTAGATGTGCCAGATATTTTTAAGGTGCTTGAAAAAGCAGCATAACCTATTGCCATCAGAACAACAATGACAAGTAAAATTCCTATTAATATGTTTTTATTTCTATAATTTCTTCTATGCCTCATACTATCTATCTTCTCCCTATATTAACGTATAACTGCATATTATGCGATAATCTTTTGCTATAAAATCAGTATTTTAGAGAAATGCTAAATACTTTTATCTATATCAAAAGTAAGATTTTCACTATTTATGTAACGCATAATATGCAGTTATACGATAATCCTTGCTTATAAATTTCCTAGTATACATTCAGATATGTCTTATTAAAATATTATTTTTCGGTTTGTAGTGCTTTAATGTCACTTAAAGGTAGATTTGTGACTTCGGCTATTGTTTTTATATCAAAGTTTTTATTTAACATATTTTTTGCGGTTTCTATGGCCTTTTCTAACGCTCCAATCTCTTTACCATGCTTTTCACCACTAATATAGCCTTCTTCTCGACCTTCTTCTTTACCATTGGCAAAATAAGTATTCCTGGTCTTTTCCTCGTCTTCTTCTTTCGACATAAACTCTATGAAGTCAGAATTATTATTAATCTCTTTTACACTCTTTACAAATTCTTCCATAATCTTATCTCCATTCGTGCCTAACCGTTCTAACTCTTCTTTATTAAACGCAAGCATCGCAACATGTAAGTACTTGCTGTTACCATTATTATACCATGCCTTAAGTATTTTAGACCCATTAAATTCGATTATCTTGAATTTTGTGGAATACTTTAGACCGGTTTCTTCGTCGGTAAGAACGTATACGGCTTTTTCAGGATAGTAATCTGGCAAACCATAAGTGAAGTTTATGAGTATTACTTCATCTACATTTTTATAATCGTCTCCAGCCTTTATTGTGTTAGAAAAAAGAGTACAAAGATATAGAAGACCTTTCTCGTGCTGACCATCATAAAAAGATGAGTTCATTTCTAAAATCGCATGTCTACCGCCTTCCAAAGTAGCTATAACATCTACTCTTTGCTTTTTTGACCATACACTTTTATAAGGTAACTCTAAAATATTAGAATTTACCACATTCACTTCTTCTTCCATAGACATATCTAAATAGAACTTTAATAAGTTCTTTCTCCCTACAAACATAGCCTTAAATACAGAGTCCGCTAGTGGTTTATAGAATACTGTTCCATCTGGCAACACCTCCTTTATTTTAATATTTTTTGTATCCATTTTTTTCACATTGTCCATAATCTTTTTTTCCTCCCTTCAAAAAATGAATACAGTCCCTTTTTATTTAAGAAATACTCCTTTTACTCCCCTCACTAGTAATATACAACGTAAGTGGGGCAAATTACTTCTTCAAATTACAAAATTTTTAAATTTCCTATAAAAATTTAGTTTTTGATATTAATACATACTCACATAAAGTCCATATATTTGTGTAGTTACAAAAAAACATCTAACGATTATTAGATGTTTTCTTTAATATATTTTAGTACGTCTTCTTCTGTCTTTTTAAAATTATCATAATTGACGTTAAACCATTTTAACTGCATTTGATTGTTAAACCAAGTATATTGCCTTTTAGCGTACCTTCTACTTCTTTGTTTAATGTTTTCAACGGCTGTTTCTTTTGATATGTTGCCGTCAAAATACTCAAACAATTCTTTATATCCGATAGGTGTCATTACGGCTTTGGTTCTAATGCCAGTATTATAAAGGTCTTTAGCTTCTTTTATGAGACCATCTTCTAACATTTTATCTACTCTTTTATTTATTTTATAGTACAAAATATCTCTATCGGTGGTAAGGCCAATAAACAGGGCATCATATAATAAGACGTCGTTTTTAGATTTTTCGCTATACGGTTTATTGGTAGAGTTAATATAGTTTAGGGCATTTATTATTCTAACTCTATTGTTTAGATGTACTGTGCTATTTTGATCTTTTTCTTTGAGCATTTTATATAATTCATCATTGCTATAGCCTTCATACTGTTCTTTATCTTTTCTTGGAAAATTATAATCATATAAAGCAGCTTTTATGTATAAGCCAGTGCCTCCTACGATGATAGGTATTTTGCCTCTAGATATTATGTCTTCTATGGCTTTTCTAGCGTCTTTTTGATAATCGAAAACTGTATAATCTTTCGTAATATCTATTTTATCTAGCAGATGATGCGGAATATTTTCTTTATCTATTACTTTATTGGTAGCAATATTTAACCCTTTATATATTTGCGTGCTATCGGCGTTTATTATTTCACCATTTAGTTTATGGGCAAGGCAGAGGCTGAGGTCTGTTTTACCCACTCCGGTTGGTCCGGCAATTACTATTACCATGACAAATCACCTACTTTATAAACATAGAGTCTCCAAATGAGAAGAATCTATATTCTTTTTCTATTGCTTCATTATATGCTTTCATGATGTTTTCTTTACCGGCAAGGGCACTTACTAACATGACTAAGGTTGATTTAGGTAGGTGAAAATTAGTTATTAATTTATCTATGCCTTTAAATTTATACCCTGGGTAGATAAAGATATCGGTGTTGCCGCTACATTCTTTAAAGGTACCATAAAGGTTCATTATAGTTTCTAGGGTTCTTGTGCTGGTGGTACCGACGCTGATGATGCTTTTACCGTTTGCTTTGGTTTGGTTTAGCAGGTCTGCAGTCTTTTTATCAATTTTGTAGTATTCACTATGCATTTTATGGTCTTTGATATTTTCGACAGCGACTGGTCTAAAGGTACCAAGGCCAACGTGCAAGGTTATATAGGCAATGTTTACACCTTTATTTTCTATTTTTTCTAGAAGTTCTTTGGTAAAATGAAGTCCTGCGGTGGGAGCAGCTGCACTACCGATATTTTTGGCATAAACGGTTTGATATCTATCTTTATCCTGCAAGTGCTTATGTATATATGGTGGGAGCGGCATTTCGCCTAGTTTATCTAGTATTTCATATAAAATGCCATCATATATTAGTTTATAATGTTTGATGCCGTCATTTAGTGATGCGGTACATACGGCTTTTAGGATGCCGCCTCCAAAACTTATTGTGGTGCCTTCTTTTATTCTTTTGGCCGGTTTAGTTAGACATTCCCATTCATTATCATTTATTTCTTTTAATAAGAGCAATTCAATAACGGCACCGGTTTCTTCTTTGGTACCGATTATTCTAGCAGGTATTACTTTGGTGTCGTTAAGGACTAAAGTATCTCCTTTTTCTAGATAGTCTATGATATCTGTGAAATGTTTATGGGTTATGTCCCCTGTTTTTTTATCTAAAACTAATAGTTTTGATGAGTCTCTTTTATCGAGCGGTGTTTGTGCTATTAGTTTTTCTGGTAAGTAAAAATCAAAATCTTCGACTTTCATTATTCATCCTCCATTTTTAAGTGTTTATAGGCTTTGTCGGTTACTATTCTGCCACGGGCTGTTCTTTTTAAGAATCCATTTTGAAGCAGATATGGCTCGTATACATCTTCAATGGTTGTTACTTCTTCACCAATTGATGATGCAAGAGCATCTATTCCTACTGGGCCACCATTAAATTTTTCGATTATGGATTTTAGTAGGTTATAGTCGGTGTCGTCTAGGCCATATTCGTCTACTTTTAATTTATCTAAAGCAATCTTGGTAATTTTGAGATCGATAAGTCCACTGCCGAGGACTAAGGCATAGTCTCTTACTCTTTTTAATAGTCTATTGGCGATTCTTGGAGTGCCTCTACTTCTTTTAGCAAGTTCTAGGGCAGCGTCTTCTTCGATGTTACATTCAAGAACTCTGGCTGTTCTTTTGATAATTGTTTGCAGTTCTTGTTCGGTATAAAAATGAAGTTTTGAGGTTATACCAAATCTGTCTCTTAAAGGTCCTGTTATGTCACCTGCTCGGGTGGTAGCACCTACTAGAGTAAATGGCGGCAGGTCTATTTTGATGCTGCGGCTTGAGGCGTCGCTACCGACTATGATATCTAGGGTAAAGTCTTCCATAGCTGAATATAGTATTTCTTCAACGAATCTAGGCATTCTATGAATTTCATCAATAAATAGGACATCGCCCGGTTCTAATGTAGATAAAACAGCCGCTAAATCACCAGATTTTTCGATAGCTGGGCCACTAGTTGTTTTTATGTTGCTGCCAAGTTCATTGGCGATGATGTAAGCAAGAGTTGTTTTTCCAAGGCCTGGAGGACCATAAAGTAGTACATGGTCTAGTGGTTCTTCACGCATTTTGGCGGCTTTGATAAAGATGTCGATGTTCTCTTTAACTTCTTGTTGGCCGATGTATTCATCAATTGATTTTGGTCTTATTGTTCCTTCAAAATTATCTTCTTCTAGTTTATCGTTTGTTACTACTCTATCCATTTATTTTACCTCCTATTTAAGCAAACATTTTAGGGCTTCTTTTATTTGCTGTTCTACTTCTAGATTAGGATCTATTTGTTTTGAAATCCTATTGATGTCAGCACTTTTATACCCAAGACTTTTTAAGGCTTCTTTTAATTCTGATAAATTATCAGCCTCAGGTTCTCCAGTGCTTGTTAGTTTACCTTTTAAATCTAATATTATTTGTCTTGCAACTTTATCACCTATTTTAGGGAATTTTTTTAAGTAAATAATATTTTCTCTTTCAATAGCATCTATTATACCATTTGGGTTGCCGCTAGTAAACATTGGAAGAGCCATCTTACATCCTAAACCTTTTACGCTAATAAGTTTTAAAAATAAGTCTTTTTCTTCTTGTGACTTAAAACCATATAATGTATTTTCATCTTCTCTGATATATTGATACAGATATATTTTATAGTCTTTGCTTTCTTCAAAAGAATAAGGGTTTGGGGTATATATTTCATACCCTATATTGTTAGCTTCTAATACTATGTAATTACTTTCTACATCGGTTACTGTTCCTTTTATATAATTAAACATTTTGGTTACCTCCTACATGGTATCTTAAGCATACTATACAAACGCGTGTATGTCAACTAATTTTATGATGAAAAAACTAATGAATTAATCCATTAGTTCTTGTTCTAAAGCCTCTAGAGGTTCTTCTTTTAAAAGTTCATTTTCTAGGGTATATTTTGCTTCACGATATTGCTTAGCACCAGTTCCTGCTGGAATAAGTTTACCCATTATGACATTTTCTTTTAGTCCCACTAGATGGTCAACTTTTCCGTGAACGGCAGCATCTGTTAAGATTCTAGTTGTTTCTTGGAACGAAGCAGCAGATAAGAATGAGTCTGTTTCAAGTGAGGCTTTTGTGATGCCTAGTAATACTGGCTTGCCAATTGATGGTCTTTTACCTTCTAGAATTAGTTTTTTGTTTCCGTCAGTGAATTTATTGATGTCTATCATAGTGCCTGGTAAGAATAATGAATCACCAGAATCTACTATTCTTATTTTAGATATCATTCTTTTAGCAATTACTTCAACGTGTTTGTCTGCGACTTCAACACCTTGTGAACGATATACTCTTTGGATTTCTGCTAGAATATATTGCTGTACGGTGATAGGGTCTGTTACGACTAATAATTCTTTAGGACTTATAGCACCTTTGGTAAGTTTTTCGCCGGCTTTAACTTCTTGTCCTTCTGAAACGATTACTTCAACTCCATAGTTTGTCGAATGTTCTTTTGTTTCAACATCATTTTTGACAGAGATTTTGAAGTGTCCACCTTCATCTACTATTTGAGTTACTACACCATTGATTTCAGAAATGGTTGCTTTACCTTTCGGATTACGTGCTTCGAATATTTCTTGAACACGTGGAAGACCTTGGGTAATATCTTCACCACCCGCAACTCCACCGGTGTTGAAGTTTTTCATGGTAAGTTGTGTACCTGGTTCACCAATTGATTGTGCGGCCATGATACCGATTGCTTCACCAATTTCAACTTCTGCACCAGTAGCAAGGTTACGCCCATAACATTTTTTACAAACACCGTGATCTGTTTTACAAGTTAAGGCTGTTCTAATTGGTACTTTAGTGATACCAGCTTTAACTATTTTCTCTGCTATTGCTTCTGTTATGTATGTATCTTTATCATACATTACTTCTTTTGTTTCTGGATTTATAATCTTTTTATTAGTGTATCTTCCAGTTATTCTTTCTTCCAATGATTCTATTAGTGTACCGTCTGTATTTAGAATTTCTGATACCACTAGACCTTGGTCTGTGCCACAGTCATCTTCTTTTACGATAACGTCTTGAACAACGTCAACAAGTCTTCTTGTTAAATATCCGGCGTCCGCTGTTTTAAGGGCTGTATCTACGGCTCCTTTACGAGTACCATGGGTTGATGTAAAGAATTCTGATACGGTAACACCTTCTGAGAATGAAGACAATATAGGTATTTCTACGTAGTCTCCAGTTGGTTTGTTCATGATTCCACGCATACCTGCAAGTTGTCCATATTCTTTAATAGAACCACGGGCTTTAGAATCGATCATCATACTGATTGATGAATCAGGGTTATCTTTAAGCCATTTTTCTAGATCGCTATAAACGTCGTCTTTAGCTTTAAACCAAGTATCGATTACTCTATCATATCTTTCTTTATCGGTAATTAAACCTCTACGATATTGCTTGTTTATAGCATCTACTCTAGCCTGAGCTTTTTCTACTACTTCAGCTTTTATTTTTGACTCTTCAACGTCTGAAATTGAGAAACTTATTCCAGATAATGTTGAGTATTTAAATCCTAAGTCTTTTATTGCATCAAGCATTACTGATGTTTCAGTTGTTTGATAACGTTTATAGATTTGAGCAATTAATTCTCCAAGTGCACTTTTATTTAAAGCTTTTGTAAGTGGCATTGCTTTTATGGCTTCTTTTAAGTTTTCGCCTCTATTTATAAAGTATTTGGCAGGTGTAATATTTTTAACATTTTCATCACTACCATCATTTATATATTGGAATGTATCTGGGAAGACGTCATTGAAGATTAATTTACCTGGGGTGGTCATTAAATATTTATCCATGTATTTATCTGGGAATATTTTATGTCTAAATGAATTTACTGGAAGTGCAATTCTGGTATGTAAGGTAATTTCTCCTCTTTGATATGCCATGATGGCGTCGTTTGAGTTTCTGAATGCTCTACCTTCGCCTTCTAGTCCAGCCTTTTCTAATGTTAGGTAGTAGTTACCTAGTACCATATCCTGTGATGGTGTAACTATTGGTGCACCATTTTTAGGAGATAGAATATTATTTGCGCCAAGCATTAATATTCTGGCTTCGGCTTGTGCTTCAGTACTTATTGGTACGTGGACAGCCATTTGGTCACCATCGAAGTCAGCGTTAAATGCGGCACACACTAATGGGTGAAGTCTTATGGCTTTACCTTCTATTAGTTTTGGTTCGAATGCTTGAATACCAAGTCTATGTAGGGTTGGTGCTCTATTAAGTAGCACTGGGTGTTCTTTGATTTTTTCTTCAACAATATCCCATACTCTTTCATCTTGATTTTCGATCATTTTTTTTGCAGCTTTAATATTAGCGGCAATTTCTTTTGAACATAGTCCCTCAATTACATGAGGTTTGAATAGTTCAAGTGCCATTTCTTTTGGTATACCACATTCATACATTTTTAGCGATGGTCCTACTACGATAACTGAACGAGCAGAATAGTCAACACGTTTACCTAACAAGTTTTGACGGAATCTTCCTTGTTTACCTTTTAACATACTTGATAGTGATTTTAAAGGTCTGTTACCTGGCCCAGTAATGTTTTTACCTCTTCTGCCATTATCGAATAGAGCATCTACGGCTTCTTGCAACATTCTTTTTTCGTTTTGAATGATTATTGACGGAGCATTCAACTCGATTAGTTTTTTCAAACGGTTATTACGGTTAATTACTCTTCTATATAAGTCATTTAAATCTGATGTTGCGAATCTTCCACCATCTAGTTGTATCATTGGTCTTAATTCTGGTGGTATTACTGGAAGTGCGTCTAGGATCATCCATTCAGGTCTATTTCCTGATTCTAAAAATGCATCTAAAACATCTAGCCTTTTGATTAGTCTGATTCTTTTTTGACTAGTTGTGTCTTTGATTTCTTCTATTTTAGCCTTGATGTCTGCGACTTCTTTTTCAAGGTCAACTTTTTCTAGTAATTCTTTTATGGCTTCAGCACCCATGCCTGCTCTAAAAGAGTTACCATATTTTTCTACATAAGTACGATATTCTTTATCAGATATTGTTTGTTTATTTTCTAAAGGTGTATCACCTTTATCCAATATAACATATGAGACGAAGTATAATACTTCTTCTAGTTCTCTTGGAGACATATCAAGCACTAGTCCCATTCTTGATGGTACTCCTTTAAAGAACCAAATGTGAGACACTGGAGTAGCGAGTTCTATGTGTCCCATACGTTCACGACGTACTTTAGATTTTGTAACTTCTACTCCGCATCTATCACAGATAATATTTTTATATCTTAATCTTTTGTATTTACCACAAGCACATTCAAAGTCTTTTGTTGGTCCGAATATTTTTTCACAAAATAATCCATCTCTTTCAGGTTTTAATGTACGGTAATTCATAGTCTCTGCTTTTTTTACTTCACCATATGACCATGAACGGATTTTTTCTGGTGAGGCAATGGCAATTCTAATACCTTCAAAACTATTTGCATCCATTAATTTTCATCCCCTTCCAGATTATATTCTGAATTTTTTTCTAACTCTTCTGGCTCGATATCTTCGTCCATATCTATATCAGCGATGTCATTTTCTTCATCGGATTCGTCTAGGCCATTTTCGTCTAGTTCGCCTAAAAAGTCAGCGGCTTGTTGTTGATTATTTTCTTTTGATTTCATGATTTCTTTTTCTAGATCAGAGGCCACAACGTAGGTTTCTTTCTCGGCTTCTTCTAGGTCTTTTAGTTCAACGAATTTACCTTCGTTATTTAATACCGTAATATCAAGTCCAAGGGCTTGGAATTCTTTAATAACTACTCTGAAACTTTCTGGTACGCCTGATTCTGGAAGTTCTTCGCCTTTGACTAAAGCCTCGTATACTTTAACACGTCCTGTTACGTCATCTGACTTGATGGTCATCATTTCTTGCAAGATATGGGCAGCACCATAAGCATATAATGCCCAAACTTCCATTTCTCCGAATCTCTGTCCACCAAACTGAGCTTTACCACCAAGCGGTTGCTGAGTAACTAATGAGTAAGGTCCTGTTGAACGAGCGTGCAACTTATCATCAACCATGTGGTCTAGTTTAATCATGTACATAACGCCTACGGCGATACGATGATCAAATGGCATACCGGTTCTTCCATCATATAGTGTCATTTTTCCGTCTTTTGGCAATCCAGCTTCGTCTAGGGCATCTATTATTTCGTGTCTAGTTGCACCATCGAACACTGGTGTTGCGACGTGGATATTTAGGCTTTTTGCGGCCATTCCTAGATGCAACTCTAGTATTTGTCCGATGTTCATACGGGAAGGTACTCCAAGTGGGTTTAATAGAACGTCTACAGTTCTTCCATCTTCCATATATGGCATATCTTCTTCTGGCAATACTAATGAAATAACACCTTTATTACCATGACGTCCAGCCATTTTATCTCCGACTGATATTTTACGTTTTTGGGCTATATAAACCCTGATTTTCTTGCTTACTCCCGCTGGTAGTTCGTCACCGTTTTCTTTTGATAGAATTTTTATGTCGTGAACGATACCGCCGGCACCATGTTGTACTCTAAGTGAAGTATCTCTTACTTCTCTTGTTTTTTCACCAAAGATGGCGTGAAGTAGTTTTTCTTCTGATGTAAGTTCCGCCATTCCTTTTGGGGTAACTTTACCAACTAAGATGTCATCATCTTTTACTTCGGTACCGATTCTAATAATTCCGTTTTCATCAAGATTTTTTCTTGCCTCTTCACCAACGTTTGGTATATCGCGAGTAAATTCTTCAGTGCCGAGTTTAGTATCACGACACTCTATTTCATAATCCTTGATATGAATAGATGTGTAGACATCATCCTTAACTAATCTCTCATTTAGGACAACGGCATCTTCGTAGTTATATCCGTCATAGTTAACGAATGCGACTAGGACGTTTTTACCAAGAGCCATTTCGCCTTCGTCGGTACTTGGACCGTCAGCGATAACCATATCTTTTGTGACTTCGTCGCCTTTTTTGACGATTGGAACTTGATGATAACAAGTATTCATGTTACTACCGGTGAAGCCATCTAGATAGTATGTGTCTGTGCCTTTGGCATTTTTTACAATTATTTTTTTGGCATCTGCATATGTTACTACACCGTCTGCTTTAGCAAGGACAACTGCGCCTGAGTCTCTAGCAGCAATGGCTTCAACGCCTGTTCCTACTAATGGAGCTTCGGCTTTTAAAAGCGGTATTGCTTGTCTTTGCATGTTAGCACCCATTAGGGCACGTTTTCCATCGTCGTGTTCTAGGAATGGAATTCCACTTGTTGTTATTGAGATAACTTGTTGTGGAGACACATCCATGTAATCGATTTTGTCTTTGGTAACCATCATTGTATCAGTTTGATATCTGACGGTTTCACGTTCGTTTACGATTTCACCGTCATCATTTATTTTTATTGTGGCAGGTGCAATATAGTATTCTTCTTCTTCGTCAGCAGTCATATATCTTATTTCGTCTGTTACGTGGCTTTTTTCTACTTTTCTATATGGAGTCATGATGAAACCATATTCGTCAACTTTAGCGTAAGATGCTAGTGACGTGATAAGTCCGATGTTAGGTCCTTCTGGAGATTCTACTGGACACAATCTACCATAGTGTGATGGATTAACATCACGAACTTCCATGCCTGCTCTATCTCTTGATAGTCCGCCTGGTCCTAATGAAGAAAGTCTTCTTTTGTTTGTTAGTTCGGCGATTGGGTTAATTTGATCCATGAACTGTGATAGTTGTGATGAACCAAAGAATTCTTTGATTGATGCCGTTAATGGTCTTATGTTGATTAGTGATTTTGGAGTAACTTCATTGATATCTTGAGTACTCATTCTATCTCTAATCATTCTTTCTATTCTGCTTATACCAATTCTGAATTGATTTTGTAATAATTCGCCGACTTGTCTTACACGTCTATTTGATAGATGATCTATTTCGTCAAATGATCCTATGCCTTCTAATAGATTTAGATAATATGATACTGACGCGTAGATATCCGAAATAGTAAGTCTTTTGATATCTATTTCGCTATCATTACCAATGATATTAACAATTTTGTCTCTATCTTTTTTTGAATATACTTTGACTACTTGAACGGTGTCGTACGTATCTAAGTCGTGGTTAATTAATACTTCTTTACGTCCATAGCCGTTTTCGAAGACAGGCTTTAAGGTATTAAGTAATTCCTTAGTTACTTCGTCTCCTATTTTGGCGATTAGCTTGCCATCTACTTTGATGTTTTCTGCTAATGTGCAACCTAAAAGTCTATCCATAACGTTTAGTTTTTTATTGAATTTGTAACGTCCCACCTTGGCTAAGTCATAACGAAATGCGTCAAAGAATCTAGTGATTAACTGATTTTTAGCACTTTCAAGTGTTGACGGTTCACCTGGCCTTAATTTTGAATGTATATCAATTAAGGCTTCGTCGGTGTTTTTATTAGCGTCTTTTTCGATTGTTTTTAGTAAATAATCACTTTCGCCAAATAGGTCTACGATATCAGAATCTGATGATAGCCCTACGGCACGAAGTAATGTTGTAATTGGTACTTTTCTTGTTCTGTCGATTCTAACGTAGATTATGTCTCTTGCATCAATTTCGTACTCAAGCCATGTTCCTCTTGTTGGGATTACTTGGGCACCAACGGTTACTTTACCGTTTTTCTTATCTACTTCTTTACCAAAATAGACTGATGGACTTCTGACAAGCTGTGATACGATAACTCTTTCGGCTCCGTTTACTATAAATGACCCGCTTTCAGTCATTATTGGCATGTCGCCTAGGTAAATTTCTTGTTCTTTTACCTCGCCGGTTTCAACGTTAAAAAGTCTTGCTTCTACCTTTAAAGGAGCAGCGTATGTTGCGTCTCTTTCTTTGCATTTTTTTATTGAATACCTTGGTTCATCGAAAGAATATTCTCCAAATTCTAACGACAAATTACCAGTGAAACTTTCCACTGGAAAAATATCATCAAAAACTTCCTGAATTCCTTTTTCTAGGAACCAGTTGTATGATGATTTTTGAATATCTAACAAGTTAGATAATTCGATTGCATTTTTTGTTTTTGCATATGTTCTTCTCTCGCGGTTTTTAGATATTTTTTGAATTTTGTAAGCCAATCTCTCACCTCATTAAACTAGTTTTTTTCGGTCTTTTACATGTTTTTAAAAGTACATGCCGCCAATTTATAATTATAGACACTTCTTGCCAAATTGTCAATTGTTTTGCAGTAAAAAAGGGTAAATAAATTTATTTTATCAAAAGTAAAACTAAATGCAGCCCCTATTCCCATAAGTATTGCATTTAACCGTACAAAAATATCAGATTGCATTTAATTGGTAAATTTTTTCAATTTATATAAGGAAAAATCAAGGGCGAACGAAGTGAGTTCATCTTGGCCTTGATTTTTTAACGTCTAATTATAATAGTGAAACAACCAAAGTCCACCTTTGATTGTTACTAGCTTTTAGGAAGTGTTGTAAATGGTAAAATTCTAATATTCTCTGTTCGCAAGGCTTGATTTGACTTGGTCTTGAGTTTTTTTTCTTCTATTTCAGCAGTACTGATGCGGTTGGTGTTATTTTTAAACTGCTCAATATCCATCATTGTTTCGCTTCTTGCGTATTTTATCTTTGTTTGTACTAAATGTATTATATAAACTTTTTAGAAATTTTTTGGATGGATTTTCACTTTGCATTTTTCTACAAGACTCGATTATTGTTTTGTCGCACACTTTTGCTTGGGCTTTTTCTGCTAGTAACGCTGCTTTGAAGATTTTGATATTCTCTAATGAGGAAGTGAAGTAAAATGACGTGTCGCATATGCTCTCTGTATCCTTTTTGATTTTGGAGAATAGGACTGAATAAGGGTGTTGTTCTAGAAGATTAATAAAAAAATCTAGCGTGAAAACTTTGTCAGTGACCGCAAATGTGTTATATGGCATTACTCTATATAGATTAGGAAAAGCGGCACAGTAGATTTCACTTTCATATTCTGATTGTTCTATGGTACAATCAGGACAATCAAGACAACTCATGCGTTCTTTTTTTGGATGGTTAGTGGCGAAAAAATAGTTTTCAGTGATATACTGTGCACCATATTTTTTTGTGTTAGCTAGCGTACTGTCAATGGTAGCGTTTATTATTTGATAATACAATTCTAATGTGCATTGTTCACAATATTTGAGTTTTGTTTCATTGGATTGCAATGTATTTTTTCTGTCCATGGCATCTATTTGATATTTTAATTCTGTAATATTCATTAATTTCACTCCTTTGCTTTTTTGACCCTTATTATTCTTTTATATTTTTATGCGTTCAATGGTGGATTTTACATATTTTTTGCACGATGTATCTTTTTGATCTGTTTCATATAATCTTATTATCGTGGTCTCTGCTTGATGTTCAATATCTAATATATCTTTTTGATTTATAAATTCTCTAAACGTTTTCAAGCTTTCTTGATTAGACATCAAATGAAAACACAATTCATGATTATAACCAACTTTTGACTTTACTTTTGAAAATAGTACTGAATAAGGATGTTTTTTTAAAAGTGTAATAAATAATTTTTCTATAAAGACTTTTCCGTGTAATTCGGGGAATTCCGTGGCCGAAATTCTATGTAAGTGTGGTGACGAAGTGATTAGGTCTAAGTCATTATATCTTACTACCCCTTCTTTCTCAAAGCAATTATCTATAAATATAAATGTTTCTGGATTATCTGTCGTCGTGGTTATTTTTTCGATAAATGTGGATAAAACTTCATAATATAAACCTAGTGTAGCATTTTCGAAAAAGTCACCATCTATTTTTATTTCTTTTGGGCGGCTTGTTTCTAGGGTTTCAATTTCTTCATCTCTAATTTTTATGATTTTATCTTTTGTTTGCTCTGCATTCATGTTTATGCTCCTTTCCAAAGTCCCCTTTTTATATATTCTGGGCTCTTATTATATAAAAGCCTTTATTTTTTGTGATTAGTGATGTGTTGTAATGGTTCTCTAATGTTTTATAAATCGTTTTGGCTCCTTGGTTTTTATTTATTACCAGCCATAATTCTCCACCTTTTTTCAAATATTTTTTTGCATCTAAAAGTATTTGAAAAAGTATTGTGTTTCCTACCCTTATTGGCGGATTAGTTATTATATAGTCATATTTTTTAGTAACATTCGCATATATGTCGCTGGCGAATATAGTTGTTTTGACGTTGTTTATTTTTGAATTTTTGACTGCTAGTGAAAGACTTCTATTGTTTATATCAATCATATCGACATTACAGTTGTACGTTTTTGCAATATATATCCCGATAGGTCCATATCCACATCCAAAATCTAATATATTTCCTCTTAGTTCTGGCAAGTTTTCTAATAATGTTCTGGTTCCAAAATCTAAACCTTTTTTAGAGAAGACCCCATTATCTACTTTGAATTCAAAATCTTGGTTCTTTATTTTTACTAAAATTGTTTTTTCATCACTTTTTATATAATCATTGGTAAAATAGTGGGTCATTTTAACGCTCCTTAAATTATGGGTAAAGCCCATACTTATTTTAAGTACAGGCTTTTGTATTATTATTTTATTTCTACTGTTGCACCAGCTTCTTCGAACTGTGCTTTTAATTCATTAGCTTCTTCTGGAGTAATATCTTCTTTAATGTTTCCTCCGTTATCTGCGATAGCCTTTGCTTCTTTAAGTCCAAGACCAGTGATGTCTCTAACTAATTTGATAACTGGAATTTTGTTTCCACCAGCACTTGCTAGTACAAGAGTAACCTTGCTAGGACCTGCTTGTTCTTCAGCGGCTGGGGCTGCTGCAACGGCAACGGCACTAGGGTCAACACCAAATTCCTCCTTCATTGCATCTACTAATTCTTTAACTTCAAGAATAGTCATTTCTTTTAATCCACTAATAAATTCATCTTTTGTAAATTTTGCCATTATATCATTCCTTTCTTTTTTATTTTTCTTCTAAATCCTTAGAATATAAATCTAAGCAAATTGATAAGTCTCTAACTGTACCCATAAGTCCAGACGCAAGCATTGTAAGTAAGCCGTCTCTTGATGGGATAGTTGATAATTCTTTTAATTTTGCCTCATCAGTTAACTCTCCTTCAACTAGTCCAAGTTTTAATTCTAGTGCAGGATGTTTTTTTGAGTAATCACTAAGAGTCTTGATTGGTGCGACTGCGTCAGTACCAAATGCTACGGCTTTTGGTCCTTCTAAATCTTCGTTTAGAGTAATTTTCAAAGAATCTAATGCTCTTTTAACTAATGTATTTTTATAGATTTTTAATTTGGAACCATTTTCTTTAAGCAGACCTCTTAACTCATTTGTCTCCATTGCGGTTAGTCCTTGATAGTCAAAAAATATTGTTGAACTTGAATTTTTGATATTATCGCTGATCTCGTTAATTATTTCTTGCTTTTTATCTAGGACTTTTTGATTTGCCAATATCAACACCTCCTTTATTTTATTAATGCCGTAAAAACTCTGTCTAGTAAGTAGACAGAGCGAAAACACTTAAATAAAGTAAGTTCCTCGGTAGGATTTTTAAATTTTCATCCCTACTGTCTACGGCTTTCAAGCAATTAAATTATAGCATAACTTTTATTAAAAGTCAAAACTATTTATATCAACTTTTACTCCTGGTCCCATTGTAGATGATACAGATATATTTTTAACGTATGTACCTTTTACAACGGCAGGTTTTGATTTATAAATTAATGTTACAAACGCATTTAAGTTTTCTAACAAATCTTCTTCGCTAAATGATGTTTTACCAATTAAAGCATGAACATTTCCATAAGAGTCTGTTCTATATTCAACACGACCTTTTTTTACTTCTTCAACGGCTTTTGCTGTATCTAAAGTAACTGTTCCAGTTTTGGGGTTTGGCATTAAACCTTTTGGTCCTAAAACTCTACCCAATTTTCCTAGAGCAGGCATCATATCTGGAGTTGCAACCATAACATCAAAGTCAAACCAATTTTCTTTTTGGATTTTCTCTAACATGTCAGTATCTCCAACATAATCTGCACCAGCATCTTTAGCGGCTTTTGCTGCTTCACCTTTGGCAATAACCAATACTTTTTTAGCCTTACCTGTTCCTTTAGGAAGTACAGTAGCGCCTCTTAATTGTTGATCTGCTTTTTTGGTATCTAAATTTAAACGCATTGCGACTTCTACTGAAGCATCAAAACTAGCAACGTTTGTTTCTTTTACTAATTTTACGGCTTCTTCTTTAGTATATAAATGATGCTTATCTATTTTTTTTGCAGCCTCTACATACTTTTTACCTTTTTTCATATTTTTTCCTCCTTATGTGGTCTAGTGGATAGCCGATATTTCCTCCCACATAGGTATAACCTATGTACTAATTTTCTTATTCTTCTACTTTAACGCCCATGTTTAAAGCAGTTCCAGCAACAGTTTTCATTGCTGCTTCAATGTTATCACAGTTTAAATCTGGTAACTTAATTTCTGCGATTTCTTTAAGCTGTTCTTTGGTTAGAGTCGCAACGGTTTCGTTTTTACCTTTTACGCCTCCTTTATTTATTTTACAAGTTCTCTTTATTAAAAACGCAGTTGGTGGAGTTTTGATTACGAAGTCGAAAGTTCTGTCTTCATAGATAGATATTTCCACTGGTAATATATCTCCCATTTTATCTCTAGTTGCGTCATTATATTTTGTACAGAATTCTTGTAAGTTAATTCCTGCTGGACCTAAAACTGTTCCAACTGGTGGAGCTGGTGTAGCCTTACCTGCAGGAATTTGAATTTTAATTTTCTTTGTTACATTTGCCACGAAAAACACCTCCTATATATTTTACTTTTTCGCGAGTGGTCATAATGCATCGGCGCTCCCACTTATATCTATATTCAAAAATATAGCCCTTTAATAATATCATATTTTTTTTTATTTGTAAACTTATGCTTTAGAAATTTGTGATAAATTTAATTCTACAATGGTTTCTTGTCCGAATAAATCTAGTGCTACTTCTAATTTTGAATTTTCAACATCAACTGATTTAATGGTCCCTAGCATATTTGCAAATGGTCCATCTACAACTTCTACTTTAGTACCAACTTTAAGTTCTGTTTCAACGTCAAGTCTACTCATTCCCATTGTACCTAGAATATTATCTACTTCTGATGATGTTAATGGAAATGGTTTGGCTCCCTTACCAGACGAACCGATAAATCCAGTCACACCAGGGGTATTTCGAACAACAAACCACGCTTCGTCTGTCATTATCATTTCTACTAAAATGTAGCCCGGGAATATTTTTTTAACTCTTTCTTTTCCATTTTCGTCAATTTCTTTTTTTTCAGGAACTACAACTCTTAAAATATAGTCCTCCATGCCTGTTGAACTAGCACGCATTTCTAATCTTTCTTTTACTTTATTTTCGTGCCCTGAATAAGTATTTACTACATACCATTCTTTTTCCATTATTTAAGTCCCTCCATAGCCGTTCTAACGCCAGCGATTATAAGATCTGAACATACAAAGAATATTCCTAAAAAAACTATGCAAACAAGCATTGCTACTGAATATTTAATCATATTCTTTTTTTTAGGCCACATTACCCTTTTCATTTCTTTTTTTACGCCTGCGAAAAACTGTTTTATTTTATTCATTTATATCACCTACTTTTGTTTTATGAAAACTTCAAATAAAAAACACTTTTCTGTGTCCTCGATTAAAGAATACTATACTTTCTTTTAAAAGTCAAGAACATTTTATGCTAATTTGCTAATAAAATTGTTAAAAAATCAAGGGCGTCTGTTACGGTGTCTTTCCACCAATAAGCGATATCTTTTAATTTATTATTTTTAGTATTAGAATTATTTACCACTAATATGTATATGTTTTTTTCTTTAACGAGTTTAATATCAGTTGTATACCTTGCATATTTTTCTTTTATGTTTTCTAGTTCTTCTTTTGAGCCATACATATATAAATAACCCTTATTTATATATATGCTATCTCTTACGAATGTTTTGGTAAACTTGGATACATTTTTGTAGCCACATATAATATTATCGATCCTTTTCTTTTTGTATCTTTTTCTTATTTTCTTGATATTAACTTTTTTTTGTCTTTTTTTGCATTTTTCTGTTTTGAATTTTTTAGGATTAAAAATCTTGCTTTTTGGTTCTTCTAATAATTCAAAACTCAGTATATTGCTATTACTTTTTATAGCATATTTTAGTTTCTCATCAGTTATGCCAATTCCTAAAACTGTACCTTGCATTTTTTTGATCTCGTTTACTAAATAATTCACCGCATTCACCTTTTCTTCATAGACATTATACCACGAATGAGCTAAATAAGCTACAATAGATGAGCAAGGGATACTAAGTTTTTTCTGTTTCTTAAGGGGCTTCACAGACTAGTATAGATTGGGACAACTTCTATTATAATTTGTTTTTTTGTTATTAGAATATATTATTATATTTTTAATCCCTTAGTTCTATTCCAACTATGGATGTGGTGTGATTTTTGGTACCAATATATTTGGTGGGCCACTAAGGCGCTAATAAAATATTTATTTGTTTTTTATAGTTCTGCTTATATGTTTTAGATTACGATAGCCTCTTATTTTGACTTCATTTAGTTCAGGCAATATTATTATTTTATTGTTTAGGTCTAGTTTTATGTTTTTTTGAACTTTTGCTTATATATTTACTGGTGATGTCATTTATTTTATAACTTTGTTTTTGAAGATGTGGGTATTTAGGGTTTCATTTATTTAATATTTGTTGGTGAGCCATGACAAAAATGAAATGGTGATGTTCCTGTCCTTAAAAATAGGCAATGAAAAAGCCTCTCGGATGATAAAATTCTATCTGCACCAAGAGACATCTATATTTAAACGCTAACGCATTAGCGGGCATGTGTAATAGATGGTTCTTTTTTTTAATACAATTTTTACAGAACCATCTATTTGGGTAATTAGAAGTTTACTATCTTCTAACCTTGCGAGTAGTTCTTTATGGGGGTGACCATATAAGTTATTACGGCCTGCGGATATTAATGATATCTTAGGCTCTATCTGGTTTACAAACCTTGGAGATGTGGAATGTTTAGACCCATGGTGTCCTACTTTTAATATATCCATTTTGGGTAAATTATATTCTTTTAAAATATATTTTTCTCTTTCTTCTCCTGCATCTCCCATTAATAATATATTCTGGTTATTCATTTTTGTATAAATAATAAGACTATCTTCATTTTCAGTTTGCGAATTACTTTTTAAAAATTTAAGTTTGTATTTATTTATTTTTAAATAACCTTCATTTATATTTTTACATGGGATATGTTTTTTATGGGCAAGATTTACTACTGCGTCTTCTAGGCTATTGTTTTGGTGTGAGTTTAGTATTATGTTTTTAATCTTATAATTATTTATGAGGTTCTCGGCTTCTCCTATGTGGTCGAAGTCACCATGGGTTATTATGAGATAGTTTATTTCTTTTATGCCTTCACTTTTTAGATAGTTAATTGTGTTTGTAGCGATGGTACCAGTGAATTTTTTATTTTGATTTTTAAAACTATTTCGGAAGTTTGCGGTACCACCAGTATCGATTAAGATGTTTCCTTTGTTATGCGGCAATGAAAGCAAAAGACTATCCCCTTGCCCTACATCAATCATGGTTATGAATGGATATGGGTTTAAATAATTTATATTGGTGTGGGCAAAAAGCATTAACGAAAGGATTACAAGACCGCGTATTTGTCTTTTTACAAGGCAATATAAAGTGCCGGTAATGACAAGATAATATGCAGCGACGATAATAAGGTTTATGTGTTTTAGTATGATGTTAAAATTATCGACAGCAGCGATGCTTAATGATATTTGTTCAGTGCATTCGATGATGATTTTGAGGGGCAAATCTAGTGGTTGGATGATGAGGGTGATGAGTGATAATGGGAAGATAATGACGGAGACTAATGGTACAAAGATTACATTAATTAAGGGTGAAAGCAGATTTATTTGGTGAAAGTTGATTATCATTATAGGAATGCCTGCTAGAAAGGCGATAAATGATATTAAAAATGTTTTGGTTATGTAGTCTTTTTTTGCTTCTATTAGTTTTTGAAACAATATAAGATAGAAAGACACTATGTAGGAAAACTGGAAGCCAATGTTATATATTATATAAGGATTATATATTATGGTGATGTCACAGATGATTATGAGCAGGTATATGGTTTTGATTTTTAAGTCAAATGTTTTGTTTATGGTTAGGGCTATAAATAAAAGGGTTGCTCTGGCGACTGGTGGTGAGAGACCTGTTAAGGTGGCATATGATACTAGGCACACTATAACTAGAAGGTAGTTTATTATTTTCCTTTTGGATATTTTATTTAAGGCAAAAAGAATTATTAATGAAAGTAGGCTTATATGCATTCCCGATATGGATAACAGATGGCTTATGCCGTTATTTTGATAACTATTCATGACTTCGGCATCGATATCGCTTTTGTCACCTAGGATAAAAGTTTCGAGGTAATTTTTTGTTTGGTAATTTTTGATATGGCCTCTTATGGCGTTCTGGGCACTATAGAGGATGCTTGGTTTGGATGGTAAGAAGGTTATTTTATCCACGGTCATAATGTAGTTTATGTGCTGGCTATAAAGGTATCTACGGTAGTTAAATGTATTAAATACGGTATTATTATTTGGCTTTTGCAATTTTCCAGTAGCCTTCACCATGCTTCCTAGATGACATTTTGATGCGTTATAATCATTTATAAGTATGTTTTCTTTAGAAGATAAGGTGATTGTGGTTTTATCTTCTTTGGTGATACATTTTTTTACAATACCTTTTATGGTATAGGTACCTTCTTTATAGATGGAATGCGGCGTTTTGTTTATATTTATGATAAGGCAGATGAGTGCATAGATAGTAAGAAGTATGCTAAACAGTAATGTTATCTTTGATTTTGTCATATAGGGCGGTTCCAATGCCTTGGACGTTTTTGATATCTTCTATGGTGCTGAAGTTACCGTTTTTTTCACGATATTCGATGATGGCGGATGCTCTAGTCTGCCCTATTCCGTTTAGCGTTTCTAGTTCTTCGCTACTAGCTGTGTTTATGTTGATTTTACCAGTGGTAGTTTCGGCGCTAGCACTTTCTTTGGTGATTTTTGATGATGAGGATTTATTTTCTTTTTTTGCAGTATTTGCAACAACGTCTTCTTCTTTTATGCAAGCATCGTTTACGTCTGGACAGTCGCATATTTCTTTGAATGAGGTTTTTTGCTTACTATTTGCTTTAATCGTTTCAACTTGTTTTTTGGAATAGATTATTACGACATTTTCGTCTTTTATTTTTTTACTTAGGTTTATAAGTTCGGTGTTAGCGTTTTCGGTTAAACCGCCGGCTTTTTCTACTAGATCCATAACTCTGGAACCTGTTTTTAGTTCATAAACTCCTGCATTTATTACTTCACCTTTGATATCTACTTTGATTTTGTCAGTAGCCACTTTTTGTTTTGGGGTTTTAGTTTCATTTTCGATTATCACCTCACTTTCTTCGTTTGTTTTTGTAGTATAAAAACTGGCTATTATTAAGCCCGCTAGGGCAACCAATATGATGATTGGTATTTTATATTTCAATATTATATTTTTGATAATATCCCTCCTCACTAGTAATATACAACGCGAGTGGGACATTTTACTTCTTTTTTTTGAAAAAATTTAAATTTTTGTTTTGGAACAAGACACTGGCACATTTATATTAAAACTGATATTAGATTATGATATTTTATCTGGTAGTGTGATGGGGTTCTTTATACCTACACACCTATTGTGTTCTACCAGTTACCGATAGTTTTTTTAGACATCATTTTATTTAATAGCGAACACTATTCTTTCTGGTTTGATTTTTTGCATATTTTTCGAGTGATAGGACTTAACTGCGAAGTTATAATCGTATTTAGGCTTTTTATTTTGCGGAGTTCCTTTTGGATATTTATTTTAAATTTAGGATGCTTTGGATTTTGGTGTGGTTAAAGCAAATATATGGTGAGACACGACCTAATCACGCCATACATTATTAGTATCGTGTCTATGATTTTTTGGAAAGATTTAAGAACACTGGTTTGGAGTCACATTTATTTTCTTATTATATAGGGGCTGTCGTTGGAGCCTTTTCCAGTGAGGTAGATATTTCCGTTTAAGAAGACTACGGGAACTAGGCCGACGGTGGAACCTGTGCCGTAATAAACGTACCCATGTCTTATGCCGAAATTGGCTGATACGGTGGCACCACGATCATTTGTAATTGGGTTTATGCCCCAGTACCAATAGTGATTTGTGGCACCTTCTGTTTCAATGTTGAGGTATGTTGTACCATTTATTAGTGATTTTTGGTAGCCGCTTGGGTTTATTAGACCGACTTTCCCACTCCATAGGTATGTTTTTTCCATGGCTATGATGTCATCAAGAGAAAGATCGCTGATAGCTACTGCGTTGCCTACACTGGTATTAATGGGTCCTACTTTAAAATCATGTTCTACAATTAGGGCTTTATCGTTAGTATCTATGCTGTTATACCAGCCGGATGTGCTATAGATGCCAGTAGAATTTAGGTAATCTTTAGCTAGCGAGTCTACGTTTGGCAAGGCAATATTTTCACCACCTACTACAAAATGGTCTATTTTATTACCGATACTATCTTTGATATTGTTTGAACTACCATAAATGTTACCGCCATTTTTATCGGTACACCAGCCGGAAGCATTATACCTATTTGTTTTTCGATCGTCAAAGTTGACTGTGGTGGTGGCTGATGTATTTTTTATGATTTTAATGGTACCGTCTTGTTCTAGGGCAATGATACGCCAAGGTTCATTATTAAATATAAAGTAATTATTTGGGGCGTTTCCTTTATATATGCATCTTTCGTTTTCGTAGGGGTCTTTATATATGTTGTCGCTATTTGCACTTTGGCATTTATTTCTTAGCATTTCATAACCGGTTATGTTGGAGATGTTACCTTTAACAGTTATATTTACGTTTGCGGTGAAGGCTGCATAGGCGGACGCAAGCAAAAAAAGACACAAAGTACTGAAAACACTAAGATATAGCTTTTTTTATGCCTTCTATGTCTTTTTATTTTTTTCATTTTACTCTTCTCCTTTGAGTTGTACCTTTAAAATGTGATTTTTATTTACGTTTTATGTTTTTATGGCTTCATAATATAAGAACATTACCCAATAGTCAATAACCCTATATTATTTGTAAAATTATTTTGGTGATGAATATATGCAGATAAAAGGTGTTTCAAAGGAAGTTGTTAGGGTTGATTTGCCTAACGGGTATTGTTTATTTAAACTTGGTAAAGTGCTTAAGGATAAAGGTATTAGTATTAATAAGTTTATGCTGGAGACGGATACGGATTTTAAGACTATAAAGAAACATGCGAATGGGATGGCTCAGCAAATAGACATTTTGCTTATTGATAAGTGGTGCGGATATTTGAATGCAGATGTAGAAGATATTTATGAATATATAAGGAAGTAATTAATATTATATAAAGAAGAAATTTAATTTTTTTATCAAAATTTGCTTTTTATTTTAAAATGTGTTATTATATTTCCTAGCAATTTTGCTGGGGGAGGATTTTGTATGAATATAGTATTGGGGCTTGCGATGGAAATTGCGAGTGTTATTTTTTCTGCAGCCTTAAAGATGAACGCTAAGTATGACTGTTTAACGAATATTGCAAGCAAAGGATATAAGTATGACAAAAGGCTTTTGGATAAGTATTTTGAAAAGCAAAAGATAGCTGAATTTAAGGTTAGCAAGGCAAATGATGTTAAGAAGTTTTTAGGAGCTGTTATAACATTTATTCCTATTGTAAATTTACTAGGTGCGTGCGTACATAGAGCAAATATGAAAAGGAAGATGATGAAAAGTCCAGAATTTAACAAGGCACTTATTCCCATGAGTCGTGAGGAGATGCACAAGTTTGTGTCACTAAAAAGCCAAATTGATGCACTTATATACGTTGGAGCGATTACGACGGCTTTAAATCACGATGATGTTTCTTACAATAGAGATGAAAGTTTTATCTATGAAAATATTCAAAGCGATGCGAAAGTTAATATAAATGAGGATACGGATAGTAAGAATGCGGAAGAAATTGCTGCGAACAATAACGATAAGAGTGATGTTCAAGTTGAACCAGAAGTTATTACGTATGAAGCCAATGATGCGAATAGTAGTAATATAAGAAAGATACATATTCGTCATGAGGAACTATTACCTCTTGGATATACAGTAAATGAAATTGAAAAACTTAATGATGCACTTACAGTTAAAACTCATGGCAAAGAAGTTAAATTTGGATATATTACAGGAAAATTAAATAATGAATATGTCGCAATTATAGGGATCCCTAATTTAAATAGAGATGCAAATAAAAAAGAGCATTTAGAGGTTATGGGTAGTATTATGGAAGAACTACCAGAAGATAGTGCTAGAAAATATACTTTTTCTGTGTATCCGCAGGTTATATTTAGTGAGCAGGAACTTGAATGTTTAGAAAATGCTATCCAAGAGATTAAGCAAGCACGTTATGACTATGACAAGACGTTTGATAAGGCAGAAATTGACGAAGAATCTGATGAGAACACGAATAATAATTCAAGCGAGCAAGGTCCTACATTAAGGAAGACAATAAAATATAGATAAATAATATATACTTAAAAAGTAGAAAACCCTTTTGGAGGTATCTTCTACTTTTTTTGTTCTAATTCGGTATTATAAAGTTTTCTATAAAAGACACTTTGTTTTAGCAGTTCTTCGTGGGTACCACTGGCCTCTATTTGGCCATTATTTACAACTAGTATTCTATCACTATTTATTATGGTTGACAGTCTATGAGCGATTATTAAAATGGTATATTCTCCTTTTAGGTTATTTATAGCCTGACTTATTTCTTTTTGAGTTTCGTTGTCTAGGCTACTGGTAGCTTCGTCAAAGAGAATTATTTCTGTCTTTTGTACGAGGGCTCTAGCAATAGCAAGCCTTTGTCTTTGACCACCAGATAAGGTTACTCCGCCCTCTCCTACTACGGTATCGTATTTATCTTTTTGATTATTTATAAATTCATCTAAACAGGCTAAATGGCAAGCCTCGATCATTTCTTCTTCGGTTAAATCTTCTTTAACTAATTTTAGATTTTCTCTTATCGAAAGGTTAAATATATATGGATTTTGAGAAATTATTGTAATGTTATCTCGTACTGATTTTCTATCAAGTTCGTTTATGTTAATACCGTCTATTAGTATTTCACCTTTATCTGCATCATACATTTTACACAAAAGATTAAATATTGTTGTTTTACCGGCACCAGATTTACCGACAAAAGCGACTGTTTCATTAGGGTTTACTTTGAAATTTAGGTTATTAAGCACCTTGCTTTCTCCAAATGAGAAGTCTACCTTTTTAAATTCAAATTTACCGTCAACATGGTTTAAATGTTTAGTACCAAATTTTTCTTTTTCAAATTCTTTACTATTAAATATTTCTATTATTCTAGATGATGAAAGGTTAAAGTCTTTTAAACATTTAAGCATATAACCGATATTTGTAGCGACGTTAGTTGTTTCTGGGAAATAGTTATAAATAACAAGAGCAGATGCCACAGTTAGATAACCGTTAGAAATCATAAATACAAAAAGTATTAAAAGTACAAATAGGTTTAAATCACGTACGCTACTGGTTAGAAATTCGTATTTTCTTTCGGTCATTTGCATTTTATATTTTTTTTGGTTAAATGTTCTCATTTTATGATTTAGCGCACTTACAAAACTATTTTCAGCACTGAGCATTTTTATATCGGTAGCACCTCTTACTAGTTCGCTTGTAAAGCCTGATATCTTTTCGGCTTCTTTTCTATATTCTTTATCATTTTCGTTATAAGTATTTATTTCTTTTTTCTCTATTAAGTAAATAACTAAAACCATAATAATTATACAAAGACACATAACTTTATTTATAATGAATATTGCGCCGAATATACCTATACTGGTCATTATTTGTAATAGGTACCAAATTAAATTGCCAAACACGTCGGAAATTCTACTTGTATCTACGTTAAGACGCTGAATAAATAGACCACTGCCATGTTTATTTAAAGTTTGATTATTTATTTTTAAAATTTCACTACCTAAACTGGTTTGAATTTTAGTAAATGCTTCTCTATATATTATTTGAACATTTTTGGTAGCAAATGTTCTTATAATGTTTCTTGTTATTTCAACGATTAATAGGACTAGTGCCAGATAAAAAAGTCTAGTGAGTTCACTATTTGTCAGATGAATAATTATTTGGGCACTTATTATTGGTACAATTATACTAATTATCATTAAAAGAACATTAAGAATTAAGTATAAGATAATGTTTTTCTTTTGTCCTTTCGCATATTTCCAGGCGAAGTTTAAATTTTTTATTGTTTCTTTCATGTTTTCACTCCTTACTTCTTATTACTAATTTGACAATAATTTTTTTATGTAGTATATTTTAGGTGAGTGGTGGGGGTTTTATGGATAGGTTACTAATGCAACAGATTTGTATGTATTTACTTGACAATATAGATAGGAATGTTAGTTCTGATGAACTTGAAGAGATTTTTCATTACAACAAGTTTTATTTGATTAGGCAGTTTAAAGAGTATACTGGTCTTACTCCAGTTAGTTTTGTTAATGAGTGCCGAGTATATAACTCTATAGATCCGCTTATTTTCACTAAAGAGACTATTTTATATATTGCACTTAATAACCATTTTAATGGTTTGGAACAATACTCAAACAAGTTTAAAAACGTTATTGGGATATCACCTTCTAAATTTAGAACGCTTTTTTCTTCCTTAATTAATTTAGCAGGAAAAACGAATGATACTCAGGATCTTGCTTTACTTAAAGATATTTTGGTTCAAATAAATGAATATAAAGAATATTTAATGAATACTAATGGTGATTTAACTATTCCTTCGGCTGAACCATTAGAAAGACCGAAGGTATATCAATTGCAAGATGGATCTCGGGGAGTTAAAAAGGCTGCGTAAAGGTATGCAGTCCTTTTTTATTCGACAATTTTGTCTACAATACCATATTTTAGTGCTTCGTGTCAATCCATATAGAAATCAGTTGTAAGTCTTTGTTTTAGTTCACTTTTTTTTATGACACTGTTTTTAGCAATGATATCTAATAAAATATCGTTTGTTTTTTTTGCTTCTTTGGTGGCTAGCAGGATATCTGTTAGTTTACCACTAGTATCTGTAGATATTTCATGAAACATGACTTTGCCGTGAGGTAAGATTTTTCTTTTGCCTTTGGTACCAGATGCGAGTATTATTCCGGCGATTGATGCGGACAAACCAATACCAACGGTGGAAACATCTGATTTTAGATATTTTATGGTGTCGTATATCATAAGTCCACCGGTAACAAGTCCGCCTGGTGAGTTTATGTATATAGTTATGTCATCATTGCTGATAAAGTCTAAGTATAAAAGATTTGCAACAACTTCGCTTGCGGTAGCGTTATTGATTTCTCCTCTAATAAATATAATTCTATCTTCTACGAGTTTATCATATATGTTGTTTACAATTACATTACTCAAAATATCCCCTTCTTTGCTTTTGTTGTGCTCTAGTCATGACGACACCGACACTTTCGTTTTTCATTATTAATAGTTCACTTTCGTTTTTGTTATCATAATTAAGAGATGCGTGTTCTAGTAATACTTCGTCATACAAATTATCTATCATACGTCCATTACCAAAGTTTTTTTCTTGCTTTTTTATTTTTATAATATTTTTTATGTTTTCATAGGCGTCTTCCGTAATTTGAAAATTTGATTTTGTTAGTTTGAATTTAAATATTTCTGAAAGTTCTTCTTCTGTATAGTCTTTAAAATCAATATGATACCCTACTCTAGATTTTATTCCAGAATTTAGTTCAATAAATCTATCCATATCTTTGGGATAACCAGAGAAGATAAATACTGTTTCTTTGGTTTCCATTTCTTTTATAATTTCTACTATGGCTTCATCAGCAAAGTTGTACTCCCCTTCTTCATGAACGAAACCGTAGGCTTCATCTACGAATATGACGCCACCTTTATATTTATCTATTAATTTTTTTGATTTGATGCTTGTGTGTCCTATATATTCTCCTATAAAGTCTCTAGGTGTTGTTTCGATAAAGGCTTTGCTTTCAAGGTAACCTAGGTTATATAAGATACCAGCGATTATTCTTGCGACTGTGGTTTTACCAGTTCCTGGGCTTCCTTTAAAAATCATATTTAGGTTTAGCCTATCTAGTGATGATTTTCCTTTTATTCTTTTACAAAACTTTAAGTAGTTTGTTAGTTTATTTACTTCTTCTTTAACTTCAGTAAGGCCGATTAGGTTATTTAGTTTTTGAAGACTAATTTCTAGGTTTTCGGCTTTAATGGTCTCGATCATTTCCATGACTTTTGCGGTTGTTTCGTTTTCTAGGCTTTCTTCTTTTGGGTTATCTTTACCTTTTTCTTTGGCTTCTAGCTCGGCAATTCTTTTATCAATTTTTTTGATTAGTTCTTCTGGATTTTCAATATTCACGTTTCTCTTCCTTTAAAGATAATTTTTTTACTTTTGGTTTTTCTTCTTTAGTTTTTTCTTTAACGTTTTCTATATCTTTTAGCGCGATTAGTATTTGTCTATATTGACTCAGTTCTGCGATTTCTTGTTGTATCTTTTCTAATTTATTCATTTATGGTAATCCTCCTTTACTTTTTAGATAATTCCTCACTGGCAAGTTAAGTATAACATTTAAGTGGCACTACAATTTAATAGATATTGACTTTTTATTTTGGAAACGTTATATCTTTAGGCCTTAATATATAGTTTTACTATTTTGTTTTGAAGTACTTTGGCTTATACCTTTACTTTTGTGGTTGTGTGGGCAAAGAAAAAAACAAGAATTTTGTCTTGTTTAATAACGACCGCATTTACTGCCCCAAGAGTCTATTTGTTTTTTATTTCTATAAATGCTTAAGATTTCGCAATTGTTTGGACATTTATCGCATTCGCAGGCTTTGGTTTCGAATGACACTTTGTCAAGCTCGAGGTTATAGGTTTTTCCAATTTTATTTTTTCTTGCGAGGACGGCGATACCGATGGCACCCATGAGATGGCTGTTTTCATCAACGATTATAGGCTCACCCAAAATTTCTTCGAAGTATTTGACGACACCGGCATTTTTGGATACGCCGCCTTGGAATATTATAGGGCCTTCTATTTTTTTTCCTTTGCCGACATTGTTTAGATAATTTAAAACGACGCTTTTACATAGTCCAGCAATGATGTCTTCTTTTGGATAACCCACTTGGGCTTTATGGACTAGGTCAGACTCAGCGAAGACGGTACATCTAGCGGCAATTTTGACAGGGTTATTAGATTTTAAGGCGTATTTACTAAATTCTTTGACGTCCATACCGAGACGTTTAGCCTGACTTGAAAGAAAGGCCCCTGTTCCGGCGGCACATAAGGTGTTCATGGCATAATTTGTTATGATGCCGTTTTTTAACAGTATTATTTTGGAGTCTTGCCCTCCTATTTCTAATATTGTTCTAACGTTTGGGTAAAATGTTAAAGTGCCTATGGCGTGGGCTGTTATTTCATTTTTGACAATGTTGGCTCCTAAAAGCAGGCCAATTAGTTTTCTAGCGCTGCCGGTGGTACCAATTCCTCTGACATGGCAGTCTTTAGGTAATTTCTTTTTAAGCATTTTTATTAGTTTTCTAACGGCTGCAGCAGGATTACCCTCGGTCCATATGTAGGCGGATGTGATGATGTTATTATCTTCGTCGATAATGACGCCTTTGGTGGATATTGATCCTATATCTACTCCTAGATATGTATTTTTCATTTTGTTTTCCTCATTTCTAGCATATCGTAAAATGCTTCTAATCGAGTTTTGATACCTTCTTCGCCATTATGGATATCGAGAGTTAGGAAAAGTACGGGGACGTTATATTGATCGGCGATTTTGCTGATAATGGGCATGGCACCAATTTCTGGAGTGCAGAAGGATGATTTAATATGAATTATTCCATCGTAGCCCTGTTCACAAAGGTACTTAGTTCTACAGATGTTATCGGCGGCATCGGCACCCATTTTATATTTGATATATTCTTTGGTGTATTTTAAATAGTGTTTTACTTCTCTTTTTTTCTCTATTAACAGGTAATGGGCATTTGTAAATCTTTTTATTTCGATGTTATGGTTGGCGAGGGATTTTTCTAGGTCATAGTTAGCATATGGTTCCATAACGGTATATAGTTCTCCTATTATCCCTACTTTTAGTCTATTTTCTGGTTTACGAACTTGAACACTTTTAATTTTGTTGTTATAGTATTTATATTTTCTTTTTAGGTCTTTATATGATGTGGTGGTGCTGAAGTCTTTTAGCATTTTATATTTTAAAAGTTCAAAGGAACCCTTTTTTTGTTCGAAACCGATATTTTCTCTTATATAAGCATCTATTTGGTCCATATATTTAACCATTTTTATGGTTATGAATGAGTGGTAAAGGGTTTTGAAAATGTTTATTTTGGATATTTTTTTTAGTTCTTTATATATTTTTATGGCATCTAGTTTACCTTTTGTGACTAGGTTTATTATTTTTACGTCTTTGTTTAGATCTTTTAATATTTGTTCTTGAAGATAGGCGTAGTATCCGTATCTACAGCCGCCGCCTAGTTGGATTAGTATATTTGCGCCTTTTTCTATGGATTCTAACATAGTGCCTAAGGTGTATTTAAAGGGTGTGCAGATTATATCGGGGCTATATTTTGATCCCAGGGCAATTGTTTTACTGGTGATTGGCGGCGGGGTTATGACTTCAATGTTTAATATATGGGTAAGCAGGTATTTAGTGGGCACACTATAGTCGCCCATTAAAGGGTATGATATTTTATCCATGTTTTTTCTCCTTTAACATGTCGGTGAAACTTTCTAGTCTGGTTTCTAATCCCGCAAAGGCGGAAGTGTCATCTATTAATATATTGATATAGGGAATTTTTATTTTACGCATGACGAGTTCATTTGCAAGGGAGTCTATGGCACACGGAAAAGCAGACAAGAATATTATACCGTCTATTTGATCTTTGACTAGATTAATAGCTCCGATGTTTTCTTTAGCGTGCAGAAAATATAGATCTTTAACTAATGTTTTACTGGCTTTCAAGGCTTTTTGTTTATCAAATTCATCCGAGTATATTATTTCTATATCTTCTTTTTTTAGGTATTTTATGATGTCCTTACCTATTAGCTCGTCATATATGATATATGGATGAGAGACGATAAGTATTTTGGTTTTATTTGCATTTAGACTTTGGTTTGTTTCTTTAATAAGTTTTTTTTGATATTTTTTGTATTCCTTGGCAGAATAATAATAGGCATATAGGGCATCTTTTTTGGTAAACCCTAATTCTTTGCCTATTTTGATTAAGCCTTTTTTTAAAGTTTCATGATTTTGAATGTCGATGTTATAATTTAAGATTTTTATGTTATACAGATTATTTACGATGTCATAAGCAGCGAGAAAGTTTGTGCATGTTTGGTTATTTATTTTGTAGTTATCAATTCTAGGTATTAGTATGTAATCACATTTATCTTTTAAGTAATCTATATGACCTAGATAATTTTTTAAGGCGAGGCACATTTCGTCGCCAGCGATGTTTATACCGTTTTTTTGAATTTCGTTATTGCTTACTGGGCTTATTATATATGGTATGTCTAAGTAGCTTAAGAAGTTTTGCCATATTTTTTCATCATAGTAATAAAATAAACTTCTTGGAATGCCAACTTTTATCATCTTTATCACCTGGTTTAATTATATTTTGTTTAGAATTATTTATGATACTTGTGACAAGTGTTGACAAATTGTGATATAATTTATCATGTTAGGAGGTCTTTATGGAACTTAAACAACTAACTAATGCAGAATTTAAGAGTTTTACTAGTAATTTTAGGCCAAGTTCTATGTATCAAAGTAATGAATATGCTTTTACTATGAATGAGGAAGATTACGACGCTTTCTTTTTGGGGCTTATAGACGAAAATAAAATAATAGGTGCGAGTGCGATTTTGGTAAAAAAAGTTAACGGCTTTAAATATGCGTATGCACCTAGGGGATTTTTAATTAATTATAATGATTACAATTTACTTGAGACGTTTACTAAGTTAGTGAAACAGTTTTTTGGCAAGAAAGATATTGTGGCGATTAAAATTAGTCCCTTATTTATTAAAAAAATATACAATGCGGACTTTAAGTTAATAGGTACGAATAATAATTATGAGATGATTTTTAATCATCTTAAAAAGTTAGGCTATTATCATTTAGGATATAATAATTATTTTGAGGCTTTAAAACCAAGGTTTGAAGCGGTAATTGACATTGATGACACACCAGAAAATCTTTTTGGTAATATAAAGAAAAATTTTCGTACAAAGATTAGAAAAGCCGAGCGAGATGGTATTAAGGTTTATCACGGAAACGAAAATGATTTAGGGTATTTATATCTGCAGACGAAAAACAAATACCCTAGAGGGCTTAAGTATTTTAGGACTTTATACAAGTTTTTTGATAAGGATAATTTAGTGGATTTTTATTACAGCAAACTTGATACTACACAATATTTAGAGGTTTCACAAAATTTATATAGCAAATATGAGAAGCTTGCGAAAGAGATAAATTTACAACTTATTGGAAATAAGAATGATAACGAAAAGTTAATTAGCCGTAAAATGGAAGTTGATGAAATATTTGAGGATTATAAAAAACAAATTGTGCTGGCAACTAAATATTTAAAGGATAATCCTGATGGAATTATTTTGTCTTCAGCACTTGTTATCAAATGGCAAGATGAAGTTTACTTGCTTATCGATGGATATGATAGTAATTATAAACATTTTAATGCGAAACATTTACTTTTATGGAAATTAATGGCTAGGTATTCGCGTCTTGGTTACAAAAGATTTAATTTAGGTGGTATTAGTAATATTAATAAATCAAGCAATCGTTATAAAGGCCTTAATGAATTTAAACTTAGTTTTAATGCAAAAGCAATTGAGTATGCTGGTGACTTTGAACTGGTTACTAATGGCCCTAAATATTTTATGTTTCAAAGAACTTCGAATTTTAATAATATGATAAAAAAATAAAAGGATGATATTTATCCTTTTATTTTCTTTCTCACCACTTTTAATTTTAGTTTTATTCTATGCATGGCGTTATAGATTTGTTTAACCCTTATACCTAAAATTATGGATATTTCGTCATTTTCAAAGCCACTTTGTTTCAATTCGAAGACTTGTGCTTCTAAGGGGGTAAGCTCATTATTTAAGCGAAATAAGATTTCCCTCACGTTTGAATAATCTGTTACGACACATTCTGGACTTTCACTGTTTTCCTTTATAGCACTATAAATCGCATAGTTTTGAGTCTCTTCACCTTTTTCTAATGACAAGGCGTTATTTAAAGGTATATTTTTTTGCCTATGTACTTTGGTTACGCTATTTTGCAATGAATAAAGGATACACTTTTTGGCATACGTATAGAAAAGACTACCTTTATTTTCTTTATAATTTTCTGTGGCTTTCAAAAGTCCATACATTCCTTCTTGAATGAAATCGTTGATATCTAGTCCACAATTTGGGTTTTTATTATACATCTTTTGAGCTTCTTTAATGACTAATGGTTTATATTTATTATAAAGTAGTTCTTTGGCCTCTTCATTTTCGGTGGCAAGTTCTAATAATTCATAATCGTTTAAGTCTTTAAGCATTTAAGTTGCCTCTTTGAGACTCATAAATTACTAAAGCGGCGGCGACTGAAGCGTTGAGGCTATTTACGGTTCCGTTCATAGGGATACTCGCAATAAAATCACAGTTTTCTTCGGTGAGTCTACTTAGGCCACTGCCCTCACTACCGATAACAATTACCTTTTTACCAGTGTAGTCTAAAAGGCGATAGTCCTCCCCTTCCATATCGGTACCGATAACCCAGTAACCACTATCTTTTAATTTTTTTAGGGCGTTCACCAGATTATTTACCATGATAATTTTAACGTTTTCTATAGCACCCACGCTTACTTTGATAACTGTGCTTGTAACTTTGACACTTCTATCTTTAGGGATAATGATGTTTTTAATTCCTGCGGCTTCACAAGTTCTAATTATTGCGCCAAAATTATGAGGATCTTCCAAATGATCAAGCATTACTATGGTGTTTTCGGTAGCGTCGTCTAATGAATAATATTTATAGTCTTCTACTTCTAATATTATTCCTTGGTGGTTACCTTTTTGCTTTTTATCTAATTCGTATTTATCTAAATACGTTACTTTTACGTTTTTGTTTTCTAATAAAGTTTGTATTTCTTTTTCTTTGAATTTTTTATATAAAAAGGCTTGTTTTACTTTTCCTTTTTGTAATGCTTCTTTAGAAGCGTTTTTTCCATATATATACATTATTCATCTCCTATTACAAAGTTTATTATTTCTTCTAGTCTTTGTTTGTTATTTATTTCTAAGTAGCCAATTAAAGCCTCAAATCCGGTTGAACGTTTATATGTTATGATGTCAGTGCTTTTTGATGAATGACTTTTATGGTTACGTGCTCTTTTTACGATGTTTTGCTCATGCTCGGTTAGAACACCTTTGCTGATTAGTTTTTCTAAAATATCACTTTGAGCTTTAGCACTTACATATTTTACGGCGTTTTTTTGAAGTTCATTTACTTTTATTATTCCTTTATTTATTAAATACTTTCTAATATATACTTCGTATACGGCATCGCCTAGGTACGCAAGTGTTAGTGAGTTAGTTATGTTCGTCATATCTATCAAATGTTATCCCTTTAACGTATCCTAATTTTATGTCATTCATGATGACGTTTATTACTTTATCGTAATCTACTTCACCACCACTTATTAAGCAGCCTCTTTTTTTACCAATTTCTTCTAAATCTTCAATAATATCATCATGAAGGGTATCTAAATTATATCTTTCCTTTAGGATATTCGGATAATATTTTTCTAAAGTACGAAGTATATATTCTGTGACATCATATAAAGGAAGAACTTCTTCTTTGATGGCTGTGAGGGCCGCTAGATTAAGGGCGGAATCTGTTAGTTTTGGCCAAAGTATTCCTGGAGTATCTAGAAGTTCTATTTTATCATTTACGCGTATCCAACTGATATTTTTGGTTATTCCTGGTTTGTTTCCCGTATTCACTACTTTTTTACCAGAAAGGCGATTTATTAAAGTACTTTTACCAACATTTGGAACTCCTACTACTAGGACTCTTGCTTTTCTTTTTAGTAAACCTTTTTCTATTCTTTTTTTATTTTCTTCTTCCATGACTTTTTCAGTAAGCGTTATCAATGGTTTAACATTGGCATTACCTTCTAGATTCATAGATATTACTTTATTACCCTCTCTTTGGTAATATTCTTTCCATTTTTCTGTTTCTATTTTATCACACAAATCATCTTTGGTAAAAACAATTATTTTGGGTTTGTTTTTAATATACTCGTCTATATCTGTTATTTTTGATGAATAAGGAATCCTTGAGTCCACTATTTCGTAAACAATATCTATTAGTGGTAAATTTTCTTTAATCAATCTTTTCGTTTTTGCCATATGGCCTGGATAATGGTTGATGTTTATTTTATGAGATGATTTACTTTGATTTTCGTTCATTGCATTCACTTCCTTTGGTTTTGAATTTTAACTATTTTTTATTTAATTTGCGTTTTTTTCTTTCTTTGATATTTATTCAAATCAACTATAACACGACAATGCGGTTATAGTCAAGAACAAAAATGTTTATGATTTCTGCTTGATAGGACCTTTTTAGGGTTTTGCTTACTACATAAAAACAGATATTTTTATGAATATATGGCTATTTGCGTCTAGCGGATAAATACTTAAGCAGCCTGTATATATTTTTGTATAGGTGCAGATGAAAGTTTTGCATGAAAAAACCACGATATGGGTACATGGCTTTTCACATAAAAATTACTACTGATTATTTTGAATGTCTTTTATCAGGGCTTTTGAATAGTCTTTTTGAGTAGTTTACTGTTTATGAAGGCAATATGATACAGTTTTCATTAGAGCCTCATAACTTTTTGCACCTCTAGTTTTGTTGATGTCGCTATCCATGATATCTGAACGTTCAGGATTATAGAATATGAAATTGGCTGGGGTAAGGTTAACGATAATATCGTCTGCATCTCCTATTCTTACTGAATGTATAATTTTATCATCTGCCTGGATGTCACTAAGCAAGTGACCGTGACTAAGTAATAATATAATGGAATTAAGCCGGTGATGGGGTGAAATTTTTTCAGATTCCTCTATACGAATGTAAATATCTAACACCTCAGTTGGAGTGCTATCTAACTGAATGTTTCCTTTTATTTCATATGTTTTTTAATTCGTACGTAAATAAAGCTCACTTACATATTCTATTTTATAGGATTTGGGGCTAATGTCAATTGTTTTGAATGATTTTTTAAGGCTCTATAATTCCAAGTGAAAAAACTAAAAGCTCATAAAGCAATGCTCTATGAGTTAGGATTAAAAGTTTCTTTTTCTTAAAAAGGCTGGGATAACTGCACTATCGTCATCTGTATCATCAAGTAATAAGTCATCAACGTCCTCATCACGTGTATTATCCTCATCATCAAAACCGGTAGCAATAACGGTCACAATAATTTCATCGGTAAAGTTTTCGTTAATAACGGCACCAAATATTGTATTTATATCAGTATTCGCTGATTTTCTGATAGTTTCTACCGCCTCTTCAACTTCAAATAAAGTTAGATTAGGTCCACCTGTAACGTTTATAATGGCGTCTGTTGCACCATCGATACTAGTTTCTAAAAGAGGACTTAATACTGCTTGATTAGCAGCTTCAACAGCTCTGTCTTCTCCTACACCAGCACCAATACCTATAAGTGCGTTACCACGTTTTTCCATAACGGCTTTTACGTCCGCAAAATCTAGGTTAATAAGCCCTGCGACTGCGATTAAATCAGATATAGATTGAACACCGCGTCTAAGTACATTATCAACTTCTTTAAAAGAGTCAATAAGCGGTGTAGACTTATCAATAATCTCCCTTAATCTATCGTTAGGTACGATAATTAAAGTATCTACGTGTTTTTTTAATTCTTTAATGCCATTAAGGGCTTGTTCCATACGTTTCTTACCTTCAAAAGAGAAAGGCTTTGTAACGATTCCAACAGTTAAAGCACCTAAATTTTGAGCAATATCCGCAACTACGGGAGCGGCACCAGTACCGGTACCACCACCCATACCACAGGTAACAAATACCATATCAGAACCTTTTAAAGACTCTTCGATTACATCTTTAGATTCTAGGGCAGCCTCTTTACCCACTTCAGGGTTTGCTCCGGCCCCAAGACCATTAGTTAATTCTTCACCTATTTGAATTTTATTCTCCGCTAGAGAATTATTAAGAACTTGTGAATCAGTATTTGCGACAATAAATTCTACTGCTTGTACCCCTGATTCGATCATTCTATTAACGGCATTACAGCCGCCGCCACCTATTCCTATTACTTTTATTTTTGCAAGTTGATCCATTTCTAATCCACCAAACATAATTCCATCCTCCTATTCGCCGAAAAAGTATCCAAACACTTTACCCAGCATTGTCTCATTTGAAGTGTCTACAAAATGCTTATCTGGTGATGACAACACTTCCATATCATCATTCTCTAGCATTGTAAAATCTTGCCCCTTTAATTTCAAATTGTCAGTAAAATAAATAATGTTACCAAGGGCTACTGAATATTTGTTATTCCTAACACCAATAAGTTTAATCTTTTCTGTTTCAGTTTTAGAATTTAATATTCTAGATACCAGTTTGTTTAAATCTTTAAGGTTACTGGTACCACCAGTTAATATTATATACTGAATTGGCTTATTTGTTAAGAGGTTAATTTCATTTTTTACTAAAGAAATTATCTCTTCCATTCTAGACGTAGCAATTTCACTTACCTCGACCTGATTAATTTTGATTACTTCGCCTTTTTCATTAGTAATCTCATAATAATCATCAGGGTTAATATACTTCTTTGAACATCTAACAAATCTGTGTTTTATTTTTTTTGCCTCATCTATGTCTATTTTATACATGTAAGAGATGTCAGAATCAATATCGCGTCCGCCCATACCAATGACTTTGGAAGCGATAGGGACGCCTTTATTATATAGACTTATAGTTGTAGTCTCACTGCCCATATCAATGATAAAGCCTACTGCATCTCTATGTTTTTCATTTTTACTTAAGCAATAATTACCGATACTACTAACAGATATGTCTACAATTTCTATTCCTAAGTCTTCTAAAATACTGGCAACAGAGTATAAATTCTTTTTAGGAAGAGATATCATCATCCATCTAGAAGAAAGTTTTGTTCCAGGGAAACCTTTTGGATCTATCATTTTATTTTTACCATTAATGATAAAGTCAATTGGGTAGAGGGTAACAAACTCCTTATTATTGGTTAGATTATCTCTAACTGCTCTTTTATATAAAGTATTAATTTCACTAGCAGTAATTAAATCACCTTTAACATCACAATCACTTTTTACAACTTTGTATTCCACTTTATATAAAGCAGCAGAAGCAATTACTTCTTTTACTTCGAAGCCAAGCATTGCTTTTACCTCATCAAAGGCTTTGCTTATTGACTCTTTGGCAAGTTCAGGATCTATAATCAATCCTTTTTTTATTCCATTTGATGGTACGGAAGATGCCGCTAGTAAATTCAAATTGCCATTATATAGTTCACAAACAACAAGTTTTATTGCATCACTACCAATATCAATACTAGCATATACATGCTCCATATCATCATCCTCCTACAGTATCAACTTAATTATACTATATTTTATCCAATAAATCAAAGGAAAAACTTATATTGTTAATCATTAATGAAATTTTGTCAAAAGTAAAACTAAATGCAACCTGAATTTTTATAAGTATAAGTGATAATACTCTTCTGTTTTTAACTACACGAAAATATAGTGAACTCTATATATAAAATGAAAAGAGCACCAGTTTTATACTTGTAGTTCTTCTGCTTTTTTAATCTTTATTTTGCAAGTTTAAGATATCCTCTTCTTCTAATTCTGCCACCTTTATTATATCCTCTTTGCCATAGCCATTAGATCTTCATCTCCTTCAGCAAGCCCGAAAAGTTCTTTTCTACTTGTACTTTGTAACATAACAAGTATCTTTTCAAACTTCGATAATTCGATATTATTATAATACTTTTCGGCTGCCTTGGCTATTGCGCTTTCTAAACTTTCTTAGACCTTTATAATGATATACAGATTACAGATGCGTAATTTTAGTTTATTAGAAAAAAACGATAATTACAAATTCGTAATATCGTCTTCATTAAGTCCAGTTATACTGGCAACTTTTGAAATATCCATTCCGTCTTCAAGAAGTTTTTTGGCAATAGTTATTGCTTTTTCATTACCTCCTTGTTCTTTTCCAATGGCAATACCTTTGCTTTCTCCTTCAGCAAGTCCTTCCTCTTTTCCCTTGGCTGTTGCCTCTTTAATATCAAAATTATACATTGCCTGTTTCATCTTTTCTTCATCATACAAACCAATAATATTTTCGTCAGTATTTAAATCATCTATCTTCTTTGCCATATCCATTAGATCTTCATCTCCTTCAGCAAGTCTAAAAAGTTCTTTTCTACTTGTACTTTGTAACATAACAAGTATCTTTTCAAACTTTGATAACTCAATATTATTATAATACTTTTCGGCTGCTTTGGCTATACAAATATAAACTCTTTTGAAATTTTCTTCGTCAGAATATTTACTTTCTTCGTCTTTTAGAGTGAAAGTAAGATATATTCTATCATCAAACTTTCTTACACTTTCAAAAGAAAGTTGATAGACATACTTATCATCAAACTCACTGCCCGTACTAAATCGTTCAGTTGATATTTTATGGTGATAATTATGATTTTTAAGTCTTAATGACTTTGTATCACTAGTATTTGCTTCGATATTTATGGTATACCCACTAATATCGATTAAAATATCAGTTATCTTACCTTTCTCTTTGTACTTTTCTTTCTTGAGTTCGGTATTTAAAAATCTTATTTTGTCTATTACCTCGCTCATAGTAAAATGAGTACAAGTGACTAGTATAATATAAAGGCATTTTCTAAATTCATTACTTTGAATTAACGCTTTAAATAACCCGTCAAATATACCGGGAATAATTTTATCTCCTTTTGGTTTGATTTTAGATGATGTTTTTGATTTAGATATTTCTTGTTTTTCTATCTTTTCAGTTTTTAATAAAGTCATGATTTTTTCCTCCTTTTAATAGACTTTTTAAACGGTTTGCTCGATCGAGTGAGTAAACTATACAACACTTATGGAAGTATGTCAAAGTGATGTTTTACCTAAATTCTGGCAGAAAACATGAACAATTTACCTAAATTTACCTTAGAAGAATTTGGGCAAATTAACGCAAAAAAATACCCCAATTGGGATAAATTCATAGTTTTTGAAAATATTTACTATTTTTATAAAATATATATTGGAATTATAATTAACGCATAAAATTAATATTCCACTTATCCATGCCCTCACCAATATAATTATCGGCTTTATTTTTAAGTTTTGAATATAGTTTTTTATTTCTAATAACCCAAGTTAAAATAAGAACCTTTTTTCTATACCTTCTTATATACCATTTATCTAGGCAAGTATAACGAACTGATATAAAATCTGGCTTTACTAAAATTCTCGTATATAAATAAATTAAATATACTGGATAATCTCCTCTATCTGTAAATAGTACTCCTCTAATATAATTAGGCCTATTTACTTTAAACCATCTTATTCTCCTAGGATCAAAACTTTTAACCGCAAATTTCCCATTATAATTATCTAAATACTTAGTAACTTCGTTTTCTAATTTACCCATATCATTATCACACTTAAGTTCAATGATAAGTGGCACCTGCCCATTTACTAGTGCAAGTACATCTTTAAACAAGGGAATATTATATCGTTTTAATTCGTCATAAGTAGAATTTTTTAAGGCAATATCCTTATCATACATTCTTTTTAAATTATCATCATGGAAAACTACTATATTATTATCTTTTAAAAGATGTATATCAAGTTCTACTATATAGCCGAATTTTATGGCTCTTTCAAAAGATGAAATACTATTTTCAGGTATTCCATCTTCATATAAGCCTCTATGGGCGATTAAGTTTTCTTTTAAAAAATCTATATTTCTCATTTTATAAGTATGTCTCCTGTCATTTCTTCTGGTATTTTTTCACCTAATATAGTAAGTATTGTAGGTGCGATATCTGGCAAAGAACCGTTCTTAAGTGTTATATCATTTAAAGTAACTATAAAAGGTACTTTACTAATAGAGTGAGAAGTCACAGCATTTCCTTTATCATCAATCATATAATCACTATTACCATGATCGGCTGTTAAAATGAATATTCCATCTTTTTCTAATACTTTTTTGTATATAGTGCCGATGCATTTATCTATCACTTCTAGTGCTTCCACAGTCGCAGTGTAGTTGCCAGTATGCCCTACCATATCGCTATTGGCGAAATTAATTAATATAAAATCATAATTATCTATTTCTTTTAAAAGTCTATCTGTGATCATATATGCACTCATTTCTGGTTTTAAATCATATGTCGCTACGTGGGGTGATGGTATTAAAATTTTTTCTTCGCCTTTAAAAGTTTTCTCTTCTCCCCCATCAAAGAAATAAGTAACATGGGCATATTTTTCAGTCTCTGCAATTCTAAGTTGTTTATATCCTAAAGTTGCTAAATACTCACCTAAGGTATTGTTAATTTTTAACTCTTCAAAAGCATTTGTGCATTTAACGTCATGACTAACGTTCATCATAGTAAGTAAAGATATGTCTATATTTTTTGTTTCAAATTCTTTGAACGTTTTATTAGTAAGTGTCATACCTATCTCTCTTAACCTATCAGGTCTAAAATTGAATATAATAACAGAATCACCATCTTCTATTAAACCGTTTTTATCGAGTAAACTAGGAACTATAAATTCATCAGTTACTCCTTTAGAATAGTTTTCTTCTATAACTGTATGGTAATCACTATACTCTTTTGCGTTACCGCATACTATAGCATCATAAACTTTTTTTATTCTATCCCATCTATTATCTCTATCCATTGCATAGTATCTTCCAGATATACTAGCAATTTTACCGATTTTTAGTTTATTAAGTTTATCTTGTAATTTATCTAAATACTTAATACTCACGTTAGGTAATGTGTCTCTACCATCGGTAAAGGCATGTATATAAACTTCTTTAATATCTTGTTTTTTAACTAAATCAAGTAAAGCCATTAAGTGGTTAATATGCGAATGTATTCCGCCATCACTAAGCAAGCCCATGATGTGTAATTTATGGTCTTTAGCCTTTTTTATAGTTTCTAATATATTTTTGTTAGCAAAAAAACTACCATCTTTAATAGAATTATTTATTCTCATTAAAGGTCCATATAAAACTCTACCGGCACCAATGTTAGAATGTCCTACTTCACTATTACCCATTTGTCCTTTTGGAAGACCAACGGCCTCACCGCTAGCGTCTAGTAAAGAAAAAGGATAGTTTTTTTTTAAATAATTATAATTAGGCATATATGCTTCTTTAACAGCATTACCTTTGGTTTCATTTCTTTCTCCAAAACCATCTAATATACATAAAAGCAATGGTCTCATATTATCACTCTCCTATAATAAAGTATAACATAAATAAAAACATCAATAAAGTTTTTTTGAAACTACACAGATAGATTAAATACTTTTATATTAAATAAAAAACTATACTAGCAAATTACTAATATAGTTTAGGGTTTATAAGACGGTTCCTATGCGTGAGTGAATCACTTATAAACCCTATTAGAGTAACTAATATATATTAATTACTCTCTTTAGGAGTTATAAGAATTAAGACATCATGTTTTCATTAGCCTGTTCTGCTTGGTGTAAAATTAAGTGACGCAGTTGAGTTATAGTAATCACTACCACTATAATTAGCATTACAATTATCTGATTTTGTAGATCCGTAGCTTATCCATGTGTCTGCATAATCACACCATCCGCTATCACCATACGTTCCTGCATCGTATATACTAAAGTTTCCATACCAATTATTTCCAAGCGTTGTTCCGTAAAAATTTCCTGATGTCACTTCAACATAACATCTCCACTGAAGATGAACCTGTGAATCATTCTTGTCAACTTCTCTATATTGGTATACAGTTCTAAAATATGAAGGTCCAGGACCAACTTCGTCTCCATATAATGTACCCGATTTATATGCACTAAGTATTTTAACCCAACCAGCATTTGTCCAAGCGGAATAGTTTCCTGCATTATCTGCAATTCTTACCCAAACTTGCTGCTCTCTGCTTGCAGACCACGTTCCAGAATAACTGCTTCCATTATTTGTATCCCAATCATTACCTTTTTGTGTACTACCATTATATGAATAATATAAAGTGGATTTATTTATTCCAGAATTAGCGTCACTTACCTTTCCACTTATAACTACACCAGTACCATATTTAACCCAATTGTTGCTACTGTTATTATTCGCAGTTATAGTTGGCGCTGTATTATCAATATAAAATGCATTTGATCTTACAATTGTTGTATTGCCCGCTTTATCTTTTGCTAAAATCCATAAATACCAATTATTTCCAGTTCCAGTATTTTTGGTTATTGTATTTCCACTTGTAAATGAGGCTGTGAAACTACTTTCTGATGGCTTGGTGGTACTTCGGTTCCATAAATATTTTAAGCTACTTGTATTAAGTGCTATATTATCAGTAACTGTAACTGTTGTACTTTGACTTTTCTTCCATGTTGTACTTCCGTTTGTACCAAATTTCACTGTAGGAGCTGTGGTATCTATCACAACAGTATAACTACTGCTCACTGTATTTGTACCATCTGTTACTTTGGCAACTAGTGTGCCATCAGCAGTAAATGACACGGCTTGCGTTGTACTTGATGCGGTTTGCCACGTTCCCCCATTTACTTGATATTGTTTAGTTAAACCACTGGCACTCGGATAAGTTATTGTAACTGTTTTACCTGTACTAGTTGTTTTCTCACTAAATGTAGGGACTGTTAGAGACTTTAAAGTTGTCCCTACACTATCAGATGTAGCTTGTTTCCCAATATTAGATGTTACTCTTGTTTTTATTTCATACTGTCCTGTTGCTATAGCATATGGATTATCTACAGTTCCTTTTCCCTCAAGGGAGATATTAGATGACAGATAGAGAACTGGCGCCGCGCCGTCACTGCCATTAGCGCTGTAGCCGGTCAGGGTGCCGCCACTGTCCACAAAGGACACGGAGTGAGCGCTGGGGGAGGAGTAAGGTGCGATTGTCCATGAGGCACTTTTTGCCGCAGGTCCTGCGTAAATCCAGTTATGCGTATCACTATTTTTATAACATGATGATGTAGCATAATATGCATTTACACTTGTACATGCGGAATTGGTACTGGCTTTTACATAATCACTTGGATTCATTAATCCTACTTTACCTTTCCATTTATAAGTTTGTTCTTGTGTTATTGTATTTGATAAATTGGTTTCATTATATTTCGTTACTCCTACATTAAACATATGTGATACTACTATATTTTGAACATTACTACTTAAACTATTATACCAATCATTATTTAAATATGTATTTAATGTTGCTTCTGAATCTGGAAGATTATAAAGCGTTCCATTGACTGCTCTTGGCATTTGGGTTACATTTTTTCCATTGGTATCAAGTGTAGTTGTTTTACTTCCCCATGCTTTACAACCACTTGAAGAATTACAATAATCTGTACTTATAGTAGAATACCTAGCATTTGAAGTATCAAATGCTTTTCTACCTATACTAACATTTTTTATTACCTTAAGCGTTCCATCTGATTCTACTGAAATAATTCTATATATATCTGTACCTAATGTTATATAGTTATTGGGATTTGCTCCTCTATATACATATCTGCCTGTTTCGGTACTATCTGTATATAAACCATCGCCGCTTGTTACTACATCATTTTTTAAGGTATCTACGGATACGGATATACCATTTTTTAAATTACTAAATGTATAAACATTACTTGTACCGTTATCAATCCAAGTCTTGCCATCATCTTTACTAAACTCATACTTAGCAATACCACTATCAGCAGAAGCAGTTGCGACTGCGGTGATGCTATTGGTAGTTGATGTTGTATTTAAACTTACGCTTATATCTTCAGCATCTATTTCACAGTTATTGGACTGCGTCACAGAAGATACTCCGCTGCTATTAAACATATATGAAGAATATTTAACATTTTCAGTTGTCCAGTTAGAACCTACATAAATTTTAGTTAATTTTTTTGTATATTGGAACATTCGTCTCATATAAGTAACATTGAATGTATCAAATGAACATAATTTTAAGTTAGTAAGACTGCTACAGCTAGAAAACATAGACTCCATATCCTTTACCTTACTTGTATCAAAATTGCTTACATCAAGGGTGGTAAGTTTACTACAATCAGAAAACATATATGCCATATTTGTTACCTTGCTTGTATCAAAATAGCTTAAATCCAAGGTGGTAAGACTGCTACAACCAGAAAACATACCATGCATACTCGTTACCTGGCTTGTATCAAAGTTACTTACATTTAAACTGGTAAGACTGCTACAACCATCAAACATAGATGCCATATTCGTTACCTTGTTTGTATCAAAGTTACTTACATTTAAACTGGTAAGACTGCTACAACTAGAAAACATAGAACTCATATCTGTTACGTTACTTGTATCAAAATTGCTTACATCAAGGGTGGTAAGTTTACTACAACCAGAAAACATATATGCCATATTTGTTACCTTGCTTGTATCAAAATAGCTTAAATCCAAGGTGGTAAGACTGCTACAACCAGAAAACATACCATGCATACTCGTTACCTGGCTTGTATCAAAGTTACTTACATTTAAACTGGTAAGACTGCTACAACCATCAAACATAGATGCCATATTCGTTACCTTGTTTGTATCAAAGTTACTTACATTTAAACTGGTAAGACTGCTACAACTAGAAAACATATAACTCATATCTGTTACATTACTTGTATTAAAGTTACTTACGTTTAAACTGGTGAGTTTGCTGCAATAAGAAAACATCCAACTCATGTTTGTTACATTACTTGTATCAAGATTACTTAAATCTAAACTAGTGAGGCTTTTGCAAGAACGAAACATATCACTCATTTTTGTTACTTTACTTGTATTAAAGTTACTTAAATCTAAACTGGTAAGACTGCTGCAACCATTAAACATACCTTCCATATTTGTTACTCTTGATGTATTTAATTTTTGTAAATTCATCGAAGTTGTTTTATCAAGGTTATCAAACAAATAGTTTGCATTACTATTGGCTATTACTCCACCATTACCACCTATATATAACTTATACATACCTGCATTGTCTGGGTCATTAATAAACCACGCCATTACTGATTTGTT
>CAKOWU010000003.1 GCA_934129885.1 uncultured Bacilli bacterium | reverse complement strand
TCGTCATTCTAATATTACTCAATATTACAATTTTGTAATATAATTTAATTATGTATCAAGGCTATTTCTTTATTTTAAAAATAACCTTTTTTATTTTAGTATATAGAATTAGTATTCTTATACTTAATTTTAAAATTGCAACTAGCATACTTACTCAGCCTTAAAATAATTAAATTGAAATGATTTACTCCACTCGTATGCACTCCACACATTTGTTTGATTAGACGCTGGATCAGCCATAATAACATTATTACCATTTACTCCCGTAACCGCAACCCAATGTTGATTTCCCGGTGTTGCTCCTTTTACTTCTTCCGTTACAAAATAACCTGCATTTACATATTGAGTAATTAAGGCTAATTTTTCACTTCTGCTTTTTCCTCTTAAATTGACATTACCTACATATTTAAAGTTCGGAACAACTTTACTAATCGGTCCATAATATAGGTTTCCTCTTTCATCAAAACCTCCATTTTTATTTAATGCTTCTACAAATGTTCCCGGATTAAATGGTTCTATATTTGGTGTAGGTACTCCTGACTTTTCAATTAGTATTGCTATTGAAGTAACCAGACAACCAATATTTCCTATTGTACTATTTGTATTGCCTATTTTTATGTTAGACCAACTCTGTCCTGCTTGTCGCCAATTGACATATTCGCCCGAATCAGTAGCACCATAAATAACTCCGTTCCATAAACTTGCATATTTGTCGTCTGTAAGTTCTGCTAATTGTTTGTTTTGAGCAAGTGAAAAGTGATAATCATTTTTCATTTGTTCTAGTGTTTTAGTATTTATCTTGATATGCAACACTTTCTTCTGTACTTGTTTAGGCATTTCATCTGCATTAGTTCCTTGTTCTGTAACCATTTCATCTTTTACTTCTGATGTCAAACTATTCATATTCCAGAATATTTGTTTAATAACATTTTTCTTATTATCATCTATTGTCATTACATCTTGTTGATTCACACCATTCAAAGGCTCTAATTTCTATTATTCCATTTTTAATTACTTTTAAAGTTTTATCACTTTCTATTGCAATTATTCTATACATATCATTTCCAAGTTTTATATAATTATTAGGACTTGCACCTCTATAAATATATCTATTATCGTCATATATATCCTTATACAACCCATCTCCTGTAGTTACTATATTTGTTTTTAAAAATTCTACCGCAGTTGTCTTTCACACATTACCTTTCACATTTAAATTAATGCTCGCACCAAAAGCCGCATATCCAATCGATAAGCCTAATAACATTATAAATAAACTTATAAACATCAGCCTTCTTTGTTTCTTTATTTTTCTTCTACATCTCATATCTCATCACTCTCTTTAAGATGCCTAAAAATACCTATTTTATATTAAAAAATTAACGTAAAACATACAGTTATACGTTAACTTTTGATAAAAAATATACCTAATTACTGATAATCCCAGTATAATAATAACATTTTGAAAAACAGTACATTAAGTGAAACAGTTATATTATTTCAGTTTCTAGATCAGGGTTTTTCAAAGCGTTTATAAGGACATCTATTTCTTCTTTGGTATTATAGAAATACAGACTTATTCTACATGTATTTTTTATATGAAATTCATCTTTTAGTATTTTAGCACAATGTGATCCTGCACGCACACATATATTATATTTATCTAAATATATGGCAAGATCTTGTGGAAATACATTTTCATAGTTAATAGTTACTATACCGCTTTTTGTATAGTCATTATAAACAATTACTTTGTCTATTTCTTTTAATTTTTTCACTAAATAATTTTTTAATTCTAACTCTTGCTTCTGAATGTTTTCAAAACCAATATTTTGCAGGTATTTTATAACGTAGCCAAACCCTATTACGCCAGCGATATTAGGAGTTCCAGCTTCTAGCAAGTCTGGCATTTGCTTATAATGTCTATTGCCATCGTTATCGAAACTAGCATTCATACCGCCACCAAATATTATAGGTTTTATTTGCAGACTATCTTTCTTATATAGAACGCCCACCCCTGTTGGTCCACACATTTTATGGGCTGAAAAAGCTAGAAAGTCAACATCTAAATCTTTAACATCAACTTTTCTATGAGGAACACTTTGGGCACCATCGCATACTACTAGGATATCGTGTTTATGAGCGTAGGCAGCGATTTCTTTTATTGGTCTTTCGTCTCCAACAACATTAGTTATATGGGCGAGTGAAATAACTTTAGTATTACCCGTTATGGCTTTTTTGACATTTTCCATGGTTACTTCATGATTTTCGTTTAACTCTATATATTTAACTTTGATACCTATTTCGTCTGAAAGTTCAAACCATGGTAGTACATTTGAGGCGTGTTCACTTTTTGTGATTAAGACTTCGTCACCTTTTATTAGATTATACCTAAAATAACCAAATACTATTTTATTAAGTGAATCTGTAGCACCAGAAGTAAATGCAATTTCTTTTTTTTCAGCATTTATTAAATTTGCGACTAATGCTCTAGCATTTTCATATTCTGTGCTGGCTTTTATACTTAAAGTATAGTCTCCCCTATGGGCATTTGAACTATAATAGTTATAGTAATCACTAACAGCCTCACTTAATATTTTAGGCTTTAGAGTCGTGGCTCCGTTATCAAAGTATATGATATCTGTACCTAGTATTAAAAAGTCTTCTCTATTCATTTAATCACCTCCAATATCTATTTATAATTTTTTCCATATTCTTTTTCATTATATCAGTATTTTTAAGTAGGAAGCCTCTTATAAGCAAGTTTTGGGCTTTTTTATAAGTAATTCCTCTACTCATTAAATAAAAGATTTCATTATCATTACATTTTCCTATATGAGCACTATGATTAGCAACAACGTCTTCTTCATCAATGAATAAGTTAGGACATATTTGACAGTTATTATTTGTTAAGTTAATTATTCTATTATTTTGATTTACTATACAGTTTTTAATACCTTTAGGAATAAAGCCAGATACATTAAATTTTAAGTTACCATTTTTGATATTTACACCTTCTGTGATAATGTTACTTTTAGTGTTTGATTTATTATGATATACGAGAATATCATACTTTTCCATGGAAATACTAATGGTTTTTAGATTATAATTTAGTATGGCATTTTCACCATTTAGATTAAAGGTATTCATTTCTGTAATTTCTTCTAAATCATTTATTTGATACACGTTACTTTTTGAATTTTCGGCAAAGTAATATTTATAACTTATTTTTAGTGTACCACCAGTAATATATTGATATATATTACAATTAACATTTTCTAGTACGTTTATAAAAATTTCCATTTTAGTCGTTTCTTCATTATTACATTCAATTTTTAAATCAGTGTTGCTAGAGACGGTTATATTTACTGACTGAATTGTTTCAAGTTCTTTTTTCTTTGAGGCTTTAACTTTTACAGTGCCATCTAAGCAACTTTCAGTAATTTCCCCCCCTACAATTAATATTTTATTCATGTTTTTGTTTTTCCTCTACATCAATCGTACTAGTTTCTTTTATTTTATCGTATCCTTTTGTTTCTATTTCTTTTACAAAGCTACTATCTCCGTTTTTAATTATTTTACCATTCATCATTACATGAACATAATCTGGCTTTATATAGTCCAATAATCTTTGGTAGTGGGTTACTAAAAGGATGGCTGGTTTTTGTTTTTGATAATATTCCATTACACTGTTACCTACTATTTTTAGACTATCTACATCAAGGCCAGAGTCTATTTCGTCTAGTAAAACTATTTTAGGTTTTAATAGGTGCATTTGAAGTATTTCATTCTTCTTACGTTCTCCGCCAGAAAAGCCTTCGTTTATCCCTCTATGTATCATATCAGGATTCATTTTTAATTTTTGTACTTCTTCGTCTAGTTCTTTGATAAAACTATATAATTTGAAATTTTCATTTCTTGCACGCATAGCAGTTCTTAAAAAATCAGCGTTACTAACGCCTTCTATTTCATATGGCATTTGCATTCCTAAAAATATTCCAAGGCGGGATCTTTCATCTACTTTCATATCATTTATTTTTTGATCATTAAAGTAAATAGAGCCACTTTCTACTTTATAGTTTTCATCTCCCATAATAACTTTGGTTAAGGTTGATTTTCCTGTTCCATTCGGTCCCATTATGACATGGATTTCTCCCGATTTTATTTCTAAGTTAAAATCTTTTAGTATTATTTTATTATTTACTGATACTGTTAAATTTTCTATTTTTAATGTATTCATCCAATCACCTTCTTTAACATTTTATCATTTTTTAAAAGTTTTTTGAATATAATTTTTTAAAAAAACACAATATAATAGTGAATATATCGCAGATATTCACGTTTAATAAGAGTATTTACTCTTTTTATTTTTTATGGTAATATTACTTTGGGTGATAGAATAATGAATTGTATATTTTGTAAAATTATAAATGGAGATATACCTTCTTTTACTATTTATGAAGATGATGTTGTAAAAGTATTTTTAGATGTTAATCCGAAGGCTAATGGACATGCTTTAGTAGTTCCTAAAAAGCATTTTACGGATTTATTTGATGTTCCTAATGATACTTTATTGCACATTATGGAAGTTGCTAGAAAAATGGAGCCTATTTTTAGAGAAAAATTACACTGTAAAGGACTTACTTTAATGCAGAATAACGGAATTGCAGAAGAGGTTAAGCATTTTCATTTACACTTACTTCCTGTATATAGTTCTAATGATGAGATTATGAACGCTGAAGATGTTTATAATCAAATTATGTGTTAAAAAGCGAAGAGTTCTTCTTCGCTTTTTTAGTTGAAATTTTGATTTGCAAAACCAGCACAACATCCCGGATCGTTATTTACTACTTGATTTTCTTCTGAACATGAATATTCTGGTGTATATGTGTGGTTATATATATGACGATTTACTACGTGAGTATGTATTGGGCATACGTGTTTTACCTCGTGGCAAAATTCTCTTTCTACACATTTATTTATTACTGGCTCAATTACTGGAACATTACAGCAGTTATTTACCGGCATTCTATTCATGCAACATTTTTTAAACATTATATTTCCCCCTATCTACATTTATCATATGAGGGATATTTATTTATGAATATGTTATATACACAGACGATTTGTTTTATTTTTAAAAATCTCTATTATTTTCATAATTAGTTATGATTACTTCTTCTACTTTACCGCGTTTTTTACCATTAGAATTAATATTTCGTTTAGCCTCTATAATATGAAAGTTATAACCTTTATACATTTCATTTACAAGCGTGGTATTATGGTTTGAAAGCATTAAATACACGCCTTTTTTGTCTAGTTTTTTGAAAAGATCCGCTAATCTTTTTTGCTCTTCTTTGCCAAATCCTTCTTCGGTATAACTATTAAATGTACTAGTATCTGAATCATAAGGTGGATCAAAGTATATGAAATCTCCTTTTTTAGCCGTTTCTGTGGCTTTTTCAAAGTCGGTACATAATATTTTTACGTCATTCATGGTTAGATAATTGCTTACAGTGATAAGATTATTGCCGTCATAAGTATTAACTTTTGCCTTTTTACCAAAAGGAACATTAAATTCGTTTTTACTATTAACTCTATATAGGCCATTAAAGCATGCTTTGTTAAGATAAATTGTACGAGCAGCTTTGGTATAATCTGACAATCTATTATAACTGGCTTTATTACGATCTTTGTTTCTTATTTCGTAATAAAATTCTTCTGAATGTTCTGTTTCATAATGGTTTAATACGGCACACATTTTTTTGAATTTTGTTTCGTCGCATAAACAGCTATAAACGTTCATTAATTCTTTATTTGAGTCATTTATAACGGCTTTTTTAGGAGAAAGTTCAAATAGTAATGCCCCACCACCAATAAAAGGTTCATAGTATGTGTCAAATTCATCTGGGACATATTTGGTTAGTTTATCTAGTATTTGTCTTTTTCCTCCAGCCCATTTTACGAACGGTTTTCCTTTAAACATATTTTTTACTCCTTGCTTTTTTATTTGGTTTTTATGACAACCCTTCTATTTCGTCATTTACAATGTTTATTTTTTCATAATTTGGTCTTTTCGGTAGTCCTGGCATAGTCATTATATTACCAGTTAAAACGGTTATTATTCCAGCACCATTATATAATTTTATATCTTTTACATGAAGTGTGTGACCAGTAGGATATCCTAATAATTTAGAATTATCTGAAAGTGAATACTGCGTTTTGGCAATACATACCGGTTTTTTATCTAGGCTTAAAGTTTCTAAATGCTTAATTTTTTCTAAAGCCTCTTTAGTATATTCAATATTACTAGCATGATATATTTTTACTGCGATAGCAGATATTTTTTCTTTAATAGTATCTGTATCTTTATATAGTGGCATGAAGTTCGAAGACGTTTGGGTAAGTTTTAGTACTTTACTTGCTAAGTCTAAGGCCCCTTCACCTCCTAAAGAATATGCGGTAGATGTTTCTATATCAACATTTAATTTTTCGCAATATTTTTTTACCTCTTGCACTTCTTCTTCGGTATCGGTTTCATATTTATTTAAGCACACTATCAGTGGGATGTTATATTGTTTTAGGTTTTCTATATGAGCCTTTAGATTTACAATTCCTTTTGTAAGGCTATTATCACCATTATATTTTAAAGCTTTAATGGTAGCAACTAGGACTATAGCATCTGGTGATATATTATTATTTTTACATTTTATATCAAGAAACTTTTCAGCTCCTAAATCTGATCCGAAACCAGCCTCAGTAACGGTGTAGTCTGCGAAAGATAAAGAAAGTTTGGTGGCAATTACACTATTACAACCGTGGGCAATATTTGCAAAAGGACCTCCGTGTATAATGGCTGGCGTTCCTTCTAAAGTTTGAACTAAATTAGGATACATTGCGTCTTTAAGTAATACCACTAGTGAACCAGCAATGTTTAGTTCTTTAGCAAATACAGGCTTATTTTTACTGTTATAACCAATTATAATGTTTTCAATTTTTTGTTTTAAGTCTTCTACTGATTTAGCAAGAGTGAAAATCGTCATCATTTCAGAAGCCGCAGTTATATCAAATTTCTCGGTATACTCACCTATTTTAACTTCTCTTAAGGCTCTATCATTAACATCTAGACATCTATTAAACGTTATTTTTTGAATATCTAATTCGTTGCCTTGATATATATGGTTATATATAGCCGCAGAAAGAAGATTATTTGCAGCCGCGATAGCATGGAAGTCTCCGGTAAAATGCAAATTGATATCTTCCATAGGAATTACCTGTGAGTAACCACCACCAGTCGCCCCACCTTTTATACCGAATACAGGACCCATTGATGGTTCTCTTAAGCACACGAGAGCTTTTTTACCAAGGACATTTAAGGCATCTGCAAGGCCTATGCTAACGGTTGTTTTACCTTCTCCAAACGGAGTTGGGTTAATTGCGGTAACTAAAATAAGTTTACCTTGGCTTTTTTTTGGTTTAGCAATTATTTTGGCTTTATCTGTGCCATAACAGATTAAATCCTTTTCATTTAAATATAACTTCTTAGCAATATCATATATATTTTGTTTTTTAGCATTTCTTGCGATTTCAATGTCAGTCACTATTATCACCTCTATTTATAGTATAGCATATTAATTTTAAAAAAAGAACGAAAAAACCACTACGCAAGTGATAAAGCACCTATCGTTTTGGCTTTTTCTTTATTTTGAATGTTTTCATTTATAGAGGTAGTATTGTTATTATATATTATGAATAGTAAGATGTATGCTGTTAAAACATTCATTTTTTCGTTTTCTAAAGCATCTATCGTTCCTCTAATTTGATTTAAGAAATTATTTTCATCTTCTTCAGTAACAAAAACTTTATCGTTATCAAAGTTAATCGCGCTTTTGTAACATTCTATTAAAGCATCACTTACAAAAGGAAGTTCACCACGTTCTGCTTTAGAATTGTATTCTTCTAGGAGAGCTTTAAGTTTGTTTAATAATAATTTAATATTTTCGGCAGTCTCTTTAGTACTTGCCTGTTTTGTTTCACATAACATGATTTGATTTTTTATATAAACATATATATATTCTATTCTTTTTAATTCTTTATTTTTCATATAATATCATCCTTTCAAATGGCGAAAAAAAATAACAGCGATAGCCATTATTTAATATATTCCATAACTACACAAATTATCATAAATACCGCACCTAAAACAGCAGTTAAGCGAGTGATAAAGAGTTCGCTACCTCTTTCTTTTCTATTTGAGAAAAGTTCATCATTTCCACCCATTACGCTACTGCTGGCAGCAGCAGATTTATTGCTTTGTAATATAACTAAAGCGATTAATAGTATTGAAATTATTATTAATAAAACGTACATATAATTCCTCCTAGCCCTACTAATTTACCACATTTTTGAAGAAAAATCAACCTTTTTGGACGATCGTCATGGTGTGGTGCGTAAAATCTAATTTATCTATTACTCTTTTCAATTCATCATAGTTTAATGATGCAATAATTTGATGTGTATCATACGGAATTTTTTTATATTGCTTTAAAGATGTATCAATAAATTCCGCTAGTGAAAATATACTGTCGGCAGATAAAATTAATTCTGTTAAATAATTTTTCTTTATTAATTCAAATTCTCTTTCGTTTATATCTTTTGAAGCAATGTTATTATTAATTTTATCAAAAATATCTTTTTCTTTAATTACTTCGGTATCAAAATCAATCATAAAATATTTATCATTTACTATGGTAATGTAAAAACTTACTGGAGTTAATACATTTTTATCTTGAAATGTTTCTTTATTAAACCTTGATATATTTCCAAATTTAATTCTTAAATAAATATTTATATATAATTTTATTTTATATAAAGACATATCTACATCAGAAACATTTACTTTATATGCGATTTCAATCAGTTTATTAGTAATGTTTTTATTTACTATTTCTTTTTCTTTATAAACTTCGTCAGATTCATTATATTCTTTGTTTATAATAGGCTTATGTTTTTCTAACTTTAATTTTTGATAAAAGTCCTTAACAAATTTTATGCATTCTTCGGGGTCAATATTACCGGTTATAACTAAATGCATATTTGAAGGATGATAAAATGTATTATAACAATCATAAAGTATTTTTGTGTTTATTTGCCTTATACTTTTAGTAGAACCTGCGACAGGGTATCTAAATGGTAAATTTTTAAATGTATTATGTATTGTTGTATGATATGCTTTATTTCCTGGATGGTCTAATCCAGCCTTGATTTCTTGTTCAATTATTCCAACTTCACTCTTAACATTTTCATCTGTATAATACGGCTCTGTTACACATTTTAATAAATTATTTAGATTTTCATAAAAATGATTAGGTGCAGTGAAATAATATGTTGTATGAAAAGCATTAGTATAAGCATTACTCATAGCACCGTTTTTTTGAAATATATCCATTATATCTACGCCGTCTTTTTGTTCAAACATTTTATGTTCTAAAAAGTGGGCAGTTCCCTCTGGAACCTTAATAAAGTTATCACTACCAGCGGGTTTAAATTCTAGATTAGAACCGCCAAAATTAGTTACTATTCTAGCATGAGCTTCGTGCCTTTCTAATGGACATACATATATCTTTAATCCACATGGTAAAGTTTCTTCATATATTTTGGTGCCAATATTCTTAAGTTCTTTTATAATCATTTACTCTTCCCCCTTTAACAGGTATATTGTATCTATTTCTATTTTTTTAGCAACATTTTTGATGTCATCTATAGTTACTTTACTCATATTTTTTATTCTGTCCGGAACAGCGTCGGTATCGGAGAAAACTTCAGATATTATATTATCGACAACGTCCATTTGGTTATCTTCAATATTAATTAAAGCGTTAGTATATGTATCTTTTACGACATTTAATTCTTCTTCTGTTATTTGACCTTTTTTTATTTTTTCCATTTCTTCTTTTATTAAATCAAGTACTTTTTCATAATTAGAAGCCGCAATTCCAGAATAAATAAAGCCAACATTAAAGGTCATCTGTCTAGTGGCATATATGTAATAGCACATAGAATTTTTTTCTCTTACAGTTTTGTTCAATTTTGAATTCCAACCACCACCCAAAAGATTTATATACGCTAAAGATGAATATTTTCTTTCAAATTCTGTTAAGTTATATTGTTTTAAGCCAATTGCGAGTTTACTTTGTTTATTTGGAACTTTTTCTATTATTTCTTTTATTTTATCACGGTGCGAAGTTTGCTCTATTAATCTATTTTTATAATGTTTTTTGAAATTACCTTTTATTAATGGCTTAATGGTATTTAACATTTCTTCTTCGTCAAAATCTCCAGCAATAAATATATCTAACGCATCTTTTTCAAAAATACTTCGGTAGTAATTATATAAATCTTGCGGAGTTATTTTTTGTGCTAAAGCGATACAGTCTTCAATTTTGCCTTCATCAAAAGGCATGATGTCCATTTCTTCCCAGATTTTATCTTTGATATATCTATCTGGGTTATTTTTTATACTTTTTAAATCTTCTATATATTCATGTTTACAAATATTAAATACATCAGGTGCAAAACCACCATCTACTATATAAGGATTCCAAAAATAATCCAAAATAAATTTTATGGTTTTATCATTCATACCTTTTTCAGTGTATTTTTCATTCGCAAAAACACTCTCAATATATATCCACCTCTCCTTGCCGCTTGCAATAGCCCCGACACTGACATGTGGATCATATATTTCTAATCTAGCTATGCTTAATTTATCTAAATCGTGATATTTATTTGTAGCCAAAAGAATTACTTCTTTTAAAAGGTGGCGATATACCTCATCACCTTTAGTATTTTCTCTTCTAAAATTAACAGACATAGAAATTGTTTTAAATTTATTCATTTTTATTAGATATAAATTACAATTATTTAGTTCATATTTTTTATACACATTATCACCTCTTTCTTATTATTATATCCTAGTATCTTTATTTATATAATAATTACCTTGTTTAAATTTTATTTTTTTCATCATAATATTTTGAAGTACTCTACTAGTGCCGGTTTTTATGTCATATTTATTTTCTAAAGGATCTACTAATATGGTGTAAATTCCATATTTATTTGCGCCGACAATATCGGAAAGCATTTGATCACCTATCATAACGGTATTTTCCTTTTTTGCTTTTAGAATATTTAATGCCTTATCAAAAGCTTCTTTATTAGGCTTTTTTGCCTCAAATATATAATTACAATTTAGAATTTGTGCGACCGGCAATACTCTTTCTTTTTTGTTATTAGACACTATGCATATATTAAAGTCTTTATCTATTTTTGAAAAAAGTTTTTTTAATTTTGGTGAAATTTCTACACTGTTAACTTTTAAAATGGTATTATCAATATCAAAGATTAAATTTGTCATTTTCTTTTGTTTTAGTGTTTTATAATCTATACTATATATATCTTTAGTATATGTATTCGGAATGATACTAGTATCCTTTCCATACATAACTTTTATAAAAGTTTTTAGCATTGTAAAGTTTTTGGGCATAACATCTCTCCTTAATTGTCTTCATTATATATTGCGTACATGCGTATGTCAAGATGTTTTTTCAAAAAAATCAATTTACCTTTTTGAGAAAGCGTAAGTATATGTAATGATAGACTTTTATATTAAAGGTAAAATGCTTAAGTAACGCTAAAAGATAACACTAAAATCAATTCATAATATATGGTGATTATGCTAAAAAAACACTTTATAGTGTTTTAGCTTTTGTTTCGGAATTCTCTTTACACCTACTATATTCATATATTAAATTTAATAAATCTTCTAAATCGGCAATATCAGATTCTGGACATGTTTTAAGCAACTCTTTCTTTAAGGCATTTTCCCTTGAGATAAAATAAACCTTGATGGGATCTGTATGTGCTTTACTATAATCTAGATGTGGTAAGTCATGGGCTGCGCGTTTTTCTTCATAAGGAAGATCTTTTTTAAAGATATTATTATCCTTGATATTTGCTAGATTTATTAATTCTTCATATGCTCTAGTATTATAGACACGATCATCTAAAGTAATAAGCACTCTTTCAATAATCTGTTTATTAAGCTTATTCGCAAGCGTGGCCTTTTGATATAAATCTATATTGAAGTTTGATGGACCGTTTTCGTAAAGGGTATTTACATTTTCAATAACCGGCATAACCTCTTCTAGGAAGTCTTTATAATATTTGTGTAATAACACACATTCAAAATTATTTTTGAAAAATTCGTCTTTATATGTTTTTAAATAGTATTGCAGTATTTCGCCCAGTCTATCAAAAGTTATATCTTCGTTAATTTCATCTAATGAATATAAATTTTTTACGTATTTGACAAACTGCTCTTTAGTCATTTCTTTTGCCATAAGCCACCTCTATATTCATTATACTATTATAAAATTAGATTGCAACTAAATGTGTAAAGTGAATGTTATTCCACAACATTATTACAATAATTATCATCATGGCCGTCTGCTTCATAGTCATATTTATAATTATACTGATTTGTGTTTTCATTATAAGTAATTTCAATGGTACCTTCTAGATTTTTTTTAGTTTCGGGATTAGCGATGTCTTTGTCATCCAAATATTTTTTTTCTAGTATATTATACACACCATCTGTTTTGTCTGCATTTTTACATAACATTATTTTATTTTTAGCATCATCATTTAATTTTGTTAAATCAGCATCACTATAAGTTCCTAGACAAAGAGTAATAGCGGGAGCTTCGGCATTTTCCGGAAGTTCGCTATGGTTATCTGTACTCCAAGTTTTAGCAGTTTTTAGGGCATTACTAACCTGCGTACAGTAGAGAGACTTTTTAGAACTATCTATTACTCTATTTGCGGTATAAGAAATCATACCAGTTATTAAAGCAAGCAAAATAATCACAGCAAGTAATTCTATTAGGGTAAAGCCTTTATTTTTCACATTTTTTCTCTCCTTTATAAGTATATACAAACTGATTATCTTTATAAGTAATACATATTTTACTTGTTTTTGATAGATCGCTTCTATCCGTTAGATCTTTGACGGTATCGTCTTCTAGGTAACCTGATTTTTGAAGTTCATCTACTGTTACAAAATTTGGCGTTGCGGTGCCGTCTCCCCCTATTTTGGCGTTTGCTATTCCCCAATTTCTAGCGGCACTCTCTAACTGATTTATTTGTGTTTTATTTAGTTTCTCTTTAGATGTATTTAGGGTATTTGTAACAGCAGGAGTAACTGCGAGTACTATGATTGCAAGCAGAGCAATTACAGCAATTAATTCTATTAAGGTAAAAGCATTTTTCATATTATTTATTTATCCATTCTAGTATTTTTTCGCTAGGAATATAGCCAACAGTTATATTATAATTGCCATCCTTTTTAAAATGAATTAATGTAGGCACGCTCATTATTCCGTATTTTTTGCATAGTTCCATATTATTATCAATATCAACTTTGATTATTTGAATTTTATCTTTTATTTTTTCCAATTCTGGTGCAAGCATTTTACAAGGACCGCACCAAGTTGCGTAAAAATCAATTAATACCTCCTTATTTTCTGTTAGTTCGTTAAAATTATTTTCGTTTGCTTCTTTTATTTCCATGTTATTCCTCCTCATATTTTTTTATTAATTCATCCGCTCCAGTGATATGGAGTTTTCCTCTATCTATTAGTATTTGGACAGTTTTAGGTTTTACAACATCATATTTTAAAAATAGTTCTAGCGTTTCTAGGTTAAACTCATTACTACTTTCGGTGCTTTGATATTTTTCACTTAAATCACTAAATTCACTCATTACATTAAGTGTTCTTTCAGCGAAAACTGATAGAACTGGGGTATTTTCTAATATAGGATCTTTTAGAGTAGAATTTTTGATAAATTCGTTTTCAGAAAATATCGGAAGCGACATAATATAGCACGCAATAAATACTATGATATAACTTTTTATCATACCAAAGACTGCACCTAAAATTTTTGACGGTATGCCTAAAATGATTGTCATTGATAGTAGTTTTTCGAAAATGCTGGTGGTAAGTGACAATATTTTTAACGCAGCCGTAAGTATACCTAATACAAATAAAAATGAAAACAATTCATAAATGGCAATGTTTAAGACTGATAAGCCTTTCATTAAGCCCCAAAAGTCAAAAAATGGCATATAAGTCATCATAAGTTCGCTTATAGGATTTTTTAGTATGAACGCTAAAACAGTTACAACTATAAAACCACATAAACTTACAAGGCTTTTGGTAAAGCCTTGTTTTAACCCAATGACCGCTCCAAATAAAATAAAAATTATTATTACTAAATCAATTATTCCCATAAATATCCTCCTATAACATTATATTACATTTTTTTTATAAAATAAAGTTATAAATTCTATTTATGTAATTAATTCATGGTAATATCAAAAGAAAAACTAAATGTAACCCTTGTTTTAATAAATATTGCATTTAATCATACAAACTTGCATTAAAACTTACATTTAAGCAAAAATTTTCGTCCCACATACCTAAACCAGCCACATCTCCATATCACAACACCAAAGCCTCATCATATAATCTTATAACTGTCGCCTAATCCACTCCATAATAATTTCCACAACATATTTTCGTTCTTTATCACTTAACGGCCTACCTTTCGCAATCCCGTGCCACTTATATAAACACCCTCTGCAGCAAGTCGCAGTCGCATGCTGTGCGATAAACACAGGATGCCCTCTCATTGGCGTCTGCTTGCCATCATTAGGAATAACCGCCGGTGCGAGTCTCTTATCAATAAAATCATAAGCATGCTGCCTAATCACTGGAAGCCCTTTCTCAAGAATATACGCACTCTCCTTAGCACTCAAACGAAAGCGGCTCCTAAACCTCGAACGCGAAAGCCTGTCAAAAATATCTATCATAAAATCACCACCATAATTATACACTACAACGCACCCTAGACAAAATATATATACAAAAAGCCTTGTAATTAATTTATGATAATGTCATAGTTATAAGAAATAATATCACGCTTGAGATGACGCAAATAAAAGGAAGTTATTATATAGATTATAAATTGTAAAATAAAAAATCATAAATATTTCAGAAAGACAAATTTGGAGAAAAGTTATGACATTTCAAAAATTATTGACAGTTATAAATTCTATTTATATAAATAAAGACTAGCTTTATCGTTAGCCTTTTAAATTATATATTGTTTATTTTTTGAAGATTTTTTATGAAATTTTTGCTTTTTAAATATAGTCCACTATATCTTTCGTAGTAGTCATCTAAAAAAGTGTTGATTTCTATTTTTACCTCATCACTAATTTTTAGTGATGATATTTTTGCAATATCTACATAGTAAAACATTCTTACTAATTTTATTGTTTTGGTACTGACAAGAGACTCTGCTTTATAACATTTTTTACAGACATATCCACCTTTATAGCTTGATATGGTTACAATATCTTTATCAGAATTACAAATGGCACAATTATCGATGATTGGTGCAATACCTAAAAAGTTTAAGTATTTTAGTTCTACAATATTCATTATTATTGCCGGATCAAAATTGTCTTCTATTTTGGTTAAAGCATTTATAAGGATTAAGTATATATTTACATCATTATTTTGTTTATAAACTTGATAGGCAAGTTCTAACAGATATGACGCATAACTAATCTTCTCAATGTCGGTTCTTATGTTTTTAAAATAATTTATTACGCTGACCTCCTTTAGTAAGGAAAGTCCCGCTTCTTTATAGTAGATAATAAATTTACCATAGGTTAGTTTATTAGTAACACTTCTTAAAGGACTTTTTGGACGATTGCAGCCTTTAGCCATGACGCCTATTAGCCCACGCTGTTTAGTTATGATGTTTAATATTTTTGAGGTATCACTATATTTAATTTCATTTACTATTATTCCCTCTACTTCTTCCATAGTCTTCTTCCTTTATTTTCTGTATTTCTTTATACATTAAATAATACTCTATTTTTCCTGTTTTTTCAAATAGTTTCCATATTAAATCCATTTATTTCACCTTCTTAATTATATAGTGTTCGGTTTAAAAATTTTTTATTCAAAAAAAATAGGATTAACCTATTAATTTTATTACATCGTGATATGTTATTACAACCATTAGGATTAAAAGTAATATTAGTCCAACAGCATTTATTATAGCCTCTACTTTGGTATTTATTTTTTTGCCAGTTATTTTTTCTATTATTAAGCAGAACGCTCTAAAGCCATCAAAGGCTGGGAATGGGATTAGGTTGATAAAACCAACATTTATACTGATATAAGCCATTAGGTAAATTACATTTACTAGTCCGGCGGCGGCGGCAGTACCAACGATACTATATATTCCAACTGGACCAGATAGTGAATCTAGACTTAAAGCTCCTGTGAACAGATAGAATATTATTAGTAACATTTGATGCATAAGACTAAAGGTTTTAGTAAAAGCGTATTTTATAGACGCTAGTAAACCTGTTTCTACATCTTGTTTTATTTGAAAGCCATATGAATATGTTTCACTTTTTTTATCATATGTTGGAGTCATACTTACGTTTACTAAAGAACCATCTCTTTCTACACCAATAGTTATATCTTTATTATCGTTCGATTTTGCAAGTGCTAGATAAAGTGAAAAATCGTCATAGGTTTTTACTTCTTTTGTTTTACCTTGATAGGTGATGTTTACTATTTCGTCTCCTTCTTCTAGACCCGCAATTTGGGCAGCAGAAGATGGTGCAACAGCACCTACTACAGCATTATTTTGTGGTGCACCTGACATTAGGGCAACTATAAACAAAAGTATTACAGCAAGTAAGAAGTTATTGAACACACCTGCAAGAACAATTACCATTTGTTGCCAAAATGATTTAGCTGCCATTTTATTTTCTTTAGGTACGGATTTATCGTCTTCGACTTCTTCTCCGGCCATTTGTACATAGCCACCAATTGGAAACAGTCTTAATGAATATTCTGTTTCATCATTTTTTCTAGTCCATTTTTTTATTCTTGGACCCATTCCTATTGAAAATTCATAGCAATATACTCCATTTTTTTTTGCGGTTATGAAGTGACCGAATTCATGGAATGTTATTGTTATTCCTAGTATTAATATAAAACATATTAAGGTTATTATTATTGACATTTAATCCTCCTTATATCAATGTAATGAAAAATATAAATCCTAGTATTACAAAGATAATACTATCTAATCTGTCTAATATTCCACCATGTCCTGGGATAATATTAGAAAATTGTTTTATACCAAAGTGTTTTTTTATTACGGAAAACGCACAGTCACCAAGCCAGCCTATTAACGATAAACATATGGTTATCATTAATAAAAGTGGTATACTAGCATCTGCATTAATGCATGTACAATAAAAGGCGGTACTGACAAATGTTCCCATAATTATTCCTATTATTACACCCTCCAATGATTTGTCTGACGTAATTTCTTTTAATATTTTATGTTTACCAATCAAGTAATCTGTTAGATAGGCAAAAGCATCTGTTGTTATAGTAATAGTAAGCAAGAATATAAATAATTTTAGATCGTAGGCTCTAAGCATAATTAACAAGGCCATTGATATTCCTAAAAAGAGCACACTGCCAATCATGTAAAAGGCGTCTACTATACTATACTTGTTTTTATCATGATATAGAACTGTCGGCACTAAAAATAATAAAAATAGAGCTGCTAATATACGATAATCCAGACTATATTTAATATCAACTGAGCTTACATCTACAAGAATTATTAATGATATAAATATATAAGAAAATAAAGTTAACGTAAATGGTATTTCTTTCTTTTTGGCCCTAGCATCTAATAGTTCTTTTAGTCCTAACAAACTTATAACATAAGCACATATATTAAAGATTAAACCACCCTTTAAAGTTATTGGTATTAAGATCAAAAGGGCTATAACTGAACTTATAATTCTACTTTTCATTTTTTATTCCTCCAAATCTACGATCTCTTTTAGTGTATTCTATCAAGGCTTTATCAAACTCTTTTTCGTTAAAATCTGGAAAATATACATCTGGAAAGTAAAATTCTGCATATGAACACTGCCACAGCATAAAATTACTTAGTCTTTGTTCGCCGCTTGTTCTAATAAGCAAATCAATAGGTGGAAGGTAATTATAGAGATATTTACTATAAAGTTCTTCAGTTAAATCATTAATATCCAATTTACCATTTTGGACATCTAAAACTATCTTTTTAGTAGCGTCTACTATCTCGGCATGACCTCCATAATTAAAGCAAACATTTAACACACCATTTTGATAATATTTTGTTGTTTCTTCTAGAGTTTCTAGTGTCTTAATTACTTTAGCTGACAGTCTATCTTTTTTGCCGGATATCACTATTTTTATTTCCATTTTATGGCTTATTTCTAGTATTTCATTCATTTTATTAATTAATAAGTCCATGATGAAATTAACTTCTTTTTCGCTGCGATTAAAGTTTTCGGTTGAAAAAAGATAAGCACTTACTACTCGCACGCCTTTTTCATACATATATATTAATAATTTTTTTAAGTTATCAAAACCGGCTTCGTGACCTTTACTTCTAGACAAGCCTTTATTTTTGGCCCACCTTCCATTACCATCAACTATAAGTCCGATATGATTTGGCAGTTTTATATTATCCATTGTACTTCTCCTAACTATCCTTAATAATTATAATATATTTTTAGGTTTAATACAATGATAATGTGCTAGTTTTAGAAAAAACTAATTTTGTTAGTTTTATAAATTGTTTTTTGGGGCGGATACTACACTATGGCAGTGTATGATATTTGTAATAATAATGTTTTTAGTAAATTTAATTAGTGCCGGTCCAGTTTATCGTAGCATTTGTGGCACTCCGTGGAGCACCTCCTAAAGAACCGCTTTTTTTATTTACATTAATTGTTTTAAGCCATTTATTATTACACCCACCCCAAGAACACGAAAAGACATCTCTATCAATAAAATTAACCGTAGAAGGAATATCTATTGTTGCCATACTTGTATATCCAAAAGCACCACTTTCACTTCGTTCTAATCCTTCATGCAAAGTAACTTTAGAAGCCCAAATAGCATTAAAACATAATCCGAGAATAATTTTTATTCTAGAAGGAATATCAATTTCTGAATATCTTACAGTATAATATGACTCTGCTGCCAAGATAGTAACTGTATCTGGCATTTGCGTTCCTATGGCATCTTTTCCAGCATAACTATTAAGTTTAGTATAGTTAATACTCCCATCCTCATTTCGATCATATATAAAAGCAGCATCTTCAGTAACTGCGTTCGCGTCAAATGATCCGTCACCCAAACGAGTTACGCTTTTTGGAATATTTATTTCGGTTAAATAATTACCTTGAAACGCATCGACACTAATCGTCTGTAATTCTCGTGTAAAATGAGTGTATGTATCTGCATATATCTAAAAGCATAATTATCAACTGTTTTTACGCTTGACGGTATCTCAATACTTGTTAAATTATTAGCAGTAAAACCAATACGTCCGATATAAATGAGCGTATCTGGAAGTATAACAGAAGTTAAAACTTTATTAGGTGAATCAGTGTTAAAATTACGATTTAATAAATTGGGTTTAACATTATCTTCAATTCTTTCATTTTTATTTTTCTTTTTTGATTTCCTTACATATTCAGGAATTAAATTATATTTTTCATTATTCTTAAAACCCTCTTTCTGTTCATTAACAACCCCTTCATATTTGATTTTAATGCCTTCCGCAACGCGGCGATATCCATATGTGCCCTTAGATTCATCAAATACTTCTTTAATTATTAAATAATAATAGTAATCAGGATCTCCCTTATTTCTATACTTATAATAAGTTTTGGGACTTATTTCTAAGACGTCACACATATTATATAACTTATAATTATCCCTATATAGATTAATAAAAGTTACTTTTTCTCTCGTTGTGCCTTGAGGAAGACTTGGTATTTTTTTAGTATTTCATATCTTTCTTTATAATCATCTAAAGATATGCATCCTACATTATTAGACTTACCACGAGTTTCTTCTTTTTCAATATATCCATTTTTTCTAAATTTTTCTATCCAATGCATCAATGAACTTCTAGGAATATTGTATTTACGCGCAAGACTATATGTAGAACCACCAACATTATAGTGTAGAAAAGAACGCCAAAAGCGTCCTACCTATCTAAAACAATCGTTATCTGAAAATGTTCTACATGTTAAATTAACTTCACCCACAGTATTCACGCAACTGCCTTTAGTAACGCCCATGCTTTCAGTGCCACTGCCATCAAACATCGCCGAAAGGCCACCAGAAGTATCACTCGCAAGTTTAGTCGACCAATTAGGCCCCACAAATATCCTAGTAAGTGAAGTACTGCCTTCAAACATACTAGACATATCACGTACATTCCTAGTATCAAACTGACATAAGTTAAGTCTAGAAATTGATTCCATACCTTTAAACATAGAACTCATAGTAATCACATTAGAAGTATCCATTTTGCCAAACTTTATATCAGATAAACTAATTGCATTCATAAACATACCACGCATATTAATGCCATCATCAACACTAAAATCAGTAGTCATCACAAAATGAGATAAATCAAGACTAGTCAAACTACTAAGATTTGCGAACATCAAACTGTAATTCGTTACATTAGAAGTATCAAAACTAGATAAATCTAAAGACACCAAACTAGTATCCCCCATAAACATACTAGACATGTTTCTAGCATAAACAGTATCAAAATTGTTATCAAAATTAATAAACTTAACATTAATCATATTGGCAAACAAACTAGAAGAATTACTATTTGCATATACTCCCCCACTTCCGCCAATATAAAGTGTATAAGCCTGAGACTCTGTTCCATTTACCATTACACTAGAGCCATTTAAAACAAGCCATGCCTTAACACTTCCATCACCACTATCAGATACATCAAAATAATTAATATCATCTCCTGTATCCTCATCAGTCCTTACTACAACAGCATTATCAGGGACATCTAAACTATTACTAAAATAAATTTCTGAAATATAACGCTTATACTTATCACTATGAAAAGCCTTTTCTTCATCGCTCGTATTTTCTTCATCATTCGTCTTAGTAAAAGTAAATTTCTTAAGAATTGGTAAAGACGAATACTCAAATGTCGCACTCAAAGTATTAGTATTATCAGATATAGATGCTACCACAAACCGAGTACCTTTCATATTTTTAAAATCACTAGGTTCACTATCATCATCAAAATTAACATCACCGCTAGCCTTATATGTAGTATTGTTCGCATCAATCCCCTGATAAACTTTATAAGTACATTCATAACCATTATTACATAAACTAATACCATTTTTATCTTTCGGATAAATTATCTTAAGGGTATTACTATTTCTCTTAAAAGTTGGTGCATCAAAAGTCTTCGTACTAACCTTTATCGTCTTCTTTGCAGACTGTCCCGCACTATTAGTAACTATGACAGTTATTTCATATTCAGTACCAGACGTTAAATTCTTAAAAGTATATACATTATTAGAAGCTGAATAGGCCGTCTCACCATTAATTAAATACCTGTAATTCCAAAATATATCATCATCTGAAGAAGTATTTACCGTAACCGTAATCGAATTAGAAGTCGAACTCGCGCCAAGTTTAAAAGATGGAATTTCATTATTAAAACTAAAAGCTTTACTTACCGTATCTACGCTTTCTTCCATAGAAACATCAGTTATACCACCCTTTATCCATAAATAATAAACGCCAGTTAAATCACTAGAAGCCACTTGCGGTACATCAAACGACGCTGAGACCGCACCATCACTAATATTAAGATCTGCATACCCCTCAAAACTATTTGCAAGCAAATAAGGATGCTTTTCAGAGTTACCAGACTTAACCACAAACTCTGCAGAAGGCTTTAACGTAATAACCGGGCGAATAGCACAACTCTTACTAACATCATTATCACCAAATAACTTCATTTCACCTATCTTACCATTACTATCAACAAAAACATTTTTAAAACCAGATGTCCTAGATGCCACCCAGTAGCACGCAGCCTCACCATTTTTTCTCTTGCCAACAAGAATACTGCCTAATGCATCAGTATCGCTTTTATAATCAGCATTTTCATCGCAGGTATCTATATCATCACAGTATTCATTTTGCGTGCCATACCCAAAATGTCTTGTATCTAACGTATAAATACTATTCTCATATTGCCTAGCAATAGTATTAAGATAACCAACAAAATTCTTATACCCATTCATACCAGAAAATGTAACATCAGTGCTAGATACATATGCCGATACTAAATCTACACTACCATCATCATTTATCTTAATAACCTTCCATAAATCAAGTTCGCTAATATCAAGCATAGTACTATCATTACCACCAGTATAAGCCGTATCCGTAGTAAAAGAAGTACCAGTAGGGCTCATCTTAACATAATCTTCTACCTTAAGCTCACTAACCTTTTTCGTACTTGAATAAGTCATATTACTAAAATAATCTGGTGCATGCTCCTTATCTTTACTCCAAGCATAATATAACCTTTGCTTATTACCTTTAAGACCACTACCGTCATCCGTTATCTTAACTGAAACTGTGCGTCCACTAGAAATATTATCAGTATCGCCATCCGGATCAAAAGTAACCACCGGTGCTTTACCATCACTAATCTTAACAGTAACACTTACGGAACTCTCCTTAAAATTATTACTATAAGACGTATCAGGTTCAAAACTAACTTTAATATATGAATCCCCCCTAGTATCTTTAGGATAACTAGATGACGTATACTTTATCAAATACTCATTATCCGCAGCACTATCGGCATAAATAGATGTACTTCCGTCTTCAAAATAGGCATCTATACCCTCGCCAGCCGTCAAAGACAAAGTACCTTTTGCTAAAATATCTGAACTTACCTTTACCGAAAACTCTCCGCTTTCGCCATGTGTAGTAGAAATCATATTACTAATAACATTAAGTGCTTTAACACTGGTATAAACTTTAGAAATATTAAAATTACACGTATTATTTTTTACTTCATAATTACTTACCTTACCTCCAGTAACACTCGCAAGCGTCGCCGTTGCCGTATAATTTTTTCCAGCATTAATCTGTCCTGATATAGAAAAATTTAAAGTCTCCCCAGTAACCTCTTCTGGCGTCTTTTTATTACCATCATCATCTAAAGTATAAAATCTCGCAGTAGGCCTTTGAAAACTACCATTATAAACAAAGTCAGTATTCTTATCCCACTCCGTACTAATAACCCTTTTATTTATAACAATCGCATTTTTAACACATTCTCCTTCATTCGTTATTAAATGATTTTTATCAGAAGCACTTAAATAAGCCACAACAGAATAAGAACCAACATCTATTGGCAGTCCATTTTTACTATTTTCACTAGTAAGTCTCTTACTACAAGCCTCATCACTATAATATTCATAATCTATCAAAGCATCTGATTCATTACTCAAAGCAGCAGTTTTAACTCTTCCATCATATACATACTCAGTTTGAGCAATAGTAATCTTTTCAGCGCCTTGTCTACTAACCGTAAACTTAACAGTTGCACTTCTAGCTGATTTATAATAATCATTTGCGTTAGTCTCCGCATACATATAATAAACTCCAGCCGCTAAAGTAGTATTAGTTATCGCATTAGAATCCCATATTTGCGAATTCTTAAAACTAGAATACGCACTATAATAATATGTTATCTTCGCATTTGTTAAATCAGCATCTTCCGAAGTAACCACTGGCTTAGCCAAAGTACCACCATAGGCATAATCATTCATAGTAAGTTCTAGTTTTAACGTCGCCTTATACACCATAAAAGAAATAGTACTTGTTTGAATAGTCTTACCACCACTATTATATTTAGCATACATATAATACGTGCCAGGCACTAAAGACTTATTATTTTTTACATTATCAAATTCATCCCATTTAGAAGCATTCCTATTATTACTATAATAAAATTTAACATCGGTATAATTATCCGCAGACGTAATAGAAGGTTTAGACAAATTCTCACCATAAGTATAAGCATCCATCTTTACACTAGCACCTTTACCATCAGCCGTAACATTGCCCTTATCTACAAACTCATAAGAAAAATTTTTACCACTAGTTTTAGATACCTTAACACATTGTTCTTTAAACTTATCACGTTTCTCTTTGGTAATGTCAAGATACCCAGCATCTGTCAAATCCACAATAGCACTATTATCACTAGAAGTTTTATATACACATAATATCTTATAACCATTATTATTAATATCATCCGCATAATCAGACGCATATTCCTTTGCTGCCATCTTAATACTACTTAAAGTACTCTCATCAGCCTTTATACTAGCCTTCTTTATATAAGTAGTAACATTTGGAATAATAACCAAAGCCAGCAAAGTAATAAGAACCATAACTCCTAAAAGTTCAACTAAAGTAAAGGCCTTACTTTTCATATAAACTTTCCTCAATTCTCATAAGTCTATTGTATTTAGCAGTTCTATCCGTTCTAGACATAGAGCCTGTCTTAATCTGACCTGTATTTAAACCTACCGCTAAATCAGCAATAATTGTGTCCTCAGTTTCGCCACTTCTATGAGAAATAATCGTACTATAGCCATTTTTTTTAGCAAGATTAATTGTATTTATCGTCTCAGTTATTGTTCCAATCTGATTAACTTTAACAAGTATTGCATTCCCAGCATGCATTTTTATACCTTTTTCCAAATACTTTATATTAGTGACAAATAAATCGTCTCCGACAAGTTGAATTTTATTCCCTAGTCTTTCAGTAATTAGCTTAAAACCATCCCAGTCATTCTCATCCACAGGATCCTCAATAGAAACAATTGGATATTTTTCTGTAAGTTTTTCGTAATAGTTAATAAGTTCTTCGGTACTTAAAGCTTTATCCTCGATATAATATTTTCCGCTTTTATAAAATTCAGAAGCCGCCGCATCAATCGCAATATTAATATCCCTGCCAGGAATATAACCAGCAAGTTTAATGGCCTCTACTACCAAAGATAACGCTTCATCACCAGAAGATATCGCTGGCGCAAAACCACCTTCATCTCCAACATTAGTATTATAGCCTTTGGATTTAAGTACTTTTTTCAAAGCATGAAAAACCTCACTACCGATTCTAACTCTTTCTTTCATCAAAGAAGACATTGGAATAATCATAAACTCCTGAAATTCCAAATCATTATCCGCATGTACTCCACCATTTAAAATATTCATCATAGCAATAGGTAAAGTCTTATCCCCTAAATATTCATAAAGTTCTTTTCCAGTATCCTTCGCACTAGCCTTAAGATAAGCCATAGATACTGCCAAAATAGCGTTTGCCCCAAGATTACTCTTATTGTCTGTTCCATCAAGCATAATCATAATGTTATCAATATCTTCCTGTCTTCCTGATTCAAGTCCAAGCAAAGACTCCCTAATTATACCGTTAACATTAGATACCGCTTTCAAAACACCCATTCCCATATATCTGGTGCCACCATCACGTAATTCTAAAGCCTCCCTGCTTCCAGTAGAAGCCCCAGAAGGTACAATGGCTTTTCCAACTACACCACTATCTAGCGTAACCTCTGCCATAACTGTTGGATTTCCCCTTGAATCTAAAACTTCCATCCCTTTGATATCTAAAATTTTCCCCATGTTATTCATCACCTACTCTAGTATATATTTTAACACATCATCACACATTTTGAAAACCCAAAGAACCAAATTTGCATACTTTCATAAAATATACTATAATATGTGTGCATTTCGGAGGTGTTTAAATTGTTAGTAAAAGAAATATTAGAAATAGAGGGAGCAAAATTAATAAATGGATCTCAAAGAAATAAAATAGATTCATTTACTATCAATACAAATGAATTAAAAGGTAAAACCATGTTTTTCCCATTAAAAGGTAATACCAATGGTCATAATTACATTTTAAACGGAGTTAAAAATAAACTTGCAGGTTTCTTTGTAGAAAAAGGTCATGAAGATATTATAGAAAAGGCTATAAAACAAAATAATAAAATAATAATTATAGAAGTTGAAGATTGCAAAAAAGCCCTAATAGAACTTGCAAAAATAGTTAGAAATAAACTAGATATTCCCGTTATCGCCTTAACCGGAAGTTACGGTAAAACCAGCCAAAGAGAAATGATCTATTCTGTTTTAAAAACCAAATACAATGTTTTAGTAACACAAAAAAATTATAACAATAATATCGGTATGCCTCTAACACTTGTAAACTATAATAATGAAGATGTCATATTATTAGAATTAGGCTCAAACCATATGGGAGAAATAAAAGTCTTAAGAGAAATATGTAGACCAACTATTACCCTAATCACTAACATCGGAACCGCACATATCGGTAACTTTAAAAACATTAAAAATACTGCTAAAGAAAAAGGTAGTATTACCGTAGGTAGTGAATATTTCTTCCAAAACGAAGATGATAATCTAATAAAGAAAGTTAAAGCAAAAGGTTCAAAAGTAATACCTTACAGTATAGAAGAAACAACCAATATTATAAAGGGTAAAAAAAGCAGATATACCTACACCGTTAACGGTAAAAGATACAAAATCACTATCAATAGTGATTTGGAATATTTAATTACCTATTCACTTTGTGCTTTAAAAATCGGTTTACTTTTAGATATCGATATGAAAAGCATTATCAAAGGTATTGCCGAATTCACTCCTGCCCCAAGTAGAATGGAAAAGAAACAAATCGGTAAAACCTTCATAATTGATGATTGTTATAATGCATCATATGAAACCATGATAAGTGGTCTAGAATACTTTTCAAGACAAAGATGTACAAATAAAATAGTTGTATTAGGAGACATCCTAGAGCTAGGCAAACAAACCCATAAAATCCATAAAGAAATAGCCAAAACAATAGAAAAAAGAAAATACAATTTCAAAGAAATACATCTAGTTGGACCACAAATGGAAAATGTCTATAAATATTTGAAGAAAAAAGGATTTGAAAACATTTACTATTATACTAGTGTAGAGGAAATAAACAAAAAAGATTTAAAAAATAAAAATATATACTTAAAAGCATCACACGGTATAGGACTTAGTAAATTAATAGATAAATTAATGTAAAAAGATTTAACCCACAAAAAGTTAAATCTTTTTTAAACCTCCATTTTCTTACGGCAAACATTATAAGCATACACTACATTTAATAAATTTTCAAAAAAAGTTATATCATCAAGTGAAACTTTATTTAAAAGTTCTTTTTTCAAAGCATTTTCCTTTACGATAAAATACTGTCTTATAGGATCTGTATACTCCTTACTATAATCTAAATCAGGAACACTACTAACAGGTTTAAAATCATCCGATAAATTTTTATTAAAAATATTATTATTCTTTATACCAATTAAATTAGAAAGCTCAGTACTCGCCTCATTATTAGCATTATTCATCGATACTGCATCCGTAAGTGAAAGAACCCTCTCAATAATATGTTTATTAATTCTGTTAGCAAGTTCTGCTTTTTGATATAAATCTTGATTAAAAGTAACAGAACCATTCGCATAAATAGAATTAACTGTTACGATAACAGGCATAACATCTTCTAAAAAATCTTTGTAATACTTATGTACTAAAACATATTCATATATACCTTTAAATATATTTTCTTTATATAAAGTCATATAAGTTTCTAATATTTTACCAGCCTTATAAAAACTAATATCTTCGTTTTCTTCATCTGGTAAATAATTATCTTTTACATAATCTATAATATCATCTTCATTAAGTTCCCTAGCCATAAGTCACCTCTTCTTTTTAAATTATACTATATTTTAAAAGAAAATAAAATAGATTATATTTTTGTTAACTCATGAAGATGTAATATTTTACGATACGTTCTGCATACCATATTTTTTTCAAAGCCTTTAGTTACATCTATAGCTTCATTTTCTGTGAGCACTCTATCATATAGCATAACTTCTTTTAATGACATACTAGCAAAAGAAAAGCAACTCCTATTATTAAAATATATTCCGCTTGCTCCTTTTTCACCTTCCAAACTACCAAAAATTATTTGATGCTTTTCTATATTGTTAAGTTTTACATATACAATATAACTTACTGTATTTTTAAAATCATAATTAGTAAGCCCTATATCAATATAATCGTCATTACCGTCAAAACTAATATTCCCATCATTATAACCACTTAAAAAATCATTTTTAAATCCATGCACTGCACCATCAGTACCAGTACTAACTTTATTTTCCAGTGTAATAAAGGGTGTTATCTTTATTATCTGCTTGTCCCCAAAATAAAAGTTCGCTCATAGAAATTTTACTATCAACTTCTTTATCCATATTCTTTAAATTTCCTTTAGCACTCATGTTTATATTAGTACTAAATGCCGCATACCCGAAAAAAAACATAATAATACTATAAATAGACTAGCTATTATTATTCTTTGCCTCTTTAAATCTCGCCTATGTAATCTTCTTCTATATCTCATATTTCCACTACTTTCCTCAAAATGAACGTATAACTGCATATTATGCGTTACAATATTAGCGAAAATATTACCTTTGATATAGATAAAAGTATCTAACATTTATCTAAAAAACTGATTTTATAGCAAAAAATTATCGCATAATATGCAGTTATACGATAATCCTTGTTCATAAATTTCCTAGCATACAGTCAAATAGGTTTTACTAGAATATTATTTTTTTGTTTCTAACTCTTCAATTCCTTACTTTGACAAGCTTGTACACTTAACAATAGTATTTACCGGCAAATGCTCCTTTAGCATATTTTGGGCTACTTTCTTTGCATTTTCTAATGCTCCAACTTTCTTGCCATGTTTTCCACCCTCTTCTTTACCAATGGAAGTACTTGCTATTACCATTATCATACCAACTTTTTAGTATTTTAAAACCATTAAATTCGATTATTTTGAATTTTGTTAAGTACTTTATACCAATTTTTTCATCTGTCAGACCATAGGTAAAGTTTATGAGTATTACTTCATTTACATTTTTATAATCACGTCCAGATTTTATGGTGTTAGAAAAAAGAGTACAAAGATATAAAAGTCCTTTTTCGTGCTGGCCATCATAAAAAGATGAGTCCATTTCTAAAATTGCATGTCTACCGCCTTCTAAAGTAGCCAGGACATCTACTTTTTCTTTTTTTGCCCTAAGGCCCATATTTTAAATATTTTTACATTTTATGCAGCCTAAAAACACTAGATATTTCATTTATCTAACACTTAATACCTAATTAGCAACATGCTCAGGCCACAAAGTTCATTTTTTTATTCATAACCACTTGCATTCCACTAAAAATTATAGTATAATCAAATTGTTGTTGAGTTATGTCTCCGTAGCTCAGCTGGATAGAGCAACGCCCTTCTAAGGCGTGGGTCATAGGTTCGAATCCTATCGGGGACGCCACTTAGATTATTATACCCTTGATTTTCGAGGGCTTTATTATACCAAAGACTAGTGCAAGCTAGTCTTTTATATTGATTTAATCACACTAAAATCACTCAAAACACTACTATATACCTCTTTACCATCCACATTTATCGCCACTGACTTAACATTATAATTATCATAAACCGATAAACAAATCGTATAAATAACTTCTTCCAAAACCTCTTTAGTATTAACATCATCAAATAAATAAGAATTAAAATTTAAACTTAAATTATCCCCATTTAAATCAGTAGATACAACTTCCGTACCACTATTGACAAAACTCATTAAATTTTCATTAGGATTAAAAGCATTAGTAAGTTCGTCAATAACCACCGTAATCTTTTCCCTATCATCATTCAAATATTTAGTCACTGGAACATAATAATTCTCATCATTACGCTTATTTATATAATAAACCGTCACCTGGTTTAACTTATCCGCACTATTAAAATCATACTCCTTATTAATACCATAACTTCTATCTAAAGTACTCGGTAAATTAATTTTCGTCTTTGGAAGTTTATTTAGTATCTCACCTTCCACATATATAATAACTTTATTAACATCATCTATTGAAGTCAATGTATATATTACCGCTTCCACTAGTTTTTCTTCAAGTGATGCATCAACATCTAAAAAATCTTTAGAAAAATCCACCTTAATTAGTCCGTCCTCATATTTTAAACTGCGAATTACAGTATCCGGAGGTATAATTGCCTTAAACCCACTAGGAAGTTTAGAAGTATCACCGCCAATAGTTAAAATACCGATAAGTTCCCTAGCCTTTGCTTCTATATCATCATTAGTTAAAACAACGCTCGTTAAAGACACATAACTATTTTTATCTAATAAAAAAATAGAATTATAATTTGACATATCACTAACATATTCAAGTTCGCTATCAACATTTAATTTATCTTCATGAGCAGGAAATAAATACAAAAGCAAAATCGAAAAAAGCACCACCGATGAAATCACAATTTTCTTGATATATAAACTTCTGATCACAATATCACCCATTAAATCATATGAAAAAAAGATTAAAATATTAATCTTTTATAATGAAAGTTCCCCAAGTTTGAGCAACTCTACCACAGCACCAGCACGCCCTTTAACGTCAAGTTTCTGCATTGCATTTGATATATGATTACGTACTGTTTTCTCACTAATACCAAGTTCACTTGCAATCTCTAATGTAGATTTATTAGCAATTAAAAGTTCGAAAACTTCATGTTCTCTTTTAGTAAGTATGCTTTTACTCATCATTTCCCTCACTTCCTATGCAGAGTGGATTATACTTATTCATATTATTTTATGCACCTAAAACAAATGTGTGAAAAAATTCCAAAATCATTTTTGGAATTTAACAGTAATATTTACCGTAGTATCAAACGAATTTTGAACAGTTTTCATAATCTCGTTTGCAATCTTTTTATCGTGTTTCGTGCTGTCGATAACTACCGTAACATCAGAATTTTCTATCTTTACAAAGGCATCCACATTGTTAGTATTTTTTATATTTTCTTCTATTTGTTCTTCGGTACCTTTGTTTTTGTTAAGATTTTGCATCTTTGTTAATGCCTCATTTTTCTCTTCTGCTGTAGATTTAGAGTTTGTTAAAACTGTTTTAAGTTCTGTCATCTCATCTAACATCTTCTCATCAGACTCCACCCGAAGAGCCACCAATTCCGCACTTTCAGTATCAGCATCTGCTTCGGCTGAAACTTTTTTTGTGCTTTCTATATCTTTTTTATTATTCATATTCGCCGTTAATAATAATTCATTAGGCATTGTAATATAATATACGCTTAATACTAAAATCAAACTAAATAGAGTTAAAAACCATAAACTTTTTTTATTAATCATTTAATCCCTCCTAGTAACAAATCTAATAAATTATATTAGAGAAGAAATTAAAATATTACAAAAAAATTACTAAGAAATACATTCATTTTTCTTCGTAACTTCTTCATTTATAACTACACTGTCACCCAGTAGTACTGCACACTTATTTAGATCGCCGTTCCATATATTGACTTCTTTCGGTTTCCCGTTCATATCAATAATAATGCTACCACTTCCTTTTAAGATAGTTCCTGAAAAGTTTAATTTCTCATTACCAAATGTAAATACACTTTTATCATCTGCATACGTAAGTGTATACAAACAAGAAGTATTATCGTCTGACTTACAACTTCTAGAGTTTTCTGTTACATCTTGTTCTGCGATAGAAATAAGTTCCTTTACATTTGTAACAAACATTTTTTCTTTAGAATTATTAAGCATACCTACAATCATTGGGACTGTTACCATACCTAGTAAAGCAATAATAAAAATTACTGCGATAAGTTCAATTAATGTAAAACCTTTATTCATAATAGTATCACCATACAAAGTATAGCATAATTAAAAAAAAGATAAAAGCATAAATATACTTTTACCTTTAAAATATAATTATTAACTTAATGTCGGAATATATGGGTCAGAACTAGTTCCTGTTCCAGATAGGGTTATATTAGAATTTAAGAAGAATACTGGGGCTACGCCATTCGCACCGGCCGCAACTCCGCCGTCGTCGCTAATGCCAAGTCTGCCGCCATCGTTACTGACCACCAACCAGACACCGAACGTATCGTAAACAGTCGGCGTAATCGTCCATATCCAATCTACACCAATATCTTTATATATCCAGTTATGAATATCACTGTTTTCATAGCAAGTTTTCTCCAAAAGGTAAGAAGATACACTACTACATGCGGAATTAGTACTGGCTTTTACATAATCTGTCGCACCCATAAGTCCAATTTTACCGCTCCATGTATACTTTTTTTCCTCATTAACACTAATTTGTAAATTAGTTTCGTTGCCATTTACTGATCCAACATGCCATGTATGGAATGTTATTAAATTACCATAATTCAAGGTATTGTACCAATCATTATTTAAATATGTATTAAGCTCAGCATCTTTAAGGACTATGCCACTATATTTTCCATTTACAAAATTACCACTTGTTGCCCAAGCATTACATCCGAAATCATCAGCCTGTGCACAATAAGTTCCTCCGGCACCATTGCTAGTTTCATCACGATAACCTTGACTATCAAATTCTCTATAACCTATACTACCATTTTTTATTACCTTTAAAGTATTATCACTTTCTACTGCAATGATTCTATACATATCATCTCCTAGTTGGATATAGTTATCAGGTGCTGCGCCTCTATAAATGTATCTACCTGCTTCGGTAGAATCAGTGTAGAGTCCGTCACCGCTGGTAACTACTTTTGCTTTTAACATTTCTGCGGCAGCATTACTAGTATCTCCACCAGTACTACCACTACTTCCGTCACTTTGGACAAAGTCTAATGTAACTGTTAGAGATGCATCTAGATTAGTAGGTTGTGAGGTAACGCTATTACTATAAGTTACTTTTACTGACAATGTAGAAGATGTACCTTGTTTTAAGACATCACCTTCTTTTATACCACTTGTTTCAAATAATATCGCAGAATTATTATCTTTTTTTAGGGTTATTTTATTAAGTTTGGCATTTAGGTTTCCTTTATTTTCTACCTTAATATTATAAGTTATAGAGTCCCCTGGTAATACTAAATTAGTATTAAAAGATGCGGTAAGTCCACTGTGTTCAGGTGTGCCACTTACTGATGCACTACCGACTTTATTACTAGTAGTAATGTCTGTGATTGATATATTCCATGATGTAGATATATTAGATGTACCAGATATCTTTAAACTACTTGCGAAAGCCGCATATCCCACTGCCATAACAAGCACTACTGCCATTAAGCCCCCTATTATTAGATTTTTCTTTTGAAAATTAGATAAGTTTTTCAATTTCTTCATACAATATACTTTTTCCCTCTCACTATTAACGTATAACTGTATATTATACGACAGTGAATAGAGGTATATCACTCAATAATATTACGTTTTAGATAACAAAAAAAGTAAAGAGAGCTACTCATTACTATTAAAATAGGCAGATAATTAACGTATAATATACAGTTATACGTTAGTCGTTGATAATATTTAACTACTCTTTAGCAATTCTGTTATAATAATATCAAAAAACAAGGATGATGTAAATACCCCAACATATATTTCAATTATTTTCTAGCATTTCATCTTTCCAATATCTTTCTAACTCATCAAAGTCATATGATAGCCTTTCAGCATAATTTTCGTTCACTGGTTCTGTTTCTACATAGTCTGCAAAAAAGTCAGTGATCTCTAGATCAAGATTTTTTAATTCTTCTGGGTTAATTTGTTTTAATGTTAGGTGAGTTTTATAACTATCATACCATTTTATAATGCTATTTTTAACAATAATTAAATTATCTTTATTTTTATAAAAATCATTATTTAATATGATATCTATATTTTGTATTACTCCCTCAAAATATAAGTTTATATCTCTTATTTCCTTTATCATATTTATATTTTCCTTTCGTATTTAATAAAAAAAGCAAGAGTTTTACTCTTACCTAATATAATTTTGCACCAGCAGGAATGCTATCATCAACCATTAAAAGGTTAAGTCTCTCTTCTCCTTCTTCTGAATGAACTGCGCTTATAAGCATACCACAAGAATCAATTCCCATCATTGGCCTTGGTGGAAGATTTGTAATCGCTACACAAGTCTTGCCAATAAGTTCTTCCGGTTCATAATATGCATGAATACCACTTAAAATAGTGCGGTCTGTTCCAGTTCCGTCATCAAGTGTAAACTGAAGTAACTTTTTTGATTTTGGTACTGCTATGCAGTCTTTAACCTTTACAGCTCTAAAATCAGATTTACTGAAAGTATCAAAATCTACAAAGTCTTCAAATAAAGGTTCAATTTCTACTTTAGAAAAATCTATAGTTTTAGGCTTTACATCTTCTTTTCTAGTAGTATTCAAAGTACCTTTCGCATCGTTTAATGGTTTCATAGTTGGGAATAAAAGAACTTCTCTAATAGTATCTTGTTCTAAGAAGAACATAATCATCCTATCTATTCCATAGCCTATACCGCCCGCAGGAGGCATACCATACTCAAGAGCTTCAACAAAGTCCATATCAATATCATTCGCCTCATCGTTTCCAAGATCTTTCTCTTCAAGTTGCGCCTCAAACCTCTCTAACTGATCGATAGGATCATTTAGTTCAGTATAAGCATTGGCTAGTTCCTTACCACCTACAAATAATTCAAATCTTTGAGTAAATCTCTCATCTTCCGGATCTTTTTTAGTAAGTGGTGAAATTTCAATAGGATGTCCATATAAGAAAGTAGGCTCTATTAATGTTTCTTCTACATATTTTTCAAAAAATAAATTAACAATATGTCCAAAACTCTTTTGATGTTCTTCATAAACAATATTATGTTCATCCGCCAAAGTTAAAACTTCATCTAAAGACATATTTTGTTTAAAATCAATACCAGTTTTTTCTTTAATAGCATCTACCATACTGATTCTTCTAAAAGGCTTTTCAATACTAATAGTATTACCATACCAATTATAAACTTGTTTATGAGTAACTTCTTCCGCAATTTTTCTAAACATTCTCTCGGTAAGATCCATCATACCGTCTAAATCAGAGTAAGCAAGATAAGCCTCAAGCGTCGTAAACTCTGGATTATGTCTAGTATCCATACCCTCATTTCTAAATATTCTACCTATTTCATAAACGGCTTCCATACCACCTACAAGTAATCTTTTTAATGGAAGTTCTGTCGCAATTCTTAAATACATATCCAAATTTTGAGCATTATGGTGTGTAATAAATGGTCTAGCGGCCGCACCAGTAAGTAAAGTAGAAAGTATTGGAGTTTCTACTTCAGTAAAGCCTTCACCATCCATAAAATCTCTAATGCATCTAATGATTTTAGGACGCATAAACGCGACATCACGAGCCTCATCATTAATTATTAAATCAACGTAACGTCTTCTAAATCTTTCTTCAACATCAGTAAGACCATGAAACTTTTCTGGTAGGGGTCTTAATGACTTAACTAAATGAGTATATTCAAGACATTTTAAAGTTACCTCGCCAGTTCTAGTTTTCATAACTTTACCACGTACACCAACAATATCGCCGATATCAGCAGACTTAAATAAAGTATAAGCCTCTTCTCCAATATCATTTATTGATATATATATTTGAATAGATCCAGTTTTATCTTTAATAGTGAAAAATGATGCTTTACCCATTTTTCTAATAAACATAATTCTACCGGCTACTATATATTCATCGTTAATATTCTCAAATTCATCATGTTCTATAGGTGCATATTTCTCTTTAATATCTAAAGCAAACCCAGTTCTTTTAAAACTATGACCAAAAGGATCAATACCAAGTTCACTTATTTTAGCAAGTTTACCTCTTCTTACCATTTCTTGTTCTGTAAATTCTCTCACAAAATCACTTCCTTTAAATACAACATCAATTATACCAAAATTCGCCTTTAAGTACAAGGTGCGTGTTATCTAAAATTTTTGCGAAGAATATGGCTATAAATTTCCTCATGTATATCTTCGCGGTCTCTCATTTTCTCCCCGTCATTGCATTCTATTTTATTCCAAGAAAGATAATCAGCCACAAACAAAGCACTTTCATAAACTTTTCTCATAAATTCAAGGTTGCCCTCATGAACATCATTTGCAAGTCCCTCATTTTCTTTTCTTGCATTACGCATTTCCGTCACTAAATCAAAAGGTGCATGAAGAAAAATAACCTCATCTGGAGCCTTTATTCCCATTTTTTGATATTCAAAATCTAAAACATAATTAATAAATGATTTTTTATCTTCGGTATCTTCTATTAAAGCCGACTGATAAATCAAACTAGATGTTGTATACCTATCGAGTAAAATAACACTTCCATCGTCATATGGCTTTTTTAACTCATTATGCCAGGTTACTCCTCTATCTACAGCATACAAACTATTTATAAAATATGGGGACAAATCTTTTGGAGCTCCAAAATTTCCTTTTAAATAATGTTCTACTGCTGCGCCTTGATAAGTACCGTAAGAGGGAAAATGATGACTAACCACCATTTTACCGTCTTTTAAAAGATGCTCTTTAAGTAATTTATATTGTGTTGTTTTCCCGATACCATCACAAGCACCCTCCATAACAATAAGTTTTCCTATTTCCATACTAAATTTTCCTAACTAGTCTCTTTCCCTCTTTGTTTTTACAGGGTGATTTACATTCAAAATCTAAGAAAGTACATCTCGCACCATGTGTATATTTTTCTATATCAGAAGCAAGTGGGCTGCTCTTCTCTTCTAAAGCATTTTTATATTTAAGTAATGTGTCTTTAGTCTGCTGCATAATTTCAAGTTGAGCATCAGTACATAATCTTTCTTTACATTTCAAAACAAAGTCATCATACTTACCTATCTCATTAATTCTAACCAGCTCGCCTTGCGGGATTACCTCTTTAACATCAAACATATCACATAACCACTCTTCTACAAGCGCTGGATCATCCGCAATAATTGGTGGCACATAAAACCCATTATCATACGTCATTTCCATTTGGTAATCAAGCGTTCTGTGTCTCTGTGCTTGTGCTAAAAAAGCAAGTGTTGCACTATAATTTGTAGAATAAACATCTCCAAAATATTCTTCTTTTTTATCTAATTCCTTGCCAAATAAAGATAATTTTCTATGTTTCTCGTTATCAAGAAGGCCTTCCTCTAAAACGCCTACTCTATCAAGTTCATTTATAAATGCTCCCATAGCACTTGCTAAATTGCTTTCAAAATAATCACTCTTATCAGCATTTTCTATATATTCCCACATCCAAGAAACCAGATAATTAATCTGTCTAAAAGAAGTAGAATAAATCATCTCAGTTGGCATAAATACAGTAACTAAATATCTAGCATTTTCTTGTGCTAATTTATGTATTTTTGCGTCGCCATACAAAGAACCGTATTTATCTTTTATCTTCATCTCAAATATCTTTAACCATTTATTATAAAGTTTTTCTTCTACCTCAGTAATAATAGAGCCTTCTTTTCTCTCTACCTTAGTGTATCTCGCAGATTTCTCACTTGTCATATATTGATGTTCATTATTAAGCACCATTGCTAAAGCCTTTGGTAAATTTTGCAAATTAAAATTAATTAAAACATGATCAAAAACACTGTGATGACCACTATAAAGGGTTCTAGAAACTCTTTTCATAGTCTTTGACTCATCTTCATCTTTAAGTGCTGAAAAGCCGTCTTTGTTGTAACAAATACCAGCAATCTGTCCAGATTGTTTCATTGCTCCCTTTTTATCAAAAGTTCCGTCATCTTTCAAAAAATAATTAGGTAAAATTTCTACCTTAATCTTTGTATTGCCCATATTAACTTCCTCCTTCTATACCCAGATATACTCTCTTATTCAAACTCATTTTAACATATATTTATTTTCAAAACTAGCGAACACTCAAAAAAATGCCAAATTAAAAAGCAAATGGTATTACAAAACCTAATTCCCATTTACTTAAAACTTTAATTATAGGGTACAACCTCTATATGAAATTTTTCTATTTTTTTCATTTTTTCTTTTATCTTACCTATGCATTTATCATAGCAGTCATTATTTGCAAGGCACTTTAAATAACCATTTATCTCATCTATGTAATAAGTATTTTTAGTTTCTACATATTTATCTATATATATGTATATAAGCTGTTCATAGGCTGGATAAACATTACCTGAAATAGCTCTTTTATAACATTCTATCGCTTTAGATAAATCTTTTTCTACGCCTGCCGCGTGATTACCATTTTGATAAAAATACTTAGCCAAATTATAATAAGTCCAAAAATCAAGTAAACTAAGTGGAACTTCCGTCGAAAGAGCATAATACTTATATGCCTCTTTCATATTCTTATCAGTGCCCTTACCTAAACGGTAAAACTCTGCGACTTTATTTGATGCCCAGCTTTCACCTTTCAAAGCACTTTTTAAATAATAATCAAAAGCCTTTTTATATTCTTTTTTATTCTCATATATTTTCCCTAAATTATTATAAGCATATACATAATCATATTCAATTGCTTTTTCAAAATAATTAATAGCCTTTTTTATATCTTTTGTCTCATCAGGCACTAACCCTTCTAGATAGCACAAACCCAAAGTATTAAGTGCTGCCACACTTCCAAACCTCTCGGCCGCTTTTAAATATTCATAGGCCGTTCTTTTATCTTCGTCTGTTAAACTGCCTAACTGCTTTTGATAAAACATCTGTGCAATTAGCCAGTTCGCCCTAGGGTGTTCCTTTTTAGCAGCCACCTTAAAATATTCATAAGCCTTAACATACCTAGGTTCTCCCGTCATCTTACCCTCATACTCCATCATACCCATTTCGTAGCAAGCATAAGGATTTTCTTCTTTCGCTAAGGTCTTTAAAGAATGAGTATAATTTATACCATCTCTCATTTGTAATGATAAAAACTTTTCTAGTTCAGATACTGATATATTAGTCTTATTAAGTAGCCCCTCTATCCTCTCTTGCCTTGTTTCAGAAACATATACTGGTTGTTTTTTTTCTAAAACAATATATAAAAGAAACTCACACAACGTCCCATATACATCTTCACCATTCATTTGTGCATGAATTTTTTTAGTAAATTGGCTAGGAACCGTTCTATCATTTTTGGCGATATTATATAAATCTAAATTAAGTTTTAAAATATTCCTATGATTTTTCAATTTATTAAGTATCTCTTCATGACTTAAACTAGGATATATTTCGGCATCTAAAATAGACATAAGACCCGTTATTATATCATCAAAAACATTTTCACCTCTCTCATACTTTTTTCGTTTCTTTATATATGTCTCTTTAAATTCACTACCAATTGCCCTATATCCAATACAGTAATTATTAATAGTAGAATCACTTACGTCAGAAGTATCAAAAATAGTATAAAAAATTTCTGTTTGATTAGCAAAACTTTTATTTTGTGCAAGTTGCTTAATAATTCGACAAAAATTACCTAGAGATAACTCTTTTTGATTATTATTCATTCTAATAAAATTCTTTTTCATAACACATCACACCTATATAATAACACATTTCCGTGGAAAAAGCGAGTTTTTTATATTTGCTCGTGGAATACCCAAAGTAGGCCTTTGACCATAAAACGCTTATACTGTTAGCAGGAGGAATTATTTATGAAAAAAATAAAATCATTTTTAAAAAATTATAAAACAATACTTGCACTTATACTAGCCATGATAATCGGTGCGATATGCGGACTTATATTCAAAGAAGACGCTATGATAGTAAAACCACTTGGAGATTTATTCTTAAATCTAATGTTTGTTATTATTGTACCTTTAATTTTTCTAACTATCTCACTTGCCGTTGCGAAAGTTAAGCAGCCTAAAAGACTTGGAAAAATTATGGGAATAACAGCCGTAGTATTCTTAATTACTTCAGTAATTGCGATTGCCGTCGGTTTACTTTGTACTTACAACTTTAACCTTGTAGACAAAGGTAGTGCCAGTACCATCAAAGAACTATTTGACGGTACTGTAAAAACTGATACTGACCTTAACCTTTTAGAAAGTACTGTACAGTTAATCAGTGTTGACGATTTTACTGAACTTTTATCAAAAGAAAACGTCGTTGCCCTACTTGTATTCTCACTATTATTTGGCTTTGCAATGAGAATGAGTGGTGATAAATCTAAACCATTATTAAAAGTTATGGAAAGTGCTCATAGTATAGTATTTAGTTTCATTAAACTAGTTATGTACTATGCCCCTATTGGTATTGGTTGTTACTTTGCATCATACGTTGGAACATTTGGTGCCAGTATCGCTGCGGGTTTCTTAAAAACCTTTATCCTATATGCCGTAGTAGCAATTGCTTATTACATAATAGTATATAGTCTATACGCTTTTCTAGCAGGCGGTAAAAAAGGCTTAAAAATTTGGTGGAAAAACGTATGGCCCGCAACATTCACTTCACTTGCGACTTGTTCATCTGCCGCCTGTATTCCTATTAATATAGATAGTGCCAAGAAAATGAACATCAAAGAAGATGTTGCCGAAACTACAATATCACTTGCCACTAACCTGCACCAAGACGGTTCTATGATAGGTAGTGTGTTTAAAATTATGTTCCTTGTTTGCCTATTTGGCGTAGATATCTCATCACCTGAAATGATAGGTAAAATATTATTTGTTGCCTTAGTAGCATCATTCCTTATAAGTGCCGTTCCAATAGGTGGTGGTACCATAAGTGAAATGATGATTATTACCCTAATGTCATTTCCAGTCGCTGCCTTACCAGTACTTACTATGATTGCGACTATCATTGATGCCCCTGCGACTACCTTAAACGCCGTTGGTGATACCAGTTGTTCACTTTTAGTATCAAGGGTAGTTGATGGTAAAGAATGGCCAGAAGGTAAATATAAATCAGAAACTAAAAGAAAATAATTATTTTAAAGCAAAAAGACTAAAATATAACTAGTCTTTTTTTGTATCATCAAAACTTAAAATGCTTACAAATTTCACTTTAGAAAGTTTATCATAAAGCATTCCTTTATTTTTAAGTAGAAATATCACACTTACGATGTAATAAACAAAAATCACTGGTGATTTCAGAAATGAAAATGGTGCAAAAGTATATTGTGATGCAATCAGTATAATAAAGACAGCAAAAAGAAGAAAAATAAATCTCTTCGATGCTATATTATCTATTTTTGAAGGGAAGGAACTTTTCTCGTAGTACAACAAAAAAGCAATTTCTTTCAACCACTCTTCTTTTTTACGTGCAAAAGTCTGAACAGTTACAAATAGTTACCAACATTATAGCATTTTTTTGCCCATGTATATTGAAAAAATTGTATATTTATTATATAATTTAGATACGCCGCAATAGTATAATGGTATTACGAGGCAATGGTAATGCCTTAATCGGTGTTCAATTCACCGTTGCGGCACCATTTTTAAAATAATAAGTCTTGAAAAAAGACTTTTTTTTGTATTAATATGTATTCAGCAAGGGAAACTTACATATAATAAAAAGGAACATTTAACTTTCTAGCGTTAAATATCTACCTAATAATATTTTATGATTTATGACATCTAATTCACAAACGAATTAAGTATCTTTTTTATCATAAAAATACAAAACACAATAACAAAAATATGATATAATAAATCTAGTAAATAGCAGGAAATGGCTTAGTTTGGTAAAGCGCTGCGTTCGGGACGCAGAGATCGCAAGTTCAAATCTTGTTTTCCTGACCATAGTAAATGCAAAAAGTGTACTTCGTGTACACTTTTTTAATTCCTCATTGATGATGTTTTTACAGCCGCTCTTGCCTTTTCTATACCAGCAAGAAGTTCTGTTCTTTCTGCCTCATCATGTTTTTTACTCTCAAGTTTTTCTTCAGCATTTTTAATATCTCTAAGAACTTTAGAAGCATCAATATTTGAAGACCACTCAGCATAATCTACTATAACAGAAACTAAATTATTAGATATTTGAACAAAACCGTCCGCAATATACATATATTTCTTTTCGTTATCTTTTTCAATGGTCATAGGACAAGGCCTATTTGCTACCAAAGTAGCGGCATGGTCTGCAAGTACACCAAACTCACCACCAATAGCAGTAAAACTAATAAATTCTACCTCGTCCTCATAAAATTTTCCAAATGGAGTTAAAACTTCAATCTTAAATTTTTTTCGCATAATATTACTCCTGCTCTAACTTTTTGGCTTTTTCAATAACCTCATCAATAGTGCCAACCATAAAGAATGCATCTTCAGGATAATCATCCATATTGCCGTCAATAATTTCCTTAAAGCCTCTTATAGTCTCTTTAAGTGGCACATATTTACCAGGAATACCAGTAAATTGTTCACCAACAACAAATGGTTGAGATAAGAATTTCTGAATTTTTCTTGCTCTATAAACAATCTTCTTATCTTCATCAGATAACTCTTCAATACCTAGAATAACAATTATATCTTGTAATTCTTTGTATTTTTGTAAAATTTCTTGTACCCTTCTTGCAACTTCATAGTGTTCTTCTCCTAAAATTTTAGGATCCATAATTCTAGACGAAGATTCCAAAGGATCTACCGCTGGATAAATACCAAGTTCCGCAATTGATCTTGAAAGCGCCGTTACAGCATCCAAATGAGCAAATGTAGTCGCAGGAGCAGGATCAGTATAATCGTCCGCAGGTACATATACTGCTTGAATAGAAGTGATAGAGCCATTCTTTGTAGAAGTAATTCTTTCTTGTAAAGCACCAACATCAGTAGTTAGTGTCGGTTGATATCCAACCGCAGATGGTATCCTGCCAAGTAAAGTAGAAACCTCACTACCTGCCTGAATAAATCTAAATATATTATCTACAAATAGTAAAACATCTTGATGTTTTACATCTCTAAAATATTCAGCCATAGTAAGTCCAGTAAGTGCAACTCTCATTCTAGCTCCAGGTGGTTCGTTCATCTGGCCAAAAACCAAAGCAGTTTTATTAATAACGCCAGAATCAGCCATTTCATTAATTAAATCATTACCCTCTCTTGAACGCTCTCCAACACCAGTAAATACAGAATAACCACCATGTTCATTAGCAATACTACTAATAAGTTCCTGAATTAAAACTGTTTTACCAACACCAGCACCTCCGAAAAGACCAATCTTACCACCTTTAGCATAAGGTGCTAAAAGGTCAATAACCTTAATACCAGTTTCAAACATTTCAGTAACTGGTTTTTGATCTACAAATTTAGGAGCCTCTCTATGAATAGACCATTTTTCTGCACAAGCATCGTCGCCCTTTTCATCAATAGTGTTACCTAAAACATTAAATACTCTACCAAGAACTTCTTCTCCAACAGGAACAGAAATAGGTTTACCAGTATCAAGTGCCTTCATTCCTCTTTGAAGTCCATCTGTTGAACTCATCGCAACACATCTAACCACATTGTCTCCAATATGCTGCATAACTTCAGCCACAATAACCTCATCATTAAAAGGAATTTCAATAGCATTATAAAGATTAGGCAAGTTATCACTAAATTTGATATCTAATACCGCACCGGTAATTTGTGATATTTTTCCTTCATTCATTTATAATCATCCTTTCATTTATTCAACATTCATAGCCCCGCCAATAATTTCAGAAATTTCCTGAGTAATTGCTTGTTGACGTGCTCTATTATAATCAATTGTAAGTTTTTTAGAAACATTATCAGCATTTGTAGTAGCGGCATCCATTGCATTCATACGTGCAAAATGCTCACTAACAAAAGCCTCAACCATGCCTCCATACAAAATACCTTTTACATATTGTTTAGTAACTCTCTCAAGAACAACTTCAGCAGACGGCTCAAACTCTAAAAGATCAGCCTTTTCTTTATTTAAAGCATCAAAGTCATTTGTATCAAGAGGTAACAATTTAATAGACTTTGTTTCAAAACTAAGTGCATTATACATTTCTGTATATATTAAATGTAACTCATCAATATCTCCGCATTTAAATAATTTAACCACATACTTTGCAATCTCTGACGCCACAATAGTTGTAACTGCATAAGAAGAAGTATCAAAATTCTCATCAACATTATATCCATGTTTAACCATGTAATTTTTAATAACTTTGCCAACTGGAAGAACAATACTATTTTCTTTTTCAATTTTACTTACTGCTTTTTTAATCACATTAGAATTATAACTACCAATAAGTCCATTATCAGAAGAAATTACAATATAAGCCTTTTTTTTATCCTTCTTATTTTCTCTATTATCAAAATATAATTCTCTAATATCAGAGCCAGAATTCAAAAGAATTTCATTCATGATCTCTTGAATTCTCTTAAAGAAAGGAAGCGTTTTAGTATGCATTTCTCTTGCCTTTTTCACTTTAGAAGCAGCAATAAGTTTCATTGTCTTAGTAATTTTTTTAGTACCTTCAACACCTTTAATTCTTTGTTTAATCTCTCTAGTATTCGCCATAATTCGCCACCTTATAACTTAAAGATTTTCTTATAATCAGTAATAACGTTAACAAGTCTTTTTTCTAAATCTTCATCTAATACTTTTCTTTCTTTAATATCGCTTAAAAGGTTAGAATCTTTATGCTTAATTTCATCAATAATACCTTTATTAAATTTGGCAACATCGCTAGTTTCAACATCATCCAAATATCCTTTAACAGCCACATAAAGCATAACAACTTGGTTTTCAACTGGAATAGTTTCATATTGAGGTTGTTTTAAAAGCTCTAAAATTCTCTCACCTTGAATAAGTTTCTTTTGAGTCACTTTATCAACATCACTACCAAATTGGGAAAAAGACGCAAGTTCACGATATTGTGCTAGGTTAATTCTTAAAGTACCAGATAATTTCTTAACAGCCTTAATTTGTGCACTACCACCAACACGTGATACGGAAAGCCCTGCATTAATTGCTGGTCTTTGACCTGAGAAAAATAAATCACTTTCTAAATAAATTTGTCCATCAGTAATAGAAATAACGTTTGTAGGAACATATGCAGAAACATCACCCGCTAGAGTTTCAATAATAGGAAGAGCTGTAATAGAGCCACCACCATGAGCATCATCTAACTTCGCAGCCCTCTCAAGTAATCTAGAATGTAAATAGAATACATCTCCAGGATAAGCCTCTCTACCAGGAGAACGACGTAATAATAAACTCATAGCACGATAACTTTGAGCATGTTTAGATAAATCATCATAAACAATAAGTACATCTTTTCCTTTGTACATAAAATATTCAGCAATAGCCACACCAGCATAAGGTGCTAAATATTGTAAAGATGCTGAATCACTAGCCGTAGCAGAAACAACAATAGAATAATCCATAGCACCATTTTTTGTTAATGTTTCAACTACGCTAGCAACAGATGAAGACTTCTGCCCAATTGCAACATATATACAAATTACATTCTCACCCTTTTGATTTAAAATAGTATCAACTGCAATAGCAGTTTTACCAGTTTGTCTATCTCCAATAATAAGTTCTCTCTGACCTCTACCGATAGGTACCATAGCATCTATCGCTAAAATACCAGTTTGTAATGGTGTATCAACGGATTTTCTTATCATAACAGATGGTGCAACAACTTCAACATTACGATACTCATCAATCGCAAAGTCACCCTTACCATCAATTGCTTGACCAAGTGGATTAACTACCCTACCAATAATTTCATCAGATACACCCACACTAACTTGTTTACCAGTCCTTTTAGCAAGTGTACCTTCTTTAACAGTAGTATCTCCTCCGAATAAAACGCAACCAACACACTCTTCTTCAAGGTTCATAGCCATACCATAACTACCCCCCTCAAATTCAATAAGCTCGTTAGCGCCAGCATTCTTAAGACCATATATCTTAACAATACCATCACCCGCTTCAATTACATGACCAACTTCATTAATTTCAGTTTTAGAATCATAATTGTTAATCTTTTTTCTAATTATATCACTAATCTCTTCAGGTTTAACTAACATGTTTTTCCTCCTTTAACTTAATATATTATCTAATCTTGTTCTAACAGAACTATCATAAACTTTATCACCAGCACTTACCTTAACTCCGCCAATTAAACTTTTATCAATTAAAAATTCATATTCCACAGAAGACGCCTTATAAAGTTCTTTAAATTTTTGAATAATTTTTGAAACTTCCTCTTTAGAAATTTCATCCGCTGAAGTAATGGTTATCTTTAAAACACCATTTTCTTCCATATATAACTTTTCATACTCTTTATAAATTTCTTCAATTAAATTAAATCTTTTTTCTAAAAGAAGTAAAGATACAAAATTGTAAAAAACATCATCCTGTTTTATAACCTCTTTAATAACTGACATTTTTTCATCATTTGTTATCATTGGATTATCCATAAGATTTTTAAACTCACTGCCAGCATAAAGCAAGGAAAGTTCTTTTAGTGAAGAAGCATATTTATCACCAGCATAAATAGCGTCTACATATCTTTTACATACATTTGCCATAAACACGCCTCCTATTTGTCTTCTTTAATAAGCTCTTGAATAAACTTTCTGTTATCTGCACTATCAACATTTTTATCAAGAACTTTTTCACTAGTTTCAAGAACTAAAGCCACAACTTCTTCTTTAAGATTAGACATAAGTTGTTCTTTCTCAGTTTCAAGTTCGGCTCTTGTATTTTTAAGCATTACTTCTGCTTCTTCTTTTGCCTTTTCTATGATAGAAGTATATTCTTCAGTAGCCTTTTTCTCATAATCTTTAATAAGCAAAGAGCCTTCATCTTTAATTTCTTTAAGCCTTCTTTGATGTTCATCTTCCATAGATGCAAGTTTACTTTTAGCCTCTTCAGCCATTTTTAAAGCCTCATCTATTTTATTAGTTCTGTTATCCATAAAATTAGTAACAGGTTTAAAAAGCAATTTTTTCAAAATGAAATATAATACTAAAATATTTATAATTGTAAAAAATAGCGTAGTCCAAAATTCTTTATCAAATTCCATATACTAACTCCATTCTATCATTTTAACCATTAAAACTTCAAGCAAGGCTTGAAGTTCATTCAGGTAACTACATCTTACCTATAATCATTATAGCGATAACTAAGCCATAGATAGCAGTTGCCTCTGCAAGTGCAGCACCTAATAATAGCAAAGTTTGAACTTTTCCTGAAGCCTCAGGTTGTCTAGCAACAGCCTCAGTAGCCTTACCAGTTGCCACACCAATACCAATACCAGCACCAAATCCTGTAAGAACTGCTATACCAGCACCAATTAAACCTAACATTTCCATATTTTCACCACCTATTCTCCTTCATTTACCTCTTCAGCCACATAAAGACTGGTAAGAAGTATAAACACATATGCTTGCAATAAACCATCAAATAAATCAAAGTACAAACATGCGATACTTGGAAAGAACACATGTGTACTTGATACTAGAAGTTCCATCAAAATATAAGCTCCTAGAATATTACCAAATAGTCGCATACTGAGTGATAATGGTTTTGTGATTAACTCAAGCAAATTAAATGGAAATAAAAATGGTAATGGTTTAAATAACTTTTTAATATACCCTGTAAGGCCTTTACGCCAAATACCAGCACCAACAGCAAGTATAATTGTCATAAGTGCAAGCGCAAGTGGCACTCCTAAAGTTCTTGCCGGTGGAGCAATAACACCTCCAGTAAGTTCTGAAGCAAATAAAGCTCCGACCGTATTGGCAATAACCAAAAAAAGTCCAACTGTTCCCACATATGGAGCAAACACTTTAGCATTTTCTTTATTCATAAGTCCAGAAACAAAATTATTAATAAACTCAACTACTATTTCTGCGGTATTTTGTAATTTACCAGGAACATCTTTCATATTTCTTGTAGCAAGAAAAGCCCAAAGAATTATAACAGCCATAGCAATCCATGACATTATAACCACATTGGTTACTGGTAAATTAAAAAAAGGTATTAAAAATACTGTACTTACTCCATCTTCCATTTTATCACCTATCTACTATATCTGCATGAGTATCACGCACAAGTAAGATTATAAACTAATTGCATATAAAAATCAAGCCTTTTAAAAGAAAATTTACATTTAGAGTATTTGGTATTTTCAGCAACTACACCAAAATTCAAAATTATAACAAGCATATTTCAAAAGGCACAAAAACACCCTCAAAAAAAGAAACACTAATGATTAAGCGTTTCTCTAATAGAATACCTACATCCGCAATAATCTTGCCTATAAATATCATACTCCCTAGCAAGTTCGTTACTACGTTTGTAACCATTCTTCTTTTTAAAATCAGAATATAAATATTTAACGCCATATTTTTCTTCTAAATATTTACCAATTTTGTTAAGTCTTTGTGAATCTTTATAAGGACTTACAGAAAGGGTCGTGCAAAAATAGTCATAATTTTCTTCTTTAGCAATTATCACAGTCTTTTCCATACGAAGTATAAAACATTTGGTGCATCTAACGCCACCCTCGGGTTCGTCTTCAAGTCCATCGACATAATCTAAAAACTCATTTTCATCATAAGTAACTGTTTTAAGTTTCACCTGTGGTACCATTTCATCAATAATCTTTTTTTGATTTAAAAGTCTTTTGTCATATTCAACCCTAGGATATATATTAGGATTATAATAAAGTACCGTTATTTCAAAATACTTGCTTAAGTATTCAAGCACATAACTGCTACAAACACCGCAACAAGCGTGCAACAAAAGTCTAGGCTTTCCTTTCAAATTATTAAGTATCTTTTCTAACTCTAATTGATAGTTTACTTTAATCATTTAACTACAATGTTCACAAGTTTACCTGGAACAACTATCTCGCGAACAATCTCTTTTCCTTCTAAATATTTTTTGATATTATCATTTTCTTTAGCAACTTTCAGCATATCACCACGAGAAGTATTAATATCTAAAATCGTTTTAGCCCTAACCCTGCCATTTACTTGCATTACCATTTCGTAAGTCTTATCGATAGTTTTATCATCATCATATGTAGGATAATCACTAACGCAAAGTGGTTTTCCAAGTTTCGCAATTTCATTAACTTCTTCAGTTATATGTGGTGCGATAGGATTTAACAAATGTAAAAGCACTCTAAGATCATCTTTCGTAATTGTCTCATGCTTATCGTAATCGTTAAGTAATATCATAAGTGCAGATACAGCCGTATTATATTTCATATTATCTAAATCAGAAGATACTTTTTTAATAGTCTGATGTACTAAAGTTTCATTAGTATAGCCTTTATTATCATTAAGTTTATCTTGCAAATTCCAAATTCTCTCTAAAAATCTCTTACAACCTTTAAGACCATTTGTACTCCAAGCAGCATCTTTTTCATAATCGCCTATAAACATTTCATAAGTTCTAAGTACATCCGCACCATACTCATTTACAACGTCATCAGGATTAATAACATTGCCTTTAGATTTACTCATTTTCTCGCCATTAGGTCCAAGTATCATACCATGAGACACCCTAACTTCAATCGGTTCTTTATTAGGTACAAGACCTATGTTATACAAAAATTGGTTCCAAAATCTAGCATAAAGTAAATGCCTAGCAGTATGCTCCATACCACCATTATACCAGTCAACCTTGCCCCAATAATCAAGAGCCTCTTTAGAAACAAACTCTTTATCATTATTAGGATCCATATATCTCAAAAAGTACCATGATGATCCAGCCCAGTTAGGCATAGTATCAGTCTCTCTAGTAGCCTTGCCACCACACTTAGGGCAACTGCACTCTACCCACTCTTTTATATTAGCCAGTGGACTTTCTCCGTCATCAGTAGGTTCATAGTTTACAACGTCTGGAAGTAAAACCGGAAGTTCTTCTTCTGGAACAGGTACCCATCCACATTTATCACAATGAATTAAAGGAATAGGTTCTCCCCAAAATCTTTGTCTAGAAAAAATCCAGTCTTGTAATCTATAATTAGTTTTAGGTGTTCCAATAGACTTGTTTTCCAAAAGTTCAAGCATCTTTTTAATACCGTCTTCTTTATTAGTAATACCATTAAGAATGTCAGAATTAATATATTCACCGTCTCCAGTATAAGCGCCTTTATCAATATCTCCACCTTTTATTACTGGAACAATATCAATACCATACTTTTTAGCAAATTCATAGTCTCTCTCATCATGAGCCGGAACCGCCATAATAGCACCTGTTCCATAATTCATCATAACATAATCAGAAACATATACATCAATAGATTTACCAGTAATAGGATTAACCGCCATTATTCCCTCTATTTTAACACCTGTTTTGTCTTTAACAAGTTCTGTTCTTTCAAATTCGGTCTTCATATTAGCCTGCTTTTTGTACTCAAATATCTCATCCACATTATTAATTTTATCACTCAATGTATCAATAATTGGATGTTCAGGCGCAATAACCATAAAGGTTACTCCATATAAAGTATCAGGTCTTGTCGTATAAACTTTTAAACTTTCATTACTATCTTTAATCTTAAAGTCAACCTCAGCACCAACACTTTTACCGATCCAGTTTATTTGACCAAGTTTAACTCTATCAGCAAATTTAGTATCTTTAAGACCAATAAGTAAATCTTCAGCATAATCGCTCATTCTAAGTAGCCATTGTTCCTTTTCTTTTTGAACAACTTTGCTGCCGCATCTTTCACAAACTCCGCCTGCAGAATCTTCGTTACTAAGCCCAGTCTTACATTTAGGACACCAATTAATATTCTTTTTAGCCTTATAAGCCATACCATGCTTATAAAATTGTAAAAATTGCCACTGTGTCCATTTATAATACTCTGGATCTGTCGTAGAAAACTCTCTACTCCAATCAAAAGATATACCAATACTTTCTATTTGTTTCTTAAAAGTTTTTATATTTTCTTTAACCGCTTCCTTCGGATGAATATGGTTTTTTATTGCATACTGTTCCGCAGGTGCTCCAAAAGCATCCCATCCCATTGGAAATAGAACATTATATCCTTTCATACGTTTAATTCTTGCGACTGCATCTAAAGCTGTGTAACTCCTAACATGTCCTACATGAAGTCCTGCTCCAGATGGATAAGGAAATTCAACAAGTACATAATACTTCTCTTTATCAAGCCCTGTAATAGCCTTAAAAGTCTCATTTTCTTGCCAATAATCCTGCCATTTTTTCTCTATCTTTTTAAAATCGTACATCCTATCCCTCTTTCCTTAAATATAGGTTAATTATATTACAAAACATTTATTTATTCAAGCAAAACGCATCTTTTCGCATTTCACTTTTATAACTACATATCGTATATTTCTTAGCGTAGAATATATAGTATAAATCAAAAACTTATTTTAATATACCGTTCTAACTTTGCCTGCAAACTATTTATACCATACATTAGTATGTACGTCAATATATTTTTCAAAATTTTTGAATTTCCCATTTTTAAAATAAAATTGCCCAAACTTTTTATGTAAAAAGTATCTGTTTTCCTATATCACGTCCCACTTTTTTCTCCTCCTATACCCACTTTTTTATTCAATAATATATTATTGCATCTTGCTCTTCTAACTGTGTCCGGCTCTTATAATAGGCTAACCAGAAAAAAATCAGTACATAAAAATTTCTCATATTTTTTTGTAAATTCGCAAACTCTTAAGGCTTCACCTACCAATTTTGGTGTAGTCATAAAAAAAGTTTATGAAACAATTTGACAATTGTTTACTTAAAATATATAATACAGTAACGTTTTTAAATAAATTTTATGTTAAAATATTATGTATAGGGGATGAAGTAAATGTTTAAAGAACTAAAAATATTAGATGAAAAATACAAAAATGATAACAAAATATTAAGACAAGTAAGTAAAGAAGTAGAATTACCACTTAATAAAAAAGATAAAGACACCATAAATAGAATTATTAAACAACTTAAATATAGCCAAATCGAAGAGTTGAGCGAAAAATATGATTTAAGGCCAGGAATGGGACTTGCCTTTCCACAACTAGGAGAACTTAAAAGAATAATCGTTATCGTCTATGAATATGAAGAAGGAAAATTTAAAAACTACGTCATGGTAAATCCTAAAATAATTAGCCATTCTGAAGAAATAGTTGCCCTAGAAACTGGTGAGGGCTGCCTAAGCGTAAACCGTGAAATAGAAGGACACGTACCAAGATATGCTAGAATAACCTTAAAAGGATATGATCCAGACGGTAACGAAATAAACTTAAGAGTAAGAGAAGACCTTGCCGTCGCTTTCCAGCACGAAATTGACCACCTAAACGGTATCTTATTCTTTGATAAAATAAATAAGAAAAAACCATTCTTTAATGAAAACGAAATTAGATTAATATAAGGAGAAAAATATGAAAACAAAATATAAATATATATTATTAATATTGTTAACCTTTGCTCTATCAATCTTTATTTACTACTATATAGAAGCCTCAAAAGAAGTAAAAACCAAAGAAGATATATTAGTATCTCAAAATAATAAAGAAAACGAAATCATAAGCAATACCGCATATACCATAGATAATCCAAACGTAATATTAAATCCGTATGGTAATGCTCCATTAAGTGCTTTAATCATTTTTAAAACAAGCGACCTTACGCCTGTTACCATAACAATTAAAGGTAAAGACGGAGAAAAAAACTTCACCCAAACTTTTAACCCAGCAAGAACTCATGTCTTGCCTATTTATGGATTATATGAAAATTATAACAACACCATTGATATAAAAGCCGGCGACGATACCAAAACCGTAAATATTAAAACAGATAGTCTGCCTAAAAGCCTTAAAAATAGCGAAACAAAAAATAATATAGATACAGACGACTTATTCTTTACCACCAGTAATGGCGGTTACCCTGTTGCTTATGACACATATGGCAATATAAGATGGTACCTAAACAAAAACTATCACTACGACCTAACAAGACTAGCGAATGGACACCTAATAATAAGTACCGATAACCTAGTAAGTACTAAAGACTATACCACCGGACTTTACGAAATAGATATGCTTGGAAAAATATATTATGAATATAACCTAGAAGGTGGCTACTATGGTAACGTCTTCGAACTCGCAAACGGTAATCTTTTAGTATCAACCAATAACTTTGAAGGCGGAACGCTAGAAGACTACCTTGTAGAATTGGATAGAACAACCGGGGAAATAATCAAAAAATTCGATATCTATAACCTTGTACCCGCAGGCGACGAAACAAACTGGTTTTCTCTTAACTCATTTGTTTATGATAGTAAAACCAATTCAATTACCTTAATAGGTTCTAAAAAAGACTACATTATAAACATCGACTACACTAGTGGTGAAATGAACTATATCATAGGCAAAAACATTCCAAAAAAATATACTAAATATGCACTCAAAACAGACGATAACGTATATCCTATAAAACCAGAATCACTTGTATTATTAGATAATGGAAACATTGCTTTCTTAAGTGAAAATAAACTAATAGAATATAGTATCAATTTAGATAATCATACATTTAGCCTAGTACAAAATACTGATATAGAAGATAATATCAAAAATTCATCATTAAGTTATAGCGCATCTCAAGACTTTATCTTGTCTACTGAAAATAAAATTAAAATAATTAAAGATGGTAAAACAAAAGAAGTAATGAATACCCAAAAAGATATTGATACCGTTAAATTATACCCACTTTATGATACCGATATATATAGTACCGAAAAAGGTGAAAGATTAGGCAGCCTAGGTGAAACTGAAACAGTAAAAAATAATACAGTATTATTTGCTAAATCCGAAAACATTATGAAAAAGTATAACATCTCAATATATAAAGACGCTAGTAGACTTGCCCTAACAGGCACATTCAAAAAAGGTGATGACGTCAAAATAATACTAGATAACGTTTTCGATAAAAAAACATACGACGTAAAAATTAGTAGTTCAGCCTACGTCAAAGACGACACTCACAAAAAGAATGATAAAATCAAAACAACTACATACATAAATAACACAAATATAAGTGGTAAATATTACATATACTTAAAAATAAATGATACCGTTTATAAACTATATAAAAGCGTTACATTCTAAAAGGAAGACCAAAATCTTCCTTTTTTTCTATATATCATATTTTTCTGAAAACTCTTCATAGCCCATTTGCTTATCTACATAAGAACCGTCATTTTTAATAAATATGCATCTATTTGCCACCGATTCAGCCAAACACGTATCTATACTAGAAAATATAATAGGACCATCAAACTTCGCAAGTGCATCATTTAAAGCCGTAATAGATTCCATATCCAAATGATTAGTAGGCTCATCTAATAACAAAACATTGCCTTTATTAAGCATCATTTTAGAAAACATAATTCTTACCCTTTCGCCACCAGAAAGTACATTAAGGCTTTTTAAAGACTCTTCTCCAGAAAAAAGCATTCTACCCAAAAATCCTCTAACATAGCTATCATCCTTATTATCAGAATAACTTCTCAAAAACTCTAATAAATTTTCAGTCGATTTAAAATACTCATCATGATTTTTAGGAAAATAAGAAATAACAACCGTACTGCCTACTTTAACATCTCCGCTATCAGGCAAAGCATTACCAGATAAAACATTAAATAGCGCCGTCTTCGCAATTTCATTTTCCCCAACCAAAGCAATTTTATCATCTTTATTAATCGTCAAATTTAAATTCTTAATAATAGGTTTCTCACCTTTCAAAACATTTACCTTACTTAAAGAAATGGCCTCTTTACCAAGCCTTTTCTCGTACTCAAAATTTATATAAGGGTATTTTCTAGAAGACGGTTTCAACTCCTCAAGACTAATCTTCTCTAGTAATTTTTTTCTAGAAGTCGCCTGTTTAGATTTTGATGCGTTCGCCGAAAATCTCGCAATAAAATTTTCAAGTTCCTTAATCTTCTCTTCCTTCTTCTTATTGCTATCCTTTATTTGCTTCTGCATAAGTTCATTAGATTTATACCAAAAATCATAATTACCAACACTTATCCTAATTCTTTCTCTATCAATATCAACCATATGTGTACATACTGTATTTAAAAAGTGTCTGTCATGTGATACCAATATAATAGTACCCTTAAAATTAATTAAAAACTCTTCAAGCCATAATTTACTTTTTAAATCAAGGCCATTAGTCGGTTCATCCAAAAGCAAAATATCAGGTTCACCAAAAAGTGCAGACGCCAAAAGCACTTTTACCTTATCTTTTTCTTTAATTTCAAACATCTTTTTATCATATAAATCCGGTTCAACCATAAGTCCACGTAGTAAAATAGCCGCATCATTTTCTGCATTCCAGCCATTCATCGCCTCAAAATCAGCCTCTAACTTTCCCGCAAGCAAACCATCTTCCACCGAAAAATCAGGCTTCATATATAACGCTTCCTTCTCTTTCATTATCTTGTATAACTTATCATTACCCATAATAACCGTCTCTAAAACAGTATATTCATCATAAATATTATGATTTTGTTTAAGTGTAGATATTCTGTCGTGTTTATCATGAGTTACCTCGCCAGACGTAGTTTCCTGCACACCCATGAGTATTTTTAAAAAAGTGCTCTTGCCCGCACCATTTGCCCCTATAACTCCATAACAATTACCGTCAGTAAACTCAGCATTAACATTTTCAAATAAAATACGGCTACCAAAACGAAGACCAACATTTTTTACCCTTAACATATAAAAACTCCTTTCATGTATAAATATAATACCATAAATTCAAAGAAAAAGAAGACTATTTTTCTATATCCTCTAATTTTACACTAACAAGTTTACTAACACCAGACTCCTGCATCGTAATACCATACAAAATATCAGCATACTCCATTGTCTTCTTCTTATGCGTAATCAAAATAAATTGTGACTCTTCTTTAAGCCTTGTAACATACTGCCCAAAAGTATCTACATTTGCTTCATCCAAAGCCGCCTCTACCTCATCTAAAATACAGAAAGGAGCAGGCCTAGATTTAATAATTGCAAAAAGTAAACTAATTGCCGTAAGTGTCTTCTCACCCCCTGATAACGCAAATATATTTTTAAGTTTCTTACCAGGCGGACTTGCCACAATATCAATACCAGTCTCTAACAAATTAGAAGGATCAGTAAGTTTTAACTCGGCACTACCACCTTTAAATAACTCCTTAAATATTTGTCCAAAATGAGTATTTACCGTCTTATAAGTTTGATCAAACTCTCTAGTCATAACCTTATCCATCTCATCAATAATATCAAGCAAAGTATCTTCTGCTTTAGATAAATCAAGTAATTGACCACTTAAAAACTCATATCTTTCATTAACTCTTTCAAACTCTTCAGGTGCCGCCATATTAACCACGCCAATTTCCCTAATCTTCCTTTTTAAAGTACTAACTAAACTTTTAGCATCTTTATATGGCATATCAAGTTTGTAATATTTAGTAGCGTTCTCATATGTAGTACTATAAGTATCGTTCAAAGTCGCAAGTAAATTATCAAGTTTAACATCCATCCTATTAACTTCAATCTCCAAATTTTTAAGTTCATTACTTTTTATATTATACTCACTATTTTCTTTTTTAGATAATGCCTCGGCTTCTTCAAGCCTTTCACTCATATCTTTTTTTTCATTAATGAGTATCTCTAGACTCTTTTTCTTATCTTGTTTTAAAGCAAGTGCCTCATAATAATCTTTTATAATCAGATCTTCTTCATTAGATAAATTGCTATTTTTCTTATCTTGTCCTCTTAAATCAAGCAAAACTTGTTCAAGTGAGGCTTTTAAATTTTGAACAGTCTCTTTTCTGCTATTAATCTTTTCCAAAGAAAGCATTCTATCTTTTGTAACCAAATAAAGTTTATCTTCATATGCTTTAAGACTATAATCAATTTCATTAATCTTATTTTCTGTATTTTTTAAAGCATCCTCTTTGCTAGCAATAACTCTGCATACCTTTTCAAGTTCATACTTATCCGCAATTACATTGCGGGTCTTCGCCGCCTTACCGCCAGTAATAGAACCTCCGGCATGAATAAGTTCGCCTTCATACGTAACAATACGATATTTATAATTTATCGCTCTAGCAAGTCTCATTGCTTCATCGATATTTGATACAACCAAAATATTACCAAGTACATTTTTTATTATATTATCATATTTCTTATCATATTTTACCAAAGTGTCAGCAAATAAAACATCAAAATCCATCTTATCTATAATTTCATTTGTTAAACTATCTATATATTTAGGTTTTATAACATCAAGTGGAAAAAAAGTTGCCCTACCAATATTCCTAATCGTACATATAGCCTCTTTAGCCGCCTTATCATTATCAACAACCAAAGTACTTAAATTAAAACCAATCGCCGTACTTACCGCAAGAGCGCTTTCCTCTTCCGTTTCGATCAAATTACCAATAGTATTATGAATACCAGTAAGTTTAGGATTATCTAAAATATTTTTAACTGCGGCCGGCAAAGATAAATTATTATCAATAGAATTTATCAAGTTATCACGTTTAATATCTAGATTATTTTTCTCTCTATAAATATTAGTAAGCGCCTTTTCGAGTTCTGATTTATTATCTTTTAAATCATTTATATTCTTATTCAATAAAGAAATAGAAGTATCAGCCTTACTCATTTCTTTATTTATATTTATCATATCAGTTTCCCCTGCTTCGATCATATTTTTAAGTTCATGACTTTTTTCTTTAAGTTCCACTAGCCTTTGATGTGCTCTCTCATCATGTGCTTCATAATTCTTTCTTTCCATAATAAGTGCCTTACGACCATTTAATTTCTCGCATTTTTCCGTAAGTATTAAAACATCATTTTGAACATCGTGAATATCATTATCTAATTTAGTAAGTTTCGTTTTAAATTCAAGTATCTTCGCATCTCCTATAGCATTATCAGACTGAAGTGCCATAATATCTCTTTCTAAAATAGAAATGTCTTCTTTATTTTTCTGATAACTATAATTAAGTTCCGTAATCTCATGCGTAATTAAAGCAACCTCTACTTCTTCAAGTTCAGCACTTGTTCTTTTATATAAAGCAGCCTTTTCACTAGCGATCCTAAGGGGCTCTATTTGAGGCTCTATCTCATTTATTATATCTTTTACCCTACTGATATTGTTATGCATCTTATCAAGTTTCCTTAAAGCCTCTTCTTTTCTTCTCTTATACTTTAAAACACCCGCAGCCTCTTCTAAAATAACACGTCTATCAGTCGGTTTACTATTAATAACTTCCTCAATTTTACCTTGTGAAATAATATTAAAACTTTCTTTGGCAATACCACTATCCAAAAGCAAATTTACAATATCTTTAAGTCTTACTTTTTCACCATTAATAAAATAGTCATTGGTGCCATCTTTGTACACTCTCCTTTTTATTTCAGCCTCATCATACTCTAAAGGCAAATAATGATCACTATTATCAAAAACAAGCGACACTGTCGCAACATTCATAGGATTTCTACTTTTACTACCAGAAAATATAACGTCAGTCATATTATCCTTGCCTCTCAAAGACTTCACAGACTGTTCTCCAAGTACCCACCTTACCGCATCCACAACATTACTTTTTCCAGAACCGTTAGGACCAACAATACCGGTAATACCCTTACCCAGTTCAATACTAATTTTATCCGCAAAAGACTTGAAACCTGATGCCTTTATTTCTTTCAAATACATAAAACTCACCTTATCTTTTTTCTTAACTCATTATAGCAAAAAAAACTAGCCATTTCAAACGTTTTACTTATTTAAAATAACGTGTTAAAATATCTTTAGGAGGTCATTATGAATACAAAGTCAAATATACACATTCCCCCAAATAATAACGAAGATACAAATAAAAATCTAAATAGTAAAAATTTAAAAAAGCAAATATACGAAACCTTAAGAGCAAATCAAGATAAAATAGAAAAAATATGCGATCTATTTTGTACCGAAAAACAAAAACAAGAAATAGTAAATAGTTTATTAGATGAAAGGAACTTTCTTCCAAACACCCTTACCTTATCTAGAATACCAGGCATCACTTTAGTATACACTTCAGTTTTAACTAAAAACCCCATATTAATTGGCAGTACCATACTTCTTATCTCATCAACTGACGCCCTAGATGGCCTTGTCGCCAGAAATATCACTAAAAACCAAAACGCTGGTGGTGCACTTCTTGACTGTGGCACTGACAAACTATATAGTCTTGCTCTAATCATTCCCGCCATATCAAAAGAGCCTATTCTCTTGCTTAATGGTACATTAGAAACCATAATCGCATATATTAATAAAAAAGCCAGTAACCAAGGTATAGAAAGCCACAGCACCATGTTAGGAAAAATAAAAATGTGGCCTTTATCTGTAATAACTGCTTTAACTTATATTAATACCGCCCAAAACTCAGGTAAAATATCAAACATAATAAAAATTGGTTCTATTTTAACTGCCATTTTAGAATGTATAAACATTATTCAGTATTCTAGTAATACCATTCAAAATTCTACTCCTAATAAATCCATCAAAGAAGAAATAAATGCTTTAACAAAATTAAAGCAGGAACTATTAGAAAGAGGCGAAAACCTAACAAGTGATCCAGGTATCCAAAAGAAATTAGGTGATTTACATGAAAAATTCAAAAATAGAAATTAAAAACTGTGATACTTTTTTTAGTAAACTAATGGGTTTCATGTTCAAAAAAAACATTGATTATGGACTTAGAATAAGATGTAACGGTGTGCATACATTTTTTATGAAAGAATGCATCGACATCGTCCTAACCGACAAAGAAAATAATATTTTGCATACCTACAAAAACGTCAAACCAGGCAGAATAATCATGCCTAAAAAGAATGTATACTACACCTATGAACTTCCTAAAAACACTTTAAAATAACATTTATATTTTTAGCCTAAAAAAACAAGTTAAGCGGGATAAACGCTAACTTGTTTTTTATTTCTTCCGACACGTTCAAATTTAACAATACCATCTATTTTAGCAAATACAGTATCATCTTTACCAATACCTACATTGTTACCAGGATAAATTTTTGTACCTCTTTGACGGTATAAAATTGAACCACCTGTTACAAATTGTCCATCTGCGGCCTTAGCACCTAATCTTTTTGATTCAGAATCACGACCATTTTTAGTTGAACCTTGTCCTTTTTTGTGGGCAAACAATTGAATGTTTAACTTTAACATCATCGCACCTCCTCGTATATTTTTATATTTTTTGCATAATCATTAGATAAACTTTTAAGCATATTTATCATATTTTTTATAACTATATCTACTTCACGTTCATGTTTTAAAATTTCTATTTTAATGTACCCATCACGGCAATCATATTTAATAGAACTTTCATCAAACATCAAACAAGCATTTACACTTGTAATTACAACGCTACTAACAGCAGAACAAACTATGTCCTTGCCTTTTTCATCATACATGGCATGGCCACTTACTTCTATTTTATCATTACTTAATCTTATTTTTATCATTAAGCACTAATTTTAGTAACTTCAACCTTAGTATATGGTTGTCTGTGACCTTGTGTACGACGATATTTTTTCTTAGCCCTAAACTTAAAGACTACAACTTTTTTCGCTTTACCTTGTTTTAATACTTTGGCTTCTACTTTAGCACCTTCTAAAACTGGTGTGCCACTGATACCATTAGCAAAAAGAACTTTGTCAAAAACAACCTTGTCTCCTTCTTTAGCATCTAATTTTTCAACATAAAGCACATCACCTTTAGCGGCATAATATTGCTTTCCGCCTGTTTCAAATATTGCTTTCATCCTCTTACCTCCTTCATTTCTAAGACTCGCCATTTGAGGCAAGCACATGCTTTTGTAAACCTCTTTATGAGCGGTTGTAGAGTGAGGCTCTACACATTTATTAATTTTATCATAATTTGCGTTTACTGTCAAACATCTTATTCAAAACATCACGTTCCGTCAAATATTTTCCATTACATTTAAATAAATGTCTACAGTCCCTCTTCATTTTAGAAATATTACTGACTACCTTTTCTTTCCTAAAATTAAAATCATTAAAATATCTTTCTAACAAAAACACATTAAAAATATGCTTACGTTTTTTATATTCATCCGTAACCTTAATAAATAAAAATATAAAAATAAGCACTAAAAGCAAATTAAAATCTACACTAAATAAAACCGCACAAATGGTAAATAATGAAACATAAATAGTTGAAACATGTGCCCTTTTAAAAGATGTAAACTTATTTAATATTATATTTAAAAATTTCGCTCCATCAAGTGGATAAATCGGTAAAAGATTAAATACCAAAATCATTTTGCTATAATCAGCCACTAGAAAATCTTTACTAAAGCCACAAAAAATAATAGTGCCTAGCATTTGAAACACGGGTCCCATTATCAAAACCATAAACTCTTCTTTTAAAGGCCTATTAATTTTTTCATTAAATATAGTAAGGCCTCCAAACGGCAATAAAATTACCTTTTCAATATGCCACCTATAATATATCGCTGCACTGATATGTCCTAGTTCATGCACCATTATTATTCCCGTAAATATCAGAAGTAGTTTTATATTTCCTGTAAACAAACAAATAGCCAAAGTGAAATAATAAAGTGGATGAACACTAAAGATATTTTTTATAATCTAAATACTTCCCATCTTTAGAAAATACCATATATAAATCCGCACCACTAACAGTACCAAGAATTTGATCTTGTTTTACATAATCATAAAGCGATACATTTGCATTTTTTAAATTTGCATACCACACTTCCACTCCATCTGGTCTTTGTACAATTATCGTATTGCCGTAACCTTCTTTTTCACCTGCGTAAATTATAAGTCCTGTACTTTGGCTCATCACTGTATAATCGTTAGTTACCGTAAGTTTTACGCCGTCCTTATATTTTTCTGCGCCAGAATATTTGATAGTCTCTTTAGAAACCGTTTCGGTCGTAGTTTTACTAATAGGAAGTATACCACCAAAATATTCAGTATATAATGCATTAAGCCCAGATAAATTAATATTATTACTAAACACTTTGCTCTTTAAATCAGGACAAATTTTTAAAACTATTAAAACAAGTAATAAGACTATAACAAGAATCATAAATTTACTAATTAATTTAGATAACCTGTCCGTACTTTTAGTATTTTTTTTCTTACTTTTCACTATTATCACCTATATAAATAATATAAACATAATAGTAAATTTAGAACCAATATTATTTTTAAAGTAAAAACGTATAAATTTTAACAGGAACATTTGATGTGAGTGTCATCCTCCTACTTCTAGAAAAAAAGAAGGAATACAATAAAAAGGAGAACTTTCATTATAAAAGTTCTCCGTCTCGTTGCTATCATTCTACCGCTTCTTATTACATTAGTAATAGCAACAAAATTATGATACTCTCTCATCGTATTGATTGAGTGCCAATCACTAAATTTTAGAGGATGACATTCACTTGCAGAATTGAATATCACTCTTTTTAATTTTATGCATTTTTCTTATTAGCTACCAATAATAATACAAATAATTAGTGCTGTCAAATCAGCAGCAAGAATGATATAACAAACTCATAATCTGGAAAGGACTATATGATATTCACATGGCCCTTTTGATTATTTATTTAACTTACAGCCAATTACTTAACACCATTTAAATAATAACTTTTATTTGGCTTATCATATACAAAGGTCTTAATTGTACCTTTATCTAAAACATCATTTAAAGTGTCCTCACTATAGTCTCCTATCTCTTCAGACGCTAAATTATAAACCTTATTGTCCCGAGCATATCCAAACTTAACATCTACAAGTAACTGGCCATTGCTGTAACTATACCCAAATAATTTTGAAACATATTTTGTATCACAACTACCTGTTTTCTCCCTTGTAATCTTATCACCAGATAAAGCATATTTATAACCACCATAAACAAACTCATTAAAAATTACATCTTTATTACCAGCAACAGTTCTAATAGCCTTATTATAACTTTCTACATTAATACTATCACTTAATAACTTATCATCCTTCATTATCGAAAAAGCCATATAAATAATCGCATCATTTTCATTATTAACATTTCCTAAAGTAGTACACTCATCAGCCATAATATTTTCATAAAGAGTATCTACAACATCATGTTTTACAGTTTTTTTTTGCGCAAGTTCATCACTATCATCCTTCTTTATTAATACAAAGGCTAAAAGTATAATAATAACTATTATAATAACCGCCACGGCAATAGTAACTTTCTTATTTTTTAACTTCTTCATTTATAACATTACCTTTCTTTAATCTATAAACTTTTTAATTATATTCCATAAAATATGCTTTCTTATGAAACCGTATACGGATCTTCTTTAGTTCCTGTGCCGTGTACTGTTAGGTTTGTAGGGTCAATATTGATAACTGGGCGAACGCCGAGCCAACTGTTAGTATCCCAATTACCGAAAGCACCAGAATCACGCACCAAAATCTCGACAGCGCCGAACCCGTTATAGAAGCGGGACGGCGACATGGTCCAATAGTTTGTACCACTGTATAGGTAATAAAGCGAATTCATGGCTCCTACCATTCCCCCTGCCATATTTACTTCATCGGCTGTAATTAAACCAATAGCCTTTGTCAAAGAACCATTACTAATGCTATACTCATCATCTGAATTACATAATAACGTTGGTCCCTTAGGTGAACCACCCCAACTCCAAAATCTTTCATAACCATAAATAGTAGGTGTTATCCCGTATCCAATATTCTTGTAAGTTCCCGATTGATAGGAAGATATATTTTTGTTATTACAATATGTCGCATTATTTGATAAATTATTAGTATACCAACTATCCAAATAAGTTTTCATAGTGCTATTAGTTACTTTTGCAAATGCCCCTTTTTTCGAAGTAGAACCATACCCTTTAACAGTCGTTGTCATTGAAGTTGAACTCACATATTTTTTTGTATAAAACAAACGCTGACATGATGTATCTTTACTAGTTGAAAAGCAAGTATAATATCCTACCTTATCAGTTGCGATTGTTCCGTTAATTAAATTACCAGATATTTTGTAACTTCTAGTACTCTCGTCAAAAATATAATTTGTTCCAAAATAATATTTTGATGTAGAAAATAAACCAGTATAATTAATTGTTAAATCTCCAGGTAATAGCGTATTTAGCACTATCACCTGGAGACTTAAAATTTACATTCATAGATGCGTTAAGTTCACTAAAGGTGACATCACTTTCTTCGGTAGCCATACCAGTTAATTTTTCTAATTTTATATTTGTTATTACTACTTTCCATTTTGTAGAAATATTACTAGTACCACTTATATTTAATTTATCACTAAAAGCAGAGTAACCTAATACTACGGCAAGTAAAACCCCAATTAATATACTTTTATTACTCTTATAACTTCTATGACGCTTAATATCATTACCTCTTATCTTACTACAACTATACATGAACATGTACAAAAAATATGTCATGTTTTATCATTAACAAGGCACCTAAAATGTCCTACTGTTATAAGTCTAACATATAGCATAGGGGTAATGCAAGTACTATATTTGCAAATAAAAAGCATTAGGTTTGTTTCTAATGCTTTAATAAAAAAGTGCATAAAAATACGAGATAAAATACTTAAAATATTATAAAACCCTTGAAAATCAAGGGTGAAATAACATTTGGTGCAGAGGAAGGGACTTGAACCCTCACGAAATTTCTTCCACTACCCCCTCAAAGTAGCGCGTCTACCTATTCCGCCACCCCTGCATGAAAAACAATATATTAATTGTTTAACATTGGTAAATTAAGTTCATTATTAAGCGAAGCCGTTTGAACAGACTTTGCCGTATTTATTACGTCTGCAACTTTCTCCTTTTCTTTACCAGTAACCTCTTTGCCTGATGCATCTACAATCATAGCGCCAACAATCTTATCGTACTTGCTTGTATAAATCGCATCATAGTTTTGTCCAGCCAAAAGTATATTACTCAAAACAATATATTGTCTTTTGCCATAAGTACGTAAAGAAATATCTGCTTGGCTCATGTCATAACCTTGTTTTATTAAAACGCCAGATAAACTATCTTTATTAGCCACCACATTACTAAAATCAGCATCAAGCACTCCAATAGAAGCATAAAAATCATCAGTATAAATATAAAGTTTATCAGTAATTGTATATTTTGTTGTATCATCAATATCAAAAGAAAAACCATAATAATTTACCTTACTTATAACTTTTGTTTGAACACTAGCCTCTTCCTTTTGAGCCTGTTCTTCTTTTTTCCTGCTTACCGAATTAGACACTAACAATAATACCACAAATAGTATACCTACCGCAATAGCAACTATCACTTTTGGATTAATTTTCTTCTTTTCTTCTCCGTTATTATTATCATTTCCAGCACTAATAACTTCACTTTTTAAAACCTTACCACACTTCGGACAAATCGCCACCGCCGGATTAACAGCCGTTCCACATCTATCACATATCATAACTATTCCCCTCCATCTAATACTTTAAAATACTCTCCAGAATCCAAATACAAAACTCCTTTTTTATTATCAAACTCTTTTATAATGTCAACATAATCATTTATCCTAGTAAACTTATTCAAAGTTAAATAAACATAATTACCATCATTCATTGTAATAAGAAACCTCTCTGTATCAACATCATTTGGATCGTACTTTATTTCAGACATTCTTTTTATAATTTCATAATCTACTTCATTCATTTTATCAATAAAACTATCATATAATTTATCAGGCACATAATTAATTAACGTCGGTACCGTAAAATTATCCTTTACTGCAGTCCTATCACTAAGAACTGTTTTTTGGGTAGGAACATAATAAAATAATGGTAAATTTTCTTCTACTTCAAGATTTACCTTAGTAAGAAAGATTTTAGTAACACGGGCTTTTTTAATATATGGCGAAGATTCTAATCTCTTCTTTATGCTTAAAGAAGAATTTTGCATACTGCTTGGGTAATCATCAAGCCCAGATGCCCTTACAATATCCCAATCACTATATAAACTGTTACCAGAAACTGTAATAGTTTTTATCTTTAAACTAAAAAGTAAAAGTAAAATTCCGCCTATAATTAAAAGCGTCATAAAAAATGAAAACACATTTTTAAACTTAATTTTAGTTTTCTTGCGCCCGCTCTTTTTCCTAGCCATACAATTCTCCCTATTCTACATATTCTTGTTCCTGAATTAAATCGATATCGTATTTATCTTTTACTTCTTTTTGTATCATCATAGCAAGACTTTTTACATCTTCACCGCTTGCACTACCCTTATTGACAATGAAATTAGCGTGTTTCGTGCTCACATAAGCATCTCCTACATGCTTATTTTTTAAACCAGCCTCTTCAATAAGTCTGCCAGCATAATCTCCATCAGGATTTCTAAACACTGACCCCGCAGATGGATACTCAAGCGGTTGCATCTCCATCCTTTTATCTTGCCTTGATTTAATAAGACTTAATATTTCATCCTTATCCCCGGCACAAAGTTTCATTGTCGCAGATAAGCAAATAAATCTTCTATCTGAAAAAATGCTTTTTCTATATCCAAATAAAAGTTCATTTACCATAAGTTTTTTTACCTTGCCAGTCTCTGTGTCCAAAACCTGTGCGCTTACCACCACATCGCTCATTGCACTACCATATGCGCCAGCATTCATATACATAGCACCCCCGATAGTCCCAGGAATACCAGATGCAAACTCAAATCCTGTAAGCCCTTTACTTGCAAGTACTAATGATAATTTAGGTAAACTATAGCCAGCCGATACCGTTACAAATTCGCCGTCAATATCAAGATTATCAAACTTGTCTAACTTAATTATTACTCCATCATAATCATGCGTAAAAATAAGATTAGAACCATTACCAATAACCTGATACTTTTCACTTTTTTTTATAATATTCCAAAGTTCCTGTTCGTCTTCTGGATAAACGACTTTTTTTATTTTACCAGAAAGCTTATAAGTACAAAAACCCTTTATATCAGCATTATTTATTACTTTTGCCATCTACAAGTCTCCTTAACTCATTATATATTATCGAAGCACTATCATTAACCCCTAACTTCTTAAGATTGTCTTTCATACTAGCCCTTTTATCAGGACTATTTAGGACCTCATCAATTAAACCCAAAATCTTGTCTTCAGTTATATCCTTCTCCTCAATCATCAACGCCGCACCATTATCACACAAATCTTTCGCATTAATATACTGATGATTATTTGCTACATAAGGAGACGGAATTAAAATACTGGGTACCTGCAAAGAAATAATTTCACTAAGCGTAGAAGCACCCGCTCTTGTAATAACCAAATCAGTCCTTTTTAAAACGCTTGTAAGTCCCTCATAAAAAGGAATAATCTTAACATTACTAGGACACTTTATATCCTTGTATCTATCATACTGTTTAGTGCCCGTAATAAATAACACTTCATAATCCTTAGCAGCAAACTTATCAAAACACTTTATAAGTTCATTGCCAATGGTAAGAGAACCCAGCGATCCCATAACCACCAAAACCAGCCTCTTACCATTCGTAAGACCAAGCGTAGTTTTATCAAAAGGTTTTGCTAAAAGTGCACTCTCACTGCATGGATTACCAGTCAAAACAGTTTTATCTTTCTTAAAATATTTACTAGAAGAACGAAAAGAAATACCAATCTCATCTACATATTTTTCAAGAACTCTATTAGACTTACCAGGAATACTATTTTGTTCATGAATAAACGTCTTAATACCTAGTGTACTTGCCGAACAAACAACAGGAAATGTAACATACCCTCCAAAACCAACCACAACATCTGGTTTGAAATTTTTTATAATTTTGCGGCATCTACCAAAACTCTTCATCAAGTAAAAAGCTGTCTTAAAAAGTTTCTTCTTATTAAATCCATATATCTCTATCATAGCATATGGAATTCCCCTTTTAGGGACAATATCCTTTTCCATCCTATTATGCGTTCCAATATATAAAAACTCACTATCTGGTTCCATCTGCTTAATTTTGTCTATCAGTGCAAGTGCTGGATAAATATGACCGCCCGTGCCACCAGCCGTTACAATCACTCTCATATGTCATATTCCTTTCTAATCTATTCCATTATACCATAATTATATTAACTTTAAATAACTTTTATTATACATCTCCATTTGTAACATAAATTTTACACAAAGTAAAATATATAACCGCATATAAAGCAAGTAAACATATAAATGTAGCAAAAAGAGGATTATGCCATTTTACATCAAAATATTCCAAAAGCATCTCGAATAAATAATTATTTATAATAATTACTACTATGACTGACAAAATAGTCGATTTTAATAAAACAAAAATATTTTCTCTAAGTAAAACACTCTTTAAAACCTTATCTTCCGCACCAAGTCCTCTTAAAATACTTATTTCTTGACCTCGTCTCTCTAAATTAGAAAATAAACTATTCGCAAAAAAAGTTAAACCTGTAAGCATCACTAATCCCGCAAAAACAAATGTGATAATTCTCACCATCAGTAAAATATTCCCTAATTTTCTCTTTGCCTTTGCATAATCAGTATATTCAAATGAAACGTCCAAATACTTTTTCTTTAACTTCAAAAGCCCTTGTTTAATCTTCAAATCATGACCCTTTATAATAAGAATAGTCTCATAACTATGACACCACTTCTCAATATCTTTTTTAAGCATCACAATATTTGAAGAAGACACATATGTATCTACACCAAAAGGAATACTATCCGTAAGTGATACATCTTCATTCGCAAAAACAAACTTTTTTAAATATGTTTTGTACTCTTTTTTATATCTTTTCGTTTCAGGCACCTTATTTATTACCAAATCCTTATTATTACCAATTAAAGTAATAATCTTTTCAGAATTATAATACTTGCTATTAATATAACTATCCACAGGCACGTCCAAAGTCATATAGCAAGTTCTAAATAAACTATACTTTTCTATTCTTTTATCCATCTTTACATATTCATTTAAAATAGATAAACCATTTTCATTAATATCAGTTTTTATAATAGCGTCATACTTTAAAACATCCACATATCCCTTTACCGCATCTTCTATATAAGAAATACTTATATTTACTAAAACAAATAAGGTAATAGAAATAAATACCGTCAAAGTAAAAAGTCTGCATCTTTTCTTATTACGTCTATAGTTTAAATATGCTAAATGAGTAGTAAGACCAAATCTAAAAGGTATTTTTCTATATTTAATTTCATCAACATTATTAATCACTTTTATTATATTATCATTAAACTTTGTAAGTGGTAAAAACATACTAAACAAAAATACCAAAATAATTATCAAAATAATAATTATCAAATATAATAAATCAAAATAAATATAAAACTTATTAACATCAAGTAAATTTTCTATAAAGCTGCGTATTATACACGCCAGTATCACCCCTAAAATAAATCCTGTAAATAGGCCAAAAAGAAATACTTTCCCAAATTCTCTTAAGAAAAATAATGCCATATCACACCTCGTCATTCCAAGAGAATTCATAATCGCAAATTCTTTTATTCTTTTATAATAAATCATACTAAAAGTATTTTTTAAAATTAAAGCAAATAACGCAAGTAAAATCAAAAACATAAATATAAAAAATTTCATTAAAGAAGATGACGGATCAGTAACCATATCGTATGTTTTTAATAATTTCTCATTATATATAACTTTTTTGCACCCTACCTTCTTACAAATTTTATCAGTTTCTTTATGTATCTGACTTATATCATTAAAAGTAATATAATATGTACTAGATTTGTTAGAAAAAGACTTTATACATGACATATCAGTATAATTAAAGTTATCAGTTAAAATCTTAACGTGATAATTATTACTCTTTGAAAGCACACTGTTTATCATATATTTTTTAAAAGAAGAATACATAATAGCAACCAAAAACAGCGTCGCAAAAATCATAGTCATAATTAAATATAAATTAACGTGTTTTTTCATCACTAATAATCTTACCGTCTTCTAAACAAATTATTCTATCTGCTTCTTTTGCAACTGCTTCATCATGAGTAACCATAACTATCGTTTGTTTATGCACTTTATTATAGTACTTTATTTTTTTCATTATTTGCTTTGTATTTCTAGAATCCAAATTGCCTGTAGGTTCGTCTGCCAAAAGAATGATGGGTTCATTTATAAGGGCTCTTGCGACTGCCACCCTTTGTTTCTCACCACCAGAAAGTTCAAAAGGCATATACTCTTCCTTGCCTTTTAAACCAACTTCCTTAATAAGTCTATCAGCCTTATCATAGTCTGCTTTTCTTTTATCAAGTAAAAATGGTAAAACAACATTTTCTCTCACATTTAAAGAATCTAATAAATTATACGCTTGATATACAATACCAATATTTTTTCGTCTAAACTTAATCTTGTCGCTATTTTTCATTTGTGCAAGATCTCTACTATTGATAATGACGTTACCAGCATTCGCACTATCAAGGCCACCAATAATATTAAGCAAAGTAGTCTTACCACTACCACTTTTCCCCATAATAGCCACAAACTCGCCTTTTTTAACGTTAAAAGATATATCATCAAGTACCATTACATCTTCGCCCCTAAAATTATACTTTTTTTGAATATTACTTATTTTTAAATTTTCCATATACTCTCTCCTCATTAGTAATATACAACGCAAGTAGAGCATTTTACTTCTTTAAATTACATTTTTTTAATTTTCCAAATTGCTTTTTAAAATCTTCAAAAAACAAAGTAACCATACCAATATAAGCAAAATTATTCTTCAAATGTCAAATCTCTAAAAAAAATTTTATATTTTTATTCACACATGATATAATTAAGTAGTAGATAGAAAACATCTACTTGAAAGGAGCATTTATATGTGCGGTATAATTGGATATGTTGGCAAAAAAAATGCCATAGACATTTTAATAAATGGGCTAAAAGCCTTGGAATATAGAGGATATGATTCAGTCGGCATTGCATATAAAACTTGCAACAGAACTGAAATAATTAAAGCAGTAGGAAGAATTAAAAACTTAGAAAATAAACTACCAGATAAATTATATTCTAATATAGGACTTGGTCATACAAGATGGGCTACCCACGGTAAACCAAACGAAACTAATTGCCATCCTCATAAAAACGGCAAATTTACCATAGTTCATAATGGTATAATCGAAAACTATGAAACGTTAAAAAAAATACTAGTGCAAAATAAATACAAATTTAAATCAGAAACAGATAGCGAAGTAATCGCTGCACTTTTAGACAAACTATATAAAGAGAAAAACGACATGAAAGCAGTTATCGTAGAACTTAAAAAATTATTAGTAGGATCTTACGCCCTTGGAATACTCTGCGATGATGAACCAAATAACTTATATGCCATAAGAAAAGATAGTCCTCTAATCATCGGCATTGGAGACGCGGGATATTTTATAGCATCAGACGTACCCGCTATCTTAAAATACACTAATAAATATATTTTAATTGATGATGAAATCATTTTACTAAATGACAAATTACACATCTATAATAACAAATTAGAAGAAATAAACAAAGAAACAATTCAGTTTGAAGGCAACCTTGAAGCCGCAGAAAAAGGTGGATTTGAACACTTCATGTTAAAAGAAATAAACGAAGAACCAAATGTCGTAAAAAATATAATTGGTAAAAACTTAAAACAAGGTTTAGACAGTTTAAATAAAAACCTCATAGATTTCTCAAAATATAAAAACATTACCTTTGTCGGATGTGGTAGTGCCTATCACGCCGCATTAATTGGTAAATATTTAATCGAAAAATACGTAGATATCAAAACCGATGTATATGTTGCCAGTGAATTTAGATACCAAAAAAATTTTGTAGATAAAAATACTTTAGTAATATTTATATCCCAATCTGGTGAAACAGCCGACACTCTAGCAAGCCTAAGAAAAGTCACAGAACAAAATATCGACACACTTGCCATCGTAAATGTTATAGGCAGTTCCATCGCAAGAGAGGCCAAAACTACAATATATACAGATGCCGGACCCGAAATATCTGTTGCAACTACAAAAGCCTATATGGCACAAATAACAATATTAAGCCTTCTAGCACTTAGCAGCGGCTTTAAAAAAGGAAACATACCAGAGAAAAAAGTCCTAGAAATAATTGAGTCGTTTTATAAGCTTCCAGATATCTTAACAACATTAATTAAAGATTATATAAATATAAGTAAAGAATTATATCAAAATAATGACTGTTTCTTTATTGGTAGAGGTATTGACTATGCACTAGGAATGGAAGGTTCATTAAAACTAAAAGAAATATCTTACATAAATTCATCAGCCTATCCTGCAGGAGAATTAAAACATGGCACCATATCATTAATTGATGAAGGCACCAATGTAATTGCTATAGTAACCGATAAAAACATTTCTGACAAAACCATTAATAATATCAAAGAAGTTAAAGCAAGAGGCGCTAAAATTACCTTAATAGCGACAGATAATATTAAAAATGATTTTACTTTTGCTGATAACAAAGTAATAATACCATTTATCAATGACTTTATAAATCCTCTTATCACCATTATACCGCTTCAGTTAATAAGTTATGAAGTTGCAAAATTAAGAGGATGTGATATAGACAAACCTAAAAACTTAGCCAAATCAGTTACCGTAGAATAAAAGATAGAACCCAAACTTCTATCTTTTTAATTAATATATTCTATATTTTCTGTCTTATCATAATCCCAAAGACTTAATTTGCCATTCATAAAAATTGGTTTTACTTCTTTAACATTTTCTATTTTAAATGCATAGCCACCATGATCTGGATTTTTTAAAGATGCATATACGTTTTTTTCCAACGGATATACCATTTTTCTAAATTCGTCATTTACTTCTAGACAGTCCGTTATAGTTGCTCTAGCAATTATAGCACCAGTAGGATATTCTAAGTTATAATCTTCAAATCTTTTTAAAGCAGATTTATCAAATGATTTACCTGCATGGATTAAAACATCTCCTCTATATTTTGTTTTCCATGTTCTAAATTCATATTCCTTATATCCTTTGGCTATTAGTGTGGCCCATGGCTGTTTTATTGTTATTACTTTCATTATTATCTCCTTATTACTAATTTTTTAAATATTTGAGTGCTTCTTCAAAGGTCGCGACAGGTACAATAGTGATATCATAACCATTCTTATCTTTTAGTTTTTTTGCTTCTTTATAGTTATCGCCTTTTGGCACTAGAAATACATCAGCACCTTTATTTACAGCTCCCTGCAGTTTATATTTAACACCGCTTATCTCTCCCACCGTTTCATCTTCATTTATAGTACCAGTACCTGCGATGGTTTTACCGTTTGTAAGATCTACACCACTAATGAGACTATAAAGCGTTAACGTAATCATAAGACCGCCAGATGAGCCTGACTCTGTACTTTTAAATTTTATGTTAACATTTTTGGAAGATTTTATATCTTTGTTTTCAGTAATTAAAGCTCCCACTTTGGGCGTGCTCATTACATCTATAAGTGTTGCGTTTCTTTTATATTCCTTTCCATTATTTATTACAGTAAAATTTATTTTTTCATTTTTCTTTTTATTCTTTATATAATTATACAAATCTTCTTTTTTATTTACCTTAAAATCATCTATTTTTATTATTTGATCTTTTATTTTTAAATTAGTTTTAGCATTTTCATCTATATATGTTACATATACTTTATCATTTTCTATAGTATAAGGAACATTTGAATGCTTATACGCTATTTCTAGGGCAATATTATTCCCTTCTTTTAAAAGCATTTTGTTTCGGTATTCTTCATCTTCGATACTTTCAGTACCACCGGTTATTTCATTTATGCTTTCTATATCATAACTTGGATTAATCAAAGCATACATAAGAGTTATAGGTGTACCTTTTATAGAAGATACATAAGCCATATTCAAACTACCTTTAAATTCTATTTTTTCACCTACGCTTACTTTATCAGTGGCATCAATAAGCCCCCCTGGGGCATATATATAATAAGGAAGTTTAAAGAAAAATAAGAAAAAAATTACTGCAACAAATATTAAACTTTTATAATTTTCTTTAATGAATATTTTGAAGTTTTCATATAATTTACTGATAATAATCATCCTTTCTAGTTAGATTATACATTATATTGGAGGAAATATGAAAAAAATTTGTAACGGAATAATTATGGTAGCACTAGTGTATATTTGTTTTGCGATTTTATATGATAGAGAAAGTATTTTTTCTTCAGTTAAATTTTCACTAGATATATGGCGAAATAATATTTTTCCTTCGTTATTTCCTTTTTTTATTTTATCTAGTATAATGATAAACTACGGTTTTGTCGAGATTTTAGGAAGTTTAATTGGTCCTATTATGAATAAGTTATTTAAGGTTAGTTCAAAGTCAGCTTTTATTTTTGTAATGAGCATTTTTTCTGGAAATCCATCAAACGCAAAATACATAAAAGAGTTATATCAAAATAAAGAAATTGATGAACATGAGGCTACTAAAATATTATGTTTTTCTTGTTTTGCAAATCCCCTATTTATTTTAGGAACTGTATCCATTTTCTTTCTAGATAATAAAAAGGTAGGACTCATTATACTACTCTGTCACTATTTAGGTAATATAATAGTTGGCCTTATTATAAGAAATTTTTATCCATGCAAAGATTACAAGCATATCACTCTTAAAGAGTCTATACATAATAAAAGAAAAGTAAAACCTTTTGGCATCATGATAACAGAAACCATTATGGGAAGCCTTAATACCCTATTACTTATACTTGGAGTTATGACAATGTTTTTAATTTTAACTACAATTATAGATAATGTAATAAATATATATCCTATATATCAAAGTACTTTAAATGGTTTTATAGAGATGACTCAAGGTCTTAAATATATAAGTCTTGAAAATATTCCTTTGAAAATCAAATGTACATTATCAGTTATTATTTTATCTTTTGGTGGCCTTAGTGTACATATGCAGATAATGAGTATTTTAAGTGATACTAATATCAAATATTTCCCGTTTTTTTGTGCTAGAGTAATGCATGCTTTTATATCAGGTATTCTTATATATATAATATTTGATTATTGGTTTTTACTATTTTAAGCCATATGCCCTTGATTACTGACTACTAAAAGTGTAAATATAATTAAAACCAATATTTTCACTTAATTTATTACTTGATACATCATAAGTTATTTTTATATAAGAGTCTCTTTTGCCGTTTCCCGCAAAGGCATTGTTTACGGTAATTACATCTTCATTTTTGGCAGGCACTATGCTGGTATTTTCTGGTAATTTAATTGTTATATCTTCAAAACCACTAGGACTATTGTCGCAGCCTCTCACAGAAATTTCAGGAGTTGAAGTATCATTTGTTTTTAGAGAGATAAAGAAATATGCTGGTTCACTATTTATATTATTCATAGTAATGTTCGGAATCGTTCCAACAGCGATGTTTTGAGCATTTTCTGGAGCATCACTACAATAACTTTTTATGAGGTTTTCATCGGTTAAAACGTTTACTATATAATATTGATTTAATCTTTTATTTATCGCAGACGCTGCGATAGCGTTTTTATTATAAACTGCGGTTTTTATTTCACTACTGTAGTAAATATTTTTGATCTCAAGAAGTATTTCAAGCAAAAACACTAATATAATCATGGTTATAGTAAAAGACGCCAAAAGTTCTACTACAGTAAAGGCTTTGTTATTCATTTTTTTCGCTTCCTTTCCACTATTCTTTCGTATTTACGCCATAGGTAATAGTCCCAAATGTGGCATCTTCATATTCAGCAATCAATCTATTTTTGTATTCTGTATTATTTATTTTAACAATAAAGTTTTTAAATTTTTGTTTTATTACATTATTATGGTTCGAATTTATATATTCTTTCAAGTCAGTTACATCAGAATTTGTATACAGTATAGTTTTAAATTTTCCAGCCTGTGCCAGTTCCGTACAAAAAGACACATTAGAAAGGCTTATATTTTGATTACACTTTCCATCGCTATAAATAATTACATATGGAATTTTACTACTATTTAAATAAGAATTTAAAGTAGTATTCCCTTCTCCTTGGTTTTCGATTAAGTAATCTCTTATGGCACTTAAATTATATATATTATTTGAGGTATTATAAGTATAACTTTTGTTGTAATTTACTAGCAATGCACTAAACTGAGCATAAAGTACTATTAAAACAAACATGACAAAAGTCGATACAACAACTGTTTCAACCATAAGGAAACCTTTATTATTCTTTTTCATAATTAACTCCCTTTATTATTGTTTTTATCTAGAAACTATTATATAATATATTTAGGATAAATTCTAGTCCTAGTTACAAAATAATAGAAGGAGTTGGTCAGTTAAGTGCTTAAAACGTTTGACTTTCAAAAAAAACCAATTGTAGATATTGTAAATGAAATATTAGTAGATTCATCAAGAAGAGGTGCGAGTGATATACACTTTGACCCTAGAGAAAAAGTTTTACTTGTACGTATACGTATAGATGGAATTCTCATTGATTATGCAGAAGTTCCAAACGCCTACAGAGATTATATAATTACTCGTATTAAAACTATTTCAAAGATGAATATAACAGAATCACGTAGGCCACAAGATGGTGCGATTAAGGCTACTATTGACGGCGTTTATTTGGATTTGCGTGTTTCTGTCTTACCTCTTAATATTGGCGAAAAAATAGTTATAAGAATTTTGGACTATTCTAGAAGTTTAGCGGGTATTGATAAACTTGGGTTTAGTGAAGAAAATTATAAAAAAGTTTTAGAGATGATTGGAATACCCAACGGAATAATTTTGGTTACTGGAGCGACTGGTTCTGGTAAATCAACTACTCTATATTCTATTTTACAATATTTAAATAGATCTACAACAAATATTATCACGGTTGAAGATCCGGTAGAAATGGATTTAGAGGGTGTTAATCAGGTACAAGTTAATAGTCAAATTGGTATGACATTCGCAGAAGCATTACGCTCTATTTTGCGTCAAGACCCAAACATTATCATGATCGGAGAGATTCGTGATAGTGAAACTGCAAGAATTGCCGTTAGAGCTTCTATCACTGGACACTTGGTATTGTCTACTATCCATACGAATAATTCACTAACCACTATTGAACGTTTAATTGATATGGACGTTCCTAAATATTTACTCGCAAGTTCACTTACAGGAATTATTTCTCAAAAATTAGCCAGAATGTTATGCCCACACTGCAAAGTAAAAAGAAAAACCACTGATTATGAAAAAGAAATATTAAAAGCCGTTACTGGCGAAGATGTAGAAGAAATTTATGACGTTGAGGGATGCGATAAATGTAATAATGGTTACAAAGGAAGAATCGCTATCCAAGAAGTACTTTATATCAGTTCAACAATCAGAGATGCTTTAAGTGAAAACGCTGATAAAGAAGAACTTAGAAAACTAGTTTATCAAGGAGATGTGGATACATTACTAGAAGACGGACTTAAAAAAGTTATTTTAGGAGAAACGACTTTTAGTGAAATTCTTAACTTAATCGAACTTGATGATGACCCTAATCTCGCAGATAATATTAGTTTAAAAAATGTTATCAAGAAAACCAAAGAATTACATACAGCCGAAGAAAATGCAGGACGTGCCGTGAATAAAATGGATACCCAAAAAATCACACCAACAAAACCAATTACCCCAGTACAAAGTACTTCTAAAGTTAACACCACTATTTCTACACCTAACGTAGTAAACAAAACAATAGTTAATTCGGCACCACCTACTACGCCTATGACTGGCGCAGTTAAACACATTAGCGGTGTAGTTCCAAACAAAACAGTAGTAACGCCAGTGCAAAATCAAATGGTAAATAATAGTATTCAAAAACCAACTAATCAAATATAGTTGGTTTTTATATATTATAAATAGATAAAACTGTATCAGGTGTTATTTGAAACAAAACAATTATTAAAGCACCAGCCGCTAGGAATGGCCCAAAAGGAATAATGTGTTCTGGATTTTTCTTAATAGTTATTAAAGATATTATAAGACCTATCACAGAACCTAGAAATATAGATACAATAACCATAGGATAACCTAAAACCAAGCCAAACGTAAACATCAATTTTATGTCTCCACCACCCATAGATTCTCTTTTAAAGAGTTTATCGCCACCTAGTTTAACTAAAAGCATAGTTATAAATGCTAATACGGCACTTATCAAACCGCTTACAAATGCACTAGCACCATGAATAAAAAATATTTCTATCCCTAAAAGTATAGAGAAAAATATCAACACTTCGTCAGATATTATCATGTAGTTATAATCACTAACAACAATAATTATAAGCATTGAAATAAATGTAAGGGCTATAATAAGATCTAACGAATATCCATATGACACAAAAGCGAGAACAAAAAGCAAACCTGTTAAAATTTCAAACACAGTATAAAAGGCTGATACTTTAGCACCACAGTGTTTACATTTACCATTTAAAAACAAATATGACACAATTGGAATTAGTTCTAATATTCCTAGTCTATTACCACACTTTGTGCAGTGGCTCGGCGGACTAACAATAGATTCTCCTTTTGGCAGTCTATAACCTACAACATTATAGAAGGAACCTAAAACGGCTCCCAAAATAAATAGTGCAAATACAGTATAAATATACATATAATCCCCCCTAATCTTGAATAGCGCTATACATATTAAACATTGGAACAACTATTGCAAGAACTATAACACCAACCATTATAGTAAGTAATATTATCATGATAGGCTCAATAAATGTCTTCATACGTGCAACTGCATTTTTGTGTAAATCCTGATAATAGGCTGATACTTTTTTCATCATTTCAGCAAGTTGCCCAGTCATTTCACCAGTAACAATCATTTCATATGCCGATACTGGAAAAGCCCAATGATCTTTAAAGGCCGTTGAAAGTTTACCACCTTTAGCAATTTGAGTTACAGCATCTAATATTAACGATTTATATATTTCATTATTCGTAACTTTATTCAAAATATCCATACTATCCGTTATAAAGACATTATGCGAAAGTAAAGAAGAAAACGTTTTTGTAAACATTGTTACTTCATTATATATAATTATATTGCCAAACACTGGTAATCTCATAGTTATATTTTGAATCACAGTACGGAAAGCTTTTATATTTCTGTAAAAATACATGAATACAAGTAACAATAAGATAAAGCCTACAGCCAGTAATATCGCATAATCACTTAAGAAACTACTTAACCATAAAACAAATTTAGTAATTCCTGGAAGTTCAGTATCTAAAGACGCATATATTTCTACGAATTGTGGTACTACATAAAGCATTATAAATAAGCCCACACCAATAGCAATTACAAATATGATTACTGGATACATCATCGCGCTAACCATGGCTTTTCTTGTACTTTCTATCTCGGTATAATATTCTTCCATGTCATCTAGGGTCTCAGGTAGTTCACCTGTCATTTCTGATGCTCTTATCATATTTATTAATAGTTTAGGAAAAGCATCACCTTGTTTTTCTAAAGCACTGCTAAAATTTTCTCCCACAGAAAGTTCATACGCCACTGCGGATAATATTTTTTGATACGTCTTATTTTTGAATTGTTTAGTTAAAATTTTGACAGAATCCATTAGCGGAATACCAGCCTTAATGTAAGTAGATAACTGAGTAATCATAAAAATAAGATCTTTTGTCTTAATTTTAGCACTACCAGTCGCTCCACCTTTATTAAACATACGAATCCATGAAGATGTTTGTATATTGTAAATTACTTTATAACCTTCATTAAGTAAATAGGAATATACTTCAACTTTTGAAAAAGCATCAAAATAGCCAACTTTAGTTTTACCATCTTTGTCTAATACTTCATACATATATGTTTGTTTGATCTTTGACTTTTTAGCGTCGGCACCATTAAAATCAATATCAATAGGTGCACGTTTTTTACCTTGCTTTTTACCAAGAGCCTTATTACCAAGCATTTCTACTTTTTCACCCAAAGTATACTTTGGCTTTTTATAAGTTACTAATTCTTGTTGCTTTCTTTCCATGTCTTTCCACATAAAATAATGTCTTATCGTACCAAATAGAATTTGAATTGTAAGAATAGCATGTGAAAAAAAGTTCCATATGATTAATGGCAAATACATAAACCCAGAAAATGCATATTTAAAGAATTTATATATGAATATAAATGGCATAAGTAATATTCTTTTCATATGGCACCTTCCTTTTATCCTACCATAGCAATTATATCATAATTCTTTTTTAATTAAAACATTTTTACTTAAAAACATATAATATGTTAGGGGGAGATCATATGAATTATTATAATCCGTATTTTATACCTGTTAGACCATCATTGTTTGGCAGTTTAAGAAGTACTTTTGGTAATAGCGGTATTACTTTAGGCGGAATATTAAACGGGACGCAAAGAACATTAAACATTATTAATCAGGCCATTCCAATTGTAAAACAAGTTCAGCCAGTAATGAAAAATGCTAGAACAATGTTTAAAGTTATGAATGAGTTTAAAAAAACCGAACCTAATACAAACAATAACACCAATAAAAATTTCCAGAGAACTACACAAAATAAAAAAGAAGATAATGTTTATGAGCAGTCATACAAAGAATATGAAGAAGGTCCCACATTTTTTATATAGGACCTTTTTTATTTCACACTTCTTATCTCTTCTAGTTCAAATCTATATTTTTGTTTTACATCTGGATATTTCTTATGATCAGTTTCACTCAAAAACATTTCTAAAGGCCTAATATATAAATCACAGTTTCCATATAGACATCTATATACAACATATTTTTCGCCAGTTTCTGAATGCGTTGCAACATCTAAAACTAAATAACGGTCTCCTTTAAAATGTTTGTAAATATGATTCACTTTTATTTCTCTCATTACTCTCTCTCCTATTCTTTATTTACCATTCAGATACCTTAATTTTTATAAAAAAACAAACTATTAAAGTTTGGACAAATTTATAAATGGTGCCGGAAACAGGAATCGAACCCGCGACCTACTGATTACGAAACAGTTGCTCTACCTACTGAGCTATTCCGGCATATAGCATTATATAAGATATATAATGCTAATAATTATCTAAAAAATTGTGTTTTTCCCCATCTTTAGTATAAGATAGTATACAATTTAGGTTAACATTATCAAGCGCTTTAAATATATTATGATCTACTTCTTTATTTTTTTCTCTTAAATCTTTGATTAACTCTTTTACTTCTTTTCTTTTACTACTACTAAAGCCAGTTATAGTGCATCCTCTAGTTAAAGGACAGCCACAGTTAATAAACGTTAATTTATTATAATCCCGCCAGTTTATAATATCTTGTTCCTTTACCAAATATAAAGGTCTAATAAGTTCTAGATTCTCAAAATTCTTGCTATGAAGTTTAGGAAGCATAGTTTTTATCTCTGCACCATATAGAATCGATAACATAGTGGTTTCAATAACATCATCAAAATGATGACCTAAAGCAATTTTATTACACCCAAGTTCTTTAGCTTTATTATAAAGGTGACCCCTACGCATTCTAGCACATAAGTAGCACGACTTACCGTCCCCCACTTTATCTGCAATTTGGAAAATATTACTTTCAAACATTTCTAACTTCACATTTAATTTTTTAGCATTTTCTTTAATACACTCTAAATTTTCGTCATTATAGCCCGGGTTCATAGAAACATAATGGGTTTCAAATTTCACTTTACCATGTTTTTGTATTTCTTCAATACATTTAGCCAGTAAAAATGAATCTTTGCCCCCACTTACGCAAACCATTATCTTGTCGCCCTCTTCTATTAATTCATAATCTCTTACGGCTTTAGAAAATTTACTCCATATTTCTTTTCTATATGTTTTTATAATGGTTCTTTCAATGTTCTGATATTCTTTCATGCCCTACCACCTGTAATTATTATACACAAATTTTATAATAATTGTAAAGAGTTATTTTATTTGAATACCTCCTATAGAGTTTCCGATGTTCCCAGCATAGTCTGTGGTACCAATTACCCATGGTAACCATTTTTTCTTTTTATTATCATATACTCTATATGTAACATTTTTTATTTGAATAGCGTCAATATCATTTGGTAAGTTACCCGCATAATCGTTGTTTCCAGTTACCCATGGTAACCATTTACGTTTTACCTTATCATGGGCTCTATATGTAAGATTATCTACTTTAAAAGCACTTATACCATTACCTAAATTTCCAGCATAACTATTCGTTCCCATTTTAACCGAAGGTAACCATATATTCTTTTTGTTATCATATGCTCTATAATAATTAGCACCTGCTATATTTGTACCTTTTGGCAAATTGCTATTTATATAACTAGTAGGATTAATTCTTTTACTAGCACTTGTACCGCCTTTATAAAGTTCAAAGTGCAAATGCACACCATATGCATTACCACTATTACCCATATAACCAATAACCGTTCCAGCATTTACTTTATCCCCTATACCTACACTAACACTTTTTAAATGACAATAATGTGTATAATAACCATTATCATGTTTTATCATTACTCTATTTCCCCAAGTAGCATTACCAATAGAATTCTTATTATTTTTATATCCGGTTTGAACAAGAATCACAGTACCTTTAGTATGGGCAGTTATATAATCACTTTTATTTTTGTAACCAACAATATCTATACCATCATGTTTACCCTTAACATAGTTTTGCGTAATTTGGTTATTACATTTTTTTAATATTCTACTCATATACACCTCCTATGATATCATATTTAAAAATTTGATAACCGGAAGTGTAAAAAAACTAAAAAATGCCATTAAAGACATTTTTTTAAGTTTAATAATAAAATTTTATATTTTAGTTTTTGCATTCCTTTTGAATAAGTATATTTTAGTTTATATTTATCATAAAGATATTTTATATAATCTTTATTATCTTTGATATAAGGAGTTATGACACTATATTTTTTACCTTTACCATATTTATAATACGATACTACATAATAATGTTTATTTTCATAAATGATTTTTTCATTTGTAAGACGGTAATTTTTTTCATGCATAAATTCTCTTACTTTTGGGATATCACTTTGACTACTGATAATTAAATCATTTTTTATATCTTTATTTAAAATTTTCATAATAGTATCGCCACCCATACCAGCAATAATTATTATTTTATTTTCTAAATCTACACCATTTATACCATCGGTAACCATAGTCTTAATATTTAAACCCTTAATATTCTTCTTGGCTCTTTCAATAGAGTTTGGTGAAATATCAGTCGCTATTGCAGTGCAATTTTTGTTTTTAGCAAGATATATACTTATATAAGCATGATCACACCCAACATCTATAATGCTACTGCCATAGGGAACAAAGTCACATATGGCTTTTAGCCTTTTTGATATTTTAGTTGTCAAGGTAATCCTTTAACTTTCTACTTCTTGAAGGATGACGAAGTTTTCTTAATGCTTTGGCTTCTATTTGTCTTATTCTTTCTCTAGTTACACCAAATAGTTGCCCAACTTCTTCTAAGGTTCTAGGTCTACCATCTTCTAGACCAAATCTAAGTCTAATTACTTTTTCCTCTCTTTCAGTTAATGTAAGTAATACCTCAGATATTTCATCTTTTAATAGTTCATTTACAGCAAAATCTTCAGGGCTCATGTTAGTTTCATCTGGGATAAAGTCACCTAGATGTGAGTCTTCTTCTTCACCTATTGGAGTTTCAAGACTTACTGGCTCTTGACTTATTTTATAAATATCTCTTATTTTTTCTACTGTTGTACCCATTTTTTCGGATAATTCTTCTTCTGTAGGTTCTCTATTTAATTCTAGTGTTAGTTGTCTTTCAATACGTGCTAGTTTGTTAATTGTTTCTACCATATGAACTGGTACTCTAATAGTTCTAGCTTGGTCAGCGATAGCCCTTGTAATGGCCTGTCTAATCCACCACGTTGCATATGTACTGAATTTATAACCTTTAGTTACATCAAATTTTTCTACCGCTTTCATAAGACCGATATTTCCCTCTTGAATAAGATCTAGAAATAGCATACCTCTTCCGACATATCTTTTAGCAATACTAACAACCAAACGAAGATTAGCTTCTGCGAGAATGGCTTTAGCCGTTTCATCGCCTTCTGCGACGCGGTCTGCAAGTTCAGTTTCTTCATCTGTTGTTAAAAGTTTTATTTGACCTATTTCTTTTAAATACATTCTAACAGGATCGTTAATTGTCAAATCTTTAGATAGACCTGCATTACTTGTATCACTATCTTCTTCATCATCACTTGGATTTTCTGATACAACCTTAATATTGTTTTCACTAAATGCATTATATAGTTCATCTAAAGAATCAGCATCTAGTTCTAATCCTTTTAATTTATCAGCAAGTTCTTCATAAGTTATAAATCCTTTTTGTTTCCCTATTTTAATTAATTCTTCTTTACGTTCTTTAAAAGTTTTTATTTCGTTAAACATATTTTTACACTCCTTTTTTTAGTTCAACCATTTTTTGGGCAATTATCGCTTTTTTTAATGGATCTGTCTCACTTTTCATTTTATCTGTAAGTATTTTTGTTTCAGTCTTTATATTATAATCAGTAATAGCATTTATATAATCATCTATCTCATCTTTTGAAATTTTATCCTTTAAATTAGCCCTTTCTATTTTAGAAATTGTTTCCATGATGTCTTTATCGTATTCAATGTAATTAAAGAATTCAGCCACATTGATATAACCATATTGTTCATAAAAGAAAGTTATCTCTCTAGCAAGGATCCTATATTCTTTTATTGGAATATATGGTAATTCATCATCTATTTTTTGAATTACTTTACTGTTTTTTAACATATAACCAACTAGGTTACGCTGGGCAATTTCATATTTATTGATCTTAGTTTTCTCTTTACTTTGAACTTTCGGTGTAGGGCGCACTACTTTGGTAGTATCTGATAATTTACTTTTAATAAGATTTTCATCAATACCAGTTTCTTCTACTAGTTTTTTTATTGTAACTTCTCTTAATATATCATCGTCTATTTTTTCAAGTTCTACTATAACACTATTTATATAACTGGCCTCACCGGCTGCACTAGAAAGATTTTTATCTTGCTTTAAATAACTTAGTTTAAAATCCATCAGATTTACTGAGTTATTTATTTTAGACTCAAATTCTTCTTTGCCATACTTCAAAATAAATTCATCGGGATCAAGGTTGTTTGGTAGTCTCACAACTTTTGGAGTTACACCAATTTCTAGTAAGGTATCACCACATGAAAGTGTAGCCTTAGCCCCTGCCGCATCACCATCAAAACACAATATTACATCTTTGGCCATTCTTTTTATAAGCATTGCTTGCTTTTTAGTCACAGCCGTTCCCATACTAGCAATGACATTTGTTACGCCAATAGTATGAGCTCTGATAACATCCATAAAGCCTTCCATAATTATTACCCTATTTTTAGCTCTAGCAGGATTTTTGGCTTTATGATAATTATAAAGAAGTTCGCCTTTCTTAAAAATACTAGTTTCTTTGGTGTTTATATATTTCGCGTCATCACTAGTATTATATACTCTTCCGCTATAACCTACAACATTGCCTTCCAAATCATAAAGAGGAAACATAATTCTATTATAGAAAAGATCTAAATATTCATAAGTACTTTTCCTAGATAATCCACTTTCTAAAACATCTTTTTCGGTAAATTTGTTTATCAATATTTTAGAAAGTGTTTTATTATCTAAAGCAAGTCCTATTTGAAATTCTTTTATAATATTTTCATCTATCCCTCTTTTATATAAATATTGCTTTGCTTCTTTACCTTTTGGTGTATTAATATTATTCATATAAAGTTTTAGACTTAAAGCATAAATATCATATAAATTATTATGTGGACGTTCTTTTTTTTGAATGCGTTGTGCAATATCAACATCAACATGTCCCATAGCGGCAACTTTACCTAAAGCCTCCATAAATGGTATATTTTCATAATCCATAATAAATTTAAAAACATTACCAGTCGCTCCACATGAGAAACAAGTATATATTTGTTTTTCTTTGCTGACACTCATTGATGGATGATTATCATCATGAAATGGACAAACACCAAAGTAATTCTTTCCTTTAGGCGTTAGAGATATATAGTTTGAAATGACGTCTACTATATTAACACTTTTTCTAATCTCATTGATTTTTTCAGTGCTTATCTGATTCATGTAAATCACACCCTCTATTATTAATATACTGTGTTTTTTGTCCAATTTCTTTTTTCTTACGAAAAAAATCATAATTTTACAATTTTTTCGTAAAATTATATCAATAAGGTGATTATATGGGACTAAAAACTTTAAAAATAATTGATATATTTATAATTTTTATTCTTTGTTTTCCATTTCATTTTATGTATGACTGGTTTCCTAATACTTTATTTAGTATTATGTTTCCAGTAAACGAAAGTATATGGGAACATATGAAGATGATTTTTTCGGCATTTTTTGCCGTGGGCATTCTTGACTATTTATTTACTAAAGGAAACAAAAATGCTTTTCCAAATATGTTTATTACGTCCTTAATTAGTATTCCCACTTTTCTTATTTTATATCTTCCACTATATGAAATATTTGGGGAAGAAATGTTTTTGAATTTAGCCATTTTACTGTTTACGGTAATCATTGTTCAAATTATAAGTTATTACATTCTAAAGACTACAGAAACAGACAATATAGTTAGTATAAGTATTGTTGGTATAATTTTAGTATATATACTTTTTGGTATTCTTACTTATTACCCTTTGACCAATGATATTTTCCATGACAGTTATAACTGCAAGTACGGAATAAATATGTATGACAATTGAAATTCTAAAATACTATATCACAAAAGCACGAAAAAAGCCAGTAAATATGTGGCTTATCTACGAATTATTGTTTTTTTCTTGATTTTTACGCCAGCAGCATTTAATAATCTTGTCGCATAAACATATCTATACTGAGCTTTTTTTAGTTCATTATTTAAATTATTTATACCAAGTAAAGGCTCTTTGCTAGAAAACGGATTTGCAAGTATAGTTGTGGCAATGTGATTATCTAAATCATATGAAACGTAACACCCAGTAAAGCCTGATGCAGCAAAGGCATTTTTTGAAGATATGTCTGGTACATCTGTATATTCTATACCATAAGGATGAGCGATATATACACCCATTCCCCTATTAACATTTCGGTATTTTTTTTTGCCCCCTTTTGTTTCAATAATTGGTTTGCCGGTGCTATCTAGTACAACGGTGCCTTTATAAGCAGGTGTAATTAAAGTTTTAAGTGAATCTTCTTTTAAAAAGCCACTATCTAACTGATCAAACAATTTTAATAAATCTTCAGTAGTTGTATATAGTCCAGCACTTGCGGGATATATACCGTATTTTAAAAGCTTTTGAGCTTTAGGATCATGTACCTTTTGTAATCTTCCATAATTACCACCAGTTGTACCCCCTAAAGGATGATAAGTTGTATTACAAAGCTTTAATTCTTCGTTAAACATTTCTTTAAAATAGCCCTCATTTAAAGTAGTACCTACAAGAATATATGGAATATCGCTGTAAAAATAAGTATTGGTACTTAATATATTTAGACATCTAAGTCTATTTTGTAATTCTTCTTTAGAGATATCTTCATCAATTCTACCATTTGTAATTATTTCGTATTTGAACTTTAATAATTCTTCTATACTAGCACCCACATCATACTCACCGTCTGAATAATCTTTAAGTGATTTATTAATGTCATAATCACCATATTCATACATTTTTAATATTAATAATGAGGTAAACATTTTAGTTATACTCGCAACATCAAATTTTGTATCTTTATCTATTTTATATGTTCTATCACTATCTGTATAGCCTGAATATATAATTACCTCAGTATTAAGTTTACTATCTTTTATCCCAAGTGACATTCCCGGGACCTTTTCTTCTATAGGTTCTAACGCTTTTATATAATCATTTAAAACAGCACAGTAACCTTCTCCATTTAGAGCATATTCTTTAACTTTTTCTAAATAACAAATAAGTTTTAAAAATTCTAATTCTTTTACTAAAATACGTATATCGTGATTTATCTCTGTACTTATTTTTAAGTCTTTTAATTTATCCGATAAGTATTCCACTCTGCTTTGAATATCATTCACATGGTTACTTCTAAGCATAGTATTATTTTGGATAACTTCATTTATTATATGGTTTATCTCTTCATCTATGTTTTTTTCTTTTATCATTATATCCCCCTTACATTGCCTATTATATTCAAGGAGAATAAAAATGTCAATCCATAAATTTTTTCATTTCTTCCAAGCCATGTTTTTCTAATCTAGATACTTGAGCCTGACTAATACCTATTTCGTCCGCTAATTCCATTTGAGTTTTACCCACTAAATATCTTTGGGTAATAATATATCTTTCTTTAGTTTTTATTTTATTTAATGCCTGTTTTAAAGATATTTTAGTTACAGTATCATAAATCCCTTCATCACTATTTAATTGATCTTCTAAATATATAACATCACCCCCATCACTATATATAGGTTCATGCATACTGATAGTATCTTTCATAGAGTTCAAAGCACTTGCAACTTCAAACTCAGTAACATCTAGTTCTTTAGCAATTTCATTTATTTGAGGCTCTCTACCATGTTTAGCGATAAATTCTTCTTTAAATTTTAATGATTTATAAGCCATATCCTTAATACTTCTAGCAATTCGCAGACTACTATTATCTCGAAGATATCTTTTAACTTCCCCTAATATCATGGGGACAGCATAAGTACTAAACTTTACACCATGTGATAAATCAAAATTATCTATGGCTTTTATAAGTCCAATACATCCAACCTGAAACAAATCATCCATATTATCAGTTCTATTATTGTAACGTTTTAATATTGATAAGACTAATTTCAAATTACCATTTATTAATTCTTCCTTTGCGTATTCATCTCCTTCTCTATATTTTTTAAACAATTCTATTTGTTCTTCAGAACTAAAAACTTTTATATTCGCAGTATTCACGTTCACAATTTCTACTTTGTGACGTGCCATAATTAATCTCCTTTCAAATATGTTATGAGAAAAAAGATATTTTTTTATTCAAAAAACTTGTCTCTTTTGAAACAAGTTTATAATTCTAATTCTTTGATTTTCCAACGATCATTATCCTTAACTAATCTAAAGTCTTTCGTTTTATTTGATGTTGCAGTACAGGTTATATTAGGAACAGTTTCGCCAGCAGCTACACAACTAGTAGCATAATTAGTTACTTTAACGCTGAAATAAAGTTCTGTATCTGTTTTACTCATAAGGGTGAATTCTGCATCTTTTAGAAAATAATTATCAGTTTTATCTTTAATAATATAGTAATCGCTTCCTATTAAGGCAATGAAACCTTTAGGGTACAAAATATTATTATTTATATATTCTTCTGTAAAATTATTAGTTATAACTTCACTATAATTACTAATCATGCTTACAGATGAATTTGCAGTATATGTTTTAACATTAAATTCGTTTAAACTATTTATAAGGTTTTCATCAGTTAAAACAATATCCTTTGTTTTAATACTATTATATAATTTATCGATATCCGAACTGGTATTAGTTAATGAAGCTTCTGCTATATAGAATTTTTCTTTAGCGAGCCTTATGGCATCATCTTCACTAAGTCCTGTGTTTTGTTCTTTCTCTGACACTTCTTTTTCTACACTCCCAGGCTCTTCAATAATATATTTATTAACCAGCATATATAAACAAGATACTACTATAAGAGATACAAACGTAACTAACATTTTCACATTATCATTCTTCATTATTCTTCCCCTTTTTCTAATTTGACGAGTACTTCACGAGGTTTTGAACCATTTGGTGGTCCGACTACGCCTCTTTCTTCTAACAGATCAATACATCTAGCGGCTCTATTATAGCCTAGTCTAAATCTACGCTGAAGTGCAGAAGCACTAGCTTTACCTTGGTTTATAACAAATTCTACGATTTCATTGTATAATGGTTCTTCGTAGTCATCATCACCAACCATAGTGGTGGCTCCTTTGTCTTCGTTACTTACTGTAAGTGATTCATCATATTTGGCTTTTTGCTGTCTTATAGTATAGTCAACAACTTCTTTTATCTCGTCATCACTTATAAAGTTGCCTTGTACTCTTATCGGAATATTTTCACCCTGTGGTTTTAAAAGCATATCACCTTTGCCAAGAAGTTTTTCGGCTCCAGATGAATCTAATATTGTTCTAGAGTCAATACTACTTGATACTGCAAACGCTATTCTTGACGGGATATTTGCTTTAACTACACCGGTAATAACATCCGTACTAGGTCTTTGCGTGGCAACAATTAAGTGAATACCTGCCGCCCTTGCCATTTGAGTTATTCTCATAATAGAGTCTTCAACTTCTTTAGCTGCGACTAACATAAGATCTGCCAGTTCATCGATAATAACAACTATATATGGAAGTGGTTTTATTTGGTCATATTCTCCTAGTTCTTCATTCTTTTTTATCACATAAGCATTATAACCAGCAATATTTTTTGTTTTTGAATTTTCAAACAAATCATATCTATCTTCCATAAGTTTTACTATTTTTTGTAAGACTATATTGGCCTTTTTAGCATCCGTTACAACAGGTGTTAATAAATGGGGAACCCCATTATACATAGAAAGTTCAACTTTTTTAGGATCTACTAATACAAGTTTTACTTCATCAGGTTTTGATCTCATTAAAAGTGATATTATCATGCTGTTGATACACACTGATTTACCAGAACCAGTAGAACCTGCAACTAATAGGTGGGGAGTTTTATCTATTTCAAGTGAAATAGCATTACCCATGATACTTCTTCCTAGGGCTACTAATAATTTTCTATCTTTTTTCTTTTCAGGTACTTCTTCTAATATTTCCCTAATTGATACTGGAGAAATAACTTTGTTCGGAAGTTCAACTCCAACGGTTTTTTTACCTGGTATTGGGGCCTGTATTCTAACATCTTTCGCACCTAGTTCTAGAGCTATTTCTTTATTTATACCGGTAATTTTTGATACTTTTGTTCCAGATTTAACATCTAATTCATACTGCGTTATAGCAGGACCAATATTAGCAGTTACAACTTTAGCACTAACTCCAAATTCTTTTAATACACCTTCTAAAGCACCAACATTCTCCTTTATGGCTTCTTTATTTTCTTTTTGATTAACTTTTTTCACTTTCTTTAACAGACTTATTGGTGGTATTTGGTAGTCTCCATTACCGCTTACAGTTTCTACTTCTCTTGGTGGTTCTATCTTTTCCAGTTCTCTTTCTGGAACATTTATATCAGTTTTTTTGTTATTATCTAATTCATCTATTGAAGAGATAACTACTTTTTTATCTTTCTCTTCCTCGTACTCTTCTTCCGCCTTTTTAGCAGCTTTTTCGGCTTTTTTACTTATCTTTATTTCTTTATTTGCATTATGTCTTTCTTTTAAATATGTTGCGATATCATAGAGTGACACACCAGTAAACATTATTAGTCCGCAAACAATCAGAAAACCACTTACTACATATGTACCAGTTACTGTTAGTAATTTAACAAATATAACAGAAAATACAGCTCCTACAATTCCCCCACCGGCTGCATCACTGGTACCATTTATAAATTCCATTAGATTATCTATGGTAGACTGGAAAATATCAACAGGGTTGTTACCACTCTCTGACATAGCGTTTATATATCCTGTGTGCGACACAATTAAAACACCAAGCATTAAAAGATAAAAGCCAATTAATTTAGAGGATAAAAAATCTGGAATTTCTCTTTTTACCATCATATATATGCCACTTAAACCAACTCCGATTAGAGGTACGATATACCAAGCACCGGTAATAAAAGCTGCAAAACCTTTTACGATATTAGATGCTATTCCAAAAGAACAACAGCCTATTATTGCTATTAAAATTAAGGCTATTCCCTTTAATTCTATACTATATGACAATTGTTTTTTTGTGCTTTTTCTTGACTTTTTTTTTGTCATTACTATCTTCACCACTCTCTAGATTAATTATATCATAGCCTATACTTTATTAAAAGCAATTTTTTTATTATTAAAATAAAATTATGTATACTTCTTTTTCGCATATCATTATTTAAGGCCAAAATAGTTATACCATACAATTGTATGTATGTCAAGTATCTTAAAATGTTCTATAATCTATATTATAATCATAGCGAAGTAACGGACGAGGTAGTCTTTCTAGCAAGTCTCAAAGCCAAAAGTTATGAGTAACTATATGAGATACTTTCCCATGTCATGCCTAGTAGAATGCTCTTGTCGTTTATAAAAAGTGTGGTAGCAATGGTAAAAAGTGAAAAGTTTTCTAAAGAGTGGTTTGCTGAAATTTATGCAGAAAAGGTCAAAAAAAAATGACAAACTGCTTAAAGAGGAAGGACGCGCTGAAAGTCGTACCGAAGGTATAAAACTTGGAGCATTAGAAAAGACAAAAGAAACTGCTAAGAATTTATTTTCAATGGGTATGGAGGTAAAAAATATAATAAAGACAACTGGATTAGAAGAAAGTGATATTCTAAACTTACAAAATAAAGATTAAAAAATAAAAGAGCCACAAGCGTAATGCTTGTAGCTCTTTTAATATCATATAGAATTATATTATCTATGAATTTCTTTTCTTTAAATAATATTCTAAGGCAGATATTGCAATAATCAAATAACTTACAGATATAACAAATCCCGCTATTATATCACTAGCATAATGAACACCTAAATAAATTCTACTTATACATATCAAAATTGTTAAAATACCAAAGATAATCGTAAAGATAATTTTATAGGTCTTTTTTATGTCACAGCGCCATACTAAATAAATAAACATACCGTAAAAGCCCATGCTTACCATTGCATGACCAGACGGGAAACTATAACCAGTTTCTTTAATTATCATCCAGTCAAATGGTCTACTTCTTTCAAAAATATGTTTTAATATTTGATTAAATATTACGATAAAAATTAAGTTTAATAAAGAAAATACTCCATATTTTTTATTTTTGAATACAAAGAATACCAATATTGAAAATACTATTAGAAAGGCAGGACTGGCTAAAAATGTAATAGTGCCAAAGAAAGCCGTTAGCCATTCACTTTTGAAACTAATAATAAAACTATACACGGCCTCATCAAAATTATAAAGGTTATTTTTAAGTAACTCATACACTAATATACCAAATATAAAAAGGCATAAACTAAGTATTATCCATTTTATATTTTTATTAAAAAAATCTTTCACGCTACTCTCCTTTTGCCGTTTCTATTTTTTTTGGCTTATCTGTTAAAACAGGTTTTTTCTTAATATGAGTACCAATAACTTCACTAATATCAGAGACTGTAACAAAAGAAGAGACATCGGAATTTTTAACAATTTCTCTAAGTTCCGGTAATTCTAATCTTGTAATAACAGTATACAAAACTACTTTTTCACTTTGAGAAACCATACCTTTTCCCGTTAAAATAGTAACTGTCCTACCCAATGTTTTAAATATTTCGTCTGATATTTCTTCTGTTTTATCGGTAATAATATATACAGCTTTTGCTTGATCCATTCCTTCAGATACCATATCTATTATTTTAAAGGTAATGAAATACGTAAGTAATGAATATAGTGCTCTATCAGGCCCGAAGACAAAGATCGCAGTTCCATAGATAATTATGTTAAAGGCTAAAACTACTTGTCCAACCGAAAAATTTGTTTTCTTATTTATAAGTATAGCAATCGTTTCTGTTCCGTCCAAACAACCACCCGATTTAATTACTAAACCTACACCTACGCCAAGCATTAAACCACCATATATAAAAGCTAAAATAATATCATCAGTAACTTCGCTTACATTGCCAAATACTTCTAATAACAAAGTAAATACTAGCATTGAGTAACTAGCTTTTATTAGAAACTTTTTACCTAATTGTTTATAGCCAATAATCAAAAACGGAATGTTAAGGCATAATACAAATAAGCTTAATGAACCTCCAAATATCGTACTTAAAATAATTGAGATACCGGTTATACCACCATCAATAATTGAATTCGGAACAAGAAATATTTCCAAAGCTGCAGCAGCCATAGCGGCTCCTATAGTAGCCATAATAAATGATGGTATGGCTTTTAGAAATCTTATTCCTAAACTTTGTTTTTCTCCTTTTTGCATGTGTGTCATCCTCCTTTTATTTAATTATACATGTAAATTTATAATATGTGAATAATATACACAAAAATTACAAGTAAACTTGTAACTCATTTTCTTTTGCTTATAGCAATTCCATCGCCTATACATAAAAATTTGGTATTAAATTCTTCATTTTTATTTAGAAACTCTCTATAATTATTTATTTTTCTTACTAAAGCCCTTAAATTTTTACTTTTAATAGCTTCAGGATCTTTTGTAAGTCCATGAAAATCTAGATTATCTGATATAATTACGCCGCCCAGTTTTAAGTTCTTTTTATATTTTTCAAAAAAATTAATATACTGGGCTTTGGCAGCATCGATAAATATTAAATCATAACTTCCTTTTATATCGGTTTCTAAGGCATCACCTAGTATTATATTGATGTTTTCATTCATACCATAATCATTTATGTTTTTAATAGCCTCTTTATACCTTACTTCATCTCTTTCAATTGTTGTTATATGAATTTGTTTATTTACTTTCGCCATACTAATTGCTGAATAACCAATAGCACTACCAATTTCTAGGATATTTTTTACATTATGTTTTTGGATATATTCTGTTAAAAACAATATTCCCTCTTTTTGCATAATCGGAATATTGTTTTCTTTAGCATATTCCTCTAGCCTATCCATTTGCCATCCTTTTTAAGTTTAGCAATTATATTAGCGTGTTCGGTAGCATTTTTGGTAAAGTATACTTTTTTCTCACTATCGGCAACAAAGTAATAATAATTATTACTAGATGGATTAATAGCGGCATTTATAGAACTTAATGATGGATTATCTATAGGTCCAATAGGAAGCCCCTTCATACTAGTACATCTAGTATTATAACCATTACAATCATTTAATTCAGATTTTGTTAAAGATTCTGTCATAGATTTCTTTGCGGCATAATACGTAGTAACGTCGCTGCCAAGTGACCATGAATTATTTAATCTATTATAGAAAACTCCAGCAACATTAGCTCTATCATCATCTGTTACAGCCTCTAGTTCAATGATAGAAGCTAAAGTAAGTAACTGATGAATAGAATAATCACTACCTTCTATGCTTTGTTTTAGTGGCGACAGTTTATCATCAGTGTTATCTAATATTTTTTGAATTATTGTTTTAGAATCTAGTTCATCTTTATCTAAAATATAAGTGTCTGGGAATAAATACCCTTCTAATTTATAATATAGATCATCATTTTTTACATCACTTGTTATAAACCAATATTTATTTATAAGGGTATCTATATACTCATCATCATTTACGGTTTTGATAAAATCTTCGGCTGGTATTCCAGTTTTCTCCTCAATAATGTCCGCCATATTAGTTATCCTTATACCTTCTTTAAAAGTTAGTTTTATTGATGTATTTTTTAAATTATTTTTATTACTAAGAGTTTCGACAATTTCAGAAACACTCATAGATTGATTTAATTCATAGGTACCTGTTATTAACCCTGTTGGTCTATGAATTTTTAGGAAAATTTTATAGAAAAATTCTGACTTTATTAGGTTATTTTTTTTAAGAAGGCTTGCAATAGTAAAATAATTACTTCCCTCTTTGACTTCTATACTTACGCTGTCCGTTTTATCGCTTACAGCAGTAGTATTTAATCTATATAAACCCAAAAAAGCAACAACTATTAAAATAATAAGCACTATTATAAATAGTGCAAATTTCCTGAAGGAAAATCTTCTTCTTTTCAAATTACTATTCCGCTGTGGCTTCTTCTTGCATTGTTTCTAGAATTGTTTCAATAATTTTCCATTCTTTTTCTGTTTCTATTGCAATCAACTTTAAAGCGGCAACATTATTATCTTTATCAACCTTTAAATCTTCCGGATTATAAATAGAAGCATAAACTCTAGTATTTCCTTCTTCATCTATAGAATTATCAGTATAAACTATATAACTTTTTTGCGTTTCTGGTGAGTCAAACATAAAAAGTGTTTCACAATCAATTTGTCTTCCATCAGCATCTACGGCCTTAAATTTAAAACTATTTTCTTTATTATCCATTTTATTTTTCATTCCTTTCTTTATCCAAATATGTTTGCAAAATAATATTCGCAGCAAGACTATCTATCTTCTTTTTTCTTTTTTTTCTAGACATATCTGCCCTAACCATGTAGTAAGTAGCTTCTTTTGTTGTAAGTCTTTCATCTTGCATTACAACAGGTATAGAAAAAATTTGGAGAAGTAAGTCCTTAAATTTTAATGTAGTCAGTGCCCTATCGCCAAGCGAATTATTCATGTTTTTAGGTAAACCCAAAACAATTTTTTCAATTGGCTCTGTTTCTAATATTAATGAGAGTTTTTCTATAGCTTCAACATAATTGCTGTCTTCAAAGTGAATTGTTGTATATGTGCTAGCAATTGTTTTTGTACTATCAGATATTGATACCCCAAGAGTTCTAGTACCTAAATCTAATCCCAAATATTTCATACCCTCACCCTCTATTTGAATACAATATAATTTTAACATTTATTTTACATTTTGTATAGTACAATGGCGAAAAATGGCGAAAAAATTTTTTAGAATTTATAAGTAAAAAAAGACTATAATGGGTTTATATCATTATAATCTTTAAACATTTTATTTACTACACAGCTATTTAGAAGATGTTTTAGATTTAAGTTAATATAACTATTAAAAATTTATATCAACATTATAACTACTAGTTACTTTTATTATAAGTTCTTTTTTATTAATCAATATCTTTTAGAAAATCATCAATAGTCATCATTTGCTCATCAACATGTTCTAAAGAAACATTTTGTAGTTCTTCCTCTTTAGAAAGTGATGACTTAATAAATATAGATTTAATTACATCTCTTGTAATATTACTACCAGTTTGAAGACGATCACAAATTGGTAAGTCAGTAATTTTAATAAAATTTACCTCGTCTGTTATAATACCAAGTTCTACCTTACCACTAATTATAAAACTATTTGTTATATAATAAGGATTTGTTTTTACATCTCTTATAATTTTTATACCACGGCGTGCTCTAAAAGAAGGCTCTATTTCTTCTATTTTAAGACGTTTACCGGTATTTTTATCAGTAATAATTGCAATATACTGGGCATCTTTATAACTACCAGCACCGACTACTTCATCGTCCTTTAAATTAATAGCTTTTACGCCAGCACCTCTAAGACCAGTTACTGGGACTTCATCGATATTATAACGTAAGCCATAACCTAGTTTTGTAGTTATAAACACTTCATTTTCACTAACCCCAGCGCTTATCATTTTATCATTTTCTTTTAATTTCATTAGACAAACTGGTTTTGAAAATCTTTGAACTTTTAAATCACTTAAACTAGTTTGTTTAACCATACCATTTTTAGTAAATGTAATAAATTTCGTTTTTTCGTCAAATTCTCTAGTTGTATAGGCATATATAACATTTTCTTCCGATAACATTTTTACAATGTTATTAACATGTTTCCCCATATCTTTCCACTTCATATCTGGAAGTGTATAAACAGGTATATATAAGAAATTGCCTAAATCGGTAAACAATAATAAAGTATCTAAAGTATGACTTTCAAAAAGTCCTATAACATAATCGTTTTCCTTTAAACCAGTTGGAATACTTTCGTCATAACTTCTTTTTGATACTCTTTTAACATAACCATCTTTAGTTACAACAACAATAACTTCTTCTTTTGGTATTAATGACGTACTATCAATTTTAACCTCTGTTACTTCATCTTTAATAACAGTTTTTCTTGGAGTAGCATATTCTTTTTTAATAACTTTAAGTTCTGTTTTCATAACATGTTTTAAAGCGTCCTCATTTTCTAGTATTTTAGTCCATACCTCTATCTGGTTTTGCTTTTCCTCAAGTTCTATTTCAAGATCATGTACATCTGTATTTGTTAATTTATATAATTGTAATATTACTATTGCTTCGGCTTGTTTTTCAGTAAATTCAAATTCATTTTGCAAATTTATTATAGCATCTTTTTTATTTTTTGAACCTCTAATTACTTTAATCACTTCATCTAATATTGATAAAGCTCTAATTAGTCCCTCTAAAATATGTACCCTTGCTTTCGCAACTTTTAAATCAAACTTTGTTCTTTTAGTTATAAAGTCTTTTTGATGTGCAATATAAGCATCTAATATTTCTAACAAGCCTAAAACCATCGGTCTTCTATTTACAATAGCGACCATATTATAATTATATGAAATCATCATATCTGTATTTTTAAGTAAATATTTAATTATTAATTCTTCATTAGCACCTTTTTTTAAATCTATGGTTATTTGAAGACCGTTTCTATCTGTCTCGTCTCTTACTTCAGCAATACCATCTATTTTTTTGTCAATTCTTATTTCATCTATCTTTTTTACAAGCATAGCCTTATTGACTTCAAATGGTATCTCACTAATTATTATTTGTCTTTTAGTTTTAGGTCCTACTACTTCGTATTTACACCTTACATTCACTTTTCCTTTTCCAGTCATAAAAGCTTCTCTTATACCCTTTATTCCTTCAGCAACTCCACCCGTTGGAAAATCTGGACCTTTTATTATTTCCATTATAGTTTCTAACTTACAGTTTGGACTATCAATTCTTTTTATGGTTGCATCTATTACTTCACCTAAATTATGAGGTGGAATGTTTGTAGCATACCCTGCAGATATACCAGTCGCACCATTTACTAAAAGATTAGGATATTTTGTCGGCAACACGGTAGGCTCTAATAAAGTATCATCATAGTTTAAACTCATTAAAACAGTTTCTTTATTAATGTCAGTTAAAAGTTCACCCGCAATCTTAGAAAGTCTTGCTTCAGTATAACGCATCGCAGCAGCACCATCACCATCCATAGATCCATTATTACCTTGCATTTCAATATAACAAGCATTATTTTTCCACCACTGACTCATTCTAACTAAAGCGTCATATATTGACGAATCACCATGAGGGTGATAAAATCCCATAATATTACCTACGGCTTTTGCACTTTTTTTAGTCGGTTTATCATATGTATTACCATCTTTATACATAGCATATAATATTCTTCTTTGTACAGGTTTTAACCCATCTCTTACATCCGGAAGAGCCCTATCTTGAATAATAGTCTTGGCATACTGGGCAAAACTATCTCCCATAATATCTTCTAGTGAATATTCATATATTTTGTTTAATTCATTTTCCATCTTATCACCTTATTTTGTTTTATTTTGTTCTATTTATAGGTATATAATCATTTCCTTTTTCATCATCATCAAGCAGCGTCAAAGGAAGTTTTGTGTCTTCATAATATTGTAATTTTGGTCTATCTAAAGATAACAAAGCCTCTGTAAATTTCACATTTTTAAACAATATTGCATTCTTCAAACTAATGTCACCAAGTTCTTCTGGGAAAACAAAATTTTGAACAATTCGCACACCATCAAACGAAACAGAACTCCCATCTTCCATATGAGGAAAAATAAAACCATCTAAACTTTGTAATCCGTTTAATTCTAGTCTTTTCGTTATTTCTGGTAATTTGAGTTCTTTAATATCCTTTTTACCATTTATACAAAGAACATTTACTTTTTCTGGTAATGTTATTGCACTAAAATCTTCTAAGCTATTCAACGATAAAAAATCCATATCTTTGGGTAAAACCACACCGCGAACAATAGTGGCATTATTCATAAATAATGTTTCCAAACTATCAGGAATTACTTTGTTTATCACTGATTTCACATTATTTAAATAAAGTTTTTTTATATTACTTGGAATAACCAAAGCTTGAATATCTTCTAAGCCATTTAAAGATAACTCTTCAAGTCCACTTGGAAAAGTTACATCTTCCACTGTTTCTAAAGAATTTAAATAAAGGTATTTTAAAGATTTCGGTAAAACCACACCTTTTAAATCTTTTACACTGTTTAGGTGTAGTTCTTCCAAACCCTCTGGCAGTATCAAACCTTTCGGATTTTCTAGCGAGTCTAAGTGTAGTTCCTTTAACGTACTTGGAAAAACAAAACCATCTGCATTAGTTACAGAATTCAACTCTAAAATTTCTAAACCTTCATTTAATACTAAATTATCTAAACTTTTTAAACTTTCCATAGATAAATACGTCAAACTAGACGGGCAAGAAAATTCAGTTACTTTAGTTAGTTTAAAAAACCTAACAGCGTTCACACCAAAAGGCAATATCAAGCCTTTATCACTAATTAAATTATCAAAATATATACTTTTTGCACCTTCTGGAATTTTGGGATTTAACAAATTTTTTATAGTTACTATTTCATTTTTTTCCATATTTACCTCTTATTTAACGTAGCCATCATCTAAAGTAAACTCAACATTTTCTTCAATCCATTCTTTTCTAGGCTCTACCTTATCCCCCATAAGAACGCTTACCCTTTTTTCTGCAAGAGAAGCATCCAATAGATTTACCTTGGTCAAACTCCTTTTACTAGGATCCATGGTAGTTTCCCATAATTGTTCAGCATTCATCTCTCCAAGTCCTTTATATCTTTGTTTTTCTAATTTTATTTTATGCTTAGCTTTTATTTCTTCAGCACCCTTGTCATCCCAAGCATAGCCATATATTTTATTGCCGTTTTTTAAAGCATACAAAGGTGGCATCGCAATATAAAGGTGCCCATGTTCTATTAATGGTTTCATAAATCTATAAAAGAATGTTAGTAGTAATATTTGAATATGTGCACCATCGTCATCGGCATCAGTCATTATTATTACTTTATTATAATTACATGTATTAATATCAAAGTCACTACCAATACCAGATCCTATAGTATGAATCATTGTATTGATTTCATTATTAGCAAGTACATCCGTAAGTGAGGCTTTTTCAGTATTTATTACCTTACCTCTTAAAGGAAGAACCGCCTGAAACTTTCTATCTCTTCCCTGTTTAGCAGAACCACCCGCAGAATCTCCCTCAACTAAAAATAATTCATTTATTTTAGGATTTTTACTTTGAGCCGGAGTAAATTTATCAGAAATAGATTTTTCTTTACGACCCTTACCTTTACCAAGCCTAGCTTCATCTCTTGCTTTTCTAGCCGCTTCCCTAACATGTTTTGACTTAATCATCTTATCCAAAATTTTAGTGGCACTTTCCTTATTTTCTTCTAAGAAAAATGTAAGTTTTTCACTAACAATTTGTTCAACCACTGTCCTCGCAACTGGAGTACCTAATTTGCCTTTTGTTTGACCCTCAAACTGTAAAAGTTTTTCTGGTATTTGAAGTGATATAACAGTTGTTAAACCCTCTCTAGTGTCTGTACCCTCTAAGTTTTTATCTTTTGCCTTTAAAAAGCCATTATTTTTAGCATATTCATTAAATACTTTAGTAAAAGCAGTTTTTAGTCCCACTTCATGAGTTCCGCCATCTGAAGTTTTTACATTATTAACAAATGAAATAATATTTTCTGAATACGTATCTGTATACTGGAATGCAACCTCTACATTTATACCTTCACGCATTCCTTGTATATCTACTACCTTGTGCAAAACCTTTTTATCTTCATTCAAATAATTAACAAAAGAATTAATACCATTTTCATAATGAAACACTTCTTTTTTATCATCCTTTTCACTAATTACTTCGATAGTTAAATTCTTAAGTAAAAAAGCACTTTCTTGCATTCTCTCACATATTTTAGTAAATGAAAAGTTAGTACTAGAAAATATAGTATCATCAGGTAAAAAATGAACCGTAGTACCCGTCTTATTCGTAGTACCAATTTTCTTTAACGGAATAACGGTATGACCACCATTTTCAAATCTGATATAATGCTCAAAGCCATCCCTTTTGATATTGACTTCCATCCATTTTGACAAAGCATTTACTACACTGCCACCAACGCCATGTAATCCACCACTTACTTTATAACCAGACGTTTCAAACTTTCCACCAGCATGAAGTACAGTATAAATAACCTCTGGAGTACTTTTGCCACTAATATGCATACCCGTTGGAACACCCCTACCATGGTCTTCAACACTTACTGAGCCATCTTTATGAATGATTATTATTATTTTATCACCAAAACCATTTATAACCTCATCAATAGAATTGTCAACAATTTCCCACACTAAATGATGTAGACCCCTGCTGTCAGTTGAACCAATATACATACCAGGTCTCTTTCTAACGGCTTCTAAACCTTCTAATATTTTTATAGAATTTTCATCATACTTTGCCATCTTAATCACCGTAACTCATTGTATCAAAAATATTTTTATAAAGCAAATAATTTATACAAAAATTTACAAAGTAGATATTATTGAATAAAACTTTTTATCTATCAAACTGCCATATATTAAACACATTATAATCATTATCTCGAACTATTTTTTCATAATCAGCCTTAACTATCATAAACAAAAAAGATTACAAACTTGTAACCTCATTTTCTATTATCTATACATATTTTTATTTCTTAAAACCGTTAATATAATCATTTTCAAGTTTTGATATATCGTTCGGACTCATAAATATAATTACAGTGTTTTCATACTTCCTTAACTTCTCTGCTTCATCAATACTAATATGCTCACAATTAGGTATCTCTCTTATCAAATCTTCACTACTAATATCACCAGAAGTCTCCCTAGAACCATGAATATCTAATATATAAGAATAATTAACTGTCTTAAGTAACTGAATATAATCTTCCGCAAACTCTTTAGTTCTAGAATAAGTATGCGGCTGAAATACCACAACAATATCCTTATCAGCATACTTTTGCTTTGCAGCCTTTATAGTCGCTCTCATTTCTGCGGGATGATGAGCATAATCGTCAATGACCACATTGCTGCCCACTATAGTCTCAGAAAATCTTCTTTTAGCACCCTTAAAAGTCTTAAGTACCTTTGCAACTTCCCTAGCCTCTAGTCTCTCGTAATAGCAAACGCTAATAACCGCTAAAGAGTTAAGTAGTTGATGTTTACCATATATTGGTAAATCAAAATGCCCATAATAATTACCTTCAACAAACACATCAAAACTAGTACCATTAGAACTATAATTAACGTCTTTCGCTAAAATATCATTATCCTCATCAATGCCATAATAAAATATAGGTTTAGATATAGAAGAACTTAAACTATGAGTATACCTGTCATCACCACAAGCAATAACCATATTTAAAGCATTATCCGCATACTCTCTATACGCATCAATAACGTCATCAATGTCCTTAAAATAATCAACATGATCCAAATCAATATTGGTTATAATAGCATAATAAGGAGTATATGCCAAGAAATGCCTTTTATACTCACATGCCTCTAATGCAAAATACTTATTATCCTTATTTGCAAAACCCGTTCCGTCACCAATCAAATAATTAGTACCTACAAGTTTTCCCAGAGTATGTGCAAGCATAGATGTAGTACTCGTCTTACCGTGACACCCCGCAACGGTAATAGTCTTAAACATTTTAGTAAGTTTCGCAACCATCTCTTGATAAGTATGTATAGTAAGTCCGAGTTCCATAGCCTTTTTAACTTCAGGGTTAGATTCATTAAAAGCATTGCCTTTGATGATAACCATACCCTCTTTTATATTATTTTCATCAAAAGGAGATATCTCAATATTACGTGCCCTAAGACCATCTTCAGTAAAATAATGTTCTTCTCTGTCACTTCCCTTTACCTCATAACCCAAATCATAAAGAATAGAAGCCAGTGCACTCATTCCAGACCCTTTTATACCTATAAAATAATACATAACGTTCCTCCTATCCGATAATTTCTATTAAATATGGTCCCAGTATTAAACATATGATTAACGGTACTATAAATATAACGGAAATTACACTAATTTTATTTGGTATCTTATTTATCTGCCCCTTAATTTCTAATAATTGCTTCTCTCTTAAAAAATTCACTTCATTATATAAAGTATCTAAAATACTATTCCCAAATTGATTAGTTTCAATAATATTTAAAATAATATTATTAATTGCCGCCGACGGTATCCTCTGTTTCATACTAGAAAGTGCTTCCATTAGCGACTTGCCATAATTCATCTCACAAAGAGCCCTTTTAAACTCATTCGATAATTCAGATGATACATTATCAGACGTAACCCTAAGCGATTGTTCTAAATTTCTGCCAGACTCAAGTGTAAGCGATAAAATTTCAAAAAACTCAAGTGCTTCCTTATCAAGTCTAGACGTTCTCTCATTAATCTTTTTAGTTATAAATATATAATGAAATAAATAATAATAAATAATTGATATAAAAGGAGCATATATATATCCCTTATCAAATACATATAAAACTATAACAAATATAAAGATAGTTGTAAAGAGCCTAATATTCAAAAACTCTTCTTTTGTAAATTTTGCGTCATCACCTAAAGAAATAATCTCTTTTTCAATCTTCAAAACCTCATCTTTATTATAAATTTTATTTAAACTCTTCTTCATTATATCACCACTTTCATTATTTTTTTGACAAAGTAGATAAATATAATATAAAACATTATCATCAATATAAGCAATATATTTCCTACCCCCGTGTTAAAGAAAGGTTCAAAATAACCAGGTGATATTACATTAACAAATAATATAAAGCAAAGTGGTACCAAAATAATTACGTAAATAATAAGTCTTGAACTTGCTGTGAGTGTTCTAAGTTCTAATCTAAGTTTCTTTTTATTAAACAAACTTTTCTCAATAGAGTCAAACACTTCAGTAATATTTCCACCAGTTTTATTTAAAATAGTCAAAGATGCCGTTAAATAACTAACTTCCTCAAGATTAATACGTTCTCCAAATCTTTTGAAAACAACATCTATACCAAGTCCATAAGAAAGTTCCAAACTCATTTTCTCAAACTCACTACCAATAGGACCAGCAACCTCACGGCTTACAATATCAATAGCCTGCGAAATACTTCTGCCTGCCTTAAATGCATTATTCATCACCGTAATCGCCGCCAAAAAGTCATTTTCAAGTTTTATTCTATACCGCTTATATTTAACAATATATATAACGTCTAACACAAAATAACCTAAAACAAATGGTAAAACAAAATCATATATTTCAAAAGGTTCCCATCTAAGTGTCTTATTCATTATTACAAATAGTCCAAACAAAATAGCACAAGTTATTTTTCCGCATACAATTTCCGTTCCAGAATTATGTAAAACGCTTATGCTCGCATATTTATCAAACCTTTTGGCGTATTTCTTAAAAAACTCTGATTTATTAAATAAATTACCAAACTTATCTAAAATACGTCTATAACGCATAAGAATTCTATCAGCAAGCGATACATTATTAGTTTTCATCGGTTCTATCGTAAAGGCTTCTATCCTCTTTCCAAGTTTAAGAGTTTTAAAGAAACTTCTTAACAAAAGCCCCAAAAGAACCACACATATAACAATAACTGCCTGTGCCACGAACAAATAGTTACCCACTATTTCAGTATTTACATAAACACTTTTACTAGCCACATTACCAGCCGCATCACTAACTACATAAGTAACCATATGCGTTCCATTGTTATAAATATCCTGTGAAGAAATATCGCTCGTAATAGAAGAAGTAATATCCCCGTCTACATTATCAGTAGCCGTAACATTAATGTTTTGATCTCTGCTAGTAATTGTAATCTCATCAGGCACATTTATAATAGGCTTTTCCTTATCAATTTGATATACACCGCTTGTATAGTTATTTACCTCACCAGCACTTGATACCGTAGATACTTCTATATAATAGTTACCTGTATCAGTTAAAGGAAAATGTACATCTTGATTTTTAGTTATATTTTCATTTTTAATAACATTACCATCTTTATACAATTTATAAGAATATTGAGCAGTATCCACAGATGGCAAAAAATTAACCACAAGCGTATCATTAACCGGTTTACTAGTATTCGAAATATCAAAACCTATTGCCATCTATATCACCTCTTCCTACTCAAACATTCCATCCAAAGTAGTTATACCCTTAGTCTTAATCTTCGAATAAACTCTTGGAATTCTTTTATACATCAAAAACTCACCAAGTACAGACCCAGTGTCAGATACCCCAGTCTGTTTATATTTAAATATTTCTTTTTGAAGAATCTCTCCGTCTTTCATACCCGTAATTTCTGAAATACTAGAAACCCTTCTCTTACCATCTGAAAATCTTTGTGTTTGTACAATAATATCAATTGCTGACTCAATATATTCACGAATTGCCGTAACTGGTATTTCTACACCATTCATCAGAACCATCGTCTCAAGCCTATTTAAAGCATCTTTTCTACCATTCGCATGAAGCGTTGTCATACTACCCTCATGTCCAGTATTCATAGCCTGAAGCATATCAAAAGCTTCTTTACCTCTAACCTCACCAACAATTATACGATCAGGTCTCATTCTAAGCGAATTAATAACTAAATCCCTTATTGTAACGCTGCCTTTACCCTCGTAACTTTTAGTTCTAGTTTCCAAAGAAATAACATGTTTCTGTTTAAGCTTAAGCTCTGCCGCATCTTCAATAGTGATTATTCTCTCATCACTCTTGCAAAAAGAAGATAATACATTAAGAAGTGTAGTCTTCCCTGAACCAGTTCCTCCAACAATTAAAATATTAAGTTTAGCCTCAACAGCCGCCTCTAAAAATCTTGCCATATAAGGCGTCATAGTCCCAGACCTTAAAAAATCCTCAATATCCGCAAGTTCTCTTTTAAACTTACGAATAGTAACCACCGGTCCATTTAAAGAAAGAGGCGGTAATATCGCATTAAGCCTAGACCCATCTTCAAGTCTGGCATCTACCATAGGATGAGCAATATCAATATTTCTTCCAAGTGGCTGAACCATTCTTTGTACAACTCTAACTATATGATCATCATTAACAAAACTAACGCTTTCATCTCTAATAATATGACCATCTAATTCTATATATATTTCATCTGGTCCATTAACCATTATCTCTGTTATATCCTTATCCTTAAGAAGTTCTGTTAAAGGCCCATAACCATTTATCTCGTTATCAATCAAATTATATATATAATTCATCTGTGATGAATTCAAATCATAAAGTGAAGTAATCTTGTCAATCTGACTTTTAACATAATCGTCTAACTTTTCCTGATTCTGTAAATTATTATCGATTAAACTTTGAATAATTTCATTTCTGAGTTTTTCAAGTAAAACCTTATCCGGAAAAGCATCATAATCATTAGAAGCCTCTATTTGTTCCTTCTCTTCTGGGTATGTAAACTCATCAACAAATTTTCTAGCCATCCTTTCACCTCCTATAGTATATTCTTAAAAATAAGTATTGCTTTACTAAACGCTTTATCTAAAGTAATAATTTTACCATTATATACATACTTTTCTATTTGTTTTATATAAAAACTTTTAGGAATAACGCATTCAATAGAATTCATAACAACATCTTCAATCATCTCTTTTGTATAAGAAGTATTTATACCCCTAGCCTCATTTAAAACAATTTTATATTTATTAAATCCCATATCTTTAAATATAGACACCATAGTCTTCATATTTTTTATATCCATAAGATCATTTGTCATAATATATAAAACACTATCACTCATATCAAATATTCCTAAATTAATACGGTTAAGAACATGACTAGTATCAATTAAAATAACATCATACTTAAATTTTAATCTACTAATCATTACCGAAATAGCCTTCGAACTTATTCCCCCAGCATTTCTAGGATCTATCGGTGCACTTACAACATCAATATAATCATTATAAGAATATACGTAATCTTCTACTGCTTTAAATCTATTATCCGCTAAATCTAAAGCAAAAGTATTAATATTTCTTTCAGCCTCTAAATTTAAACTAGCGGAAATCACCCCAGAATATAAATCTAAATCTACAATTACTGTTTTTTTCTTTTCTAGTGAAAGCACCCCCGCTAAATTAAGTACCGTCGTACTTTTACCAGTCCCACCTTTGACTGAAGTTACTGTGATTACCTTTGCTTCTTTAAGTGCCATAATACCCTCCTATTCTATAACCTTTCTACCATCATCTATATATCCCGTATGCTTTATATCAATGCTTGTTGCTCCAAAAATTTTAGAAAACATATTTTTTGTTTTTGCTTTAACTCGTATGGTTACTACACCATTATCTATCGTAACCACATTATCTGCCTTTACGTTACTATCAATTAAATTCTGCGTCTTCATAAGCACATCATCATCATTTAAATTAGAGAGTGCATACCATATCGCCTCTTTAGAATTACTATCTATCTCTTTTTTAGCAAGATTAATATTCGCTAGTTCCGTTAAATACATAACAAAAAGTGTAACAAGTGGTAAAAGTAAAACAAATAAAACCAAAGCCTGTCCTTTATTATTCATCTTTGTACACCTTCTTTGAAGACGAAATAACTTGTTTTTTATATATCGGCATAGAAATATTTACCTCTTTAGATACAGTTATCTCAGTAAGTCCTCCAACGTCTGCCGTCTTAAAAGAAACATTTTGTTCCATCACATATGCTTTTAATTTATCATCCTTGTCATTCAAATAAAGTGTCGTACACGTATCAAGTACATCATTTAATTTATATTTTTCTAAATATAAGTTCCCAATACTTGTAATAGACATAATAATAATTAATATAACTGGTAGTATAAGTACAAATTCTACTAAAGCCTGTCCCTTCTTATTCATATAACCACTCTACCTATCGTATAAATTATATCAAAAATTACTCATAAGAGCAATAATTAATATACCTAAATTTATAATTTATCCATCCCCATATAGGGGTAAAATAATATAACCCATTACCCCATAAGTTCTTATGTAGCGGGCGAAAAAAGAAGGGCTAGCGTCCTTCTGTATCCAAAATCTCCCCGTCCATACTCCAAGTTTTAACATCTGTAATCCTTACATTTACAATCTCTCCAAGTTTATCCTTCGGAGCCTTTACATTAACAAGTTTCATAGTATCAGTATATCCCATAAGCATATTCTCATTCTTTGAAGACACATCTTCAAGTAACACTGATGTAACCTTACCTAAATACTTCATATTGTTTTCTTTCGCATACTTATTAACCAAATCATTCAACTTATAAAGTCTTTGTTCCTTCTCCTTTAAAGTAACATCATCAGTCATTTTAGCCGCTGGAGTACCCTCTCTAGGAGAAAAAATAAACGTAAACGCTGAATCATACTTACAAGTATTTACCACATCAATTGTCTCATTAAAATCATCCTCAGTCTCTCCAGGAAAACCAACAATAATATCCGTAGTAATAGATACATTAGGAATACTTTGAAGCTTATTAAATAACTTTAAATAACTTTCCTTAGTATATCGCCTGCCCATTAACTTAAGAATCCTATCAGAGCCTGATTGTAAAGGCAAATGAATATAAGGCATAATATTATCATATTTCTTAATTACCTCAATCATTTTATCAGTAAAATCCCAAGGATGTGAAGTAACAAACCTAACCCTTTCTATACCAGTTAAAGCTGTATCACGAAGTAAATCGCTCATATCATACCCGTCATCTAAATCTTTACCATAAGCATTAACATTCTGACCAAGTAAAGTAACTTCCTTATAGCCTTTATTTTTAAGATCCATTACCTCCTCTATAATAGCCTCATGCTTCCTGCTTCTTTGTTTACCCCTCGTATAAGGAACAATACAGTATGTACAAAACTTATCACATCCATACATAATATTAACCCATGCTTTGTACTTACTGTCTCTTTTAACAGGCATATTCTCAATAATATCTCCCTCAATACTGTATACCTCTAGTTCTAACCTCTTATTAGTAATAGACTTATATAAAATACTAGGAAGTTCATTTATATTATGCGTTCCAAAAACAATATCAAGCCAGTTATACTTATCTTTTATCTCATTTGCGATAGACTCCTCTTGCACCATACATCCGCATACGCCAGCGATAACATCTGGCCTTTCTTGCTTCAAATGCTTAATTCTACCTATCATCCCAAATACCTTATTATGTGCATTCTCACGAATCGCACAAGTATTGAGTAAAATAAGATCAGCCTTTTCCATTTCACAAATTTCTGTAAAACCCATATTTTCTAAAATAGCCTTAATATTTTCCGTGTCATGTTCATTCATCTGGCAACCATAAGTCCTAACAAAATAACTTTTACCCTTACCAATATTCTTATAACTTTCATCTATTTCATAATTAACAATTTTGGGTAGTGTATTCGTCCTTTTCTTTGCTTCTTTTAAATCAGGTAATATCATACAATCACTTCATTTCCGCTACCAATAATACCATAATTAACTTAATTACGCAAGAAAAAAATGGAAAAGACTAAATATCTTTTTTCCACTTCCAGTCCTTTATTTCTGGCATATCTTCTCCATATTCTCTTATATAATTACTGTGTTTGACCAGTTTATTTTTCATTTCTTCTATTAAATACATCTCTCTGCTGCGCTGAATAGGTAAATGAGAAATCGCATCAATAACTAAATGATACCTGTCAATTTCATTTTGAACCCTCATATCAAAAGGCGTCGTTATTGTCCCTTCTTCTAAATAACCATGAACAGATATATTTCTGTTATGCCTCATATAAGTAAGTTCATGAATTAATTTAGGATATCCGTGAAAATTAAATATAATTGGTTTATTTAAAGTAAAGAGTGCATCATATTCCTCATCACTAAGCGCATGTGGATGATGAGACATAGAATCCAACTTCATTAAATCAACCACATTAATACATCTAACCCGTAAATCTGGAAGTTCACTAGTCAAAATAGAAATAGCTCCCATTGTTTCAAGCGTTGGTGTGTCTCCCGCACACGCCATTATAATATCAGGATCATCATCTTCATCATTAGACGCAAAATCCCAAATACCAATACCTTTAGTACAATGTAAAATAGCCTCTTCTCGATTTAACCATTGATAGCTAGGATGTTTAGACGCCACAATAACATTTACATAATTATTTGTCTTTATAACATGATTAAACACCGAAATCAAACAATTCGCATCAGGTGGTAAATATATTCTAGTTACATCTGGTTTTTTATTAGCCACATGGTCTAAAAATCCAGGATCCTGATGTGTAAAGCCATTATGGTCTTGTTGCCAAACATTAGAAGTAAGTAATAAATTCAAAGACGAGATAGGTTCCCTCCAAGGTATTCCCCTGCACACCTTAAGCCACTTTGCGTGCTGTGAAACCATAGAATCCACAACTCTAATAAAAGCCTCGTAACTAGTAAAGAACCCATGTCTACCAGTAAGTATATACCCTTCAAGCCAACCTTCACACATATGCTCAGATAAATAACTATCCATAATTCTACCATCTTTGCTTAAATTCTCATCACTAGGTAAAATAGTCTCTTGCCAGTCTCTTTTTGTAACTTCAAACATATCATATAACCTATTAGACATCGCCTCATCTGGTGAAAAAGTTCTAAAATTATGCGGATTATTTTTTATAATATCTCTAATAAAAGCACTAAGAGTAAGCATGTCACTATTTTTTTCAGTACCATGTCCTTTAAAGTTAAGCATATATTTTTCAAAATCTGGTAAAATTAAATCTTTTTTAAGCAGCCCTCCGTTCGCAAATGGAGTTGTTCCAAGACGTTTATCTCCTTCCGGAATAACACTTTTTATCTCTTTTTTTAGTCTTCCTTTACTATCAAATAATTCTTCTGGCTTATAACTTCTAAGCCATTTCTCTAAAAAGCCTAAATGTTCATCTTTATCCATCGTAATAGGCACTTGATGTGCCCTAAAAGACCCCTCTATAATATTACCATCAATCTCTTTAGGACCAGTCCATCCTTTAGGAGTTTTTAAAATAATCATAGGCCACCTAGCCTCTTTTTTTAGGGCCTTAATATCTTTTATCTCCGCAATAACAGTATCCATTACCTTAATCATCTTTTTATGCATAACTTTAGGATCGCTGCCTTCAATTAAATACGGATTATACCCGAGTCCATAAAAATAACAAGCCAGCTCCTTATTACTCATTCTCGCAAATACAGTCGGATTACTTATTTTATAGCCATTTAAATTAAGAATAGGTAAAACCGCACCATCTGTTTTTGGATTCAGAAATTTATTAGAATGCCAAGAAGTCGCAAGAGGACCTGTCTCAGCCTCGCCGTCTCCTATGACGCACGCCACAATAAGATCTGGATTATCAAAAGCAGCCCCATAAGCATGCGCTAAAGAATATCCAAGTTCCCCACCTTCATGAATTGACCCAGGAGTTTCAGGTGCTGCATGCGAAGAAACACCTCCAGGAAAAGAAAACTGTTTAAAAAGCTTTTTAAGGCCCTTTTCATTTTCTGTTATATTTGGATACTTTAAAGAATAACTGCCTTCCAAATAAGTATTAGAAATTAAAAAATTCCCACCATGTCCTGGTCCTGATATATAAAGCATATTCAAATCATAATCTTTAATAACCCTATTTAAATGTGTATATACAAAATTTTGTGCCGGCACCGTCCCCCAGTGCCCAACTATTTTTTTCTTGATATCACTTTTTTTAAGTGGCCTTTTAAGTAAAGGATTATCAAGCAAATATAACTGACAAGCCGAAAGATAATTCGCCGCTCTAAAATATTTATCCAATAATTCTATTTTTTCTTCCATAACTATCCCTTTCTATTCTATAAGACATTATATCATTTTTTTTAAGTACTGGCTATAATTTTATGATATAATATTAACTGGTGATAAAATGTCAAATAAAGTACAAACATTTACTTTAAAAGTTAGTGAAAATACAAAAGAAAAAATGGCTAAATATTTCGCAGATAAAAAAAGATTAAAAACTCCTCCATATGCCATATTTCAGGCCGACGAAGCAGATACAGTTGTAACCCTTTACGAATCTGGTAAAGCCGTATTCCAAGGTATCAGTGCCGATATAGATGCGAATATGTGGTCACAAATGGAAAAAAATTTAAATCCTACTAAAAAGACCAATTTAAAAAAAGCCGGAGAAAAAGAAAAGAAAAAAGATAACAATAAAGAAAAAAGTAATCTATATTATATAAACTCTATCGGATCAGACGAAGTAGGTACCGGTGATTTCTTCGGACCAGTTGTTGTAACCGCTTCTTATGTCACTAAAGAAGATATTCCATTTTTAGAAAAATTAGGTGTCAAAGACTCCAAAAAATTAACTGATGAAAGCATAAAGAAAATTGTACCGCAAATAATAAAAAAAATCCCATATTCAAGCATTATCATAACTAATGAAAAATATAACCAAAAATATTCAACAAATATGAACTTAAATACTATGAAAGCCATATTACATAATAAAGTATTATTAAACTTAAGCAGTAAATATAGTGGATATGACAAAATAGTCATAGACCAGTTTACTCCAGAAAGAACTTATTATAAATACTTAAATAAAGTACCGAATGTTCAAAAAAATATAACTTTCGTTACCAAAGGTGAAGATAAATGTCTATCAGTCGCTTGTAGTTCCCTTATAAGCAGATATATCTTTATTAAAGAATTTGATAAATTAAGTAAAGAATTAAATATTACACTACCTAAAGGTGCTGGCGACGTCGTTGACGAAGTCGGTGCTAGCATAGTAAAAAAATATGGTATAGACACTCTTAATAAATATGCTAAATTAAACTTCAAAAATCTAGAAAAAATAAAAGAATTAGCAAACAACTAATTCTTTTTACTATAATAAAAATCTAAAGGCGGGCGTTTACGATAAAAACCGGACTCATCCAGGTGGGCATCACATTATACATCTTAGGATTCCTATTAAGAAATAGACATTCAACACCATATATAAATTAGATTCCCTATCGTTAACTTGTAGGTTTTTCATACTTACCCTACCCTTAGACAATTACATTATATCATAAATATAATTTTTATCAATAGGTTTTCATGCACTTTACATCAAAATTACAAATCTACCTTAATACTTAACTCTTTTAATTGCTTATCAGAAACATTCCCAGGTGCTTCACTCATCAAGCAAGATGCACTTGTAGTTTTAGGAAACGCGATAACATCCCTAATATTCTCTGTACCACATAAAATCATGGTAAGTCTTTCAAGTCCAAGTGCCAATCCACCATGAGGTGGAGCCCCAAAAGTTAAAGCATTAAGTAAAAAACCAAACTGTTCATTAGCACTTTCTTCGCTAAAACCTAACACCTCAAGTACAGCCTCCTGCATATCAGGTTTATGTATTCTTATGCTTCCCCCACCAACTTCATAACCATTTAAAACAACATCATACGCTCTAGCAAGAGCATTCTCTTTATCATTAAGACAGCCTATATCTTTTGGTTGAGTAAACGGATGATGACAAGCAATATATCTTCCCTCTTCTTCGCTATACTCAAACATTGGAAAATCAGTAACCCATAAAAAGTTATACTTGTTATTATCAATTAAATTTAAATCTCTGGCAATTTTTAATCTTAAGGCACCAAGTGCTGTTTTAACTATTTTTTTATTACCACATGTTATAAGCATTAAATCATTATCACAAATACCATACCCTTCAGTTAATTTTGAAGCCATATCTTCAGTAATAAATTTAGCAATAGAACCATTAAAACCATCACTATACTTAAGAAACATTAAAGATTCTGCTTTATAAGTTTTTATAAATTCAAGTAACTTATCTATATCTTTTCTAGAATATTTATCTGCAGCATCTTTTACTATGATTGTATTTATCACACCGCCACTTGAAATAACATTCTTAAAGACACCAAATTCTGTATCATTAAATAAAGAAGTAACATCAGTAATCTTCATATCAAATCTTGTATCAGGTTTATCAGAACCATACAAATCCATTGCCTCATTATAAGTCATTCTAGTAAAAGGAACTTTAATATCAACATTTTTCACTTTTTTAAAGATCTTTGTAAGTAACCCCTCTGTAAGGCCCATAACATCTTCTTCATCTACAAAACTCATTTCTAAATCTATTTGCGTAAATTCAGGCTGTCTATCTGCTCTTAAATCTTCATCCCTAAAACACCTAGCAACTTGATAATACTTTTCAAAACCTCCTACCATAAGTATTTGCTTAAAAAGTTGTGGAGACTGTGGTAATGCATAAAATTGTCCTTTATTAACCCTTGATGGTACTAAATAATCTCTTGCACCCTCAGGAGTAGATTTACAAAGAATAGGGGTTTCGATTTCCACAAAATCCTGCGTATTAAGATACTCTCTTGCTGTACTCATAATTTTATGTTTAGTGATAATATTATTTTTTAAATTTTCTCTTCGTAAATCAAGATAACGATATTTAAGTCTAGTATCTTCTAAAGCCGTTGTATTATTTAAATCAAAAGGTAACTCCGCCGCTTCATTAAGTACTTCTATATCATTTACCATAACTTCTATATCACCAGTTTTTAAATTAGGATTACTTTTATCTCTTTTTGTAATCACGCCACATACCTTAATAACATATTCATTTTTCACATCTAAAGCTGTTTTATAAGCATCACTAGTAGGATTTACCATAAGTTGAATAATTCCACTTCTATCTCTTAAATCAATAAAAATAAGACCTCCTAAATTTCTTTTTTTATTAACCCATCCATGTAGTGTAACTACCTCGCCTACGTTATTTATATTATAACTCGTATTATTTACCTTCATGTTTTTTGCACATCCTCACATAACTATTCTTCGTCCATTTTTTGGTCTAAAAACTGAACCAAATTTTCTATCTTCACTTTATATTCTTCTAATGTCTTATTATTTTTTACAGTAACAATATTTTTCTCTTCTTCTAAAGAACCCGCTAAAACAACAAATTTTGCGTCAAGTTTGTCTGCTCTCTTAAAATTGTTTTTCATATTACGTCCCATCAAATCACTATCTACATTAAACCCGTTCACCCTAAGCATATTAGTAATCATAAAACAGAATGCTTTTTGTGCATCATCTAGTGGGAAAACATATACATCTAAACCATTTTCTTCTAAAATATCAATATCAGACGCTTTAAGTGCTAATAAAAGTCTATCAACACCAATAGCAAAACCTACACCAGAATTTTTTGGACCACCAAGAGTCTCTACTAAATTATCATATCGGCCTCCGCCACCTAAAACATTTTGAGCACCAAAACCTTTAATATCAGCCTCAACCTCAAATACTGTATGTGTATAATAATCAAGTCCTCTAACTAAATTATCATTAACCACATAATCAACATTAAGGGCCTTTAAATATTCTTTAACTTTAGAAAAATGTTCTTTGCTCTTATCATTCAAAAACTCCTGTATTTTAGGGGCATTTTTCATAATGTCGCTCTTGCCATCAATTTTGCAATCTAATATTCTTAAAGGATTTTTTTCAAACCTAGTTTTACAGTCATCACACAATTCATCTAAATGTGGTCTAAAGTAATCAAGTAAAGCTTTTCTATAATTTTCTCTAGATTCATTATCTCCTAAAGTATTTATGTTTACTTTAATTCCTTTTAGTCCAAGCAACGAAAAAAAGTTCACTAAAATACTAATAACTTCCGCATCCACTAAAGGATCGTCACTACCAAAAGCTTCTGCACCAAACTGCGTAAACTGTCTATTACGGCCTGCTTGTGGTCTTTCATATCTAAACATTGGTCCAAAATACCAAGCCTTATATGGCATCGCAGAGGTATATAATTTATTCTCAATATATGCTCTGACAACCCCAGCGGTTCCTTCTGGTCTAAGTGTTAAATTTCTCTCTCCTCTATCTTTAAAGTCATAAGTTTCCTTACTTACTATGTCAGAAGTTTCTCCAACTCCTCTATGAAATAACTCACTTGCTTCAAAAATTGGTGTTTCTATATAATTATAATTATACTTATCCATAAGTGCCACAATAAGTTTTCTCAAATAAAGTATCTTTTTAGCATCATCACCATAAATATCATAAGTACCTTTCGGTTTTTGTAACATAATATCACTCATTTCCTATTAAAATTATATTGTTTTTTATAGCATTTGTCAATAAATAAAAGGCTAAACAAAAAGTCTAACCCTCATAAAAAACGTCTTCATAATCTTTAAAATTACTATAATCATATTCATACTCAAACTCCATATTTTTATGATTATATATTTGTATCAATTTTTCTTTAAGCAACCTTTCCATACCCTCATCAAAATAATTATAGGGTATAACAAAAGCATTTTTTTCGTCTTCTACACCAATATCATTTATGCATTCAAAAGGGGTAACAACCACTTTAGTATTAACAGTAAGTGCCTCTATAAGTGCGTATGAAAATGATTCGCTATCACTCAAAAGAACTAAATAATCCGCCGTTTTAACATACGGTAGCACATCAGTAACTGGTTTTCTAAATACTAACCCGCCTTTACTACTAAGATACCATTTATCAGTAAATACATTCCAAGTATAAGGTATTTGAAGTTCATCGAGCATTTTAGCCATCTTTTCTATCCTATCAATCCTCTTTACAGGTGCATACCTTAAAGTAGAAACAAGAGATAAATGTGGTTTAATCTTTGTTTTATCCACTACATAAGGATTATAAATATAACCAATTCTATCGGTATTAAAATACCCCATAGCCTTGTATGCAGCCGTTTTAGATACTGCGATATATTCTGAATAAATATCATCTTTATATCTTTGCACTCCTTTATAATCACTCATATTGCCATGAATAAATACAAAACTCTTATCAAGATAAATAATATTTCTAGGATAATAAAAAGTAGAATAAGTACATATCAAATTTTTACATACATAGTTGTTTTTATTATCAATTTGAACACAATCAAAATATTCACTAAAACGTTTTAAAGTAACTTCATGAATTTTATCATAAAGTATTGTTATTTTAAATTTTTTAGAAAAAGTCTTTCCTATTCCCATAATCCAAGAAACATAGCCATTAAAAATTCCATTACAATAACTGCCTAAATAAATAATATTATCAAAAAACAAACTTTGTTTTCTACTAACAAGAAAAGAAATACCAAAATAATTATGACTGTTAACATTATGAAAATATATTTTTTCTGTAATACATTCGTTTCTTTTAAATAAATCATTAACACATAATTCAAATTTCTCTACAGTTTTGGTTTGAATTAAAGTGATAAATCTTCGTTTTTCATATACATAAGACCAAATATAATCATTAATTATAGGTTTATACTTCATTATATCTGTGTTATTCAAATATTTAATATCACCTGTGTACTTATAATTAAAACTATTGTTAATAAAACAACAATCAAAATCAGTTTTATCAATTTTATTTAAAATAACATCAAAATAATTAGAAGATATTTCATCATCACTATCTATAACACAAACATATTTACCCTTTGTCTGAATAAGTTTTTTCTTAAAATCAAAAGATAATACATTCAAAATTTCAACTCTATTATTATCACAAATAACTTTTTTATTTCCCAAAACTAATGCCGTTAAAACAACATCATTCATATATACCCTCCTACTGTATAAATTATAGCATACTAATTTTTCAAAAACAATAAGAAAAAAGGTGATAAATAGCTCACCTTATCTACTTCTTGGTTTATAATTTTCTTCGTCTGTTGTGGCAGTATACTCTGCGAAATTTTCCCATAATTGTTTACGGGCTTCAGCCTTGTCTTCGTTGCTTAAATTAGCATTATTATTAATTGCATTTTCCATATCTTCAAAATGATTTAAAATGTCAGTGATGTTATCACTCTTTAAAGCATTCATTTCTTCCTGTAATGTGTTTAAATTTGACCTATATTCATTCAACTCACGATCATTTGCAAGATCCTCATCCATAGTATCTTCAACAGGTCCAAATTCACTAGTACGCCCAGAATTATTAGAAGCTTTATCTGGTTCAAAATAATTTTGGTGATTAGTACTATGAGTTTTTAAATCGTTTTCTAAACCCTCAATAACATTATTATAATCATCAATAACCATAGATTTTTCGTTTAACTTAACTTTTGATAAAAATTGCTTATTTTTTAGTTCTTCGAGTTTTGTTTCTTCGTGTTCAATATCATCAGCAATTTTTTCCATGCGTTTGCCTATTTCATTTACTTCATTTTGAATAGCGACAACAACTGGATCTTCATCTATTTCAGGAACACGATCGCCGTATTTAATTTTTTTTGCGTTAGCACGTTCTAATGCTGCACGAAGCTCTTTCTTTCTCTCATCATATTCTTGTAATAATTGTGTTCTTTCATTTTCTAAAACAGTTATATAATTTTTAGTTGCTGTAACAAATACTGGTTCATCAGAGTGTGCATCCTCATTTTTGGCAAGTTCTGCATTTTGCTCATTTTCATTATCTAAATCAGCATCAACAGGTTGTGAAGAAGTAGACAAATCATCAGAATTACTAGTATCTTTTAAAGGTTCAGTGTCTAAAACAGTTTCATCCTTTTGAGAAGATGCATAACTCTCAACTGGCTTAGTATCTATAGCAGCTGTATTTTCTTTAACGTCAATAATTGCCGGTTCATTAACCTGCTCATCACTTTTTGTTTTTTCAGACATTTCTGCTTCAGGATTAGGAAGAGCACGAACATCAAAAGTTGCTGTTTCATCTTTCAAATCAGAAAGATTTAAATCTTTTATTTTTTTCTTAAAATCATTTAATTCTTTTTTAAACAATTTGTTAGAAGCTTTTGCATAATTAGTTAACAAGTCTTTCTTTTTATTATAATCTGCTTGAGAAAAATGAACTGTATTATTAATTGCTTGAAGAGAAGACAAACCACTCTTATTCATATTACTATTTATTTCTTCTAAATATTCAAACACCTTTGGATTAAGCCTCTCAAGAATTTCTGGTGGAAAAGCATTACGCGAAATGCTTCCATCTATTAAAGCAGCCATTTCATCAGAAGTAAGTCTTGCACAATTTTCTTCATTTTTTATCCTATTTTTCTCAAGTCTATACATTGAATTAAAATATAAACTCAATGTATCATTCACAATCATATCTTTTGTAAATAAATGAACATTCTTTTCTAGTTTATTTTTATCAATAAATTTTTGAGTAAAACCGCTTAATTTAGCTAAAACGCCATCTTTACGAGGTACAAATTTACCATTCATTTTATCAAACATATTTCTAGTAAAATTAGTTAACTTACCAGAAACTAATTTTATCTTATTCTTTAAATTGTTTATCTCATTATTCTTAGCGGAAACATCAAAAAATGGTTCATCTCTCACAAAGCTTTCTGAACAAATAATTTCATTCTCTAGTTTTGTTCTTATTTCAGGACTAACATAATTTCTAAGAGCAATTTCACTATTAGTAACCTCGCCTAATCCGTTTTCGTCAGCATGGATAAATAATATAAGTCCTTGTTGATAATCAACATATTGTTCATTAAATTTAATTCTTTCATTGTATAAATTTTCTAGTTTTTTGATTTCAACGTTATTAAGGTTTTCAATCCCTTTATTTACAAACTCACTTATTTTTTGTTCACACTCATGTAGCTTATTATAAACAAGTCTAATTTCATTTAAAGCCTTATCGTAATCAGCACGTTTAGAAAAAACTTGCTCAACGCTTTTTTTATACATATCAATTTTTTTCTGGGATTCATTAGCAATATACTTTAACTGTTCGGTATTAAAAGCAATGTTATGAAAAGAAGCCCCTTCACATTGAACCAATTTATTCGCTTCTAATTCTGTAATATCATTAATACTTTTACCTTCTTGGATAACATTTCCAGCCGCTAACGCTTGTAAAAATTCATCAAGCATTTTAGAATCCTTTATTATATCATTAGAATTATTATTCATACTAATCCCTCTCTTCTACAGCAATATTTTTTACCATACTTTCAATCATACATATATCTTCATCAGTCACATCATGAAGTTCTATTTCTGCACCTTTATCTACAATTAAAGAAGCATATACATCTTCTTTATCGTCAAGTGAATAAAGTACAAATTTTTTATCTCCTACTTTAACATATCTGATGATTTCTGCATCTACTTCTTTTCCGTTTTTTATCATTTTAATTTTATTATTCATATATATGCCCCTTTTCAAACACTATCTAGTCCTACCAGAACTATTACTTAAACTATTATCATTTTCTTCATAACTTGTACCAAAATAAGAATTATAGATATCATCAGATTCAGCTTGAAATGCTTTCATTAATACCTCATATTTTGCACGTTTCGCAATTTCATCATGATTTACATCCATACTTGTACCCATAGGAACTTCAGCTGTAGCAGTTTTCATTTTATCATAAGCTATCTTCAATGCAATACCAGACGCAACAACACCAGCACCAGCCGCAGCAGCAGCGTTCAACTTTTCATCACCAGTCTTTGCAAGTCTTTCGCCATCTACTACCGGCTCTGTTTGTACTACAGATGTAGTATCTGTTGAAGGAACTGTCTCAGGCTCTGTCGGAGTTGTTACTGGCTCAGTCGGTGTTGTAACGGGTTCCGTTGGAGTTGTAACAGGTTCCGTTGGTGTTTCTGGTATCTTACCATCCTTATCAGGAGTATCTGGAACGTTTTCTTTTGCCATATTATTAGCAATTACATTATCAACGCTCTTAACACAATCTCCTTCAATTACCGTATTACCATCTTTTTCACTAATAAATATATCATATATACCATCACCATCAAGGTCTACCTTGCATACATCTTCATTAGTTAAATCTGTTCTAATAACTGTAATATCTTTACCATCAAACATACCGGAATTTTGTTCAATCAAGTTATTGACTATAACAGAAAGCATATTATCGTTTACAGTTGTAGGTGTTTTACCACCATCAAAATATTCATTCATCGCAATTGCAATCTTACCTTTATCAGTATCAATAATAATTATTTGTTTATCCTGTGCATCAAATTCACCAGACACAGTATAACTTCCGTCTGATGCGGCATCTACAGTAGCATTGCTTTCAATACTAAAATTTCCTTTAGCCTCATCATCTAAATTCTTATAAAGATTTCCAAGTTCATCTTTATCCTTATCTTGTGTATAAGCAATATCAGCATCTTCATATTTAGATTCATCTACAGCAGTCGTTGTTTGTGCATTATCATCCACAGTTCCATTTTCTAACTGCTTTTTTTCCTCGTCAGTAATTTCTTCTTTAACTACTGGCTCTTCACTGTTAACAATAGCATCTTCATTACCATCACCATTAACATCTACTGACACACCATTAGCGTCTGGCATAGCAACAACATTTGTATTTTCTTCTGTAGACACAACACTATCATTTGCCACAGTACCTGCTACAGCAACAGTAGAATAATCATTAGAGTTATTCATTTCATTTTCAGTAGCAATATATGAACTAGTATTTTCACTTATAGGCGAAGCCATATCAACAGATACATTTTCATTAGCAGTAACTATATTATCATTGGTAACCTCTGCGCTAGCAACAGGAAGTTCATCTGCATATGCTGTCTGTGCACCAGACCTTATGATATCATCAAGTCCCGTATTAATAGCACCAGTAAGTGTACCAAAATCTGCCGCAACTTCTGTACCAAACATTCTAACACCGGCACAAGTAGTTATATAAACACCCATATTAGCAAGCATTCCAGCAGCACCCATTCTCTGTCTTGAATTAACATTACTAGCATCCTTTTCAGTTCCAAAAATACCGTCAAATACTTTTCTAGATCTTTCAGGTAACTTTTCCCTAAAACTTTTAACCCTAGCCATGTTTAAAAACGCAGTTTGTGCTTTTCTAATCGCACCACCACCATAAATAAACATAAAAGCTTCAGTAGCTTTAAATTTTGCATTCGCAAATTTTCTGTTTCTTTCTAATCTCATTTTTCTAAACGTACTATTATTCATAATGTTTTCCATATATAACATCTCCTTTTTTCATATTATAAAGGCATATTATTCATTGAAATTATAACAAATAATTACGAATTCAATACCCCCTATATAGGAGTGTATACTAACATAAAAACTTGTAAATGTCAAATTGTGCCTGTACTCTATAAACATTATAACAGTTTTCTAAGAAAATAACAAATAAAATATAAAAAAAAAGAAACTGGTTAAGCCTCTTTAATCTTCTTGTGTCTATAAACGATAATACCAATACCGGCAACTACAGCAATTGCTCCACCTAAAACAGATAAAAGTATTATATTAGCGCTCGTATTAGGTACAGAAACCTCAACGCCAGTTGTTTCTGGAGATACTTTTAAAGTAACTTCTTTAGTCAAAGCCTTCTCGTCGTCAAATAATCCAACAACTCTTTGATAAGAACTATCAGATGGTGTATAAATCTTCGCAGATTCTTTACCACCGTTAGTACTAAATTTAACATTAATAGTTAAATCACTAGTAAGCTCTGATGCAGGAATTCTAACTTTAAAATTTTCTGATGAACTAAAGCTTGATTTAACTTTCCCATTTTCATCTACTACTACAGTATTTGGTGTAGCCCCGCTTACAATAACATTATAACTATCAGCATTTACTAATGCTGCAGACATAGTTGGAGACTCATAATATTGCCCATCATTAGTTAAAGTAAGCTCATCGCCATTAGTAGTAACTTCCATACTAGGTTCCTTTACAGAATAACCATCTTTTTTAGCAGCGATGGCTTTCTCCACTAAAGGTTTAATATAATTAGTAACAAGTATATTATCGCTTTCTTTAAAATCACTTCTAATACTTACGCCTTGTGTTTCATCCAAATACCACCAAATAGCAGCCTGTGTTATATAAAAGCTCTCTGACGCACTTCTTACAATATTCTTCTTAGGATAACCATTCTCTAAAATATATAAAAGACCAGCATCAGCCTCACCACTTAATGTTGCAGATTGATTTTGAACAAGTGGTGTTTTGTTAACATCAAGGCAATACATAATATTACCATCAGTTGTTTTAAATTCAGTAAAGCCATAAACTCCACCTAAAACAAAATCATCCACCCTATCCGCTCTTTGCATAGTAACAGAACTAGGTGCAAAAGCAGCATTCGTATAACTAATACCACAAAATACCAAAACAAAAGCTAAAACTGTAGCACACATAAATTTTAAAACCTTTTTTCTCATTTATAAAACCTCTCTTTCTATTTTATACAAACATTATAGCACACTTTTATAAAATTCATTAATATTTTATGCAAAAAAGGGTGAAAACCTCATCCCTTTAAACTATATTAACTCTTTTTTTCTAAGCGTAATAACTCCAGCACCAGTAACAGTCATTATAAGTCCTAATGCAACAGCAAACGGAGAAATGTTAGAAGAAGTATTTGGTACTACAACTTCCATACCGCATTCAGCATTAAATGTCGCAGCATCTACCTCTCTACCATCATTACCATAATACTTGTCATCAGTAAATGTACAAGATTTATTGCATTGTTTTTCATAAGTAGTTTTATCTGTTACATTACCGTCTTTGTCATAGTAAATACCATCAGTAAACTTACAAATATTTTTACATTGTTCTTTATAAGTTGCTTCATCAGTTACATTACCATTCTTATCATAGTAATTACCATTATCAAATTCACAAGTTTTTTTACATTGTTTTTCATAAGTAGTCTTATCTGTTACATTGCCATCTTTATCGTAATATTTACCGTCAGTAAATTCACATGATTTTTTACACTGTTTAGTATATGTAGCCTTATCAGTTACATTACCATTTTTATCATAATATTTACCGTTAGTAAACTCACAAACCCTCTTTTGTACTTTAATAGTTAAATTAACACTATCACTTAAAGTTTTATCCACAGAATATAATCCTACAACTCTTTGATAAGAATTATCAGATGGAGTATAAACTCTAGCACTATCATATGAACCAGTTGCATTAACTTTAACAGTAACGTTAGTATTTTCAGTTATATCTTTAGCATTTACTCTAATTTTGAATTTTTCTCCAGAATTAAAAGTATTTTTTTCTGTTCCATCAGCAGACAAGATAGTTCCATTTACTCCACTTATGCTTACTGTATAAGTATTAGTACCATCTAACGAAGCCGTAATATAACTAGATTCGTAATAAGACTCATCTTTGCTAAGTGTCATTGCAGTACCTTCATTAGTTACTTTCATACTAGGCTCTTTAGTACCATATCCGCTATTTTTAGCAGCAATCGCTCTATCTACTAATGGTTTAATATAATTAGTAACAAGAATATTATCACTATTCTTAAAATCACTTCTAATGCTCACACCTTGTGTCTCATCTAAATACCACCAAATAGCAGCCTGTGTTATATAAAAACTCTCTGAAGTACTTCTTACAATATTTTTCTTTGGATAACCATTTTCTAAAATATATAAAATACCAGCATCCGCAGCAGTACTATAAGTTGCAGTCTGATTTTGAGTAAGTGGTGTTTTATTAACATCAAGACAATATAAATGATCACCATCAGTTGTTTTAAATTCAGTAAAGCCATAAACTCCACCTAAAACAAAATCATCTACTCTATCCGCTCTTTGAATAGTTATAGTATTAGATATAGCCGCAGTAGCAGCGTTAAATCCAATCACAAATAACATTAGAACTACTAAACAAGCAGATACAACTTTAGTAGTCTTCTTTTTAAATAATTTTTTCATAATTTTCATCCCCCTTTGAATGCATTTTTTCACTAATCTCGTTGTTTATGCCCGCTATACTACCACAAAAAGTTAATCTTGTCAAATTATAATTCTTTATTTTTTTAGGGGCTACACAAAAACTTAAAAATACCTTATCACTTTCTACCTTTTATCCCCTTTAAAAACAAATTTTATAATATCATCTTTAAAATAACTAAAAGTAACAAGTAAAACAATAGACATAGGAAGTGCCAAAACAATACCCCATATACCAAATAAAATACCAAAGATAAATATCGAACCAATAATTATGATAGGATGAAGTTTATTACTTTTACCATACACAAGAGGGTTGATAAGGTACCCGTCAATACTTGAGAAAATTAAAAAGGTAATAACTGTTCTTATAAAAAGTTTAGGACTTATGACAAAAGCCGTAATCATCGCAATAGCATTCGTTATAATACCACCAAAGTAAGGAATTAAATTGCCAAGAGCGGCTAGAAACCCCAGTAGCAAGTAATTGGGATGCCCAATTATAAAATAAATAATTGTATACTCAAAAAATGAAATAAAAATAATAATAATAAATCCAGATAAATATTTATTTAAAGCCTCATCTAATTTTCTTAAATAATTATAAGTTTTTTTATTATATTTAAATAAATCATGAATACTTTTTTTTATTTTATCCATATCAATTAAAAAGTAAATAGTAAGTGCAAAGACAATAAATATTTTAGATACAATGCCAATAGAAACTCCAATTATATCTATCATTCCATCTGATATATATTTAGTAATATTATCAATAAAATTTTCATATACAGAAGATATCTCATCACTAATTGTACTAAACTCAATATTATATTTTAAACTAATTTCCTTGAAAAACGAAAGAACGCCATCATATATATCCCCTATCTGACTAAACAATATAGGAATAGTTAAATAAACCATAAATCCAAATAAAAGAAGTATAAAACCTATAACAAGCACAATAGCAAGTCCTTTAGGAATACCATTATTTTTAAGTTTATTTACAATAGGACTTATCGCATACGCTAAAGCAAAAGCAATAAAAAAAGGTAATAACATCTGCCACAGCAAACTTACTACCTTAATCCAAAATTCTCTAGTCGTATAAATTAAATAAATAATAAAAGCAAAAATCGATATATTAAGTAGTTTATAGTTCATAAATTACCTACTTTCCAAAGCAATAGTAACCGGTCCATCATTTTGGATAGAAACAAGCATATCTTCTCCAAAAAAACCTTCCTCCGTATATACATATTCTTTTAATTTCTTATTAAATAAATCATAAAGTATATGGGCATCAGAACCATTTAATGCTTTTTTATAACTTGGCCTATTTCCTTTATGGCAATCTGCATACAAAGTAAACTGAGAAATACTAAGTATACTTCCAGAAACATCTAGAATGGATTTATTCATTATATGATTTTCATCATCAAAAATACGCATATTAATAATTTTACGAACCATATAATCGATATCCTCTATACTGTCTCCTTCCGTGAAACCAACAAGGACAACCAAACCAAAGTCAATCTTATTAGTTTTTCCATTAAATGATACAGATGACTGTTTTGCTCTTTGTAAAATAACCCGCATTATTTAATAAGCCTCTCTACTCCGCTTACACCAGGTATCATTCTAATGCCATTCATAAATTTAGAAAGTTCAGTTTTATTTTTAACTAAAACACTCATTTCTATACTATTACCATTACTATTTTTAGTGGTAATAACATTTAAAACACCAATATCGTCATTAGTAGCCTTTGTAACTACATTCAAAAGTACATTTTTATCAAAATCAAAATAAATAATAATATTGGTTAAATACTTATCATCAGTCTCATTCCAAGATACACTAATTAATCGTTCACTAACATTTGATATATTAGGACACATTGTTCTATGAACAGAAACGCCACTACCTTTTGTAATATAACCAGTTATAGTATCCCCATAAACAGGATTACAACATGACGCTATATTTACTTTGATATCACTGGCACCATCTACTGTAATAGCACTCTTTTTGTCAGTAACCTTTGCACCCAGTTTTTCAGCCTTTTCAAGTATCTTTTCTTCTTTTGTGACTTCTTCTTTATATATAGCCTCAAACACTGTATCTATGCTAAGTTTACCACTACCTAAATTAGAATATATTTCTGTTTTTGTACCAAGTTTAATTTTACTTAAAATTTTATCGATATTATCTTCAAATTCAGCATTACTAATTTTACGTTTTTTTAACTCTTTATTTAAAATAGCCTCGCCATTTTTAATATTTTCATCTTTATCTTGCTTGTTAAAAAAGTTTTTAATTTTATTACGGGCTTGCGTTGTTTTAACAAGACTAAGCCACTCTCTATTTGGGCCACTAGAATTATTACTAGTAATAATCTTAACTACATCATCGCTTTTAAGTTCATAATCAAGTGGCACCATAACCGAATTAACCACAGCACCTGTCATTGAATCTCCAACTTTTGTATGAACTTTATAAGCAAAGTCAATCGGTGTAGAACCACTAGGAAGCTCAATAACATCTCCTAGAGGAGTAAAAACATATATTGTTTTCTTTAAAATATCCTCTTGCAAAGCCTGCACTAAATCATCACTATTGGCTTCCGTCTTTTTTAGTTCCATTATTGATTTAAAAAACTGTAATTTTTGCTCCATATCACTTTGAATAGCAACTTTACCACTGCCATGTTCTTTATAAGACCAGTGCGATGCGATACCATTTTCAGCAACTCTATCCATCTCATAAGTTCTTATCTGAATTTCATATAACTCGCCATCCACTCCAAAAACAGTTGTGTGCAAAGAACGGTACATATTAGTTTTTGGCATAGCAATATAGTCTTTAAATCTATTAGGTTTAGGTTTGAATTTAGAATGTATAATACCTAAAACTTGATAGCATTCTTCTTCAGTATCCACAAAAACTCTAAGAGCTAATAAATCATATATTTCACTAAACTTTTTACCTTTGGCTAATTTTTTATAAATACTATAAATGCTTTTAGAACGTCCCTTTATTTCATGTTTAATATTATGCTTATTAAGTAACTCTGATACACTTTCAATCATTTTAGCAACACTTTTATCACGTTCTGCTTTACTAACGTTTAATTCTTCAGCAATTTCGTAATATTCATCAGGTTTTAAATAACGTAATGATAACTCTTCTAGTTCTGTCTTAATTGAATTCATACCAAGTCTATGGGCAATTGGCGTTAAAATATCAAGCGTCTCTTTAGCAGTTTCTTTCTGCTTTTTTTCATCAAGTACAAATAAAGTACGCATATTATGTAATCTATCCGCAAGTTTTAAAATAATAACTCTAACATCTTCAGCAAGACCCACTAGTATTTTCCTTTGGTTATTAATAACAGCTTCACTATCGCCAGATAAATTAAGTCTATTTATTTTAGTGAATCCTTCTACTAAAGATAAAATATCTTCACCAAATTCTGTTTTAAACTCCTGCTTATCAACATCACACATACTAATGGTGTCATGTAACAAAGCCCCAGCAATGGTACTTGCATCAGTCTCTATGTCCGTCACAATATAAGCGACAGAAAGAGGATGAGTTATATAATCCTCACCCGTAAGTCTCTTCTGTCCAAAATGCTTATCAAAAGCATAATTATAAGCTTTTTCAATTAATTCTAAATCTTTTGGATCAGTTATATAAGTTTTAACTTTTTTATTTAATATGTCAAAATTATCACATATTATACGTTTACTCACTAAAGTTCACCTCTTTTTTAAGAATTAATCCCCTTAATTTCTAGTTCATCAACTTCATCTTTAAATTCTGTTTGTTTTTTCTTACATTTCTTTTTACCGTTCTTTAAATCACGTTTACTCATTTCAAGCCATATTTGACTTGCGACGAATAATGAAGAAAGAGTTCCTGTAATAAGTCCCGCAAGTAAAGCGATATTAAATTCATATATATCGTTAGAACCAAGTAAAATAAGAGTGATAACAGGAATTAATGTTGTTGTCGTTGTAATAATACTACGGTTTAAAATCTCTCTTAAACTTGTATTAACAATCAAATCCATCTCTTCTTTAGTTTTAGTCTTCTTGTCTTTTTTAACGTTTTCTCTTATTCTATCGAAAGTAATAATAATATCATTTACTGAGTATCCAATTATAGAAAGTATTGCCGCTACAAATATTGTCGCAACCTCTAATCTAAAAGCAGAGAATAACGCAATAGTAACAAATACGTTAAGCAATATTGCACAAATACAACTAATACCATAATTGAACTTAAATCTAAATGAAATATATAATACAATAGCAAGTGCCGCTAAAACAAGAGATATAATTGCATTTTTAATAAGCTCTTTTTTTACTACATTAGATATAACTCCAATATCAGTAGATGCATCATATTTTTCTTCAAAATATTTTTCTGTATTCATAGATTTTTTCTTTGATAAAGTATCACTTATTTTAACTTCATATGTACCATCAGATTGTTTTTCAAAAGAATACATATCATATTTTAATTTATCCATATCTCTTTGAACTTGTGTCTCTGTTAATTTCTCATCAGTCTTAATATCAATAACAGTTCCACCTTTAAAGTCCACGCCTAAATTAAGACCTGATTTTGCAAATAACAAACAGCCAACAACACATATAATCGCAATTAATATCCAGAAGAACTTTCTAAGTTTTACAAAGTCTAATTTCTTATAGAAATATTTAGTTCTCTTTTCCCCTTTACTGATATTTGGAATATCTTTCTTATTGACTCCAATAAATAAACTTGGTTTATCATCAAACTTACCAGTTTCAACAAATTTTTTCATAAGCCATCTATTAAAGAATACCATAACTGCAAAGGTTACAAAAATACTAATTATAAGCATGGTCGCAAATCCTTTAACACTACTTTGACCGAAAATAAATAATATAACAGCCGTAATAAGCGTTGTAATATTTGCATCTAGTATTGTACCAAATGACTCCTTATTGCCATTTTTTAAAGCATTTGGAACACTCCTGCCAGCATACATTTCATCTTTAATTCTAGAGAAATTAATAACATTAGAATCCACGGCCATACCTACACCAATAATCATTGCCGCAATACCAGGTAAAGTAAGAGTACCACCTAATAACCAGAATATAAAGAATGTAAGTGCAGTATAAAGCAAAATACAAATACTTGTTAAAAGACCTGAAAATCTATAAGCAATAATCAAGAATAAACAAATAAGCATTATACCAACTACGCCCGCAGTCGCAGTTTTTTCAAGTGAATTAGATCCAAATGACGCATCTACACTTTTAGAAGAAACTTCAACTAACTTAGTAGGCATACTACCAGAATTAATTAAATCAACGAGGTTTTTGGCTTCTTCCTGTTCAAAATTACCTTGTATAATTACATCACTACTAAATCCTTGACTAACAGTTGCGACTGATATACATCTAGAATCATTAAGAGAACCACATTTTGATTCTTCTTTACTAAATGAATCAGTCATTCCGTTATAATCAAGCCATATAACGATTCTATTATCATCCATTTGACTAACTTTTTTTGTTGATTTATAAAAAGCATCTTTATCTTTTACCCCAAGTGATACTACATAATTACCACTATCATCTTGCGATACTTTTGCAGCACCACTTTTTAAAACATCGCTAGTCATAAGTAACTTATCATCTGTATCTCTAAATGTTAAACTTGCAGTCTGACTAAGCACTTCCCTAGCCTCATCAGCATTATCAATACCAGCAAGTTGAACTCTTATTTTATCGCCCTCAATACTAATTTCAGGCTCTAAAACACCTAATACATCAATCCTTTTTACCAGTGTTTTATATGTTGCGGTAACCATATCACTAGTTACTTTTTCACCATTAATACCTTCAATATCGTATAAAACTTCAAAACCACCTTGCAAATCAAGTCCTAACTTAACATTTTGTAAAGTTGGAATAAGCAAAGCAATTGAAACCACTACTACCGCAATAGATATTACTATACTTCCAATTAATTTTTTCATCTTCTACTCCTCATCCTCAAAATAAACCTTTCTACTTCTTTTATTTAATTTACTTTTAAAATATGCATCGATAACATCATTATCTGAAGTAAATATATCACTAACCATTTCATTAAGTGACAAATTAACACTACGCAGCCATTTGTTTTCTTTTAAATAATTCCAAACATCCTCCGTAGTTAAATAATCATATCCACTTCTTTTTAGTTCAGATACCTTTGATTTTAAAGCAGGAAGTAATCTTTGGTATAACTGTTCTAAACTTTCAAATTCATCAATCATATTCTTGCCTCCTTAAAGGTCCATATACATTATATTATAAATTATTCATTTTTTAAAGTACTACACAAAAAAAGAACAAGAATTTTTTAGATATAACAAGCAAAAAGTAACAGCCCCTGAAATACCATTACTATTTATTAATTATAATATCTTTTCAAATACAGTATATTCATAATTACCTTAAATTCCTTTTTCTGTTTCTTTAAATCCATAGTCGTATGCTGATTTAAACAAACAATGATACTTTTTATTTTATAAAATTGTAACTATTTTTACCCACAATGTCCATTTTTATTTTGTAAATATTTATTTAACAAATTTAAACCCTCATCATTATTAGTAGCGCCTGTAAGATATAATCCATTTATCTCATCTACTTCTTGTTTAGAAACCTTCTTGCCATCTATAACATAACTTGTAACAGTCCCAGAATCCATCATAACCGTAGCAGCCTTCCCATCAATAGTACATTTATATTCAGTCCCGCTAGCGGCTCCGCATCCTGTCATCATTAAAAATAAAACCGGTATTATAATCTTTTTCATATGTCCTCCTTATTCAAATTATCAAGTAACTCCCTCGCAATATTTTCAGGTAAAATAGTTTTAAGTTCATTTATATTAGCCTCTTTTATATTAGGAATAGTCTTGTATTTCTTAAGTAATTCTTTTTTTCTTTTCTTCCCTATACCGGGAATAGTATCTAAAACACTCGCCATTGCGCCTTTACTTCTAATATTCTTATGATAACTAATAGTAAAATTATGAACTTCATCCTGCATTCTTTCTAAATAATGAAATAAATTACTTCTTTTTTCAATAGGAATAACACTATCTATGGTAAGTAAAGCATCAGTTGCATGCTTATCATCCTTTTTAAGCCCCACTAATTTTATATTCATATTTAAACTGTCGAGCACTTCTTTCGCAGCATGTATTTGTCCTATGCCACCATCTACAATAATTAAATCAGGTCTTACTAAGCCATCTTTAAGCACCCTAAAATATCTGCGATATATAACCTCTCTCATAGTACCATAATCATCATTAGTATCATTAGATATTTTAAACTTTCTATATTCATTTTTAGCGGGTCTACCATCTATAAAAACAACCATCCCAGAAACATTATATGTTCCAAATAAATGAGCATTATCAAATATCTCAATTCTGTCAAGCCTCTCCATTCCAAGCAAACACCTTAACTCATCATTAGCCTTAGATGTTCTCTCTTCATCTTTATTAAGTAAAATAATTTTATTAGAAAGTTCTCTTTCAGCATTACTATTTGCCATATCTATAATCTTTTTCTTAACACCTTTAATAGGTATTTTAACACTAATTTTTAAATAATCTTCGAGCAAATCCGCCGAAACACAATCAGGCACCAGTATCTCCTTAGGTAATACCTTATTATTATAAAATTTTGCGATATACCTAGTTAACTCCTCAGCAGGTTCATCAATGAGTGGAATAATATTATGGTGATGTCCTTGTATTTTTGAACCTCTAATAAAGAAAACGAAAATACTCAAATAATTATCATCATTATAAAAACCAAAAACATCTCTATCTGTAGAATCACCAAGTTCAATTTTTTGTTTAGTCAAAGTAATATCAATATATTCAAGTAATCCCTTTAATTCAAGAGCCTTTTCATAATTCATTTTTTCACTTAAAATACTAATTTCATCCTTTATCTTATCCGTAACATTTTTATGATCGCCTCTTAGAAATTTAAGTATCTCACTGCGCATATCGTCTATAACATCTTTCTCAACATCATTTGTACAATACCCCAAACACTGCCCAATATGATAATATAAACAAGGTCTTTTAGCGTATGTACGGCATTTACGAAGTGGATATATTCTATTTAATAAGTTTACGGTATTTCTAGCCGCAACAACATTCGGGTATGGACCAAATAAATTGGTTTTATCCTTCTTTAGGTGTGGTTTTCTTACAACGCTAAGCCTAGGTACTTTCTCATTAGTAAGTTCAATATATGGATAAGTCTTATCGTCCCTAAGTAGAATGTTATATTTAGGATCATGCTTTTTTATTAGATTGATTTCTAGTATTAAAGACTCCGTTTCAGAAGATACCACAATATATTCAAAATCATTAATTTCGCTTACCAGTTTAGCCGTTTTACCCGTATGTGATGAATGAAAATAAGAATTAAGCCTATTTCTTAAATCTTTAGCCTTACCAACATATATAATAGTACCTACATCATTTTTCATTAAATAACAGCCTGGTAAATGTGGTACCAAATTTAACTTTTCCTGCATCATCCATCACCTCGTACTATAATTATAATAAAATTATTTTCTTTTCGCAAGCACCAACATATACAAAAATTTACAAAATAGTTTAACTACACCAAAAGTACTTTAGCCTGTTAGAAAATAAATCAATAACAAAAGAGCCACTCAAAGTGTAGTTCAATATTTAGAAGATTACTTAATGTTTTTTATAAAATTTAAAACTACAATTAGTATTTGAAACCTACTCTGTCTTGCTTTTTTTGTATCTTTTAATTATAATTAAGTCGGTGATTAAATGAAAACTACCGATAAAGATTATATTAATGAATATATAATAAATAAATCTAAATTTATCAGTATTCTCTGTCCCGTCCATAGTAAGAAAGATGTTACTGATAAGTTAAATTACTATAAAAATATATACAAAGGAGCAACTCACTACTGCACCGCCTATATAATTGATGATTATAGTAAGTATAGTGATAACGGAGAACCGTCTGGAACAGCAGGCGTTCCTATATTAAATATTCTTGCCAAAAATAATTTAAATCATATATTATGTATTGTAGTAAGATATTTTGGTGGTATAAAATTAGGTGCCGGAGGATTAATTAGGGCTTACAGTACTTCCACTAAAGAAGTTATAAATATTTCAAATATAGTATCACTTCACAAAGGATACTTGATAACTATAAAATTTAATTATGACCACATAAAAAATATTGATAATCTTTTAAAAAATACTATATTAACTAAAAAGTTTGAAGATTATGTTTATTATACTTTTAAAATACCCGAAGAAAAATTATTAGAGATAAATAGTGCTTTAGAAAATATAAGTACTATAATAAAAAAAGAAAACACATTACTTCAAAATTAGGTAACAAAAAAGTCTTATTATAAGACTTAAAATTCATATGGTAGCCTGTACGGAATTCGAATCCGTGAATGTTGCCTTGAGAGGGCAATGTGTTAAGCCACTTCACCAACAGGCCATATTATATAAAAGGTCCAAATAGGACCTTAAAATACACATTGGTAGCGAGAGGGGGGATCGAACCCTCGACCTTTCGGGTATGAACCGAACGCTCTAGCCAGCTGAGCTACCTCGCCATACAACATACTAATTGTATCAAATTATTTTTGAAATTACAATAGAAATGTTTATTTTCTGTTTTAATTTTTTTATTTTGTACAAATTAAGGTACGAAAATGGTTAAAGCGGCACGAATTTATCTACTCTTGTAGGCGCCTAAGTAACTGTAAAATTACTTAAATAATAAGTAAAATTTAACAAATGTTTTTTGTAAGAAAGGTGCCCTGTAATATAGCCTAGGATTTTCGTCACAGACGCATTTAACTATTTTATTAACGATACTATCTAATCGTTTTTTTTCAAGTAGTTTTAAGGCGAGATTTTCGCTAGTTCTGATTAATTTTATTTGTCTATTAAAAAATTCGATAAAATCATCTTCATCGTACTTATTATCCATGATTAATTCGTTAAATCCAGTTGCATAAAAGCCTGGTTCTATTATGGATACATCTACCCTAGCACCTTTAATTTTCATTTCCATGTTTAAGCATTCCGATAGTTTTATGACACTAGCCTTGGTGGCACAGTAGGAACCCAAAAAGGGTATAGGAAGTTCACCAGCAAGAGAAGCCATTATTATTAGTTTTCCCTTTCCTCTTTTGACCATGTTTTGTAAAATTATTTGGGTAAGTTCAAAATTGCTGAAGACATTTACTTCAAAATTCTTTCTAATTCTATCTATATTCATTTCTAAAACAGAACCACTTTCCCCTATTGCAGCATTACTGATGAAGATATCTACTTTTAGATTTTGTACCTTTTCTCTATCGTGAGGATTTGTAACGTCTAGTTTAAAACAACTGACATTCTTTATATTTTGGTATTTCGTTTTTACAGCTTTTAATTCACTTTCTGTATGGACTGTTAAATATATATAATAATCCAAAAGTAATTTATCTACTACTTTACTAATTATGCCACTTCTAGCACCTGTTACTAAAACGGTTTTCATGATATCACCTTTTTATATTATTTACTTTATTTAAGTTTATATACAAAAACAGATACGTATTTGTATCTGTTACATCACATTTTCTATGGCTTTTTTGGCCATCTTTTTTTCTTCATTCATTGCTTTAGTAATGGCTTCGCATACTGGCTCTTTATACTTTTGATAAACCGCCATTGCAGTAGCACCCATAGCCATGAAGGCCATATCTTTAATCATATTCACTTTATCACCTCTAACTAGAAAATGGATGGTATGCATACGTTAATAATATAACCAAAAATAAATATTTTATACGTAAAATTTATTTTTTAATTTTTCTAAAAGCAAACTTTGTCTTTGGTGTTCGTTATTATTATGGACGCTTAAGGCAAAGGCTTCCGGCTCACCTATCAAAATAAGTTTACGTTTTGCTCTAGTGATACCCGTATATATAAGTTTTCTATAAAGCATTCTTTTATATGAATTACATATAGGCATAACTATCATTTCAAATTCACTACCCTGACTTTTATGAATACTGATAATAAAGGCATGTTTTATCGAATTAAAATCTTTGGGGGTATATTTTACTAAATTACCTTCAAAATCTATAAACATTTCTATTTTATTATTTGCACTTTTTATATATTTTATAATACCAATATCACCATTAAACACATTATTATCCGGCATATTTACCAATTGAAGAACTTTATCGTTTTCTCTATAGATAACATCGCCATGTTTTATTTCTGTTTTGTTCTTACTGGCTGGATTAAATATTTTTTGCAAGTCTATGTTTAATATGTCAATTCCATTTTCTCCTTTATACATAGGAGCAAGTAATTGTAATCTTTTATAGTCGTAGCCTTTTGACACAATTTGTTTACATATTTTACTTAAATTAGGACGAATAGAGGCAGATGAACATTTAAGAAATGTATAATCGCTTTTAGGAGTTAAAAATTCTTCTGATAATTCGTCTTTTTTTATTTCTTCAGCGAGTTTCAATATATAACTATTTTCGCTTTGTCTATATAATAAATCTAGATGAATTGTTTCTAACACATCGCTTTCAATTAAGTCCTTTAAGACGGTACCTGGTCCAACTGAAGGTAACTGATGATAATCTCCCACTAAAATAAGCTTTACATTTCTAGTAAGACCTTTTAATAAGTTATCAAATAGAGCAAGGTCTATCATACTTACTTCATCTACAATAACTAGTTTTACTTTAGATGGGTTATTTTCGTCTACCATAAAACTATCATTGTCTTTATCCCATTTTAAAAATCTATGAATTGTTGAGGCAGGGTATCCAGTACTTTCACTCATTCTTTTACTGGCTCTACCAGTTGGCGCTAGTAAGGCAATATTGTTTGTCATTTGTTCAAAGTTCAGGTTATGTAACCTTTTATATATTTCAGTTATGGCTTTAATTATTGTTGTTTTACCTGTTCCTGGGCCACCTGTGATAATTAATATATTATTTTCTAGAGCTTTTTTTATAGCTAATCTTTGTTTATCATTATATGTAATAGACTGGCTACTTTCTATAGCGTCTATTAAGTTATCTATTTTTTTATTAGGTGTATGTTCTTTACTAGCAAGTGCGTATAGTCTAGATACGACGTTTTCTTCAGCCTGCCATATATCATAAAGGTAATAGTTATCTTCATATCTAACTATTTTTTCTTCTTCCTCGAGCTCATTAAAATATTCATTATAATCATCTAGTATAAAACCTAGAAATCTATTTGTATTGTCTATAATTGCTTCTTTTTTTACGTATGTATCTCCTGATTTGAATACTAGTATGTTCATGATGTTTATTATGCTGGCTTTTATTCTTCTTTTATCATTTTTATCTATTCCAGTATTACTAGCGATAACATCAACTTTAGAAAAAGCAATTTCTGGAATATCAAAGGCCACCTTATAAATATTACTATTAACGACGTCTAAGGTCATGGTTTTATATTCATTATATATAAGAAGAGCCTGTTTCATACTAAATCCTAAATCAGTTAAATAGACAATTACTTTTCCGCTTTCTTCATACTTTTGAAGAACTTCATAAATTTTATCAGCTTTTTTTTGAGTTAGTTTAGGTACTAAGTATAGGCAAGTTCTATCCTTTAATATTTCGTCTAAGACATTTTCGCCAAGTGCCTCGACTATTTTTTGAGCAAGTGATTCACCTACACCGGGAAATAGATCACTTGATAAAAATGTGATAATCCCCTCTTTATCGGTTGGCTTTACTCTTTCGTATTCGTTTACGTTAAATTGTCTTCCGTATCTAGGGTGCTCTACTACATCGCCATAAAATATATAATTATCATCAAGATTAAGTTCATGGAAATAACCTGTAAATGTAATGGTTTTTCCGGTTTCTATATCTTCACTATTGGTTTCTTTCACTTTAAAAAGACCTATAATGTAGCCTTTATCTGACGAAAAAATACTCTGTCTATAATTACCTTTTATAAATGTTTTCACATTATCACCTAAAATGATTATAACACGTATCTAAAGATAGATGACAATAAATATGATAAAAGTACCTTAAATAGGTACTTATGCACACTGTGAGATAACGAATACATATTCATCATTGGTAGCTTTTTCATAGTATACTTCTTCGTTTTCTTTGATTTGTTTATAGACCTTTATATCTTCTGGGTTATCAGTACAACTATAAACATCAAAGTAATCACCATTATAAATTACAGTATTATATAGGATGTATTCTTTACCATCAAATTCTTGGACTTCTACTTCCATTGTTTCCATTTTTATCTCCTATCTTGTTTTTGTATTAGATTTTCCAGTACAAACATCCCATTTTGTACTTAAATCCATTGAATAGCCATAAGCGTCTTTAGCCGCAGTTTCACTAACTTTATGTCCAAGACCGATATACACTTCTTCGTCGGTCATTCCTGCCTTTTCAGCAAGCAAGATCATTTCATCTACCATTTGATTAAATTCTTGTGGAGTATTAGAGTATTCTCCGCCCCGATTAATATAATAACCATCATTGGTAGGGGTAACGCCATAACTTGATGTAGCTTCATAAAATTCATCCACAATTTGGTTTTGACCATCTATATAGTCTGGTAACCCCACAGCATATGCTCCACCTACAGCAATAACAGCTGCAGTAACTGCACTAAGTATTGCTTTTGGAATTGCTTTCCTATGCGTATCTTTTTTAATTCTAGTTGCATTTGCTCTTCTTCGTCTATTTTCATCTGCTTGTTGTTGGGTATTTAAATAATCATCAACAAGTTTGTCTTCTTTATACATGTAATTAATCACTCCTTTTTTATACTAACACAAGTTTAACATTTAAGATTAACTGTGTCAAATTTTTATTGTATAGTTTTTGTAAATATATGAAAAGTCTTAATAATACCAGTAAGACTTTATTTACAATTTTATGATAACGTGTACGGATCTTCTTTAGTTCCTGTGCCGTGTACTGTTAGGTTTGTAGGGTCAATATTGATAACCAGGCGGACGCCGATATTAGCCCATATTGTATCCGCAGAAATATTACCAGCATTGTTTAATGAAATTCCAGCAGTATAAAATTCACTACTAAAACGTAATGGTGACATGGTCCAGTAGTTTGTACCACTGTATAGGTAATAAAGCGAATTCATGGCTCCTACCATTCACCCTAATAAGTTTTCATAGTGCTATTAGTTACTTTTGCAAATGCCCCTTCTTTCGAAGTAGAACCATACCCTTTAACAGTCGTTGTCATTGAAGTTGAACTCACATATTTTTTTGTATAAAACAAACGCTGACATGATGTATCTTTACTAGTTGAAAAGCAAGTATAATATCCTACCTTATCAGTTGCGATTGTTCCGTTAATTAAATTACCCGATATTTTGTAACTTCTAGTACTCTCGTCAAAAATATAATTTGTTCCAAAATAATATTTTTGCTTCGAAGATAAACCAGTATAATTAAATGTTAAGTTCACTAAAGGTGGCATCACTTTCTTCGGTAGCCATACCAGTTAATTTTTCTAATTTTATATTTGTTATTACTACTTTACATTTTGTAGAAATATTACTAGTACCACTTATATTTAATTTATCACTAAAAGCAGAGTAACCTAATACTACGGCAAGTAAAACCCCAATTAATATACTTTTATTACTCTTATAACTTCTATGACGTTTCATATCATTACCCCTTATCTTACTACAACTATACATGAGCATGCACAAAAAATATGTCATGTTTTATCATTAACAAGGCACCTAAAATGTCCTACTGTTATAAGTCTAACATGTAGCATAAGGGTAATACAAGTACTATATTTGCAAGTTACTTATTTTGTGAGTTAAAAATTATTGATTTATTTTTTGTCATTCTAAAAAAAACTACAACATTTGTCATAGTTTATAAATATTCTTTCACTTCAGTAGCAGCCTTTTCTCCAAATTTCTTTAAGTCTTTAGCAAGTTTTATAATATCTTTATCAGCTTTATCCGTATAAATAGATATTTTCTTTTCCATTTCGGTATTGCCCATTAGATAGCCTTCCATAAGCATACTGGCGATTGCAGAATCGCTATTATCTTTTAAGACTTCTTTTTTGATACCCATTTTACTCATAACTTCAGCCATAAGACTTTTTTCTTTAGGATTAACCTTGTGTTTTTTGATTAACTTTTCACTTTCTTTTAAATACTTCTCATATTCTTTTAAATGACAAGCAACTAACGATTTTATCTTATTATCTTTATCTTTTAAATCATTAAGTAAATCCGTTAAAGCTTTTGTGCCCATATCTGCAGTTTGATAAATATACTCAAGTAATTCTAAATTTTCATTCATATTTTCATCCTCCTAAATTAGTTATGAACAAAATAAAAAAAATTATACTATAACGCTATAATATAATTTTTTATTATTAATAATCATCGTCATCAGCAAAGAAATCATCAAAGAACTGATCATCAGTTACATAATCATCATTATCTTTAGCTATTTTTTTATTATTTTCTTTTAAAGTTTCATTAACTTTTTTAGTAATTCTAGCCGCAAAATCAGCCTTGTCTATTTTCTTATATGGTGTTTTAATTTCATGAACAATAGGTGTACTTTTTTTCTCACTTGTATTTCTATTATCGCCTAAAGTAATGCCTTCAGTTTTAACATTAGGCTTTACTGTTACAGGTTCTTTCTTGATAATATTCTCCATTACTGGTTCAGTTTTTGGACTAACTTCTTTTGATATAACAGGTTCAATTACTGTCTCCATCCTAGGTATTACTTTTCCTTCTAAAGCAGGTCTTTCTTTCGGCGTAGTTATAACATTACCTAAAGCCTCATTAAAAGGTGTGTTGCTTACTATAGGAGCCTTTAAGCCACCGGTTACAGTTCCAACATCTGTTTGCATTTTCTTCTTTTCAGCAGCCTCTTCTGCCTCTAACTCGGCAATTCTAGCATCAATCTTTTTTACAAGTGAATCAATGTCAAGGCCGCCTGGTTTAGCACTATTATTATTTGCTCCTCCAAATATAGAAGCTGGTCTTGCAGCACCACCCATAGGAGGTCTCACTCCCATATTAGTCTTACTATTACCATTCATTATTTGATTTATTTTTTCTTCTTTTTTCTTATTAACAAATCCCTTTAAATCAAATATATGAATTTCTTCTTTTTCACGTTCAGGATATACCGCAGATTCTCCCTTATAATCAGTTTTATAAAAGTCACCCCAATCAGATGCATAATCAAGTTTTAGTTTACCTTTATAAGGATCAAGTCTACTTCTAAGCAAAATGAAGTCCCCTATTTTTAATTTTTGTAGATCACTCACAGTTATTAAAGGCCTAGTTTCTTCTTTTTTCTTATCGCCTTCGCCAGTTTTAATTTTTACTTCACCGCACATCTTACTTATTTCTTCTAAAGCCGCCAGTTCAGTACTAATTAGGTAAATAGTATTACCACAGTTACCTCTAATAGTATCAGCCTTATTTTTACCATAAACTTCTGCGAGTTGGGCGAAGTTCTGAATTACAAAATAAAATCTCATTTTCCTACTACGTGCAGCCGAAACCATTGTTTCAACATCTTTAAGCGGTGGCATATTAGCAAACTCATCAAGTAAGAAATTAGTTCTATACGGAAGTTTCCCACCTTGCCTTTGAGCATAATCAACTAAAGCCTCATAACACTGTTTTACAAATATTGTAACTAGTGGATGATATGTCTTTTTTTCATCTTGAATAACTATAAATACAGCAGTTTTTTTACTACCGATATCATCCATTTCAAAATCACTATGCGATAACATTTCAGATATATTTTCACGAGATGCGAAAAGTCTTAATTTTTGTTTAAATACTGATAAAATACTACCCCTAGTATCGTTTGGAGATATAAGCGTAGAAGATGCTGAAACATATGCTGGAGATGAAGGGTCTTTTGTGTTGAAATAAGCATTAACATACGGTGTGTTAGGACCACTCTTTTCTTCTCCCACTGTCGTAAATGCATTAACACTATTTAAGTTTATTTCTTCTTCTTTGGCATCATCAAAAAGTCCCAAACATATACCAGAAAAATAATCGGCAGATGTTTTTTCCCAGAACGGGTCAGAATTTTGAGCATTCGCATCATACAAAATATTTATAGCCAAATCATCAATAAGTTCATTTGCTTTATCTTTATTACCATTTTTATAATATAGATATGGCAAATGTAAAGGATTCCATCCACTCCCCTTTTGCGGATCACGGAAATTTAAAATAATAACATTATAGCCTCTTTTTTTAAGGAAAGCAGATGTACCTTCAAAAAGTTCACCTTTCGGATCTGTAACAATCATAGATTCATCATGCTTCGCTAACGACTTAATAAGCGGAAACATGGTAATTTGAGTTTTACCGGCACCAGTAGAACCAATAATTATACTATGGTATCCGCCATTATCTACCCACATAGTTTTACCATTGTTAATTAACGGAATTCCTCCAGCGTCTGCGGTCTCACCAGCAACAGAAACTTTTTCAACATCTTTGTCCTCTTTAAGTTCTTTTTCAGTTAACCATCTAGAATAACCTTTTTCTCTTTTTTTGGTAAAAGAGAAACCAAAGCCACTATCTCTATCATAAAATTTATCGCCAACACTTACAACTATTGCGACGAGTGCGACCACATACAAAACTAATGTTATAAAAATATAATTAGGACCAAATGCGGGGAAAGGATTAAATCCCCAAAAAGGATGATCAATATCACCTGACGCAAACTGTGCTAAATTCAAGACTGCGATTGCGACGAAATATAGTAATATAACCGCAAAAATACCAAACATAACCCAATCTTTAGAATCTGCAGTAAACTTTAGTTTCATACAAACACCTCCGTATTATTTTTGCAAAAAAACGTCTCTCACAAAACATTATAACATAAATTTTGTAAGAATGTTCAAAAATAAATGTTTGTTGCATAGAAAAAGAAACCTATGGTTTCTCATTTTAGGATTTACTAACTCTGAACATAATTTATAAGTATATTGGCATCTCTATTAGATGCTTTCGCAGACACATTTTCGTCATAATAAATACTTACTGTAACTTTTACTGATTCATCAGCTTTTAAAACATCTCCTACACTTAAACCACTAATTTCATACTTAATAGGATTATCACTAGTATTTTCAGGAAGTATATAAATACCATCTACTTTAGCGTCTATATTTCCTAAATTAGACACAGTAATATCATAATTTACTTTGTCTTTTGGTGCTTTTAAATCAACATTAAAACTTGCGTACGTTGAAAAATATGTTGGTGCTTTTTCTTCTTTAGCCATACCATCAATACTAGCAAGTTTCATATCCGTAAATTTAATATCCCACTTACCACCTCCGTTATACCCTTTTATATCAGAAGATACCATTTGGGCGGCAGTAGATATTACAAAGGAAACCATTAAAGTCATTACGATAACTAAAGATATGATTAATTTATTTTTTTTCAAAAATCTTCTGCTCATAAACTCCCTCACTATTCTACTTAAAAGTATAACATATTCACATATCAAGTTCAAGTAGAATTTAAAGTACAGCTCTTATATTTATATTCATATTATAATTAACCTATTTTTTATTTTAGTTAAATAATATGTTTAAAAAATGCACTTAAACCTAGCATAGGATTAAGTGCGTCAAAAAACTTAAGTTGGATAAATACTTGAAAACAAGGTATCAAGTATTTCCTTTTTTTATTTTTACTATCAACTAACTTTTCCACTCAAGACCATATATAAGAAAAATCCAATATATATAATATAAATAATTAATCCATTAATCATTTCAAATTTAGTAGATTTATACTTAACACCTACTGCCATAAGTGCTAAAGCACCTCCTACAAGGCCACCAATATGACCCCATACATCTATCTGAGAAGCAAGGGCAAAATCAATTACTAGATTTAAGAGAATTAAAGGAATAATTTGTGATTTTAATACATTATCTAAATATATTCTATAATGATATCCAAAATATAGCATTGCACCCATTAAACCAAATATTGCACCAGAGGCTCCAACAGAATAACCACTATTCATAAATATAGAAAGAACACTTCCGCCTATACCGCCTAAAATATAAACTAAAATATAACGCCATCTGCCAAGGAAACTTTCCAGTTGTGCTCCAATTATATATAAGGCATAACAGTTAACAATTAAATGAACTATATTCGCATGGAAAAACATACCAGTAAATAGTCTATAAAACTCTCCAGAAACTACTCCGTCCCTGCTTACCGCAAAAATTTCTGGTACTCTGCCTCCAAAAAGTAAAAATATAAGAACATTGATAACAATAAGACCAATTGTAACATATGGTTTTTTCATTGTAAATACTTCTTCATTCTTCATAGCCTCTCCCTCACTCTTTCTAGAAATATCACTTGTTATTTTCATGAATAAATCAAAACCTTTTTCTTTAAAATTAGTTTTTTTGGTAATATCTGGAAAAGCATCAATTACAAAATTGTAATTATTTAAATCTTCGGTTTTATGTACATTAACTGGATGATTAGTTTTTGAATTATTAAAATTATCTAAATGCACATTATCTCCTAGGTTAACAAAAATACTTAAAACATTCATTTTTAAAGATAAAGTTTTTTTACCTAAGGCTTTCGCAAGCTGATTAGTTCTTCTTTCATTTACTTTAAACTGCTCATCATTATGAATATAACTAGAAACAATTCTTACAATTTTGTAATCTTCAGACATATTTTCAAGCCATATTTCGCCATCGATTCCCTTAATTATAACCGGACTATATTTTCTATTTGTAATAAAATAATGGAGTAATTTCATAACTAATTCATCATTTATACCATTTAATTCTACCATAATTCCTCCTACTCAAACCCATTCATTATATTAATAAATTCACTAGGAAGTTCACTATCAAACTGCATATATTTTAAAGTTACTGGGTGAACAAATCCTAGTTCTTTCGCGTGCAAGCACTGGCCTGTATTATCAATAAGTTTTCTTCTACCATATACCGGATCGTTTACCACAGGGTGACCAATGTATTCCATATGTACTCTTATTTGATGAGTTCTTCCTGTTTCTAGCTTAAGCTCGACTAAAGTTGCTTCTTTAAATCTTTTTAAAACCTTAAAATGGGTAATCGCTTCTTTACCATCTTTTACTACGGCCATCCTTTTGCGATCTGTTTTGCACCTTCCGATAGGGGCATCAATAGTTCCTGTATCATTTGGAATAACACCCCACACTAAAGCTTGATACTTACGATATGTCTTTTTTTCTTCAAGTTCTTTAGCAAGTATTTCGTGAGCTTTATTATTTTTAGCGACCATAAGTAGTCCCGTAGTATAGGCATCTATTCTATGAACAATACCAGGTCTAAAACTTCCATTTACGTTGCTTAAAGCACTATGGTATAAAAGTCCATTTACAAGTGTACCATGATAATTTCCAGGGGCTGGATGTACAACTACACCGTTAGCCTTATTTACCACGATAACATCATCATCTTCATAAACAATATCAAGATCCATATTTTCTGGTTCTGCGGAAGTAGGCTCTTCTACATAATCAACAGAGATTTCATCTCCCTCTTTGACAGTATAACCACACTTTAACTTTTTACCATTAACTAGTATGTTTCCATTTTTAATCATTTTATCGCACTGACTTCTACTAATACCTGTAACTTCACTTACAAAGTTATCAAGTCTTGCACCAGCATTTGTAACATTATATATCATTTTTATCCCCCTTATACATCAAGATAACAATTAAGAAAACTGATAACACAATACATATATCCGCAAAATTAAATACCGGATAATTATAACTAAATATGTTAAAATCTAAATAATCTATAACGTATCCTCTAAAAATTCTATCAAATAAGTTACCACATATTCCCCCCAACAATATACCATAAATTACTGTATCTCTTTTATTTATATCTTTAGCCTTTACAAAACATCTATAAAGAATATATATAATAATAAGGGACACAACAATAAGTATTAGAGTGTGTTGTTGAAAGATACTAAAAGCACCACCAGTATTAATTAATAATGAAATACTAAAAAAATTATGGATAACTGTAATACTCTGACCAAAATCAAGTAAAGAAGTAACAATTATCTTAATAATTTGATCTAAAAGCATAACTACAAAACCAATAAATAAAATACGTTTCAAATTAATCACCTTTGTCTGAAAAATATTATATCAAAAAAAACTAAAAACACAAAACAATCAGCATCAAAATAACTACTTTATCGTATCAAAACCAGATCTTTTAAATAATTTTTCCATATCATATTTAGAATAATAAATTGTAGTTGGTCTACCATGTGGACAGTTATAAGGGTTTTTACACTTTCTAAGATCACTAATAAGCCTTTCCATATCTTCCATAGTAATATTCATATTAGCCTTTATCGCTTGTTTACAGCTCATCATTGTGGCGACTTTTTCATTAAACTTTTCAATAGAAAAATCTTTTTTAGTATTAATTACAATTTCAATTATTTTTCTAATTGTTTCTTCAACATCCCCATTAATCCAAGTAGGATGTTCTTTTACAATAACAGAATTAATACCAAATTCCTCTATTTTAAATTTTAAATCACAAAGAATATTCATATTTTCTTTTAAAATCATAAATTCAGCATTAGATAATTCAATAATAACAGGAAATAAAAGTGGAGTACTTGCGATATTAGGCTTGCCCATTTCTACTTTAAACTTTTCATAATTGCACCTTTCTTTGGCAGCATGTTGATCAATAATATACATTCCTTTTTCATTTTGACAAATAATATAAGTCCCATGTACTAATCCAACTGGATACATCTCTGGCATTTCTGTCTCATCATACTGACTATATGTTTCCTCTTCTGCACATACAGTATCTAAAGAAGTGCTTTCATCATAACTAATTGTTTTATTTAAATCATCATTTACATAAATCTCTTCATCAGGCAATTTTATTTCTCTTAAGTCAATATCAGAAGAGGGGTCAACTACCCTTTCTAGATTCAAAGTCATCTCTTCATATTTAGGTTTTAAGGCATTAGTTTTATTTGGTACTTCTACTTTTGGAATAAAGTTTCTATCTGTTATATTATCTTTAATAATTTTTTGTAATAATGAAAGCAATGTATCCATTTTACTAAATTTAATATCCATTTTTGTAGGGTGAATATTTACATCAATGACGCTAGGATCAACTTCAATATGTAATACAGTTATAGGATATCTATTATCTGGCTTATAAGAATGGTAACTATCATTAATAGTTCTATTAATAGCATTATTTCTAACGACCCTACCATTTACTATGGTAATCATATTATTACGTGTACTTCTATGTACTTCTGGCGAAGAAATATAACCCCAAATAGCATAATCAGAGTTTTCTCCTTCTACTTTAAGCATCTTTCTTGTTACATCATTACCATATATACTTTGAATAGTTTTAAGGGTATTACCTCTACCATCAGTTTGTAAAATTAAGTTACCATTATTGGAAAGTGAGAATCTAATATCTGGTCTTGATAAAGATAATTTATTCATATAGTCTGTTATGTTAGCAAGTTCTGTATATAAACTATTTAAATGTTTTAATCTAGCAGGAGTATTATAAAATAGTTCACTAACAGTAAAAATAGTTCCTCTTCTAGCATCCCCTTTTTCTACTAAAAGAAACTTACCACCACTTACAACAACATGAGTACCTAAAGTACCAGTAGAGGTTTTTAAATCAACTTTGCTAACAGCAGCAATCGAAGCGAGCGCCTCCCCTCTAAAGCCTAAAGTGGTAAGTCTAAATAAATCTTCTTCATCATCTATTTTACTAGTAGCGTGTCTTGAGAATGCTAAAGTCGCGTCATCAGCATCCATGCCTTTACCATTATCTATAACTTTAATTTCTTTTACACCAGCATCCATAAGTTCAACTTTAATTTCTGTAGAACCAGCATCTATACTGTTTTCAACTAACTCCTTAACTACCGAAGCACATTTTTCAACAACTTCTCCAGCCGCAATTTTATTAGCCAAAACCTCGTCCATTATTTTAATTATTGCCATAACAATTATAACCTCTTTTCATTTGCGTTAATTATTGGAAGTAGTCCCAAAGAGTACAGGTAATCCTCTTCTTTAGCAATTACTCCGTCTTCTTTTCTTAACAATTTTTTATATACATATAAAGGCAGTTCAGAATCAAAACCGTCAGGCATTATCTTGCTATAATAAAAACTATCGCCATACATTTTTATAACATCATCAGTGATTAAAATATATCCATTTTGTAAAAGTTCTAAAACATATTCTTTGTATTCAGGATGGGCTAAATAATATTTGCCAGGAACCCTTACTATATCATTATTTTTATAACATGTTTCACTCACAAAAAACTGTTTATATGTAGGATCTAATATATATGATTTCACCTGACTCATTACATCAAATTCTGCGATTAAAAAATAATGATCTGTACAACCCTCATCAATTGTTTTAAGAGTTCTATGCATATAGTGTTTAACTCCTAGTTTTTCTAAAGTGTAATGAAGAGCACACTGAGCATAACTACATAACCCTTTATAACTATCATCTTTTGTTATTTTATTAAGGTGTAATTTTAGTTTATATAATAAAGAAGATAAATAATAATTTATTTCTGTTTCTTGTAATTCTTCTTTATTTTTTATTTTCTCTTCTATATTTTCTATATAATCACTATCTACTTCTACAACATTATCAGTTATATCATATATATATTCTTGCATTAAATCACCTATACCTACCTCTAATTACAATTATACTTTTTTTATGGATAATATGCAATATAAGAAAACATATGGAATTACGAATCCAATTTACTACCTTAGTGGGAGTTTACATAAATGCTGAATCTCTTATGTTTCCCACACCCTCACTTAGTGTTACTGGTGGCAGACATTATTATAAGTGAATAATACACTAATGTTTATACACAATCTTTAAAGCAAAAAAAAGCAAAAAGATATACTTTTTACTATTTTTCATAATCAAAATTCAAAACTTGTATTTTACCTTTAGCTTATTTACTTCGTATTCTTCTTTTTAAACTAATTATTCATTAAATTCATTAAAACCAAATTCTGTTAAGTATTTTTCTCTATCTCTCCATTTAGGGATTGTCTTTACATATAATTCTAAATATACTCTAGAGCCTAAATAATTTTCTATATCTTCTCTTGCCATCATACCTATTTTTTTAATCATGCTGCCATTTTTACCAATAATAATCTTTTTTAAAGAATCTCTATCCACAATGACAGCAGCATTTATAATATACTTATCTTTATCTTTGATAATTCTTTCTGTTATGCATGTTACAGAATGAGGTATTTCTTCTTCAGTTAATAAAAATACCTTTTCTCTAACAAGTTCAGATATCATGAATTCATCACTTCTATTAGTTACTACGTTATCATCATAGTATTTTACTTCATCAGGTAAATACTTTTTAAATACTTTTATAAGTTCATCTACATTTTTATCTTTCATAGCTGATACAGGAACAATCTCTGACCACTTGTGTAAGTCTTTATATTCACTAATTAAAGATATAATTTTATCATTAGATAATCCGTCTATCTTATTAATAACTAGTATAACAGGCTTATCTAATGTTTTTAATCTTTCTATAATATATTTATCTCCTTTACCAAGACCCATTTTACCGTCGACTAAAAACGCCACTACATCAACATCGTCAAATGACTGATAAGCACCTTTATTAAGTACTTTACCTAGTTTATGGTTAGGCTTATGGATACCAGGGGTATCAACAAACACTATTTGCGTATCGCCATCATTGTAAATACCTTGTACCATATTTCTTGTGGTTTGAGGTTTTGAAGAGACAATAGAAACTTTCTTTTTTAATATATCATTAAGCAGTGTACTTTTACCAACATTAGGTCTACCTACTAGACTTATAAATCCACTTTTCATTTGTAATCCTCCATTAATTTTTCTAACTTATCAATTTGTTTATTTGTTTGATATTTTACTTCTTCAAATGGCATTTCGCATATTTCATATTCTTCAAAGTAAGAGAAATGCTTTAAATTAACTCTAATAAATCTCATATTAGTATACCAATAATCTTTGGAACAAAAATTATAAGTCCCACGATAACGGCAGTGAGCGCAAATACAAATACAGCACCTGCGGCAGTATCCTTGGCTATTTTAGCAAGGCTATTTATCTCTGGGCAGGCTAGATCAACAAGGGCTTCGATACTTGTATTAATTAGTTCTGTTGCGACTACTAGACCAATGGCCATTATTACAATTAACCATTCAAAAGAAGAAATATGCAGAAATATACCTGCGATGACAACGATTATAGTAACTATAAAATGCACTATAATATTTTGTTCATATTTAAAAGCATATTTTATGCCATCTAGGGCATACCCAAAACTATTTATTAGCCTTTTAATACCTTTTTGTTTTAATTTATCTCTTGATACCGAATCCATCTAATATTGCCTCCTGCTCACCAAACATAACTTTTTCATCTTCTTTATTCATATGGTCATATCCAAGTAAATGTAATAGACCATGTATGGTTAGAAAAGCCATTTCTCTTTTTTCACTATGTCCATATTCTTTTGCCTGGCTTTTTATTTTATCTGTAGATATATATATATCACCTAGTAATCTCCCAAATTCAAATGATATTTCTTCATTATCTTCTAATGCAAAACTAATAACATCAGTTGGTCTATCTATGTGTCTATATTCTTTATTAATTTCATGTATTTTTTCATTATCTACAAAAATAACATTAAACATTACGTTATCTAACGTTTTATATTTAAGTGCATAGTTAAGTAAATCTCTTTCAAAGTCTAAATCAATATCTTCATCAGTTTCATTAAATATTTCAAATTCGTTACTCATAAATTTTTCTCCTTTAGTTTTAACACAAAATAAACATGTAAGATGCTTATATTATAGTATAAATTATTTGTTTTTTCAATATTGTAATTTTTCTAATTATGGCTATTTAATATTAACAAAATTGATGATAGGTCTTCGATAAATATTTTTTAAATGAAAAATTCTATATCAATTACAAATTTATTAGTACCTATGTAATTATAAATAAAAAAAGCTCGTAAGTGAAAATTTACTTACGTGACTTTTCATTACTCTGGTGCATTATTTGCTATAGCACTATAATCTGTAATATCCTCATATACAGCGAAGAACATTTCAACTTCGATAGCACCATCTTTTACTGAAGATTTTAGATACTTATGAGACATAATATGTTCACCTTTATTTAATACATTATTAATCTTTTTTATAGCTAAATTTTGAGCTTTTTCTTTGGCTTCGTCAAATGTTAGAATATCACTTTTTATTTTAACTTCTTTTTGATTTTGGAGCGAAATAGCAAGTGGAATATATTCATTTTTATAGATTATTTTATCCTTTGTTTTTTTATGTTTATATCTATTTAGTGAAAGTTCAATATCGTGGTTTAAAAATTTAACAACGTAACTATTTTTATAATTACCTGTTTCCTCTTCACTATAATATGCGAAAGGATATTTAGTGTGAACTACATACCATACTTCACCATAAACTTTACCACTAGCGTGAACTTTACCCATGACCTTATCATTCAAGGTAACTTCTCCAGATATAATGGTATCACCTTTATTTACATAATCGTTAGTATTTTTTAGTATCTGACCTTTACTACTAATAACTCTTCTTATTACAGCATCTTTTTTTGCAATAATATTTCTTGGAGTCTCGTCTACACTAGTATCTGGAATACTTCGCTCTTCTACTCTAACTATATACTTAGTTCCTTCTTCTTCTATCTCTAACCATTCAATATCTTTCTTATGTCTATTTAAGATGTTTTCTTTGATTTTTTTTAATGTATTATAATCTTTTTTTAAACTATATTTAGTTATTCCCTCTTTTTCTAATTCATTCATGATGGTAGTTCTAACTTCTTTATTAGAATGAACTACTTCTATACTAAAGATCATGCTTGTAAACATTTTAAAAAGTGCAAAGCCAACTACACACAAAACAATAATATGCATATTAAACATAATTATCTTTTTGAGTTTTAAAAATCCATATACCGATATAACACTAAGTTCATATATACTTTTAATTTTTTCTATTACCTCTAGATCTTTTTCATAAATAATTATATTAGCTTCGCCTTTAGATATATAGTTTAAAGATAAAATTTCAATGTTATTTTTTATAAGTCTTCTAATGAATCTATTTACATTTCTTCCCTTTACATTAATTTTAACTCTATTTTTAAATATATATATCATTTTATTTCTATATTTTTTATTTTTCCAGATATTAAAATTTCATCATCAAGAAGACGTGCAATTACTAATTTTTCGCCTTTAATAATTATGATTCCTTCACTATATCTAATTATAATTTTATCGTCATCAAAGTGGTCAATAAAACTATAATTAATAATATCCAATTTATCTTTAATATAATTAATTCTAAAGTCAGTTTCTAGTATATAATTTCTTAGTACTTTTGGCATATAAATCACCTATATAAACTTATGAAATTAAAAAAAAAGTAGACCTATATCTTAACTAATGATAGTTCCTTCACAGATTCACTTTCTTTTATCATTATAATATACAAGTTGTTTACTTTTTATCAAAATAAGAGGTCTCTATAATAGAGACCTCATCATATATGTGGTATTTGCATTCCCTCATCTAATCACCAGTCACATTATAAAATGCTTTTAGATAAATAAATGTCGATTTATGCTAGAATTTACCAATAAAGTATTTTTTCTTGCCACGTCTTACTACTAATATCTCATTATCAATAGCGATACTAGAAGTAACCATAAACTCTTCATCTGTGATTTTATTATCATTAATAATAATAGAGCCAGATGACACAAATTCTCTAGCCTCTCTTTTACTAGACGCAATAGAAGAAGATACTAGAAAATCTATAATATTATTTTCTTTAGCATCAAAGGTTGGTACGCCTTTAAAACCAATTAGTATTTCATCTTTAGATAAATTACTAACACTGCCACCAAATAAAGCCTCACTTATTTTTATAGCCTTTTCGGCTTCTTCTTTACCATGTAAGAAAGATACAATTTCTTTGGCCAGTGTTTTTTGAGCAAGTCTTTTCTCTGGACATTCTTTGTGTTTCTTTTCTATTTCTTCTATTTCTTCTTTAGTTAGGAAAGTATATATTTTTAAATAATCAATAACCATTTCATCATCACTATTTAGAAAATACTGGTATACTTCATAATTAGATGTTTTTGTTTTATCAAGCCATACAGCATTACCTTCACTTTTACCAATCTTCTTACCATCTTTAGTAAGTACAAGGGGCATTGTAAAGCCATATACTTCTTCTCCCGTTTTTTTTCTGATTAAATCTATACCCGCAGTTATATTACCCCACTGATCAGATCCTGCGGCCTGAAGTGTACATCCTTTATTTTCGTAAAGCCATAAGAAATCAAGAGCCTGCATAATCATATAAGAAAATTCTGTATAGGTAATACCTGTTTCTAATCTTCTTCTTATGATATCTTTATTTATCATATAATTAACATTAAAGAATTTACCATAGTCTCTTAAAAAATCAATGAAGTTAATATCTTTATCCCAATCATAATTATTGACTATTTCAAAGCCAAATAAGGTTTCTATTTGCTTTTTTAGTGAATCAAAATTTTTCTTAACTTCTTCTTTGGTAATCATAGCTCTTTCTGTTGTAGGTCTAGGATCTCCTATCATTCCTGTCGCACCCCCTACTAGGATTATCGGATGATGTCCCCCTAACTGTAATCTTTTAGCGGTTAGCAAAGAAGATAGATGTCCTATATGCAGACTATCTGCGGTAGGATCTGTTCCTAGATAAAATGTTAAACCACCATTATTTATTTTTTCTTCTATATCACTTCCGGCAACGTCTTTTATTAAACCACGCCATTTTAATTCATCAAATAATTTCATTCTTTTTCCTCCCACTCTTTCATAATTTTTCCAGCATTTGATGTTCCAATTCTAGTTACCCCTTTATTTATAAAAGTTTCGGCTTCTTCGTAACTTTTAATACCACCAGAGGCTTTTACTTTTAAAAGTTCATTTTTATGTTCATTTATTATGTCAATATCTTCAAGAGATGCCCCTCTTTCACCAAAGCCCGTCGATGTTTTTATAAAGTTTACAAAGGTTTCGTTACATATTTCGGTCATTTTAATAATTTCTTCTTTTGTTAAAAGAGAAGTTTCAATAATAACTTTTAATGTTTTACCATCTAAAACATCACGCACTCCCTCAATTTCTTTTTTGACATAATCATATTCTTTATCTTTTAAGGCTCCAACATTAATAACCATATCAATTTCATCCGCACCAAGTTCAGCAGCCTCAGTAGCCTCAAATTGTTTTGTTTTAGGACTACTGATGCCCAAAGGAAAACCTACTACAGTGCCTACTAATATGTTAGTATCTTCTAATAAATCTTTCGCTAAAGAAACATAACAAGGACTTACGCAGACACTTTCAAAATTATATTTAATAGCGTCCTCACATAATTTAGTAATGTCTAAAGCCGTGGCTTCCATCTTTAAATTTGTACTATCAATATATTTATTTAATTCCATATAATACCTCCAAATAATATAAAAAAATACTATAAATGTAAGGACGATAATATCGCGGTACCACCTTACTTCATAGTATTCCTATGCACTTTAATCTATAACGCAGATTTGCGGTTTTGACTCCAAATATGTAATTCATAAATTTAACCTTGGTTAACTTTCAACTACCATTAACTTTCTTATTACCAGTTAAATTACTAATGAGTATTTTTCTCTGTCAACTGATAAGACTATAACACAAAACATTTACTTACGTCAATAGTTTGAAATAAATTAAGTTAAATGTTAGTTACAGTTCAGTCAAGGGACTAGAAAATAAACGAGGGACTCTCACCTTTTATTTTGCTAAAACATTGTTGTTATTAAATACTTTGATTATAGAATCTAATATATCAAGATTTTGTTTTTTGTATGTTAATAAACAACTTTTTATTTTTAAGTAACTATCTGCTCCTAAGTTGCTTCTGAATTTTCCTATTTTTGTTTTATTTTAACTCCACGCTGAGAAGATTCGACCACATTATTTGTAGATGGTACATTAAAATCTTTTAGAAAAAACAACGTTTCGTCTCTTTATTATCCGCTTTTTTACTACCATATTTAAGACGAAAAAACAATTTTGATTCTTCATTAAAAAGATAATTGTTTGCATCATCTCTTAGTTCTTTTTCCCATTCGTCAATAATATTATCATACTCTTTTATTATAAAAGAATATTCTTCGTCGCTAAAAGACATTATATTTTTTTCAATATAACGGTTTCTTGAATTATTACATTTAGTAAAAAATTCAGATAATTTTTTTGGTGCTTTATGATCTATAAAATCATATATTCCTTTTAAGTATTTTTGTATGTGCAAAATACATTGTGAAAGAAAACAACCATATTTGTTGTATAATTTTGTCCCATCTTTAAATTTAGGTAAGAAGCCTATTGTGTCTAGTGCATTCTGTGATTTATTTTTACTAGGCCATAATCTTATGTACTTATCATTGCACGCACACAACACATTATAGGAGAGTGTAAAATAAAATATGTGGTAAATACAACACTTATTCTACAATTAAGTATATTTTCTAACAAAAACATATCTCCTTACTAGCACAGTTCATCTATTAAATAAGGGAGTAAACATTGTTTATATTCAAGAATTACTAGGATATTCAAATATAAATACAACAATGGAATATGCAAAAGTATTAGAAAAAACAAAATTCGAAGCCATTGAAAAAGCAACCACCAAAATATCAACTTCCTTGCCAGACTGGAAAGCCGACAAAGATTTGCTCAGCCAGTTATTACAATTATAATTATTATCGGCTTAAAAGCAAATTAAAACCCAGTAATTACACCGAGTTTTTAATTTTGAGCCAATAACATTATTCAGCCAATAATTGATATGGTTCTGTTTCCGTTCCTTTTCCTGATAAAGTAATATCAGAAGAAAGATAGAAAACAGGGGCCACACCATAACTATAGGAAGCATTGTTGTAATAGAAACTGCCGCCACTAAGCACACGAAACACGCTACCAGCGGAAGAGCTAGAGTAAGGGGCGATTGTCCATGATAAACTTTCTGCCATAGGTCCTACAAACATCCAATTATATACCTTACTATAACGATAACATTCTGAATTATCAAAATATGCATTTACACTAGTACATGCGGAATAGGTACTGGCTTTTACATACTCACTAGGATTCATTAACCCTACTTTACCTTTCCATTTATAAGCTGCTTCTTGTAAAATTGTATTTGATAAACTAGTTTCATTATGTTTCGTTACTCCTACATTAAACATATGTGATACTATTAAATTTTTAACATTACTACTTAAACTATTATACCAATCATTATTTAAATATGCATTTAATGAAGCCTCTTTATCCGGTAAATTATAAAGTGTTCCACCAACTTCTCTAGGCATTTGAGTTACATTCTTTCCATTTGTATCAAGCATAGTTGTTTTACTTCCCCATACTTTACAGCCACGCTTTGAATTACAATAATCTGTACTATTAGTAGAATATCTAGTATTTGAAGTATCAATTGTTTTATTACCAATACTACCATTTTTTATTACCTTGAGTGTATTATCACTTTCAACTGATATAATTCTATATGTATCTGTACCTAATGTTATATAGTTATTGGGGTTTGTTCCTCTATATACATATCTACCTGTTTCGGTACTATCTGCATATAAGCCATCTCCGCTTGTTACTACTAAACTTTCTAAATCAGATGTACTAATTTCTACTTTTACAGTATAACTACTACTTACCGTATTAGTTCCATCAGACACCTTAGTAACTACATTACCACTACCAGTAAATGAAATAGTTGGATTAGATGTTACCGTAACAAAATCTCCACTATCTTTAGAATATGAACAAGTATAAGTACTACCACATCCTGAAGGGTATGTAATAATTACATTCTTGCCACTACTAGTCTCACTTTCACTAAAAGTTGGAGCACTTATTTCTTTTAACATAGTATCTACCTTGTCAGATTCTTTTATTTTCCCTATTTTACTAGTTGCTCTAACCTTAATAGGAAATGAAGTTTCTACAGTATATGGACTATTTGAAGTCCCGTCTCCCTCAAGAGAGATGTCAGAGGATAGATAAAGAACTGGCGCCGCGCCGTAACTGCCATTAGCGCTGGATCCGGTCAGGGTGCCGCCACTGTCCACAAAGAACACGGTGTAAGCGTCATAGCCAGAGTAAGGGGCGATTGTCCATGAGGCACTTTCTGCCGCAGGTCCTGCGTAAATCCAGTTATGCGTATCACTATTTTTATAACATGATGATGTAGCATAATATGCATTTGCACTTGTACATGCGGAATTGGTACTGGCTTTTACATAATCACTTGGATTCATTAATCCTACTTTACCTTTCCATTTATAAGTTTGTTCTTGTGTTATTGTATTTGATAAATTGGTTTCATTATATTTCGTTACTCCTACATTAAACATATGTGATACTACTATATTTTGAACATTACTACTTAAACTATTATACCAATCATTATTTAAATATGTATTTAATGTTGCTTCTGAATCTGGAAGATTATAAAGCGTTCCATTGACTGCTCTTGGCATTTGGGTTACATTTTTTCCATTGGTATCAAGTGTAGTTGTTTTACTTCCCCATACTTTACAACCATAGTATGAAGATGCTGAAGTAGCATAACAGTAATCTGTACTTATAGTAGAATACCTAGCATTTTTTGAAGTATCAAATGCTTTTCTACCTATGCTACCATTTTTTATTACCTTAAGCGTTCCATCTGATTCTACTGCTATTATTCTATATGTATCTGTACCTAATGTAATATAGTTATTTGGGTTTGCTCCTCTATATACATATCTGCCTGTTTCGGTACTATCCACATATAAACCATCACCACTTGTTACATTATTTGTTTTTAAAGTATCTGCTGCTTTTATATTTTTTAAATTACTAAATGTATAAACATTACTTGTACCGTTATCAATCCAAGTCTTGCCATCATCTTTACTAAACTCATACTTAGATATTCCACTATCAGCAAAGGCTGTTGCGACTGCGGTGATGCTATTGGTAGTTGATGTTGTATTTAAACTTACACTTATATCTTCGGCATCGTATTCACAGTTATTTGATTGGGTTACGGAAGATATACCACTACCAGTAAACATATCAGTCGTTGTTGCATTTGTAGTTGTCCAATTAGGTCCTACATAAACATATTTTAAATTAGGAGTATAACCAAATATTGTATCAAAATTAGTTACATTTGAGGTTGTAAAAGAACATAAAATAAGTTTAGTAAGTTCCTTACAACTTTCAAACATTGAATGCATATCAGTAACCTTAGAAGTATCAAAATTACTGACATCTAAACTAGTTAAACTACTGCATCTTTGAAACATTGCATACATATTTGTCACTTTTGATGTATCAAAATTACTGACATTTAAGCTGGTTAAACTACTACAGTTATAAAACATACCGCTCATCTTCGTAACATTACTTGTATTCCACTTATTTAAATTTAAGCTCGTTAGCTTTGAACAATATTGAAACATGGCATTCATTGTAATAACTTTAGATGTGTCAAAATTTTCAAGTCCGTCTATTTTGATTAAATTCATTGTAACATTTTCAAATGTTGTATTATTGGTAGTGCCGGCAAACATTGCACTCATATCTGTTACTTTACTTGTATTAAAATTATTAAGATTTAAGCTAGTGAGACTAAAGCAATTATTAAACATCCCTCTCATATTTATAACGTTTCTTGTATCAAAATCATTAACAGCTAGTTCAGTTAAACTACTACAATTGCTAAACATGCTCCTCATATCAGTCACTTTAGATGTATTAAAATTATTGACGCTTAAACTAGTTAAACCACTACAATTATTAAACATATAACTCATATCAATTACTTTTGATGTATCAAATTTACTGACATCTAAACTTGTCAAACTACTGCATCTTTGAAACATTGCTGTCATATTAGTAACATTTGAGGTATTAAAATTATTGACGCTTAAACTAGTTAAACCACTACATTTATTAAACATATAACTCATATTAGTAACATTTGAGGTATCAAATTTACTAACATCTAAACTTGTTAAACCACTACATTTATTAAACATACAACTCATATTAGTAACATTCGATGTATCAAATTTACTAACATCTAAACTTGTTAAACTACTACATTCAGAAAACATATAACTCATATTAGTAACATTCGATGTATCAAATTTACTGACATTTAAACTAGTTAAACCACTACATTTATTAAACATTGCTGTCATATTAGTAACATTTGAGGTATTAAAATTACTTAAATTTAAACTTGTTAAACTACTACATCCAGAAAACATACCTGTCATGTTAATGACATTTGATGTATCAAAAGTACTTAAATCTAAGCTTATTAAACTACTGCAATCTCTAAACATAGAATACATATTTGT
>CAKOWU010000002.1:0-160000 GCA_934129885.1 uncultured Bacilli bacterium | reverse complement strand
AGCCTAACCATTATGGAGGGGGCCGGCGAAGGTAGGACAGGTGACTGGAGTGAAGTCGTAACAAGGTATCCCTACGGGAACGTGGGGATGGATCACCTCCTTTCTATGGAGAAAGATTTATATAACTAATACGTCTTAACTAATTCGAAAACAAATTTTGCTTAGTTTTGAGAGATTATTCTCTCAAAAAATATGGACGAAAAAGTCCAGAAATAGTTCTTTGAAAACTTGATAATGTGATAGCAATACGTGAAAATAAAAGTAGAGCCGCAATCAATGATTGCAAAATCTGTCGCACGTATTGCATTAGAATTAATATCTCATCAAATTAGGAAAAATTAACAAATGGTGATTAAATTGCTAAGGGCGCATGGTGGATGCCTTGGCACTAGAAGCTGATGAAGGACGTGACAAACAACGATATGCTTCGGGGAGCTGTAAGTACGCTTTGATCCGGAGATTTCCGAATGGGGGAACCCAGCTAGGGTAATGCCTAGTTACTGCATACTGAATACATAGGTATGCAGGAGTAACCCGGTGAACTGAAACATCTTAGTAGCCGGTGGAAGAGAAAGAAAAATCGATTTCCTGAGTAGTGGCGAGCGAAACGGAAATAGCCCAAACCAATCTAAGGATTGGGGTTGTAGGACTTTGCACATAAGAGTTACAAATCCATAGGATAGTCGAATTGGTTGGGAAACCAAATCGTAGAAGGTGATAATCCTGTAGGCGAAATTCTGTGGACTCTGTGAAGTATCCTGAGTACGGCGAGACACGAGAAATCTTGTCGGAATCAGCGGGGACCATCCCGTAAGGCTAAATACTCTCTAGTGACCGATAGTGAACAAGTACCGTGAGGGAAAGGTGAAAAGAACCCCGGGAGGGGAGTGAAATAGAATACTGAAACCATGTGCTTACAAAGAGTCAGAGCCCGTTAAAGGGTGATGGCGTGCCTTTTGCAGAATGAACCGGCGAGTTATTGTATTATGCGAGGTTAAGTTGAAGAGACGGAGCCGTAGGGAAACCGAGTCTTAATAGGGCGACATAGTATGATGCGATAGACCCGAAACCAAGTGATCTATCCTTGAGCAGGTTGAAGTTTGGGTAAAACCAAATGGAGGACCGAACCGACTTATGTGGAAAAATGAGCGGATGACTTGAGGATAGCGGTGAAATTCCAAACGAACTTGGATATAGCTGGTTCTCCCCGAAATAGGTTTAGGCCTAGCGTTGAACTAAGCGCGTTGGAGGTAGAGCACTGAATATTAGATGGCGGCACCTAGCTGTACTGATAATAATCAAACTCCGAATGCCAACGTTAGCATGTTCAGCAGTCAGTGTATGGGTGATAACGTCCATACGCAAGAGGAAAAGAATCCAGATCGCCAGCTAAGGTCCCAAAATATATGCTAAGTGGGAAAGGATGTGGAGTTGTCAAAACAGCTAGGAGGTTGGCTCAGAAGCAGCCATCCTTTAAAGAGTGCGTAATAGCTCACTAGTCGAGTGACACTGCGCCGAAGATGTACCGGGGCTAAGCATATTACCGAAGCTGCGACTTTTATCGAAAGATAAAGGGGTAGGGGAGCGTTCCAACAGGGATGAAGGTCGATCGAGAGGACGGCTGGACTGGTTGGAAGTGAGAATGCCGGTATGAGTAGCGCAAGATGGGTGAGAATCCCATCCACCGTTTGCCCAAGGTTTCCTGGGGAAGGTTCGTCCTCCCAGGGTAAGTCAGGGCCTAAGGCGAGGCCGAAAGGCGTAGTCGATGGACAACAGGTTTATATTCCTGTACCACCTATATAACTGATGGAATGACGGAGAAAGCTAGGAAGAGCAGGTTATTGGATTCCTGTCTAAATACAAAGGCAAGTATGCTGGAAAATCCGTAATACTATTACTGCTGAAGTATGATGGCGACGAATTCCACGGAATTCAAAGTCTTCTGACGCTATGCTTCCAAGAAAAGTTTCTAGGGTTAATTATATAGGTGCCTGTACCGAGAACCGACACAGGTGGGCAAGGAGAGTATCCTAAGGTGAGCGAGAGAACTATGGTTAAGGAACTCGGCAAAATGACTCCGTAACTTCGGGAGAAGGAGTGATCAAGCGATTGATCCGCAGTGAAAAGGCCCAGGCGACTGTTTATCAAAAACACAGGTCTCTGCTAAGTCGTAAGACGATGTATAGGGGCTGACGCCTGCCCAGTGCTGGAAGGTTAAGAGGAGTGCTTAGCTTGACGAAAGTCGATTTGCGAAGGTACGAATTGAAGCCCCAGTGAACGGCGGCCGTAACTATAACGGTCCTAAGGTAGCGAAATTCCTTGTCAGGTAAGTTCTGACCCGCACGAAAGGTGTAACGATCTGGGCGCTGTCTCGACCATAGACTCGGTGAAATTCTAATACCTGTGAAAATGCAGGTTACCCGCGACAGGACGGAAAGACCCCGTGGAGCTTTACTACAGCTTGATATTGAGATTCGGTTTATCATGTAGAGGATAGGTGGGAGACGAAGAGACTAAGGCGCCAGCCTTAGAGGAGTCAAACTTGGAATACCACCCTTGATAGATTGAATTTCTAACCTGGCACCGTGAATCCGGTGTGGGGACAGTGTCTGGTGGGTAGTTTGACTGGGGCGGTCGCCTCCTAAAAAGTAACGGAGGCGCCCAAAGGTTCCCTCAAAATGGTTGGAAATCATTTGTAGAGTGTAAAGGTATAAGGGAGCTTAACTGCGAGACCTACAAGTCAAGCAGATGCGAAAGCAGGGCTTAGTGATCAGGCGATTCAGTATGGAATGGTCGTCGCTTAACGGATAAAAGTTACCCCGGGGATAACAGGCTGATACCACCCAATAGTTCACATAGACGGTGGTGTTTGGCACCTCGATGTCGGCTCGTCACATCCTGGAGGTGGATTCGCTTCCAAGGGTTGGGCTGTTCGCCCATTAAAGTGGCACGCGAGCTGGGTTCAGAACGTCGTGAGACAGTTCGGTCCCTATCCGTCGTGGGCGTAGGAAATTTGAGGAGAGCTGTTCCTAGTACGAGAGGACCGGAATGGACTTACCTCTGGTGTATCTGTTGTCACGCCAGTGGCAGTGCAGAGTAGCTATGTAGGGAATGGATAACCGCTGAAAGCATCTAAGCGGGAAGCCAACTCCAAGATGAGATTTCCCATTCGAATGAAGTAAGATCCCTCAAAGACGATGAGGTTGATAGGCTAGAGGTGGAAGCATGGCGACATGTTGAGCTGACTAGTACTAATAGATCGAGGATTTAATCCTATAAATTTTTTCTAAAGATATTAAGAAAATCACGTTATCAATGTTTTCAGAGAATTATTTCAAGTAATATTAAATCCGTGACGATAGCGAAGTGGATACACCTGTTCCCATCCCGAACACAGAAGTTAAGCACTTCAGCGCCGACAATACTGAAAGGTAAGATAGGACGTTGCGGATTTTTTTTGTATTTATATTTTAAATATAATAAAAGGGTAATATTCAGAATAATAATACCTTTTTATTTTACATATTAGATAAAATATCAAATATTTTAAGAAAGTTATACCCGAAAAATTTTTAATTGATACCTTAAAATAGTTGAATAAGGATTACTCTTTTTGATATAATAACAATGGTGAGACAAATGGAATATAGAATAACAATGAAAAATGAAATAGAAACAGTTGAATTTGCACAAAATTTGGAATCAGAAAAATTTCAAAATATGGTCATTTGCCTAGATGGTGAATTAGGAAGTGGTAAAACAGTATTTACAAAAGGTTTTGCAAACGCTTTAGGTATTAGAGAAAATGTTACATCTCCAACATTTAATATAATAAAAGAGTATAATGGAGAGCTTCCACTTTATCACATGGATGTATATCGTTTAGATGGAAATATTGAAGGGCTAGGAATAGAAGAATATTTTACTAAAGGTGGAGTTGTCGTCATAGAGTGGGCAAACACCATCAAAACACATCTCCCAGCAGAAAGACTAGATATTAGAATTAAAGTAGCAGGTGAAAATACGCGCATATTTATAGTTACTCCACACGGAAAAAGATATGAAGAATTATGTGAGGCAGTATTATGAAATATTTATTTATAGATTCAGCGACTTCTAATCTAGTAGTCGCCCTTATTATAGATAATGATATAAAATATATTTATAATAAAAAGGTAGATAAAGATATGTCAAGCGAAATAATTCCGGTAATAAATGAAACTTTGAACAAAACAAATACTAAACCAAATCAAATAACAAAAATTTTTGCCGTAAACGGACCAGGCTCTTTTACTGGAATAAGGGTAGGACTTACCGTTGCCAAAACAATGGCTTGGGCTTTAAAAATCCCAGTTGTTCCAATATCTTCATTAGAAGTCATTGCCAGTGGAACGCCTTTTGATACTAATCTTGCACTAATAAATGCAAGAAGAGGTTACGTCTATGCAGGAGAATACGATAAAAATTTAAACGTCATAATGCCAGACACATATATATCATTTGATTTATTAGAAAAGAAATCAAAAAGCATAAGTTATGATAATATATATGATAGTGTCAAACCAGAAATAGACATAATAAAAATAGTAAAAAAACATCAGAATGATAATGGAGTAAACCCCCATGCATTAAATCCTAAATATTTAAAACTAACTGAAGCAGAGGAAAATTTAAAAAAATATCATGATTGAACATATTAAAGATTTTAAACTAGTTGAAGGTATATTAAAAGAAAATTTTTCAGGATACGTAAATACAAACGACCCGTTCGAAAAAATTCAAATCTACAAAGAAAATGAACAAATAATTGGATTAATATCTTACAGCATAATCTATGAAAGAGCAGAAATTAATTACATTTATGTTGTGGATGCTCACAGAAAAAAACATATAGGAAGTAGACTTTTAAGCACTGCCCTAGAAGAACTAAAAAAAGAAAACTGTAAAAGCGTTAGCCTAGAAGTGAATGAAAAAAATACATCAGCAATAAATCTATATCAAAAATATGACTTTCAAATCAAAGCCATAAGGCCGTTTTACTATGGTAAAAATAATGGCTACTTGCTAATAAAAGAGGTGAAATAATGGATACATATATACTCGCAATAGAAAGTAGTTGCGACGAAACAAGCGTTTCAATAATAAAAAATGGAACAGAAGAAATATCAACAGTTGTATTATCTCAAATGAATACCCATGCAGCATACGGAGGCGTAGTACCAGAAATTGCTAGCCGTATGCATATAGAAAATATAACAATAGTAATAGAAGAAACACTCCGTAAAGCAGATATGCAAATGGACCAAATAACAGCCATAGCCGTAACCTATGGGCCAGGGTTAATCGGCTCATTGCTAATTGGACTTATGGCCGCCAAAACCTTAGCACTAATCTATAATAAACCATTAATACCCGTACACCATATTGCAGGCCATATATACGCAAATAATCTAGTAAAACCTCTAAAATTCCCTCTAATAGCCCTAGTCGTAAGTGGAGGTCATACAGACTTAATATATATGAAAGAAAACTATAGTTTTGAGAAATTAGGAGGCACCTTAGATGACGCTGTTGGTGAATGCTATGATAAAGTTGCAAGAGTTCTAAATATCCCGTACCCAGGCGGCCCATTAGTCGACAAACTTGCAGCAGAAGGTAACGACACCTACAATCTTCCACTTCCTCTAAATGATAATAGTTATAACTTTAGTTTTAGTGGAATAAAAAGCGCAGTCATAAACCTTGCACATAACGAAAAACAAAGAGGAAAAGAAATAAATAAAGCCGATATGGCCACATCATTCCAAAATAGAGTAGTAGAAATACTAACTAAAAAAACTTTCCATGCCCTAAAAGAATATAATGTAAATAATCTTATAGTCGCCGGAGGTGTTGCAGCAAATAAAGGATTAAGAAATAAACTAAATACCATCGCCAAAGAGAATAATATAAATATAATAGTGCCAGAAATAAAATACTGTACAGATAACGCTGCCATGATAGGTGCCGCTGCTTACTACGCATATCAAAAAGGAAATATCGCCGACCTAACCTTAAATGCCAAAGCCAGTGACTACTTGCACTAATGAAAAAACAGATTAAAATAAGCATCATAATATTTATATTATTACTTGTACTAATATTCATCATGACAAAACCATCAAGTCCTATCCAAATAATCACTTGCATCTTAGTAACGCTTATCTTCATATCCCCAATGATAATAGGAGAGCCCGTCGCGAATAAAGTTTATAATGCCACCATAATAGAAAACGTAACCATAAAAAAACAAGATTATGAAGAAATAATCTCAAAATATTCAACGGCCATGCTCTATAAAATACTATCGGGCGAGGTAGATTCATATTCCATAATACTAACTATAGAAGCACTAAAACAAAAAAATAAAATAAAAATAGAAAATGACGAAATAAAAGTTACAGATAAAAACACCAAAAACTTGTCGCAAACAGAAAAATACGTACTTTCAAAATTGATAGAAAAAACAAGTATATCTCAAAATGAATTTCAAAAAAACCTCACAGTCGAAGCAGACATACATAAACTAAATTTTCCTAGAAAAAATAAATATGGAATACCGTTAATAAAAAAAATACTACTAATTGAAATACCATTTGTCATAATAAATATCATTTTAGTGAAATATAATCTAGATATTTTCAGCATAAAATTAACCCAAAATACTCTATTATATATAATATCATTTCTACTTTTCATAATCCCAATCCTCTTACTATCCGTAGTGCCGGTCATATATATCACATCAATCGCCACAACTAACATAAACATCGATATAACAAAAGTAAACAAAATAAAATCGCAACTGCTGGCTCTAAAAAATTACACAAAAAAAGATACGCAGATAATAAACGATTGGAAAAATCATACCTTGTATTTAAACATTTTAATGCAAGACTTAACCATCACAAAATATTATAACTACATAGATATCACAAAATAGTTCTATATGACTATTTTTTTGTTATAATATAAATGGTGATGAGCATGGGATATAGCTTATTTATAGACAAACTACATAAGAACATAAAAAATAAAACCGTACTAAATAATATTAACTTAAACATTAATTCCGGTACCTTCACCGCCATAGTCGGGGTATCTGGTGCTGGAAAAACAACCTTACTAAATGCTATTACTGGGTACGACCCAAAATATGAAGGGAATATATACTACGGTAACTATAACCTAAAAAATAATAACTTAAAAGATGTCATAGCGTACGTTCCCCAAGAAGAAATACTTCATACAGACCTTACCCTTTATAAAGAAATGTATTATAAAGCAAAACTAAAAATAAAAGATAAAAAACAAATAAAATCAAAAATCAAAGAAACAGTAAAAAAACTTGGACTTGAAGGAAAAGAAAATACCAAGATAAACAATTTAAGTGGTGGCGAGAAAAAAAGACTAAGCGTTGCCTTAGAACTTTTAAATAACCCGCAAGTGTTGATATTAGATGAACCAACAAGTGGTCTTGACTTAAATATTGAAAAACATCTTATGCAACTACTAAAAAAAATAAAAGAACAAGGAACCACCGTAATAATAACAATACATACTGTATCCAACCTAGAACTTTGCGATGAAATAATATTCATGGGACAAAACGGAAGCATCTGCTATCAAGGAAAATATGAAAGTGCCATAGAATACTTTAATGTAAATAAATTCGTAGAAATATATGAATTACTTACAAAACAAACACCTTATTATAATCAAAAATATAATGATACATATCAAAAACCAGTAATAAAACAGAATAGCGGAAAAATAAAAATAAAACATTCAATTTTAAAAGATACCGTCACACTAGCACAAAGATATATAGAAATAATATCAAAAAATCATTTTTTTGTTCTCATGCTCTTTATGCAAGGATTTATAATTGCGTTGCTCGCAAATTGTGCCATGAAACCAAATGATATAAATAACTATGAAATTGCCAAAATAATACTATTCACCGCTACATGTGCTGCCATGTGGACAGGTATATTTAATACCATTCAAGAAATCGTTAAAGAAAGACAAATAATAAAAAAAGAATATATATCAGGTGTAAATATTACCTCATATGTGCTTTCAAGAATACTAGTAGTAACCATCATCTGTTTAGTGCAGGCCCTCCTGTACATAACAACAATGCATATCCATTTTAACTTTATAAAAGAAGGTATCGTAACAAACTATACTTACCTAGATAACCTAATAACCTTTTTCCTTGTAAGCTTCTCTGCATCCATGTTAGGTTTATTTATCTCTAGTATTGCAAGAAAAACAGAAATAACCTTAATATTCGCAACCATTTACATGATGATGCAGTTAATATTATCAGGAGTTCTTCTAAAATTAGATGGCATAATCGATAAAATATCACATCTAGTTATAGGAAGATACGGTGTAGAGTGCTTCGGTACCATATCTAACATGATAAACATAGTAAAACATACAAAACTAAATGATAATATAGACGAAACAGTAGCAACCGCACTATATCTAGATGAAGCCAAAGAATATTATACCTACACCAGTGTTCACGTTATAGATATATGGTTACTACTTGTAGTAGTATCACTAATTTTCATTTTTCTAACAATAACGTGTCTAAAAATAAATATAAAAAACAATAACAATTAAGATCCCAAAAAGGGTCTTTTTAAATTAAAACTATTTTTTCTCTATTGTAATCGTAATATTGTATTTTTTAGCAATTTCAAGCAAAGTATCTAAAAATACTCTGTTTCTGCCATTTTCTATATTATTAATACTGTCCCTGCTTCTATTTAAAGATTTTCCAAATTCCTTTTGTGATAACTCAGTCCATTCACGAATAATTTTAATAATTTCGCCAGAAGTGTAATCATTGGCTTTTATTTTCATCAAACCACCTCGTAAACAGTCTACCAACATTAACAAAATTAAAGTCAATATTGAGTATTTACAATACTCAGCATATTTGATAAAATGTAAATGATAAAAGTAGCGTGAATATTTAAATAGGAGAATGTAATAATGAAAAGACATAGAAGATATAGGAATAATAAAAGCATACTTATAGGAGGCTTACTTGCGGTTGTAGTTATTATGGCAGTAGGATATGCGGCTTTCGCAAGTAGTTTAAAGATATCTGGTACATCTAATATATCTACATCTTGGAATATATCAATCACAGATATTACTACTAGTAATAAAGTCGGTAGTGCATCAGTAAGTGGCACACCTGAATATGGTGGACTTACCGCCTCTTTTAATACTAATTTAGTATTACCAGGGGACTCTATAACTTATAATATCAAAGTAGAAAACAAAGGAAACCTAAATGCCAAACTTAATAAAATAACCCTAAAAAAAGATAATAATTCTGCGATATTATTTGAAACAAGTGGTATAAAAGAAGGTGATGTCTTAAAACAAGGTACATCTTCTACATTGTCAGTAAAAGTAACTTATAGTAATAGCGTTACCTCACAACCTACTAATCTAGATGCATCTCTAACAGTTACATTAGACTTTGTCCAAAGTGACGGAAGTAGTGGTAGTACTGGCGGAGATACTAGTAATGCTGCCGCAGAAATGCTAAAAGCAAAAGTAGTTACCAGTGGTGACGGATTATATACTGATTCTACCGAAGCAGGTAGATACATTTATAGAGGAGCAAGCCCTGATAACTATATACAACTAGGAGATGATATGTATAGAATCATTGCAGTAGAAAGTGATAATACTATTAAAGTTATATATAATGGTAGTATAGGTGATAGAGGATTTGATAGTCAAGGTTACCGTGATAATGACGCTGGAGGAACTTATTGTGCACAGGCTGATGGTTCAGGATGTAATGCTTGGGCAAAAAGTGATAATTTTGTAAATGGAAAATATAGTGGCACAGTCCTTAAAGATGCTGAACTTAATACATATTTAAATAATGATTGGTACAATACCTTGAATTATGGTAATTTAATAACTTCCCATACATGGAATGTTGGATCAGTAAATGGCAACGAAACTAATTTACAAATTAGTGTTAATGAGGAAAAAAAGTATACATGGAGCGGTAAAATTGGACTTATGGGTGCGACAGATTATGTAAAAGCCAGTACTAATTCCGCATGTAGTAGTGTATCTTCTTACCTTTTGGAGAAAACTTGCTATGAAAACAGTGATATTCATAACTGGATATATAAAGATATTGGTGTAGATTGGATATGGACGATTACGCCGACTGTTTACGATCCGTTCGGTGTCTGGTGTGTGGACGGTAGCAATAATAGCGGCAGCCTTATCACTAGCGACGACGGCGGCATTGCGGCCATTACGAACGGCGTGGCCCCAGTATTCTTCTTAAAATCAAACATAACTCTATCTGGTACTGGAACATTAAACAATCCTTACATGGCAACACTTAGTTAATAATAACCATCATGACACTGTTATTCATTTGAATTTAATTAAATCCATAGATGTTACTTTAAAAAAAATATCATTGCAAATGCTTTTTATCCTTTATATTTTACTTTATAAGTGTGTAGTTAAAGCAAAAGTTTGGGCAATTTTATCTTTTTTATTTTCCATTAATTTATACATATGGTATAATCATCTTAGAAGGTGGTTGTAGTGAACGAAAAATTAGAATTATTACTTAATAAAATAAATATGGATGGTAAATATTTTAAAGGTAGTTTGGATAAAATTATAGGTAATAGAAAAAGAGACAAATACGTCTTTTGTTTTAACCTTGAAAACGTACTTCCACTTAACATCTTTTTAGAACTTGAAAAAAAAATATCCGCATATTTTGGAGTTATGGCAACAGTAAAAATAAAATGTGATAATATAAACTTTGATATTCTTAAAGAGTATTATATGTATTATTTAAAAGAAGAGGCTAGGGAAGCCCCACTTTTAAATATATTTTTAGATAGTGAAATTAAACTAGAAGGTAACTGTTTAGTAATTGTGATTGCCAATAAAGCCGAAGAAATGAAGTTTGAAAGCGTTAGAGATTATTTAGAAGAATGCTTAAATAATGCTGGTTTTTCAGTTCATATAAAGACTTTTATTGATGAGAGTAAATCAGAAGAAATCTCTCGTATGATAGAAAAAGAAAAGATTAGAGAAGTTCCTGTAATACCTAAAAAAGAAAGCCCAATAATCATGGGGGGAGAAATTAAAGGTAAGATAATTGATATTTCTAATCTTACATTTGAAATTGATAACGTTATAGTTGAGGCTTATGTTTTTGGTAAGGATATTTTTGAATCATCTAAAAGTGAATTTAGAATTATTACCTTAAAGATATATGACGGTACAGATAGTATGTATTGCAAAATATTCTGTAGAGACAAAGAATCTTTTGATGGATATAACAAAAGACTAAAAGAAGGTAAGTACTATAAAATAAGAGGTTACACCAAAAACGATAAATACTCTAATGAGATAGTACTTAATGCTAGAGATATAAATGTTAGTGACAAAAAAGATGAGGAACGTCAGGATACCGCAGAAGAGAAGAGAATAGAACTCCATGCCCATACCAAAATGAGTCAAATGGATGGTATTGTAGACGCTAAAACATTAGTTAAAACCGCTTATAAGTGGGGCCATAAAGCAATCGCCATTACAGATCATAATGGCTGTCAGTCTTTCCCCGACGTTTATCATACCGTATGTGATTTAAATAAAGGCAAAGAAGATAAAGATAAGTTTAAGGCCCTTTATGGAACCGAACTTACCATGATAGACGATAGAGTTGATATCGTTCTGCGACCAACAGATGCTGACCTACTTGATAGTACCTATGTAGTGTTTGACCTTGAAACCACTGGTTTTAATGCCGCCGGCTTGGATTCAATTATTGAAATTGGTGCGGTTAAAATAAAAAATGGTGAGATTATAGATAGGTTTGATGAACTTATCGATCCAGAAAGAAAATTACCCGCTAAAATAACCGAACTTACCAATATTACCGATGCCATGCTTAAAGGTAAAGATAAAGAAGATGTAGTTGTTAAAAGATTTATAGAGTGGTATGCCGATCTTCCTATGGTTGCCCATAATGCAAAATTCGATGTCTCATTTTTAGTTATGGCTCATAAAAAATATAACTTAGGAGAATTTACAAATACCGTTATTGATACTTTAGAACTATCTAGAACCTTAGATAATACATATGCAAGACATGGACTTTCTGCTTTAGTTAAAAGATATGACGTTCCTTGGGATGAAAACGCCCACCATAGAGCTGATTACGATGCGGAAGGTACAGCCCTTGTATTTCATAAAATGCTTAAGAAACTACAATCACAAAACTTCTTTAAAATTAGTGATTTAGATAGACTTGTTAGTAAAGATGAAATTTATAAATATGGTAATAGTTACCACGTTAACCTGATTGCCCTTAATAGAGTGGGCCTTAAAAATATGTTTAAAATTGTATCACTTGCCAATACTAAATATTTATATAAAACACCAAGAATCTTAAGATCAGAAATAGAAGCACATAGAGAAGGACTTCTCGTTGGTAGTGGATGCTACGAAAGTGAAATATTTAGGCAGGCTAGAAGCAAGAGTGATGAAGAACTCGCTAATCTAATTAATTTCTATGACTATGTTGAAGTACAGCCAGTAGATGTATATAATCATTTGCTCCAGCAAAACGATTTTACTAGTAAAATAGAACTTTTAGAACACATAAAAAAAATTATTAGACTTACAGAAGAAGCTGGTAAACTTATATGTGCGACAGGTGATGTACATCATTTAAATAAAGAAGATAAGATATATAGAGAAATTATCGTTAACCAAAAAGTTCCCGGTGGTGGTAGGCACCCACTAGCTAAAAAAAATATCACAAATATTCCGTCCCAGCATTTTAGAACAACAGACGAGATGCTTGAAGATTTTAGTTTCCTAGGAAAAGAAGAAGCCAAGAAATTAGTTATTGATAACCCTAAAAAAATCGCCGATATGACCGAATTTATAGAAGTTATCATTGAAACAGGTGGTATTCCATTCGCCCCTAAAATTGAAAACTGTACACGTGATACAACTGATTTAGTATATACAAGAGCCGATAAAATATACGGTAACCCACTTCCTTATAATATCGAAGAGCGCCTTGCTACCGAGCTATATGGAGATGAACCATTTAATATTATTAAAAAGAATAATCCCCAAGGCGATAAAACAGACGACGAATATAAGGCTTTAATATATGCGGAACTACATAAAGTAATGACTAGTTATGACACAGGGGTGCATAAACTGGTTATAGATGATTTAAAGCATGATAATCCTGATGTAACCGAAGAAGAGATAGAAAAGGCGTTAAAAGATAAACTTACCGGAATTATTGGTGCCAATTTTGACGTTATTTACTTAATAGCCCAAAAACTAGTAAAAAAATCAAACGATGATGGATACCTAGTTGGATCACGTGGTTCAGTTGGATCCAGTTTAGTAGCCACAATGATGGGAATATCAGAAGTTAACCCACTTCCTCCGCACTACGTATGTCCTAACTGTAAAAAAAGCATTTTTGAAGTTAATGGCGTTAGTCTAGGTAGTGATTATGGTAGTGGATATGATATGCCAGATATGGCTTGCCCAGAATGTGGTACGAACATGAAAAAAGATGGCCATGACATGCCATTTGCGACTTTTTTAGGTTTCCACGCCGATAAAGTACCAGATATCGATTTGAACTTTTCTGATTTAAATCAAGCTGCTGCCCATGAATATACAAAAGTGTTGTTCGGTGTAGATAATGTCTATAGGGCCGGTACTATTGGTACGGTTGCCGAAAAAACCGCCTTTGGTTTCGTTAGAGGATACTGCGAAGATAAAGGAATTATGATGCGTACCGCAGAAATAGAGAGACTTGCGACTGGCTGTACAGGCGTAAAAAGGACAACTGGTCAGCACCCAGGCGGTATCGTTGTTATCCCTGGATATATGGATGTCTTTGACTTTACACCATTTCAGTATCCTGCTGACGATGTAAATTCTGCTTGGAGAACAACCCACTTTGATTATCACGCCATTGATCAAGATGTGCTTAAACTAGATATTCTAGGACATTCTGGCCCTACCAAGTTAAGACTTATACAAGATTATACAGGAATAGATGTTACGACCGTACCACTTGACGATAAAGAAACAATGAAAATATTTGTTTCACCAGAACCTTTAGGAGTCAGCGCCGAAGACATTATGTGTGATGTTGGAACGATTGGTATTCCAGAATTTGGTACACCGTTTACCATTAACATGGTACGTGAGACCCGTCCTAAAACCTTTGCCGAACTTACTAAAATATCTGGATTATCACATGGTACCGATGTATGGAATGGTAATGCCAAAGATTTAATCGATCAAAAAATTGTACCTTTTAGTGAAGTTATCGGGTGTCGTGACGATATCATGGTTTACCTTATGTATCATGGCTTGCCAGCCCTTAAAGCCTTTAAAATAATGGAGTTTGTTCGTAAGGGCAAGGCTAGTAAAGAACCTGAAAAGTGGCAAGAGTATAAACAAGAATTAAAAGACGCTGGAATAGATGACTGGTATATTGGTTCTTGTGAAAAAATCAAGTATATGTTCCCAAAAGCCCATGCCGTAGCATATGTCATAAATGCATTCAGGCTAGCATATTACAAAGTACATAGACCTGGTGTATATTATTATTCACAGTTCTCTGTCGAGTATGGAGACTTTGATATCGACGCAATGATTAAAGGCTATGACTCTGTTAAGGCGAAGATAATAGAAATAACAGAGAAGGGATATGGTGCTAGCAATAAAGAATCAAATATTTTAGAATGTTTAAAACTTGCCCTTGAAGCCCTTGCTAGAGGTATTACTTTCGCACCTATTGATATCAACAAAAGTGATGCAATGAACTTTGTTTTAACCGAGGATGAAAAAACTCTAATACCGCCATTTAGATCTATTGATGGCCTTGGTGATGTAGTAGCACGTGCCATCGTCGAAGAGAGAAAAAAAAGACCTTTCCTCAGTATTGAAGATCTTCAAAAAAGAGCAAAAATCTCATCTACTTTACTTGAGAAGATGAGAAGTATGGGCATCCTTGATAATATGGATGAATCCAGTCAAATGAGTTTATTTTAATAAAAAAACATTAGATATCAATCTCTAATGTTTTAATTATACATTACATTTACCATTAGTTACCGTTATATCAAGTATTGGAAATTCAGCAAATTAAACATAAAATATATATTGGCTGTATTGACAGTATCAAAATTATTGTTAAAATTTAGACTTCCACCCCAAAACAAATAATTACTATTAGTATTCGTAATTACTCCGTTTTTAGCCTTATATATAAATCATACTTTCTTGTTTCAGCATTATTTTCTACCATATACACCGCTATCCTTAGATTCAGACACATCCCATAATCTTGCCACATCATTTGGAACTACACTGCTATCTAAAGATATTACTCTTGCTATATTTTCTCTTTAAAAGTTAATACGAAAATCTTCGTTGCTGTTGAAAATACATCCTTGATAGTTCTAGATTTATCTTTTAAATTGCCTTTAACGTTCATATTTACATTCATCCTAAAATCATCATACCCAACCGAAAAATATAACAACACAGAAAATAAAGCCAAAATTATTATCTTTCTTCTATGTAATCTTCTTCTGTATCTCATACCATTATTTTCACTAAAATGAACGTATAACTGTATATTATGTGGTAACATTTTAATGAAAATCTTACCTTTTCGTTTAAATAATATAGTTAAGCAGCCCCCTAAAACGCTAATTTTTAGGCACAAAATAATCGTATAATTATCTGTTATACGATAGTCCTTGATTAACCCTAATTAAGCACTACAATAATGATAACATCTTATATAAAAGTAGTGTAAGTGCTAATATATAAGTTACATTATCTTTACATACAAAAAGTTTTAGCCTTACTTATATACATAACTTACTTCTTATATCAATTTTAATCATATATATATGTAGTTAAACCTGCATTATCAACAAGTGTATATTACCTGTAAATAATTCTATTCATTTTTGTATGTAAAATGTCTAATAAATGTGTTATAATTGTATTGCTAAAGTCTAGGAGGTAAATATGACAGTAGAATCAATAATTGATCTTTTTAAAAAATTACTGGACATTCTTTTAGTATGGGGAATGCTATATTATATTTTAAAAACTATTAGAAAAAATGTTAAAATGGTCCTTTTGTTTAAAGGCTTACTTATAATTGTAGTAGTTAAACTATTATCTGACTTTTTAGATTTAGTTACAATAGGCTACATAATTGACTACGTAATTGAATGGGCACCACTGGCAATTGTAATTATCTTTCAGCCAGAAATTAGAGATGCCCTAGAACAACTAGGTAGGGCAAATTTACTCGGTAAACATAAAACCTTATCTATGAGTGAGAAAGAAAAGACTATTAATGAAATAGCCAAAGCATTAGAAAGTCTTAAAAAGCAAAGAATGGGTGCTTTGATTGTTTTAGAAAGGGATACAAGTCTTGCTAATTACATAAATCATTCACAAAAGATTTATGCTGAAATAACCGCGCCACTTTTAAATGCTATTTTCTTTGTTAATAACCCATTACATGATGGTGGTGTTATTATTCAAGGTAATGAAATTGCATGTGCTAACGCAGTATTTCCTACAAGTGATAATTTGACTATTAGTAAACGATTAGGTACAAGACATAGAGCGGCTTTAGGTATTTCTGAACAATCTGACTGTATTGCAATTGTACTTTCTGAAGAAACAGGAAGAATATCACTCGCAGTTAATGGCAGTTTAATGTATAACTTGACACTCGCAGAACTTAAGGTACGTTTACTTGAGGGACTTACTCCATCAAAAAAACTTCTTATGAAAGAAATGGAGGCGACTAGTGATGAAAACTAAAAATAAAAAAAGCATATTTAAAAGACTTTCGGGTTTCATTGATAAAAAAATAATCATGCCCATCACAAGGTTTGTATATAACGTTTGGAAGTTATTCAATAGGTCAGAAAAATCTATTGAAAGTTGGTTTTCTAGACCTAATGTACTTTTGGTAATTTCACTTATAATAGCAATTTTAGCCTTTGTGGCTATTGATCAAAAGAAGATTTCTTTCACAAGCCAAACAGCCGAAGTACTTAAAAATCAAAAAATAGAAGTTAACTATAATGAAGAAGCCTATGTAGTAGAAGGCCTTCCTAAAAAAGTTGATATAACTTTGATGGGAAATCGTTCTGACTTATTTATTGCTAAACAGTCAACATCGTCTAAAGTAACCGTTGACTTGTCTGGTTTAAAACCTGGAACTCATAAGGTGAATATTGAGTACTCACAACCACTTAGTACTATAGATTATAGTGTAAACCCATCTATAGCTTCAGTAACTATATATCCAAAAGTTTCGGAAACTAAAACCTTAACAACAGATCTCTTTAATCAAGATAATTTAAATTCTAAACTTGTTATTGAAAGTGCCACACCAGAAATTTCAGAAGTTGTTATAAAAGGCGCAGAAGACGAAAAGGCTAAAAATAGTTTAACAAAAGTCGCAACCGTTAAGGCTCTTGTTGACCTTGATAGTTTGTCTACACAAGAAGAGGGTACAACAACTATAAAAGATGTCCCACTAAAGGCCTATGATAGTAAGGGTAAGGCTTTAAATGTTGAAATTGTACCATCAAAAGTTAACGTAGAACTTAATATAAAATCTCCTAGTAAAACAGTACCTATTAAAGTAGTTACTACTGGAGAACTTGGCTTTGGTAAGGCAATTAGTAATATCGATATGAGCGAACAGACTGTCACCGTATATGGTACAGAAGAGGCACTAGAAAAACTTGAGTATGTACCACTTGAAGTAGATGTTACAGGACTTAAAGAAGATAAAGATTATAAAATGAATCTTACTAAACCAAAAGGTGTAAGGTCTATGGCCGTTAATAATGTTACATTAAATTTTACTTTGGGCGATTCTAGTGACACAGACATTAAAGATGTCAATATTGATGTTAGAAATTTAGATGATAAGTATAGCGTTCAAGGACTTACAGAAAATGATATAAAAGTCACAGTAAATGTTAAAGGAGTCGCATCAGTTCTTAAAGGAATAGAAGCTTCTGATATAACTGCTTATATTGATTTAGAAGGCTATGCACCTGGTGAATATGAAGTACCTGTTATGGTTGAAGGCACAGATTCTAGAGTACAATATTTATCTAAAACCAAAAAGGTAAAAATTAAAGTAGTAGAAAAATAGAGCACACGCTCTATTTTTATCATATAATTTTATCTATAAGTCCATAATTTAAAGCCTCTTTGGCATCTAAAAAGTAATCCCTTTCAGTATCGTTTTCTATTTCTTTAAGTGGTTTACCAGTGTTTTGACTTAATATCTTGTTTAACTTACTTTTAAGTTTAAGTATCCTTTCTGCGGCAATTTTAATTTCCGTCGCTTGTCCACTCGCCCCTCCAAGAGGCTGGTGAATCATAACCTCACTGTTTGGAAGTGCAAAACGTAAACCTTTTTCACCACTTGATAAAAGAAAGGCAGCCATAGATGCGCTCATACCTATACAAATGGTTGAAACTTTACTTTTAACAAAATTCATAGTGTCATATATTGCCATACCAGCAGTTATACTACCACCTGGTGAGTTTATATAAATACTGATATTATCATTGTTTACAGAGTCTAAATATAATAACTGACTTACCACACTATTAGATATATTGTCATCTATTTCCCCGCTTAATATAATAATTCTATCCTGGAGCAGTCTACTATAAATATCATATACTCGCTCTCCATCATTACTTTTTTCCAGAACATTAGGTACATACATAAATATCCCTCCTTAATAATATGATAGGTTAAATATATAAATATTATTCATTTTAATTGCTGACAAATATCTATATTTTTGGTAAAATTGAATAGTATGATAGAGGGGCGATTTAATGAAATATATAATTGACACTGATCCTGGAATCGATGACGCAATAGCGATACTTCTAGGATATTTAAATAAACTTGATATAGTTGGCTTTACTTTGGCTACAGGAAATATAGAATTTGAAAAATCACTAAATAATATTAAGATTATAGAGGATTTACTTGATTCTAATATAAAAATATATGAAGGTTCTTTACACAATAAAGGAAACGTAACCGCAAAGTATGCCCATGGAATAGACGGACTTGGATATGCTGTATTTCCAAAAAGTAATAGGAAAACAGAAAAAATGTATGCCGAAGACTTTATGATTAAGGCATCCAAAAAATATAAAGATAATTTAACTATTATCTGTCTAGGTCCACTTACTAACTTAGCAAACGCCTTACGTAAAGATAAAACCCTTGCACAGAGAGTATCTAAAATAGTTATAATGGGAGTTTCTGACGATGACCATTTATATAGAGAGTTTAATGTTAAAGTAGATCCTATCGCCGCCAAAAAAGTACTTGCCGCACCATTTAAAAGAATTGAAGTTGTAACACATGAGACTGGGATAAAAACTTTTATTTCAAAAAGATATATCAACACTTTAAAAGAATCAGAAGATATAATCTCAAGATTTGTATATTTAATATCTTTAAAATATATAGAATTTAGTATGGAACACCATCATGTAAACGGCCTTACAGTACCAGATCCCCTCACAGTCGCATCAGTAGTTGATAATAAAATAATATCTTTTAAGCCTTGTAAGATAAAAATTGATGTAGGAGATCCTGGAGTATGTCACGTGGAAAAGCTTAAAAATAGTAACACTTATATTTCTACTGACGTAAATCAAGAACGTTTCAGTAAGTTGTTTAAAAATACATTTAAATAATCTGCTCCTTTTAATAAACATATAACCTGCTTACCATCATCTAACGTGGTTAAAGATATATATCACAACGATATTTGTACTCAGTATATAATTACCGTCAGAAAGCAATATTGTAAGTTACTTTCTATGAATTTTAAAAAAGCACAAAGCTATACTCAAAGGTGTATAATTAATTTAATGTGGAATGCATTAATATGTACTGCTTTAAAAATATAAATTATAATAGTGCCTGCCCCCTACAAGCATAACCCTTGTGGTTCTTTTTATATCGTATATAGTTCAATATATTTTGGTGTAGTTAAAGACATCTATCATAACTTATAATATTTTTCTTTAAAATTACAAATTATTTTGTTATAATAATGATAGTTGGTGATGATATATGACAAAAAAAGATAACACTGTATATAGAAAGGCTAAAGAATTCGCAAATAAATTTCCTGGAACCGTAATATGGAGACTAAAACAACACTGTGCCGTAGCCCAAAAAATGGTTAATGACAACGAAGAAGTTTTATACGTATTTGCGGCCCAAAAAGGTCCTAGCGCTTTAGATGTACTTAGTACCCATGTCGTAGTTTTAACTGATAAAAGAATTATCGTAGCTCAAAAAAGATTATTCTTTGGTTACTTCTATTATAGTATTACCCCAGATATGTTTAACGATTTTACCATAAAAATGGGCCTTATATGGGGCCGTGCGGTTATAGATACCGTAAAAGAGACAGTCATACTATCTAATCTATCTAGTAGTGCGCTCGAAGAAATTGAAACCGTTTTATCTAAATATATAATGCAGAAAAAAAGAGAATTTAGAACCGATATAACTGACGAAGAACGAGTACAGTTTAACCATGATTTAAAATCTATGAACGAGGAAAATGAATAATTTAAAAGCGGAATAATTGTTTATTCCGTTTTATATAGAAAGTAGTTGGTATTTTGAAATATTTATGTAAAGTTTTAATCGTCTTACTAGCCATATTTTTAGGAATAAAAACACTTATGCACGTTTTTGATAAAGGACATAGTATTAGTTATTCTGTTGGTAATTTTACGGTAAAAGAAAATCTTAAAGTAAACGGTTTTAATAATGAAGATATTTATTATTTTGCTATTAATACAAGTAATTTTAAAATAAATTTCCAATTACTTAAAGATTATAATAAAGATGAAAAAATCATAAAAAAGATTAAATACATTAAAACTAGTAAGTACCAGTGCATTTTACCAATATATAAAAATAGTGATATAAATAGTGATATTATGTGTTTAAGTGGTAATACCATTACATATGCCCATGATATTAATGATACCGAAGTAAAAGCCTTTGCAAAATCATTAAAAGAACTTGGCTATAAAGATTCTCTTTATAAAGATAAAGCATCTTCAAAGAAGATATCCGGCACCTTATCGGCTACTTATGATAATGTAAAAGATAATAATTATATTGCCGTAGAAAGTTATAGAGGAGTTACCCTTATAGGGAATAAAGCCCGTGATATTAATATATTTGATAATGATGTTTATAAAAAGCCTGTCAGCATTTTTACCAATAAATATTACATAGTCGCTGACTATAATAAACAGTATACCTTTAAAATTTTCTATATTGTCAATTTAGTAAATGGTAATATTAAAGAAATTAGAAGTTATGATGATATATCTTTTGATACCGTTATGCAGGGAGTGGTAAACGGAGAAGTATACTTCTTTGATAAAGATAGTTTAACGCAGTATAAAATCAATATAGATGATGAAGTTATAAAAAAAGTGGGCAACAAAGACAATCTTTTGGACTACACAGGCACCAAGTGGGGAACTATGACGTTAGCATCAGCCATTGATGGAAAGACTTTTGATAACTATAAAGACAAAGATATAAATGGATATGAAAAAGTTCAGAAGATAGGTAATAAGTACGGCTACTACTATTTATATAAAAAGATAGATAATGGATACGCAGTATATAGGACAGATATTTTAAATAAAAAACTACATACATATTTATTTACTACAACAGACATAAATAGTGTTATGTTTAGAGGTAATGATGTTTATTTCGTAAACGGAAATAGTTTATATTACTATAGCGTTACTGGGGTTAGAAAAGTTGTTACTAACACAGAAATTGAATTCAATGATGATATTGATTTTGGCGTAAACGTTAGATAAAAAGTGACTAGTATATTTAGTCCTTTTTTTCATATATTTTAATATGATAAATATAGTTAAGGGTTTTATAATTGGAATACTTAAAATCGCACCTGGCGTTAGTGGCAGTATGATGGCTATCTCTTTTGGAATTTATGAAAGACTTATCAGCATTATTTCTAATATTTTTCATATTAATTTTAAAGATTTCACTTTTCTTGCAACTATATGTATAGGTATATTTAGTGGTATTATCCTTTTTAGCGGAGTTATTAAATGGCTTTTAAGTGAGTATTATTTTCCTATGATGTTTTTATTTATCGGCTTAATCGCCAGCGGATTTAAAGAACTCAAAAAAAATATTACTTTTGGTAAAAATAGTCTATTTAAAATGTTTTTGATAGGCTCTATTTTCATGAGTATTATGTATTTTATTTGTAATAGTGACTTATTTAGTATTAATAAAAACGGCATTAGTTTCTTTATAATGGGGTGTATAGAAGTATTTACTTCCATTGTTCCGGGAATAAGTGGTACCGCAATTTTTATGTCACTTGGAGCTTATGAATCACTTTTAGATTTATTTTCTAATTTGTTAAATCCATCTTATTTTAAATTTAATATATTTTTTATTACTGGTATTTTTACAGGGCTATTTGTCTTATCAAAATTACTTAATTACTTATTTAAAAAGCATCATATTTTTATGAATTTACTTATCTTTGTTCTTATGACATCTTCCTTTTTAATGATGGTATATGAAATATTTGCCTCTAGCCCTAATACATTAGATATTATTATAGGTAGCATTTTATTTATTTTAGGTTATAAGGTAACTAGTTTTGTTAATAAAATATCATAGTATGACATATTATTGGGTAGAGAGGTGAGAAATATGGATAAAAAATTACCAGGTATATTTGTAAACCCCGCCCAAAAGTCATCAGGAAATAATGAGCGAGTTTCATATTCTAGCAAAGAAGAGAGGGTGCCGGAAGAAACCACTAAAAGTTCTAAGGTGATTTTAAATGAAAAAAATGTTAACCAAAAAATAAACGACATTTTTAACTCATCAAATTACGTGTATAAAGCAGACGTGGAAATTAAACTGAAAGATAAAACTATCACTGCACGGATAGTAGGACGTAATAGTACACATTTAATCACCATAGAAAATGAACTAATTCCAATTAGTGATGTTACCGATATTAAAAGAATAGAGAAATAGCACAATGTGTTATTTTTTTAGATATTAAAAAAAGAAATTGCCAACGGGCAATTCTTTTAAACGCCTTCTACATATGTATCTTGTAAACATCTGCAGCAGCATACACAATTTAAATTCATTGTAAAAAATGTATTTGTTGCGACATATGGTATTGTTTCAGCTTCTTCTGAATCAGGATTTTCTCCAAGAACTCTAAACGTAGCACAACAACCATCTACTTTTTCTACTCTAAATACATTTGAACATGTTGCCCCATCATTACCACAGACAGCATTTGTTTTAGTAGTAGGCATTTGCCATGGTGTACCATTACCAGCACCTATATATAGCATTATAGGTCTAGTGTTGCAGCCTACTGTTGATACTGAGCAGCCTAAAAACCCTCTATCGCAAGTATCTAAACAAGTATCCGCACATTGTGCATTATCTTGCAAGATATTGATAACTGTTAGGATTTCTGATATGCATCGGCATTCATTCGTGTTATTGTTACACATATATAATCCACCCCTTCATTTACTTTCAATATAACATATTCATATTTGGTTAAATGGTGTAAATGAAATACCCAATTATTATTTTTTGATAATAAATTTGTATAACTAAATAAGAAAGTGTCTTGTTATGTATACAAAACTATTTTTATCGTTTATCAATAAAAATATATTGACATTTATTAAAAAAAGATATATATTATTTTCGTGAGGTGAGGATATGGAGAAAAATTTACTTGCAAAAATTGTATCCATTATTTTAAAAGTTATGTTTATAGGGGGCGCATGTTGTTTATTTGTTTTACCTATACTATATAACTTATTTAAATATGATAGTGTTCCAAGTTTTAGTGAGCAAAGCAATATTTATAAAATAGCGTTCTATTTATGTTTTATTATCTGCTTAATTATTATATTTATTTTAAATAGATTATTTTCTGATATATATATTGATACCCCATTTAAAAAGAAAATAGAAACATATTTGAATGTAATTGCGACTTTATTTATTATTTTATCTTTAATAGTTTTAATTAAAACGGTATTTATTCCTACTATTTTATCAGTTGCGGTAGCGGTAGTTTGCTTTATTGCGGGCCTTAGTTTCTACTGCTTGTCTACAGTCATAAAAGCCGCAACTATATATAAAGATGAAGTAGACTATACAGTTTAAGGAGGGCAAAGATGATAATTGTTAATTTAGATGTAATGATGGCTAAAAGAAAAATGTCTCTTAATACCCTTAGTGAAAAAACAGGAATAACGCCCGCTAATTTATCGATACTAAAAAATAATAAAGCCAAGGCTATTCGTTTTTCTACACTGGCACTAATATGCTTGGCTTTAGATTGCCAGCCTGGCGATTTACTTGAATATGGAGGTGGCGATAATGAATAATTATTGTACAGAATGCGGAACTAAATTACAAAATGATACATTTTACTGTCCTAAATGCGGATTATCTATAGAGGGTAAAAGAAGAAAACCTATTAATATAAAACTTAATAAATTTAATCTTTTAATTCCTTTGTTGTTATCTTTACTTATGGTAATAATTCATAATTTAGATATTGCTTGGTATTTAAAAAATATTATATCTTTATTTGCCTTGCTTATTATAGGTACCTTATTTTTAATGAATTTTAATAAAGAGAATATAAAAAATAAAAATTATTATTTTCTATTAATTCCGTATGTTCTTATTCTGCTTAGCAGTATAGCCCTAGATTCAGATTTTTCTAATCAAATATTAAATGTCCTTGTTCTAGCATTACTTTTTCAAATGATTTTTATAGGACTTTTAAATAAAAAATATAAACTGTCTTTTGAAAACTTATCGCTAGTTTTTGATATTTTCCCTAAAAGATTATTTAGTAATTTATCATTAGTTAGTGATGCCTTTGGTAAACGAGATAGGAAAAAAATAGGGTTAATTATAAAGGGAAGCGTTATTGGATTATGCTTTGGAATGGTTATATTAATATTATTGGTATTTGCCGATGATTACTTCGACGCTTTTGTGTCAAAAATATTTTCATTTTTAGATTTTGGGAATATAATTTTATTTATCTTATATTTTATTTGTTTCTTTAGTATATCAGTAAATGTATTAAACGCTCCTAATTTAGAAATGAAGGAAAGAAAATACTGTAAAACTGACGCAGTAGTATTTAATGTTATTTTAACAATAATTAATTTCATATTTGTACTTTTTACCTTATCAGAAGTTTCTAAATTAACAGGTAATTTTCTTGGATTGCCTAATGAATATACGTATGCGGCATATGCTAGAGAAGGTTTCTTTGAACTATTAGTTGTTACAATTATTAATTATGCTTTGATTTTATTTATTATTTATAAAACAAAGTTACTCACCGAAAAGAATAATACACTTAAAATTTTAACTGCACTTTTAATTATCTTTTCAGTAGTATTAATTTTTAACTCTTATTATAGAATGTATTTATATATTAGTGTTTTTGGTTTTACAGTACTTAGATTACAAGTTTTATTATTCTTATTAATGGAACTTATAATATTTGGTATTTTACTCAAAAAGATTTTTAAAGGATTAAAATTTAGTGATGCATGGCATTATTTGGTAATTGTTTTATGTTTTTATATTGTTAATATATATATTTGTAATTCTGCTTTTATAGATATACTTAATAAATTTATTTCATAAGTATATTACTAAATAAATTTAAACTTGTTCTGTAAGTGCATTTTCAATGTGAAAATCATTTGAAATTATATCAAATACCGCCATATTGCTGGAAAATTAGAATAAAATGTGCTATTATTTATAGGAGGAGGTAAGGAAATGAACGAAAATAAAAGACTTTTAGTACTTTTTGGTGTTGTAATTGCAGTTATCGTTTTGATTTTAGTAATTGCATTTTGGCCTGAAAAAGATAAATCTTTTGCTTGTGGTGTAAAAGCAGATGAAAATTATAAAAAGTTAGGTGCTTTAGACTATGATAAGTATGAATGTTTATATGCAACTAAATCTAGTAATGTAATCGTATATACAAGTGAGATGAGTGCGAAAGATAAAAAATCTTTAGAAAAAGTTGCTGAAAGTATTGATCATACTATATATTATTTAGATACTGATAATATCAGTAAAAGTGATATGAAAAAAATTAAGAAAGATCTTAAATATAGTGACGATTCATTTAATGGAGACGTTGTACTTGTTGTTAAAGATGGAAAGGTTACAAATTATAAAGATGCTGATTTAACTTCAAGTGATACTATTAAAGATTTCCTTAGTGAAGCCGGTATCGCAAAATTTGCTTTTGATATTAAAGCCGATGAAGAGTATGAAAATTTAGGAGAAATTAGTTATGCACAATATAAGAAATTATATGATAGTGATAAACCATTTGCTTTAATTTTAGCACAAACTACATGTAGTTATTGTTTAAAATTTAAACCTATTATTAATGAATATGTTGGTGATAATAATTTACCTATCTATATTGCTGAAATAGATACTTGGGAATCTGATGACATAACTGCACTACAAGATTCATTAAAAGACTATTTTGACGAAAACAAAAGTTGGGGAACTCCTACTACTTTAGGAATTAAAGATAAAAAGGTTGTTTCTAGTTTAAGTGGATACACTGACGATACAGATGAAATTGATAATTTCTTTAGTGAATTAGGACTAAAATAATAGTGAAAAGATGATTTATATATCGTCTTTTTTGTTTTATTAGGTATATGAAAAAAAGTCTTATATTCAAAGACTTTATAGTGCACTTGCATTAGATAAAATATAAAAGTCAATAGGTGTAGAGAGGTTTATTATGTAATCCTCCTAATTTTTTAATAAGACTATTTTCCTGCCTTTATTAATGTTAATTTTTTCTGTAAATTTAACAAATAATCACTCCATATTTCAATTTGTTCTGCGTAGTTTCCGTCATAGATAGCGTATTTTTCAAGTAAAGGTAGTGAGCTAAGGTGTACATCATTTAATACATCTATAGATAATGAATTGAAATTTTTACTTTTATCATATTGTATTTTTTGTTGTGCTATTAATTCAAGCATTTCCATATATTCTGCTTTTTCATCACAATATGGTTCATAGTAAATTGCTATAGATAAATTAAACAATAATTTTTCAAATGCTTGATTTAATTCTTTTATAATATTAATCTCCTCCTTTAAATTAATAAGTGATATTATAGCAATGATTTTGATTTCTCATACTTATCTATAAGTTGTGTTATTACTTTTTTTGATAAACATCAACATTTTAAATTTTATTTTTACCAAGATATCTTAAATGTTTGGGCTACACATTGAAAAAATCATTTAATGTTCTTATAAATTATAAAGGTAACTTCATTTGTCAATTGTTGCTGCTGATTATTGGGGTGGTAGTTGGTATGTCTATGCACGGTGGTGAAAATGAATTTATTATATATGGCGATAATATGATGAGTGATAAATTACTTTTAATAATAAAATGATAGATAGGAAAGTAATATATTTTGGTGTAGCCCACAAAAAAACAAAATATGACAAAACCCTTATAAATAAAGAAAAACCTTGAATTATCAAGGTTTTAATAAACATATTGGTGGAGAATAAGGGTTTTATTTAATTGTTTTATTAATGTTTTAAATGATAAAAAACGCTATATGTATCAACCATTTTCATATATTTTAAATTAATAATAATTAAATCAAAATATCAAAAATTATATAAAAATTGATATAAAAGTGATATGAATTAGTTGGAGCTATCATTTAATCCTTCAATATAGGCTTCAACTTTTACTCTATTTTGTGAAGATAATTTATTTATTTTATTTAATAAAATAAAATCATCATCAGATATATTATTTGGTTTAATAGTATTGATTGGCATATTATATTTAGTGCGACACAGTAAATAATCAATGGAAGTATTATAATAATTGGCTAATTTTATAAGCATATCTGAGCTAGGAAAAACGCGTCCCGTTTCATAAGAGCTTATTGTTTCTTGAGTTATATTTAAATCCATTGCAACTTTAGTTTGCAATAAGTTTTTACTGTTTCTAATTTCTTTTAAATTATTTTTCATAAATCTTCTCCTATATACAATTTTACATTTATTGAAAATCAATTATAGTGATATTGCTTATGTAAATATGCGTAAAATTATATATTTTATGCAAAAAATAAAAATATTTATGTTACAATATAAGTAGATTTATGTAGAAAAAGGTATATTTTTCTTAAAATTTTATTATATTCATTTTATTTTGAAGGAGGAGATAATAGTGAATGAATTAATTGAGAAACATAATTCTGATGTAAAAGATATTATGGAAAGGTATTCTAAAGAAACTGAACAATATTTACAACTTGCTGATGAAGTATATGAGGCTGAATATAGTTTTAGAAAAAATATCAAAAAAATGCTTTCACCTGAAAGTTTTCAAAAAGGGCTTGACACATATTTATCTGAAGTTGAAAGAATACAAAAAATATTAGAGCAAAAAAGATACGATTATAAAAGATTATATGACGAATGTAATACAAAAAATTCGGATTTTGCCGTAGCTATTTCTGTTGGTGTTAAAAAGAATGAATTTATGAAAGCGGATGTTGAAGAAAAAATCAAGCCGTTAGAGTCCGAATTTGATAATCAATATAGTGATACTGTTAAAGAATATACCGAAAAAATTAGCAAAAAAATTGAAAGATCTAAAAAAGAAGTAGAATTGAACAGAAAGTTTGTTGCTGAATATGGTGGGTTAAAATTTGATGAGAATGATGTAGTAAATAATGTATATGCTCCAATTTATGCTAAACATGATGAGGTAGATGATAAATTCTTATTTGATTTTGAAGCCATTGCTTTAACTCTTAATTCAGTACCTCGCATAATTAAAGAAGAATATTCACATATCATCAAATCTTTAGACGATAATTATAATCCATTAAAAGATATTTTTGGAGAATAAATTAATAGGTAAAGAGATTAAATAAAAATATAATAATATAGTCAGTAGCAAGTCTCTTTGCTGTTGATTATATTTTTTGGAATAAAATCGGAGGTAAGATATGAAAATATTAAGTGAAAGAAAAAGCAAAAAACTTCTAAATGAAGAAACAATGTCAGATATTAAAAATTTAGATTATAAAAAATTAATAAAACTAAGAAATAAAGTAATCAAACAGTATAAAAACAAATTAATAAGTTTTTATAAAGCTGAGCCTAATCAATGGCTGGAAGTGGAAAAGCAAAAACAAAATCTTAGAGAATGGCTACAGTTTCAGGCTAGAACAATCAATGATAACATTTATTATATTGATAGTAAACTAGTAAACAAGTTTAGTTCTAAATTAACTGAGGACATAATAGCAATGTTAAATAATGAAATGATATTGTTAAAAGATATTCACATGGATCTTTTAAAAGCGTTAACTTGTATGCATGAATTAACACCATTAAAATTAAGTATATTAGGGAAAGTATACTTAACAAACAATCAAGAAAAAAATCAATATTCAATCCATAAAACTGAAGAAGAAAAAGAAAAATACTGGAATAATATACAAAAAAGTTCAAAAAGTAGTGAATTAGATAAAATAACTGCAGAAGTAGAATATTCAAGATTAGATGGAACTCCAAATATGACTAAAGAAAAAAGAGAAGATAAAACTCAAAAAGTTCAAGATATTATAAATAATCCTAATACTAGTGAAATAGATAAAATAATGGCTGGAGTTACTTTAAATAGTATTAACAATGTGGCTTCAAGAGAAGAAATTAATACTACTCCATCTAATGATTTGCTTAAATTATTGGATGATAAAATTGAAGAATTAAACGATCAGATAATACAAAAAGCAATTAAGATAAAAATTTTGGAGGTTTATTATGAATGATTTTCAAACAAGTAAAAAAACTTTCTTTCAAGATAACTATGGTAATAAGTATTCTTATGAGGATTTATTAAATATGAATTTTGAACAATTAGAAGCTTTAGAAAATGGACAATCTATAAGTACATTACAAAATTCTAAAACCTTAGAAAAATCAAATACACAAGAAAAAGGTTGGCAAAAAACTCTTGATAAACATCCACTTGCAAAGAAAGTTAATAATACTAAAACAACTATCACTACAATTCTTTTAGCATTTTGTTTATTGTTAAGTGGTTTTATGGCTTTATATATTAATTTGCTAGCATAGAGGTAAAAATTTGCTAAAAAATTGTTATTTTATATAATAGAAATGGAGAAATGGTAGATATGGCAATACCTATTGAGCAGTTTAAAGATATGGAAATTACTTTAAAAAGTAAAATGACAGAAAATTTAAGGAAATTTAGTAATCAAAGTTTGGAAAAAAATAGTGGTGATTTAAGCATCATTCGACAAAGATTAATTAATTCTATGACTGCGGTTTTAGATCATTATGGTTTTTCGAGTAGTAGAAATGATATTGAGTACTATGTAGATAATATTGCTATTAGTGAAATGCGAAAAACACATCAAAGTTTTGTGGCAGAAAATTATCAAAATTTTGATAAAATAAATGAAGCTATGATTAGAACAATAACAAGTAAAAGTCAAGCAGAAGATAAAACTACTGAAGAGAAAAATAATATGATTGAAAAAGGCATAAATAAAAGTGATAGTAAACTACAAACTTTACAGGAATTATATGCAAATAGAATAGATCTATCCGCCCAATTTACTGATTTATTTAGAAGTGTTATAACTACAAATGGTGTATATAGTAATTCGCAAGCAGTTGAAGAGTTAAAACGGATAATATTAGTAGAAAAAGAAAATGCTGAGCAAATGTTAAAAAGTAATGTATCAACATTAATAAATCAAAATAGAAATTCTACAATTATGTCGGCAAAATCTTTTTATGGGACGATAATACAACTAGAAAAACAAAGTCAAGAAGTTATTCAAAATGTAGTGGAACAAACTAGACAAAAGGCTGAAGATGATATTATAATTGAATATGTAGAAGTACCACAGCAACCACAGTTATCACCTCAAACGCAAGAATTAGTTAATCAAGCACAAACTATATTAAGTCATCAAAATTCAGTAGATGGTCAAAGCTGGCAGAACAACAATATAAATGAAGAAGCAGCAAGACGAGATCAATTATTACAGAAAATGAGTTTAGAAGAATTAAAGCAATATGAAAAAACAGGAGCAGTGCCGGAACATTTATTAACACAAAATATTCAAGTAAGTGAAGGCAGGAAAATTGGTAGTATGTAATATGGACATAGGAGAATATTAATATGAATATTGAACAAATAATGAAAGAGCGAGAAAAAAAAGAACTTGAAATACAAGAACAATATAAAAGATTGGATAATTATGTATCTAAACTAGAGTTTATTTATAAACTTATAGAAACAAGTCAAAAATATTATTTGGACTGGAAAGGTAATAATTTTTTAAATGATAACTATTTAAAAGAATTAAAATTAAAAGTTAGACAAACCGTTTTTTCAGATGATGATTTTATCGATTTTATAAACGATAACTTAATTGAAAAAATATCCAATGACCATGTGGCAATAGGCCCTATGGAATATGACGACTTGGAAAATGATTTGGAAGAAAAAAAACAGAAAAGTGAAGATGCGCGTGAAGAATTTAAAAATAATAATGCGGAAATTAGCTTTATAAATGACAGCGCTATTATTAAAATAAAATCATTTAATAATACTTTTATTGAAGAAGATGAATATATATTTAAAAATTTAAAAAATTACTTAGATAATAATGAAATTAATAATATCATTATTGATATAAGATCTAATGGAGGCGGAAGTGATGCATATTTTAAACATTTTAGTTGTTTTACTGATGAAAATTTAGATTTTCATGATAGATTATATGACTTATTCTTGAAAAAAGAACTTGATTTTACGTGGAATCCTATTCCTCAAGGCAATAATGTAAAACATTATAATAAATACTTACTTATTAATAATGAAGTGTTTTCAACTTCTGAAACATTGGCTAAATTTTGTAAGCAAACAGGTTATGCTACCATAATTGGTGAATCAACTCTAGGTGAAGGAGGAGGATTTACTCCTTTTAATATACAATTAACCAGTGGTGTTTATAATGGAAAACAAAGTGATAAATATAAACATGAGTGGAAAATTATAGGTAGAAATATGGGACTATGGTTTCCTACTGAAGCTCCAATAAATCCAGAAGGAAAAATACAATATGAAGGATATTTTAACACAAAACCTGATATTGAGTGTCAGAGTGAAGAAACTTTACAAGTTGCTTTAAGTCTAATTAATAGAAGAATAAAAACAATATAGTTATACTATGTAATAATAATTATAATATATTTGATATTGAATTTAATGAGAAATGATTATATAATTTATTATAAGGGTGATACAGAATATCAGAAAGTGAAATTAAGAGAGGTATTAGATAAATGAATAGAGAAGAAGCGAGAAATAAAACAATTGATATATTATTGGGTGACAATAACCCAAATGCCGATTTTTACGCTAGTCTTTTTGAAACATATAATTATGGAGATTCAGAAAACACACCTATTTCTCCAGTAAAAATGGGAAATGTAAATGCTAGTAATAATATAGTTATAACCGAAGAAGCATATCAAGAACTACTTAAAATAAGAAACATTACAAGTCAAACAAATGAAGAAATTGCCTATTTAATGTTTGGTGAAGAAAAGCCAAACGGAACGGTGTGGCTAGATACAGTTATTTCAACATATCAACCTAGTGGTAGAACTTCTGCTTCCTTTGATGGAATTAATTCATCTTTAAATGAATATGTAAGAGGCATTGAACAGGGAGAATATGATAATGGTAATAAGCAAGTTATATGTCATGGACATACACATGGAATTTCTCCTGTAAGTGATAATTTTTCTTTTGGCGATTTAATTTCATATGTACAATTTAATAATCTTCATCCACTATTTAAAAATAAACAAGTAGAAACTATGGCTATGTTAATGCCTCCAAGTAACGATTTTAATTTTATTATGTATGAAAATAATCCTACTTATGAGGGGTTTTATACCTTTCCAAAAGTATATTTAAGACATAATGACGGGACAGCGGAATTATTACCTGCATATCAAAATGGTAATTATTTAGTTGAAAGACAAAAAGGTAATGTTAGATAATTTCATGTATTAAGAGGTGCTTATGATAAAAGATTACAAAATCCAAATAGCAAATGTAATTAATAATGGGTATAATGATGTGTTAAAAAAAAGACAAGAAGAATTAGGACCAAAATTAAAAAAATTAGTTCAAGATTATTTAAAAATTATAGAAGAAAATAAAAATATATTTGAAAATTATCATAATTGTTTTAATGACAAGAAATTAATTAATAACACACCAAATGTTATTAAATTTTTTAGTAATCGCATAAATAAACTAGAAATTAATGAATTTGATTTAGATTTAATTATTGATGACGAAAATCAAAAAACGTTACTAGACTTTATATTAGAATATAAACCATATCTTTCTTTAGATTATTTCGGATTAGGAGGCTCTTATACCAAAATTGGTATTATGTTTTTAATTCTTTAATAAATAAGTATTTTAAAACTGATAATGATAATTTGAAAGAACAGATTAAAAATTGTCTTAATAATTCATATATAGATGATATGACTAGGCAAAATTTAAATAAAAATGTATTAAGTTTTTTAGAAAATGATGGATTAATATTAAAGATTAAAAAACAAACAATGTCAATGAAGATACAATACTTAATGACAAATTAACAGAGTTAGCAAGTATTTTAAAAACAGGAACTCCTACTTCAGATAATGTGATAAAATATGTTATTAATAATTATAATAATTTATCTAATAAATGTGTAACTTTTATTGAAAATTTTTATGAGAGTATGTTATCGGATTATATTTCTATATACGAGCAAGATTACTCGAAATATTTAATTTCTAACAATATAATAAATAATAGAGCAAACACAAGGTAAATTGCTTTAAATAATATATCATATCAAGAATTTTACAAAATGAGTTTGATTAAAGGATTTGATTTATATGAGTAATTATAATTGGAATTTAAGTTCTATTAGAAAAAAGAAAAAATATGTTTTAGATAGGTTAAAATGTGTTAATTTAACTGATAAAGAAAAAGAAGAATTGGAAATGAGCCTAATTGGATATGTTTGTCTATTACAAACAGGAGTATCAAAATTTGCTTCTAATTTAAAAAACGTTTTACAAAAAGTAACAAATGGCAAACTAAAACTTACAAAAGAAGAAAAATACGCAAAATTAGAATATGAATTAGTACAAAATAAAGGCGATTACGTAGACGGTGCCTATTTACAATTTTTATTAGATTTAGCTCAAAATATCGCTGATGGCAATACTGGAGAAATTACATTTACTAAAATGGAAATTTCTGATAAAGAGTTAATAGATATGTCTAAAAAATTTTATACTGAATTAGATGATAATGATATTAAAGAAAGAGCTTTAAAAACTTTGGATAACCCTGAACTATTACATATTAGAGAAGGACAATTGGGTGAATTTGAAAATTATGGTGGCTTAACTATCTATGATCATGTATTTGATGAAGCTTATTGTTCAGTAGCCAGAGAAAATACAATATTTGATTACCAAATTTTAAATCACGAGATAATGCATAGTGTAGATTTTTATTCTAAAAAGAAACTTCCTAGTGAAACATATTACGGTTTTCATGAAGTTCCTACATATACCATTGATTACTTATTTATAGATTATCTAGAAAAACAAGGTTTTGATAAGAAAGAAGTACAAAAATTAAGAATGAAAAAAAATGATTATTTAAAATCACTTGCTAATATGACCTTATTACAAATAAAATTGGATTTGGTGCGCAGTAAAGGTATTTCTGCGTATAATGATTTATCTGTGGAAAATGTTAAAGAACATATTAGCTTTCAAACAATGAAACAGCTATTAGAAGTGGAATCTGGTTTAATAGCGTATGGATTTTATAAGCAAATAAGTATAGATAAAAAAAGAGGAATAGATAATATTAAAACATTTATGGAAGCTACTATTAGTTTACAAGAAAGACCGGATTTTTCAAATTATGGATTTACCGATGAAGATATAATGTCTTTAAGCAAAGAATTTGATAGTTATTCTCAACGACCGAATATAGTAGAATATATAGAAAAACCAACAGAGCATATAATAAATTTAGAACAATTCCCATACCAAAATAGTGATATACCAAGAATAAAAAGATAAACTTGTAGACTTTTTCTCTACAATTTTTTTAATGAAATTTAGAAAATGTGATATAAATGTGATATTGTAAAACAAAAGCCCTTATAAATAAAGAAAAACCTTGAATTATCAAGGTTTTAATAAACATATTGGTGGAGAATAAGGGACTCGAACCCTTGACCCCCTGCGTGCAAAGCAGGTGCTCTAGCCAACTGAGCTAATTCCCCAACTGCTTTTAAATTATAGCACGTTATTGTGCTAAATGCAATAGTTTTATTAAAAAAACTTTATATATCGTGGTATAATGTTGTTATTGGAGGTGCAATAATGGCTACAAGAGATAAAGATATTTTAGATTTTATGAGTACAAGACCAAAATGCATTGGTATTATAGGATATGGTTCTGGTATTAATTTACAGAAAGGACAAGAAAATAGAAAACCACAAATTGATTTAATTATTATTGTAGATAATTTAAAACAGTGGCATAAACAAAATATGGAAATGAACCCCAGCGACTATTCATTTTCATCTAAATTATTTTTTAGGTATATTAATAATAACTTTTTACGAAACGGTGGTAAGATATGTTATATGACATATATACCTTTTGGAGATAGAGAATATAAAATCGGTACTATTCAAAAAAATGACTTTCTTGATGATTTAGATAACTGGAGCACTTTTTATATCGCTGGTAGAATGCAAAAACCTATATTGGTTGTTTTAGCGGATGACGATATTAATAAACGAATAGATGATAATCGTAAATATGCCGTTATGGCAACAAGACTTATTAATGGTAATAAAGTTTTACCTGAAAGAGATTTTTACATTTCTTTAGCGGGTTTATCCTATATCGGAGATACCCGTATGGGTATCGCAGAAAATCCAGATAAAGTTAAAAATATTGTTGATGGTAGTTTTGATTTTTACCATGATGTTTATGGAAAACTTATCAAAATAAATGACGGTAATGTGCAATTAGAAACGATTGATATTGACGCTCTTCCTTTAGAACTTAAAAATTACATAAACTCTTCAGATGAAAATGATATGGATAGTGTCTATAAATTTTTATATCATAAAAATAAAGATAAAAGTTTATCCCAAACTACAAAGGGACTATTTACAACCGGTCCTGTTAAGTCTATAAAGTATGTCGCAGAAAAAATCAAAAGAAAACATAGAAAATAACTACTTTGACACTTATTTACAGATTTGTTATAATTTATTAGTATTAGGTAAGGTGATTAGATGAAAATTAATTCAGTCGATTTAACTATTTCAGCCGTTAGAAGAAGTCAGTTTCCAACTGACAATAGGCCAGAGTATTTACTTATTGGTAGATCTAACGTTGGTAAAAGTAGTTTTATTAATACATTAGTCAATAGAAAGAATTATGCAAGGACATCCAGTAGACCTGGAAAAACACAAACTATAAATTTCTATAATGTCAATGATGAATTTTATTTAGTTGACGTTCCTGGTTATGGTTATGCACAACTTAGTAAAACCAAAAGAAAAAAATTTGGCCTTATGATTGAAGATTATATTGTTAATCGTAAAAGTTTAAAACAAGTATTTTTATTAATCGATTTTAGACATAAACCGACTAACGATGATATTCTTATGTATAACTTTTTAAAGTATTATAAAATACCAGTTACTATCGTAGGAACTAAATGTGATAAAGTAGGTGTAACTTTACAACAAAAACAGCGAAATAATATTTTAAATGATTTAGATTTGGTAGTGGGTGATGACTTTTTGATGTTTTCTAGTGTAAGCAAATTCGGCAAAGAAGATGTACTTAAAAAAATAGAAAACACCGAGTAATAGTTCCATATTATTTTCTTTTTCATACACTAAGTTAGGTGATATGATGAGAGTTGTTTGTGGTGATGATATTGTTAGTTTGTATATAAATAAAGTCTATTTTCAAAATTTTGATTTTTCTGACAAAAGTTTTCTAGAGTCATATTTAAAAAATATTTTGAAAATGCTTGGGAATAGATATAATTTAGATTTTGATGGATTTTATAACGTTAATATATATGCTGACGCAAATTACGGAGTTATTATTGATGTAGTAAGAGAAGAACTAGAATACTTTGATTACTTTACTAATCAAATTCAAATGAATATTAAAGTAATAGAAGCTTCTTTTTTATATGAACTTCTTGACTTTCCTAATATTGATATAAGAATGCTTGACGTTTATAAAATTTCTGATAAAATATATGTAAAAATTAAAAAACAAATGGATGTTTTCGCAGTTGGTAAATTATTTGAAATGTCTAAAGTGATTTATGGAAATGAAGCGAAAGAGATTTTAAAACTTGCAAAAAAGGTAAGGTGATATTATGAAAAAACCAGTTGTAGCTTTAGTTGGAAGACCGAATGTTGGTAAGAGTACTATTTTTAATCGTTTAACTTCCAGTAAACTTGCAATTATAGAAGATACTCCTGGAGTAACAAGAGACCGTATATATGGTACCGTTAAATATAAAGATTATAGTTTCCATTTAATTGATACTGGCGGTATTGATATGGAAACAGGCAATTTTAATAAAGAAATAAAAGGACAAGCCGAACTTGCTATTGATGAAGCAGATATTATTATTTTTGTTGTTGATGGTAAAGAAGGACTTACCGCCAACGATTTTAAAGTAAGAGATCTACTATTAAAAAGTGGTAAAAAAGTTATTGTCGCTATTAATAAAGCAGATTCTAAATTATTTAAAGACCATATGTATGACTTTTATGAACTTGGCTTTGAAGATTATTTCGAAGTTAGTGGCGAGCAAAACTTTGGCTTTTACGATATGCTAGATGAAATCACAAAAGATTTTGATACGTATGAAGAACAAGAAGATTCTAGAGTTAAATTTTCTATTATCGGCAGACCAAACGTCGGTAAAAGTAGTCTAGTTAATGCGATTTTAAATGAAGAGAGAGTTATTGTCAGTGACGTTGCGGGAACTACAAGAGATGCAGTAGATACTCCTTTCACTTATCACAGTGAAGAGTTTGTGGTAATTGATACCGCCGGTATGAGGAAACGTGGTAAGATTTATGAAACTGTAGAAAAATATAGTTTACTTAGATCATTAAAGGCTATTGACCGCTCTGACGTATGCGTTTTAGTAATTGACGCAAATGAGGGTATTTCCATTCAAGATAAACATATCGCAGGTTACGCTATTGAAGCAGGTAAAGCAGTTATAATTGTTGTTAATAAATGGGATTTAATTGAAGACAAAGATAAAGCAAGAACAGGATTTATTCAAGATATTAAAAATAATTTTCAGTTTATGCCCTATGCACCTATTGTATTTCTATCAGCCTTAACTAAAAAAAGAATACATACTTTAATGCCAGAGATAATAAAGGCTTATAAAAACTCTCATAGAATGATAAAAACAAGTCTTATAAATAATGTTATTATGGATGCATATAGTCTTAATTTACCACCTACCTATAAAGGCAAGAGAATGAAAATATATTTTACAAGTCAAGTTAGATGTGCACCACCAACTTTTAATATCGAAGTTAATAATAAAGGACTTCTGCACTTTTCTTATGAAAGATATTTAGAAAATAAAATTCGAGAAAATTTTGATTTTGAAGGTACACCCATTGTACTTCAGTTTAAGAATAAAGGAGAACGAGATTAATTCTTGTTTTTTCTTATAACTTTTTTTATATAGTTTCATATATTAATCTAGGAGATGATGTAATGCGTTTTTCAGATGGTTTTTTCGATAGAGTTGAAAAGAAGACAAATGTTGGGAAACAAACTATTTTAGATTTAGCCCAAAAATTACAACAAAATGATTTAAAGAATGAAAATACTTTAAGAGAGGTTATTCAAGAACTTGGTCAGATGACAGGTAGAGTTGTTTCTAAAGATAAAGAAGATAAAATTGTAAATGCAGTTGTTAATGACAAAGTCCCAAATGATATTGACAAATTAATATAACATAAGTTTACACTTTTAAAAGTTTTGTCAGTCTATGTAAAATCGTACTTTCTTTTATTTAAAGAAGATAAATAGGGTAATCAAAAAAAATAGGTTTCCCTATTTTTTTAAGCAGTTATAGCACTCGCAGTAGCGTCACTAACAGATATACCAGCGACTGCAGCAAGTAATAACATAAAGGCAATCATAATGAATGCTAATAGAACCATACACCAGTATCCTCTAGCAAGATTCCTACGGTTGATGTTACCAGTTGTACTTACAGCAAATATTATCGCGCATATAAACCCTATAATTGGAATGCTAAATAGTATATAGTATCCGCAGTATCCCCAAGGACTAATTGGTGTATTATCCATAGTAGTCATTACTTCTTTATTTTCCATACGTCTCACTCCTTTGTTACATTATACTATATTTTGGTGTAGTTTTAAAAAAATTGTGTATAAAGATAAAATATTTTGAATATATTTAAGTAAACTATGGAGGGATTATATGGAAAAAATAGATATTATTAAAAGTATTACAGAAAGAACTGGCGGTGATATTTATCTTGGCGTAGTTGGAGCTGTAAGAACTGGTAAAAGTACATTTATCAAAAGATTTTTAGAAAATTTAGTTGTACCTAATATCTTAGATGAATACGAAAGAAAGAGGACACTTGATGAAATTCCTCAATCTGCACAAGGTAAGACCATCATGACTACAGAACCTAAATTTGTACCTAGTAACGCCGCCAAAATCAATATTGATGACTTTAGTGCTAATGTGCGCCTAGTAGACTGCGTCGGATATGTAATTGACGGAGCCAAAGGATATGAGGATGAAAACGGTCCTAGAATGGTGCGCACACCATGGTATGAGGAGGAAATTCCATTTGTTGAAGCAGCTGAAATAGGGACTGAAAAAGTTATTAAAGACCACTCTAGTATTGGCGTTTTAATAACTTCTGACGGTTCTATCGGAGAGTTTAACAGAGAGTGTTATGCCCCTGCAGAACAAAGAATCGCAGACGAACTTAGTGAAATTGGTAAGCCATATATTGTTATATTAAATAGTACACATCCAATGTTACCAGAGACCGAAAATTTAGCGGCCTCGCTTAGAGAATGTTATAATGTGCCAGTTATTCCAATGAATGTTGACAATATGAGTGAAAGAGACGCATACAACATTTTAAGAGAAGCCTTATATGAGTTCCCAGTTGTTAGGATTAATGTCGATATGCCAGACTGGATTGCTACACTAGCGCCTAATAACTGGCTTAAGAAAGCATATATTGATACAATCAGAGATAGTATATGTGAAATTGATAAACTTAGAGATATTGATGTTATCACTGAAAAATTAGAAGAATGCGAGTATATTAGACAGGCTTACTTATCTAACGTTGATACTTCAACAGGTGAAGTTAATGTTACGTTAAAAGCTCCAGATGACTTATATAATGAAGTTCTTAAAGAAATTATTGGTGTCGATATTACCAATCGTTCACAACTTCTATCATTGTTCCAAGAATATAACGAAGCAAAATGTGAATATGATCAAATTAAAGATGCCTTAAAAATGGTCAAAACTACTGGCTATGGTGTCGCAAGTCCTACTCTTAATGATATGTCGCTTGATACACCAGAAATTTTAAAACAAGGTAGTAGATACGGTATTAAATTAAAAGCAGTCGCCCCATCTATTCATATGATTAGAGTAGATGTAGAAAGTACTTTTGAACCAATTATTGGTTCCGAAATCCAAAGTAAAGAACTTATTGACCATTTAATGAAAGGAAAAGAGAGTGATTCTAACAATATTTGGAAAAGTGAAATCTTTGGTAGAAGTCTAGATGTTATCGTTCAGGAGGGTATACAGGCAAAACTTTCATTAATGCCAGAGGCTGTTAGATTTAAGTTACAACAGACTTTATCTAAACTTGTTAATAAAGGTTCTGGAAATTTATTCGCAATTGTGATTTAATTATTGTTTATATATTAAATCTTAAGTGCTCTTACATTAGTTATAAAATAATGATTACTATTTAGTCTATTTAATATTAATTTTTGACATAAGAAATACATAAAATTCTATTGATTTTTGGCTTTAAAAATGGTATTCTTTAGTTGTGACAAGTGGAGGCTTAAATTATGACAAAACAGGAACTTATTGATTTTATAGTCGCAGACACAGGCTTTGACAAGGCCGATGTTATGGTAATGTTTGATTCTGTTTTAGTAGGAATTACTAGTGGACTAAAAAAAGAAGGAAAAGTTACTATTAATGGTTTTTGTAATTTTTCACTTAAAAAAAAGGCTGCTAGAAAAGGACGTAATCCTAGAACTGGTGAAATTATAGATGTTCCTGCTAAAAATACAGTTGTTATTAAGGCTGGTACAAAACTTAAGTATGCTTTGAAATAGGCTCTTTGGCCTTTTTTCTGTTTGGAGATGAAGTATTATGTATAATATTGGTTTAAATGTACTTAATAGAATAGAAGAATATGGATATAAGGCTTATATTATTGGAGGATATCCAAGAGACTTATATTTAAAAAGAGGATCTACTGACATTGATGTTTGTACAGACGCAACTCCGATGGAGATTATAAAAATTTTTCCAGATGTAGTTACAACAAACTTTGAATATGGTTCCGTCACTATTCTGCACGAAAACGTTAGAATAGAGATTACAACATTTAGAAGTGAAGGTAAATATATTAATAATCGTAAGCCTAGTGTTATTAAATATGTTGATAGTTTAGAAGAAGATCTTAAACGAAGAGATTTCACAATTAATACACTTTGCATTGATAAAGAGGGTAAACAAATTGACTTACTTAATGCAAAAAGCGATTTAGATAATAAGATTATTAGAATGGTTGGAAATCCAAAAATTAAACTTAAAGAGGATGCCCTTAGAATATTACGTGCCATCAGATTTGCGACTATTTTAAATTTTGAATTAGAACCAGTTTTAAAGGCATATATTAAGAAATATAGTGGCCTTGTTAGAAAGTTATCAGCACAAAGAAGAAGGGAAGAACTTGATATTATTTTCGCCAGTTCTAATAAAGAATATGGTATTAAGTTATTAAATGAACTTAAACTATCTGATAGCCTTGAGATACCTAATTTAAAAAAAATTATGATCACACCATCAATGATAGTTACTTGGGCTTTACTTGACGTTACATGTAAGTATCCATTTAATGCACAAGAGCAAGATACTATTTTTAAGATTTTAAAACTTAAAGATAGAGATATTCTTGATAGAAGAGTTATTTATGAATATGGCCTTTATGTATGTTCTTTAGTTTGCGAGGTAAACGATGTAAGTAAAAAAGAACTTAATGAGATTTATTTAAACATGCCTATTCACAGTAGACTTGATATTAAACTTAAGCCCGAGGCTATTTGTGAGATTTTAGGCAAAGAGCCGGGTAAATTTATTAGAGATATCTTAAATGATGTTGAAGAAAAAATTTTAGATAATACTTTAGATAATGATGAAGAAATACTTAAAAATTATTTAATTAAAAATTATTTATAGTCATACGCTTTAATAGGGCGATATTATGAAAAAGGTTATATTTTTGTTTTTAATTTTATTTATTTTATTTTTTAATATTCATAGTAGTGCGAATAATTTAAAAAAAATTGATCTTGATATAGGAGATAATGAAATATTTTTAGTATTTATGAAACTAAAAAACAGTACATCGCTCCTTTTAATGGATAAAAATGATAGCGATTTATTTATCATTAAGTATAAAAATGATTTGGATATAAAGAAAAATTTAATGATTTTTAATTCTAATCCTAGTATCCATTTTTTAGAAGGTAAGTTTTCAAAAAAAATTAGAAATGCTTATGTTTATCTAGGTAAAGATAGATTTAGTTTTAGAATAAACAATTATACTTTATGTATTTATGATAATATTCATAGAAATGTGAAAGGGTGCAACTTCATTTATTTAATATCTCTTAATGAAGAGTTTGCCATACCTACAAATGCTAGTATAATTTTTTATGACAAAGATATTTCAGCTAAATTTTTAGAAGATACATTTGAATCTTGGACTGATAGTCATATGATTGATACGGAAAGTTTTTCTATTTTAAAGTTTGATGATGAATCTTATAGTGTAATGATTATTCCGCAGGCAAGATATTAATTTATTTTTATTGTTTTGAAGGGAGGTTATTTTTGATGACTGGTAAAATTATTGATTTATTTAAAGAAGGTAGTGTGGTTTTTCCAAAGTTGCTTCTTACCAGATATAAGAAGTTAAAACTCACAGAGTTAGAGACTATTTTCCTTATTTATTTAACCACTAATAATGAGTTTGATCCAGAGAGAATTGCGAAAGATTTAGATATGGAAGTCTTTAAAGTTTTAGAACTAGTATCTTCTTTAACTAAAAAAGATATTATCAAATTAGAAAGTATTTCTAACAATAAAAAGATAGAAGAGTATTTCTCATTAGATGAACTTTATAATAAACTTGCTTTGCTTTTTATAGAAGACAAAGAAGATAAAGAAATAGACGTTACTATTTATGATAAGTTTGAAAAAGAATTTGGTAGAACTTTAAGTCCTAAAGAATATGAGATTATTGGTGCTTGGCTTGATGATGGCTTTTTGGAAGAAACAATTGATTTAGCTTTAAAAGAAGCAATATTTAATGGTGTTACTAACTTAAGATATATTGATAAAATTTTATTTGAATGGAAGAAAAAAGGCATAAAAACTAAAGCGGATTTAGATAAGAGTAACAAGACTTTTAGAAATAACAAGCCTAAACGAGAGGTATTTGATTATGACTGGCTTAACGAATGATGTACAAACTTTCTTAGATGAATTATTCCCAAATCCCAAGTGTGAACTTAACTATAATAAAGATTATGAACTTGTTATTGCAACGATGCTTAGTGCACAGACGACCGATAAACGAGTAAATATGGTTACGGAGGTATTATTTAGTAAATATCCGGATTTAAATTCATTAAGTAAAGCCGATATTAATGATGTAATTAGAATTATTAGACCAATAGGTACTTTTAATAAGAAGGCAAAAAATGTTATTTCAATTGCGAAGAGGCTTTATTCAGAATGTAATGGCGTAGTGCCTAATGATAGGGAGTATTTGGAGAGTTTACCTGGAGTTGGTAGGAAAACTACAAACGTAGTGCTTAGTAATATATATAATGTCCCTTGTATTGCGGTGGATACTCATGTAAGTCGCGTTAGTATTAGAATTGGTATTGCAAATGAAGGAGACAGTCCAAATATTATTGAGAAAAAATTGGAGTTAACATTTGATAAAGAGGCTTTATGTAGGCTACATCATCAAATGGTTTTGTTTGGTAGATATTACTGCACAGCAAGGTTACCAAAATGTGGTAGTTGTAAATTAAGAAAATATTGTAAGGAGAGTAGAAATGAATAAAGAAAAATCATGTGGTGCGATTGTGTATAATGATGATAAGGTTTTGCTTATCAAGCATAATGCAGGACATATAGCGTTTCCTAAAGGACATGTAGAGGGCAATGAGACCGAAGAAGAGACTGCCTATAGAGAAATTTTAGAAGAGACTGGTCTTGAGACAAAAATTGATAATAGATTTAGATACGTTATTTCTTATAGTCCAAAACCTTTAATTATGAAGGATGTTGTTTATTTTGCAGCAACTGTAACAGGTGGTAAGGAAAAACCTCAATTAGAGGAAGTATCTGAAGTTATGTGGATGCCTATGGATAGGGCAATGGAAATGGTTACTTTTGATAATGATAAAAAGGTCCTTGCTAATGCTCTAAAATATATAAATAGAAAATAAAAAATACTGAATTAGTTTCAGTATTTTTATTCGGTTATTTTTACTGTTCTAGTTACAGTTTGCTTTTTATCTTTATAAGTAACTGTATAAGTAAATGTATAAGTTCCTATTTCTTCTAATTTAGTTCCTGCGACGTATTTTGTAGAAGTACCACCATCTTTACTATATGTAATACTTATGTCATCAACTTCTTTGGTAATATCTTCACCATCAAGAGTAGCTTTTACTGGGCTTGCAGGGTCAGTATATCCTTCTGTCTTTGTAACTTCTACTCTTTGTTTTCCGTCTGCGAGCGTAACTTTAATATCTTCATTTGCAGTGGCTTTATAATCTACTTTTACTTCTGTTCCTGTACTTTCACATCCTGCGTAAGCAGAGTAACTAGCCTTTATTACATAAGTAGGTGATTCAGTATTTGGTAAAGTTATTGTTGCACTTGTTTCTCCAGTAGTGGCAATTTTTGTTAAGTCACTACCAGTTTTTAAGTATATGTTATACACGACGCTACCTAAAGCGGAGTTGTTATAATTCATTATGTAATTTAAATAAGTACTTTGATCACTAGATACTTTGAAGGCTTTATTAACTTGTGAACTCCAATAACTACTACTTAAACCATCTGGTGTTCCAATTGCGTTCCATGATAAAGTGGCTTTTTTACCATTTACACTACTTTTAGCACCTGTTACATTATCTAATTTTGCATATCTATTTGATACTTCAGTTGGTTTACTCTTTGTTTTAAATAGTTCTGTTGTTTTCATAGAATCTGGAGTATTTTCACTTGGTAATAGTGAAGCCGCACAATATTTTTCAACAGTTACTTCTGTCACAGTATCTGGTTTTGTAAATGTTATTGATGGTTTAAAGAAATGTTTAGCTACCGCACTAAATAATTTTGAGTTTTGAGACGAACCAAAGTAGTTATGTCCATCTGAAATTTTATCATAACCATACCATACAGCGATTGAATAATCAGCATTATAACCTGCGACCCATAAATCATTAACGGCTGAATCTGGTAAGTTATGGGCTTTTTTAGTTTTCTCATCAAAGTTTGTTGTACCAGTTTTAGCAGCATACTGACTACCATTTATATTACTATATCTACCTAGGGCAGATTTTCCAGTATCAACTAACATATCTGTTATCATGTAGGCTGTGTCTGATCCCATAACGTCAGCACTTTCATTTTTAATTGTTTTTGTTTTATTATTTTTATCAAATACCACTTTTGTGAAACTGTATGGTTTATTATATTTACCAGAGTTACCAAATGCAGCATAGGCAGCAGCAAGAGTAAGTGGTGATTCTCCAGTATATCCTCCAATAGCGTGAGCTTCATGTAATTTTCCGCCTGATACTTCTGGAGATAGTCCTAGGCTTTCTACAAAGGTTTTTATTTTTCCGTTATCTACACTTTGGAACGTTTTTAGTGCTGGGATATTACGTGAATCCACCAAAGCTTCTCTTATATTAATAATTCCTTTATAGCCACCATCCCAGTTATTTATTTCTGTTCCATCACTATATGTGTATTTAGCATCGATAATAGGATGGTTTGTATTCCAGTCAAGATATTCGATGGCAGGTCCATAATCATATAGTGGTTTGGCAGTTGAACCTATTTGTCTTTTAGTCATAGTTGCGTTATTAAATGATTTAGCACCTGAATTATTTCTACCAGACCCTACAGCCGTGATAGCACCCGTTTTGGTATTTAGAACCACTATTCCAGCATCTACTTTATCATTTTCCCATGTATAGTTTTCACCATTCATAATGCCTGTTATGTAATCTTGGGCATCCCTATCCATTGTAGTGTAGATTTTCATTGAATATGAATAAGGGTCATATCCTGTTTTTTCTTGAACATCTACAGCAACAGTATCGATAAAGCCTTGATATTCAGCATTATTTGTAGATGCACTGTTTCCTTTTTTAACTATTTTATTTACAGTCATTGCTTTTGCGACATTATACTCATCTTCAGTAATATATTTATGTCTTTTCATTAGTTTTAAGACAGTTTGACGTCTTTTTTCTGTCTGTTCTGGATTTAAGTTAGGGTCATACGTTACTGGAGATTGGAACATTCCTGCGAGCATAGCTGCTTCTGATATATTAAGTTCAGAGGCATTTTTGCCAAAGTATGTTTGAGCAGCTTGTTCAACTCCGTAAGAACCACTTCCTAAATAGTATGAGTTAGCGTAGAACTCTAGTATTTCTTCTTTACTATAATTTCTTTCTATTTGGAATATAGCCATGTATATATCGGTAAATTTACGTTTTATACCCGCAAATCCACTAGACGTAGTTGATGTAAATTGGTTTTTTGATACCTGCATAGTTAGAGTAGAGGCTCCACCTGCATTTTGTCCTAAAACTTGTCCAAATGAAGCCTTTAAGAAACGAGGTAAATCAAAACCGTTATGTTCAAAGAATCTTGAGTCTTCAGTCGCAATTATAGCGTTAATTAATGCTTCTGACATATCATCATATTTTATTTTAGTACGCATCTCAGTACCTAACTTGGCAAATTGCTTACCATCTTTATCATATAATATGCTGGCTTCTTTGGTATATAATTTATCTGGATCAAATTTACCCGCTGATAGGGCAATATAGGCAAAGAAGATTATTAAGGCAATAATTCCTGCAATGAAAATTCCAAGTAAGGCAATTAATATTTTTTTGCCAATAGTTTTTTTACTGTCTTTATTTTTTTTCTTATGTGGTTTAGTACTCATTTGCTCATCACTTTCTATTTTTCTATCTATCTCTTTTTTGCTTTCAATAGTAGCGACTCTAGTCTTACTATTTATATGACTTTTTCTAGTATTTATGTAGGGAATAACCCACACAAGGTTAAGTAATATAAAAGAAATAAGACCTATAAGGATATTAAAAATTATACTCATTATAATTAATGCTAAGAAACTTAATCCTAGTACTGCGAGATTATATGGCCTTTTTCTAAAAAAACGTATTATTCTTTTTAATTCTTGTTCCATTATTTACCTCCTCTTATATATAGCTTATCAACTATTTCTATATAATCTACTCTTGGAATGAATTTATCTTTTATTAAATGTCCATGTTTTTCAAAATATGATAGGGGAATGGATTTTTTATTTTCAGTTTTTAGAAAATTATTTAAATCTTTTTCCGCAAGTAAGTAAGTTTTATTTAAGTTTGTAAATCTAATTATTAGAAAACCTATCCCACCATGCTTACATATTTCGTTTAGGTGCTTTATTTGGTGTTTATGAATATTATTTAAAGGAAATGACCTTTTTTGTTTAGTCTCCTTGGCTTCAAAGTCGATGTACCTTCCTTTATATATACCATTATAATCAGTAGTGGATGGGGTCATGAAGTAGGCTTCTTTTATAGTCGCACCTTTTCTTGACGGATAGTCTACCTTGGTTATCTTTATCGGAGTTGGTTTTTTATAAATGATTGCGATGCTTTTATCTTTATAATATTCATTTGTTTTGTTGATTTCATCTTCTAGTGCCATACCTCTATTGGCATGGTTATCTAGGATGAATGTTTCGTTATTTACATGTTTTTTTATTCCATTTGGATAATTCATATCATACACCGTTCTTATTATACTATAAATGGATTTATTTTTCTATATGATTTTTGATTTTTCATTTTTAAAGAATTATCTTTATTTGGTTATAAAATAAGTTGATAGATCTGTAAAAGTAAAATCTACAAATAACCGAGTTTTAATTAACTTTGAAAATTACTAGATATATCAAGAGCCTCTAATGTAAGTAGAAATCCCAAACGTGTTAAAAGCTTAATGAAAAGTTATGCTAGAAATATTGGGACGCAGGCTTCTAGCGAAACCCTTCGTAATGATATGATTAGTAATGACTCTATTGGCCTTGATACTGATACAGTCCTCGCATCCATTAATGATTAAAAAAAGATATTTGTTATTGAAGAGTCTTTAGCGAGGAACCCAAATTTAAGAAGTAAAACAGCCAAAAGAACAACAGATACAAGATATTTTGTTGACCCCTCTATCGCCGTTGCTGCGCTTGGAGCGTCCCCAAACGATTTAATAAATGACTTGAATACCTTTGGCTTAATTTTTGAATCTTTATGTATAAGAGATTTAAGAGTATATGCTGAAAGTATAAACGGAAATGTATATCATTATAGAGATGCGGGGGATTTGGAATGTGATGCTGTTATACATTTAAGAAACGGATTATACGGACTTGTAGAAATTAAACTTGGTGGCGACAATTTAATAAGTGAAGGTGTAGAAAACCTAAAAAAAATGAAAAATAAAATTGATACTGATAAAATGCACAATCCTTCATTTTTAATGGCTTTAACTGCGACTGGAAAATATGCCTACCAAAGAGAAGATGGAGTATATATAGTTCCAATAGGGTGTTTAAAGGCATAAATAAATTATAAATATAAAACCTGTATTCTTCTTATCTATTTTGTTCATAATAATTATGGTGATACATATGGGACATGAAATTGATATGAGTAAATACGATGTTAGGACTGACCTAGCAATTGATCTTACGGATAAAAGTGATAATTATTATGAAAATGGAGAAATAAAAGTTACTAAAATTAAGCTTGATGAAAAACAAGGTAAGGTTATAGATAAGAAAAAGGGTAGTTATATTACTATTGAGTTTTCTGATGTGACTGATTATGAAAATGCGGAGAAGGTTAAAAATGTTTTTTCTAGGGAATTACGCACCATGATGAAGAGTATTAAGGTAGGCGAGGAGGGGAGTTGTCTAGTGGTAGGCCTTGGCAACAAGAAAAGTGCCCCAGACTCTATTGGCCCTCTGGCTCTTGATAAGGTTATTGTTACTAATCATTTATTTCAGTATGGTGAGGTAGAAGATGGCTTCAGAAGAACTTTTGGTATTTCTCCATCGGTAATGGGGGAAACTGGTATTGAAACTAGTGACTATATTCTTGGAATATGTGAGGTTATTAAGCCTGATTTTGTGATTATTATTGATGCTCTCGCAAGTAGTTCTATTGAGAGGGTTAATAAGACTATTCAGATGACAGATGCTGGGATAAATCCAGGTAGTGGGATAGGTAATGTTAGAAAAGAGATTAGTTATGATACTTTAGGAGTACCCGTTATTGCTGTTGGAGTGCCTACAGTAGTGGATGCGGCCTCTATTGTTAGTGATACGATTAGATATATGTATAAATATTTTGCGTATACGCGTGCTAATTATTCTAATCCAGCATATAAGTTAATGGTTAATCCTAATTATTTAAATAAAGATGTTCATATTGACAATCTGGATAAAAAGAGTTTATTTGGATTAGTTGGTAATTTAAGCGATGAAGAGGTTAAAAAATTTATTTATGAAATTTTAAATCCTATTGGATACAATTTAATGGTTACTCCTAAAGAAGAGGACTTTGTAGCAATAAAGTTATCTGACGTTATTAGTGAAGGAGTAAATATAGCTCTTCATAAAAAAATAAAATGATATCATTGCTTTAACTACACCAAAATATAGTGAATTCTAGATAGTAAAAAAAGAGCCACAAGGAAGTATGAAATGCACCCTTTAGGGTAGACATTCAAAAAAGGTCTAGTTTATGATAGAATACACCTTCAAAAGGAGGTGCTTTTCTAATGGCTGAAAAGGTAAATAAAACATATAGATATTCATATGAAGAAAAAATAAAAATAGTAGATGAGTATTATAATGTTGGTGGTTTTACATATAGTCTTGCACGTAAATACAATATTCCTAGAAGTTCATTGATGTATTGGATAGAAAAATTTAGAAAAAATGGATATTGGATATATTGTAAAAGAAGGAACTCGTGGTAAGTCTAATAATGTAGGACGCATATCTTTAGAAGAATATATACAATTAGTTGAAGAATGGATAGAATTTTATAATACAACTAGAATTAAAGAAAAGAAAATTAATTACATGTATAATAGCTAACCTAACAGACACCAATAGTTATAATAAAATACCTAATGAGTTAATATTATTTAATAGGGCTTTAAAAGAATATGATAAAAAAGAACTTGAAACCTTACTTAATAAAATGTTTACATCTTTATCATATATGGATAGTCAAGAATACTTCTATCATGCGTATACTTTAGGTATCTTTAAATCACTACTAGATAATAATGGCTATATTATAAAATCAAATAGAGAAGCCGGTAGTGGTAGATTTGATGTAATGATAAGAGAAATAGAAAATAGCGTAGGGTATGTAATAGAGTTTAAACTAGCAAGCACCTCCGAAGCAATGGAAACAAGGGCAGAGACCGCTATTAACCAGATGGAATATTATAAAGAACTAGAACTTGAAGGAGTAAATAATATAAAGGAAATTGCGTTGGTATTCCATGGTAAAAAAATTATTGTAAGATAAGAAACACTCTAGGTGTTTTTTCCTGTTAATTAACGTAAAATTTTTGATATAGTAATTTTTAGTAGCGGGAGTGCTGACAAACCCAAATATTTTTGATAAAATGGTAAAAGAATAGGAAGGATATGTTATGGCAAGCATAAAACTAAAATGTAATGATAAATATATAGAAAATATAACCCCCGGTACTACTCTATATGAAGTAAGCAAACTAGTTTCTAAAGACTATAAGTACCCTATAATAGGCGCAAAATTTAATAATATAGTTATGAATTTAAACGAAAAAGTACATAAAAATGGTAAAGTAGAGTTTTTAGACTTAAGCACTAGTGACGGTAATGACATATATGAAAAAAGTCTTGAGTTTATGATAATCGCTGCTGCTAAAGAAATTTATAATGATTCCGATATACTCATCAATTATTCCCTTGATAACGGAATATATTGTGAACTTACAGGCCATAGAGTTACTCCTAAATTTGTAGAAAAACTTGACGATAAACTAAAAGAATTTATTAAAGAAGGCTATGAATTTATACCTAATAAAGTTATGAGAACAGATGCAATAAAATATTTTAAAGCCAAAGGAGAACTTGATAAAGTAAATAACCTACAATACACCACTAATGAAGTTATAAAATTATATAAACTAAAAGATGAATATGATTATTTCTTTGGTGAACTTGCATATAATACCAAACAAATTAATAAATATAAAGTATCTTATATTAACTCAGATACCTTTGTAGTTAGTTATCCAAGTGAAATCAACCCTTCAAAAGTATTAAAACCTAAAAAACATGAAAAGATCTTAAAAGAATATGGTGACCATAAAAAATGGACCGAAACAATAAAAATAAACATGGCTAGTGATTTAAATATCCTTGCTACCAAAGGTGCTTACAGTGATGCGATAAGACTATTTGAAACCCACTACGAAAGTAAACTTTCTTCTATCGCTGAAGACATATTTAACCATAGAAACAAAGTAAAAGTCGTTTTAATATCCGGACCATCTTCAAGTGGAAAGACAACAACATCTAAAAAGTTAGGACTTTACTTAAAGGCTAGAGGACTTACCCCTCATCAAGTATCTTTAGATGATTATCTAGTAAATATTGAAAAAACACCTCGTGATGAGAATGGAGATTATGACTTTGATAACATAAAAGCCACAGATATTGCTTTATTTAATAAACATTTAACTAGACTTTTAAAAGGTGAAAAAGTTAACATTCCAAGACATGACTTTATAAAGGGACGTAAAGTTTACGAAAAAAATTATTTAAAATTAGAAGAAAATGATATATTATTAGTTGAGGGTACTAACGCTTTAAATGATATTTTAACTAGTAACATAAAAAGAGAAAATAAGTACAAAATATTTATGAGCCCAATACTTAGTTTAAAACTTGATAACCACAATAGAATTAGAACTACTGATTTAAGGAAAATAAGAAGAATTGTAAGAGATAGTAGAACTAGAAATACTACGGCTGAAGAAACTTTGAAAATGTGGCATAACGTTGATAAAGGTACTTTCCAAAATATATATCCTTATGAAGACGAAGTTGATAATGTAATTAACTCTTCACTTAGTTATGAGATAGGAGTACTTAGAATATATGCTGAAGCCTTATTATATGGCATTGATATGAATAGCCCAGTCTATTCAGAGGCTCAAAGACTTATTAATTTATTAAGGCAATTTATGCCCATGGCTACCGAAGAGATACCTAGAGACTCAATGCTTAGAGAATTTATAGGTGGCGGAATATATAGTGACTAGAAAAGAGGAATAGAATGATAAAAGTTGCGATTAATGGATTTGGAAGAATAGGAAGGCTTGTATTTAGAATTATGGAAGAAGACCCATCTTTTGATGTGGTCGCAATCAATGACTTAACAGAACCTAAAGAACTTGCGTATTTACTTAAATATGATACTTCACATAGATGTTATAAAGTGGATGAAATATCATATGATAATGAGAATTTAATAGTAAGTGGTAAAAAAATAAGAGTATATAAAGAAACAGATCCCTCTAACTTACCATGGGGTGAACTTGGTATAGACGAGGTATTTGAATGTACTGGTCACTTTACAGATAAAGATAAAGCATATGCTCATATAACTGCCGGAGCCAAAAAGGTCATTATTTCTGCACCTGCTAAGGGAGATGTAAAAACTATTGTATATGGTGTTAACGAGGAAACTTTAACTAGTGATGACAAAGTCATTTCAGCCGCATCATGTACTACTAATTGCCTTGCACCTGTATTAGATATACTAAATAAAAATAATAGAATAGTTAAAGGCTTCATGACCACCGTACATGCTTATACTAATGATCAGGCCACTTTAGATATGCCACATAAGAAGGGAGCAATTTCTAGGAGAGGTAGAGCAGCCGCGGCAAATATTATTCCAAGTACAACCGGTGCCGCAAGTGCCATAGGAAAAGTTATCAAAGAACTTGATGGTAAACTTGACGGTTCTGCAATAAGAGTACCCGTTACCACAGGATCAGTTATTGATTTGACTCTCGAACTTGAAAGAAACACTACCATAGAAGAAATTAATAATTTATATAAAAATAATCAAAATGATACACTAGGATATACCGAAGACCCTATCGTATCTAGCGATATAATAGGAACTAGAAAAGGCGGCGTAGTGGACAGTCTCCTTACAGATGTCCTTGAAGTAGACGGTAAACAACTAGTAAAGATAATCGCTTGGTATGACAATGAAATGAGTTATAGTAGTCAAATGGTAAAAACAGCCAAATATTTAGGTGATTTATAGGGTGATGCATATGAACAAGGGCTTTACACTTGTTGAATTACTAGGAATAATATCAGTGCTTGCTATCTTCATGGCTGTTGCTATGCCCTCTTTGATAGAGACCAATAAAAAAACAATAGAACAACAAAAAAAAACATTTAGAAGTAACGTAAGTGACGCTTGCATTACCTATTTAGAAATAAACCCCGATAATTATAAGTTTGTAGATAGTAATGGAAATAACCGAAATATCAGTTTAACCGTTAATGATTTAATCGAAAAAGGATACTTAAAAAAGAACATAGTAAATCCTTACACCAGCGATGATACTGAAAGTAGCGCATCTGACTGGAACATTATGGCATCTAATAATAGCGGGATTATTAACTGTTGTTATGTCGGTGTATCAGGAGAATGTAAATGCAGCGAAGAAGACGAAGAATGTCTATCTAGTGAAAATGTAATAAAGGAGGATGATAATGCATGAAAAAAACAATAATGGATTATAATTTAAAAGGTAAAAAAGTTATAATTAGATGTGATTATAACGTACCTATGGATGGTGATGTAATTGCAGATGATACAAGAATTAAAGAAAGTTTACCAACAATAAAATATGCTTGCAAGGAAGGTGCAAAGGTTATTATCCTCTCTCACATGGGTAGAATTAAATGTGATATGGATAAAGAAAAATATAGCTTAAAGCCAGTTGCTGAACATTTAAGTGAACTTTTAAAGAAAAAAGTCACTTTTATTCCTTCATCTAGTGGTAAGGAAGTAGAAGAGGCTATAAAACATTTACGTATGAAAAGCATTCTATTACTTGAAAATACTAGGTTTGAAGATTTAGATGAAAATAAAGAATCATCTAACGATAACGATCTTGGTAAATACTGGGCTAGTTTAGGAGATATTTATATAAATGATGCCTTTGGTACATTACATAGAAAGAACGCATCTACATACGCTTTAGCGCAAAATCTTCCTAGCGGTGTAGGCTTTCTAGTCGAAAAAGAAATAAAAATGCTTAGTAAACTAAATAAACCTAAAAAGCCGTACACCGTAGTACTCGGAGGTAATAAAGTAGAAGATAAAATAGGCATTATTAACCACCTAGCCAGCAAGTGCGACTATGTACTTATAGGTGGAGCCATGGCCTTTACCTTCCTTAAAGCATCAGGCTTTGAAACAGGTGCTAACGAAGTGTGCAAGGACACTATCGATGAGTGCGTTTCTATGCTCAGTAAATACGAGAAAAAAATAATCTTACCAATTGACGTCATAACAGAAACAGGCGAAGAAAAATTCATCAATGAAATAGATGACGATGACATTTGCTATGACATAGGAACCAATACAAGAGAAATATTTAAAAATTATATAGATAAAAGTAGTACAATATTTTGGAATGGTCCTCTTGGGTATTTTGAAGATGAAAAATATAAAGAAGGAACATTATATGTACTAGAGGCTATGGCCTCTAATAAAGACGCCTATACAGTTATAGGTGGCGGAGACACAGCCAGTGCTGCCGTAAATATGGGATATAAAGATAAATTTAGCCATATCTCTACAGGCGGTGGTGCTAGTCTAGAATATTTAGAAGGAGTAAGGCTCCCAGCCCTTCAAGTAATAGATGAAAAATAATAAAAAAAACATCATGTTAATTATATTAATAACCCTGATTGTACTCATATTTGCTTTAAAAGATGACGCTGCCGATAAAATAAATTATTTATTTTCTTATGACCTATCTTATCTGCTACTGGCGTGCTTACTGTTTATCTTGTATTTAGGATGTAGAGCAATATCTCTACATAGTTTTATTAAACAGTTTCAAAGTGAACGTAAATTTAGTAAAACCTTTAAACTAATACTAGATACCCAGTTTATTAATAACATTACACCATTCGCCGCCTTAGGACAGCCTTATCAAATATATAAACTAAAAAAACAAAATATTGATGCATCTAAAGGTACAAATATAGTAATAGAGGATTTTATCGTTTATCAAATTGCTTTAGTTATATTAGGAAGCATTTCTGTTTTAATAAATCATTATTTACATATCTTTCAAAATGATTTATTATTAAAGAAACTCGTTATAATAGGATATGTAGTGAATTTACTCGTTATCATTTTCCTTTTTATACTTTCATTTAATAGAAAAGGTAATACTTTTATCTTAGATAAAATAATAAAAGTAGGGGCAAAATTAAAAATTATTAAAAACAAGGATAAATTTCTAGCCAATAAAGGCGAATATATCGAAAACTTTCATAACTGTGCCTTAAAACTATTTAATAATAAACTATCCTTTATGTTCATGATTCTAGTAAATATCCTTGGACTTATCTTACTATACTTAATTCCTTACGCCCTAATACTTGGTCTTGGAGGAGTAATCACACCACTTGAAGCAGTCGTGGCTACATCATACGTAATGATTATAAGTTCTTTCATACCAACCCCTGGTGCCAGTGGCGGAATAGAATACTGCTTTACCGTATTCTTTGGTACTTTCGTCACAGGGCCAGTATTATCTAGTATAATGATAACATGGAGATTTATAACTTATTATATGGGCTTTATAATAGGGGGAGTGTCAATAATAAAGGAGGACTAATATGAGAATAGGAATATTTACAGATAGTTATCCACCATATACAAATGGGGTGTCAACTAGTATTTTAATGCTCCAACGAGCCTTAGAAAAAAAAGGGCATACCGTCTACGTCGTAACAGTCAACCCAGAAAACATGCAATATAAATACGAAGACGATGACAAAATAATAAGAATTCCTGGAATACCTACAGGAATATATGATTATAGACTAACAGGTATGTATCCAATAAGAGCAGTTAAAAAAATTAAATCGTGGAATTTAGATATTATCCATTCACACACTGAATTTGGTATTGGTACCTTCGCAAGACTTATTAGTATCGAATTTAATATACCATTAGTACATACCTATCATACAATGTATGAAGACTATGTCGAAGCTATTACCAAAGGATACTTTGATAAAAGTAGTAAAAAAATAGTTGAATATATCACCAAATTTTTTTGTGATAAAACCTGTACAGAACTTATTGTACCAACAAAAAAAACTTATGATTTATTCAAACAAAAATATAAATATGATAGAGATATCTATATAATCCCAACAGGTATAGAAACAGAAAGATTCTATCCAGAAAAATATTCGAAAAATGAACTAGATTTAATAAGAAAAAAATGTAAAATACGAAAAGACGATTTTGTCATTCTTTATTTAGGTAGACTCGGTAAGGAGAAAAATATCGAATTTATTATCGATGTATACGCCTCTATTGCCAAAAAAGAACCACGCATTAAATTATTACTAGTAGGAGATGGACCAGACGAAGATTTCTTAAAAAAGAAAGCAGAGGAGTATGGTGTTTCCAAAAACGTTGTCTTTGCTGGTAAAGTACCATATGAGGATGCCCCTAAATACTATAATATCTCTAACGTCTTTGTAACCGCTAGCCATTTTGAAACCCAAGGACTTACCGTCGTAGAAGCCCTTGCTGCTGGTGTACCAGCAGTATGTATAAATGATGAAAGTTTCAATGGTACCGTAATAAACGACTATAATGGTTTCATATTTAATACAAAAGAAGAATGCGAAGAAGCTATCCTTAAAATAAAACATGATAAATCTTTAACAAAACGCCTTAAAAAAGGAGCCAGTGCAAGTGCAGAAATGCATTCTTCTAAATACTTTGCCGATCAAATTATTACCATTTATGAAAAGGTTATCAAAAATGGTAACACAGATTTAAAAAGTAAAATTATTAATTTCTTTAAAAGAAGGGGAAACAAATGGAAAAATTAATTGTTGCAAATCATAAAATGAACTTAACATATAAAGAAATGACTAATTATTTAAACGAAATAAAAGACCTAGACATTATATTTTTTCCAAGTAGTATCTATATTCCTTACTTTTCCGGTAATAAAATAAAGGCAGGTATTCAAAATATATATGTAGGAGACTTTGGCAGCTATACCGGAGAAATATCAGCATATCAGGCTAAATCAATCGGAGTATCTTTTGCTTTAATCGGACATGCCGAAAGACGTATACTATTTAAAGAAGACGATGAACTAATCAATAAAAAAGTTAAATCTGCACTCCATAATAACTTAAACGTCATATTATGCGTAGGTGAGGATAAAACTGATGACTATAAAAGCGTCATAGAAAATCAAATAAAAAAAGATTTAGAGGGTATAGATAAAGAAGTTATCATTTCCTATGAACCCATTTGGGCAATAGGGAATGGCATAACTCCCCCTATAGAAAAAATAGAAGAAGTCATAACATTTATAAAATCTTTATTTGACTATGACGTAAAAGTTATATATGGCGGAAGCGTTGGTACTTATAATATTGATACGCTTAATAAAATACCAAACGTTTCAGGTTTTATCGTCGGTGCAGAGTCATTAGACACAAAAAAATTAAAAAAAATAAGAGAAGTAACCAGTTAGATGTACTTCTCTTATTTTTTCGACAAAACTAGATAAAATGTGCTATGGAAAAAAGTGTCAAGGTTTTGTATAATTGAAAACAGTAAAGGAGAAAGAGAAATATGAATAATATAAGAGTTTTAATGATTGATGATAATGTTAATTTAATAGATATGGTAAGAGAGTATTTTAAAAGTTTAGGTAACATAAATATCGTTTTAGAGGCCCATGATGGCAGTGCAGGTATAGAAATGATCGAAAAATACAAAGATGACTATGATGTAATTATACTAGATTTAATTATGCCTAAAAAAGACGGTATTTATGTACTTAAACAAATGAAAGAAAGAGGTATAAATAAAAATGTAATCGTCGCAACAAGTTATAATGCTGCCGAAGTCATAAGAGAAGTATCTGAGTTTGGCGTTAACTATTACGTCTTAAAACCATTTGATTTAGATGACTTAAGATCTAGAATATATGAAATATCTAATCAAAAAAGTGATAACAAAAACATAGACTTCTTTGGTAATAATCTTCAAGTATCTATCACGAGAATGCTGCATGAACTAGGTATTCCATCACACATAAAAGGCTATCAGTATATAAGAGAAGGCGTCAAAATTATCTTTAATAATCCTAGCGTAATTGGCGGTATTACAAAAGAATTATATCCCGCTTTAGCCGAAGAATTTAACACAACGGTCTCTAGAGTAGAAAGAGCCATAAGACACGCTATTGAAGTTAGTTGGAATCGAGGTAACATTGATTTCATGGAAGATTTATTTGGTTATAGCGTAGATATCGATAAAGCCAAACCCACTAATTCAGAATTTATCGTAACTATCGCTGATAAGTTAAGACTAGACTTCCATAAAATTGCTTAAAAGGACATTAAGTTCTTTTTTTATAAACATTTGCTGGAGTATTTACATCATCCCTGTTTTTTGATATCATTACCATAGAAGCAATAGAACATTTTAGGTGCTTTTTGCAAAACAATGTTCGACAAAGCCCACTCTAAATGTCATGTACATTTAAAGTAGTAAAGGTGATAAAATATGAACAGACATAGAAGTTATAAGAATAATAAAAGCATACTTATAGGAGGCTTACTTGCGGTTGTAGTTATTATGGCGGTAGGATATGCGGCTTTCGCAAGTAGTTTAAAGATATCTGGTACATCTAATATATCTACATCTTGGAATATATCAATCACTGACATTACAACTAGTAATAAAGTAGGTAGTGCATCAGTAAGTGGCACACCTAGTTATGACGGGCTAACGGCTACATTTAATACTAATTTAGTGTTGCCTGGCGATAGTATAACTTATAATATAAAAGTAGAAAACAAAGGTAACCTAAATGCCAAACTTAATAAAATAGCCCTAAAAAAAGATAATAATTCTGCGATATTATTTGAAACAAGTGGTATAAAAGAAGGTGATGTCTTAAAACAAGGTACATCTTCTACATTGTCAGTAAAAGTAACTTATAGTAATAGCGTTACCTCACAACCTACTAATCTAGATGCATCTCTAACAGTTACATTAGACTTTGTCCAAAGTGACGGAAGTAGTGGTAGTACTGGTGGAGATACTAGTAATGCTGCCGCAGAAATGTTAAAAGCAAAAGTAGTTACCAGTGGTGACGGACTCTATACTGATTCTACGGAAGCAGGCAGATATGTATATAGAGGAGCAAACCCAAATAACTATATTACATTAGGTACAGATACATATAGAATAATTGCCATAGAAAGTGATAACACACTAAAGGTAATAAAAAATGGTAGTATAGGTATTAAGGTGTTTGACCCTGGGTATTCAACAAGCATTACTGACGTAACAGGTTCAAATTCAACTGATGGTACTAGATATTCTAGTACAAGGACAGATTACTGTTATGATTCTTCAGCATCTTCATACTTGGGCTGTAAAGTATGGGGAAGCAAAACAACAACGCTTGATACTAATGGAAAAAATGTAACACAAATGCCTTGGACTATAGATGGAACTTTAAAAGATTTGCCGGAGAAAGAAGCTTATTTGAATACATATTTAAATAATGATTGGTATAATAGTTTAAGTAGTAATGTTCAAAATATAGTAGTATCACATATGTTTAATGTTGGTGTAACGAAATATAATGTAACAAATTTATCAAATACAATAACGCAGGAACAAACGTATAAATGGAAAGGTAAAGTAGGATTAATGAATCCAAGTGATTATGTAAAAGCAAGTACTAATTCAGAGTGTACAAGTGTAATGGCATATTGGAATAATTCATCATGTTATGAAGAAAGTGCTACGCATAACTGGATTTACGCAGGACCTGCGGCAAAAAATTTTTCATGGACAATCGCGCCTTCCTCTACCTTAAACGCTAGCAACATGTTCCATGTGTACAGTGACGGCGGCCTGAGCCACGACTACGCTATTAACAGTTACGGTGCGGCGCCAGTTCTTTATCTATCCTCTGATATCTCTCTTGAGGGAGACGGGATTTCAAATAGTCCGTATACTGTAGGATAAGATAAAACATAAACGAAGCAATTGGTAAGTCCCTGAAAGGGACGCAGGAGCGGGACGAGCGATAGCGAAAGTCTCGCAGGATAATCAGGCGACTGCGTCAGCAGCTGCCTGCTGGTTTAAAGGCCTTGTATAATATGGTGTGTAAATTATAAGATTTACATTCCATATTTTTTTGTGGGAAAACAAGGAGGAAGAATTATGTAAATGCTTCTTATGTTTTACCTTTTACTTTGTAAGATTGTAGACAAAGCACATCAAAAAACTTACCGTCTGGTAAGCCTTTTTTGAATAAATACAATAAAGTAATATAATAAACTAGACATAATAGCCAAAATAATTATCCCACTCATAACCAAATTTAAATTAAACACCTGTGAGCCATACATAATTAAATAACCAACCCCAGCCTTACTAACTAAAAATTCCCCCATAATAGTACCAATAAACACAAGACCAATATTTACCTTAAAAACCCCAATAATATTATTGAAATTACTTGGTAAAATAAGTTTAAATAAAATTTGACTCTTAGAAGCCTTAAAACTCTCCATAACCTTTAACTTATTCTTATCCGTATTAGAAAATGCTTGATGAACATTAATAATCGTCACAATAACCGAAATAAACAAAGCCATAACAATAATAGACTGTATTCCAGCACCCGCAATAATAATTATAATAGGGCCAAGTGACACCTTAGGTAAACTATTTAAAACCGTCAAATAAGGATCAAGAACCCTAGACAAAAACGTAAATCTCCATAACGCCACTGCGATACTAATTCCAATCAAACTACCTAAAACAAAACTAATTATAACCTCATAAAAAGTAATCCAAACATGATGAAATAAAGAACCATCATTGTATAATGATACAATAGTATAAAAAATCTTACTAGGACTAGAATAAATAAATGAATTAATAATACCATATTGAGACGCTAGTTGCCATACTATAAGAAATACCACAATAATCAAAACCTGTACCGCACGTACGGCATACTTATATAACTTAACTTTCTTTAAATACGCCTTATGTTCTGCACTACACATGAAAATCAATATCCTTCCAAATCATATCATAATAATAGCTAAATTCCTTCGCCTTCCTGTTATTAATAGGTGTACTTTTATCAGTCAAATTAATCTCATAAACCTTCTTAACATGGCTCGGTCTTTCCGATAAAACAATAATCCTGTCTGCCATACTAATCGCCGCACTAATATCATGTGTCACCATAATCGCACTTTTCTTCTCATTCTTAATAATACCATATACATCATCAGACACAGCCAAAGCCGACTGATAATCTAAAGCCGAAAAAGGTTCATCAAGTAAAAGAATATCTGGATGCGTCGCCAGCGTCCTAATAAGCGAAACTCGCTGTCTCATCCCTCCAGATAAATCCCCAGGATACGCATCCATAAACTCACCAAGCCCGTACGTCTTAAGTAACCTTTTAACATATTCCTTATCCTCGTTAGATACCTTACCATTTATCTCAAGGCCTAGTAAACAATTCTTAAACACCGTATTCCATTCAAATAAATTATCCCCCTGTAACATATAGCCAAACCTTAAATCCTTATCATGTTCTATATTCCCAGAAGATGCCTCATCAAGCCCACATAAAATAGATAAAATCGTACTCTTACCACAGCCCGAAGGCCCCACAATAGCGACAAACTCGCCCTCATTTAAATCAAAAGAAAAACTATCGACAGCCAAAGTTTCCTTAGACTCATTGTGATAAATTTTTCTTAAATTCTTAATACTTAAAATACCCATTATTTCTCACTATAACTATTATTAACTAACTTTTTATAAGGTACTTTTTTATCTAACTTACCAGCACTACTAACAATGTCCATAATATGATTAAAATCATTTTTTGTAATATAGGTAGTATCATACCAAGCATCAATATCCATATATTTTTGAACAATATCAGTAAGTTCTGAAATAGAATTATCTGGGAAATGCTTACTAATTGTACTCGCAACTTCCTTCGCAGAATGACTGTGAACATAATCTAAGCCCTTTTGAATAGCCTTAGTAAACCCTTCAATTACATCAGGATTATTATCTATATAACTTCCCCTAGCGTTATAAGCTGTATAAGGCACACTACCACCAAGCTCACCTACAGAAGCCACAATATAGCCATATCCCTCATTTTGAATTTCTGACGCAGTAGGTTCAAATAAAGTAACAAAATCTCCATTACCACCTATAAACGCCCCAGACATAGAAGAAAAATCAACACTAGTATCAATATCCGCATCATCTACGCCATTTTGTTTCAAAGCATATTCAAGCGTCATCGCTGGCATACCACCCTCACGGCCTCCTAAAATCTTCTTGCCAGATAAATCATCTACACTGAAATCCTTAATATTCTCTCTAGAAACAATAAAACTTCCATCTTTCTTAGTAAGACCTGCAAAATTAACTAAATAATCCTTCTCACCTTGATTGTATAAATACATAGTAGCCTCACTACCACAAAAACCAATCTGAACATCCCCTGATAGAACTGCCGCCGTAACCTTGTCAGCACCAGCAGTCAAAACAATATCCACATCAAGCCCCTCATCTTCAAAGTACCCAAGTGCATCCGCTACATATTGTGGTGCATAAAACACACTATGAGTAACCTCTCCAACCTTTACATGAGTAGTTTTAACCTCCTTAGTCTCATGATTACCCGAAAGTACAAAGTACCCAGCAATAATCAAACCAAGTAAAATCAAAAACACAATAAACCTCTTCATAAACTCTCCTTTCATATTCATAGTATTATATTCATAACCATAAAAAAAGTGATATAGTAAAAATCAGAAGAGAATTTTCTCTTGTTAACTACACAACCATATAGTAAAATCACATAACATATCAAAAACAAACCTATATAACCCTTAAACTTCTTACGAATATCATAAGAAATATAAAATTGTCCAACCATTAATGTATAACTCACAGTTATACATTAAAAATGAAGGTAAAAAAGAGTGCTTTGATATATATAATGATACAAACCGACAATTTTGTGGTATGATTTATATAGATAATTAACGTATAACTATGAGTTATATGTTAATCCTAGTAGAAAGGGTGCCATATCTTATGCAAAGAAAATACCAAAGAAGATTAAGAAAAAAAGATATTGTAAAACATAGAATAATATTCGCATCTATATTCCTTTGTTTAACTTTTGTACTTGTCACAGGCTACTCTGCCTTCAGCACCAATATAAACCTATCTGCCAAAGGCAATGTATATAAAGTATCTGATAAATGTTATGGAACCTCAGATAATGGAAATGGTACAGTAACCATAACTGATTATGATAAATCATGTGGAACAGAAGTAAATATTCCTTCTACTATAAAAGGACTTACTGTTACCAAAATAGGAGATAAAGCATTTCAGGATAAAGGTATTACCAAATTAACATTACCAGATACTTTAGTTGAGGTAGGAAATTATGCGTTTCATTCGAATAAATTAGAAAGTTTAACTTTGCCCACTAATATAAAGGAAGTTGGTAAATACGCATTTGAGTATAATGAAATAAAATATTTAAAATTAAATGAAGGTTTAAAAAATATAGGATTAGATGCTTTTAATGGTAATAATCTCACTGAGATAAATATTCCAAGTAGTGTAACATATATGGAAGGTGGTGCTTTTGGCAATAATAATCTAAAAGGTGATGCAGCCTTTATTTATGGTATTAATTCAGATGGTAGTACAAATTATTCTGTGTTAAATAGTTATGCAGGAAGGAATGCGACTGGAACATCAATACCAGATACGATAACTGTTATTCAGCCCGAGGCATATGTAAATGTAAAATATGAAGAAATAACTATCCCGGGAAGAATAAAAGAAATTCCAAGTTATTGTTTTGCTTATAGTATGGCAAGAAAAGTAACAATAGAAGAAGGGGTTGAAACATTAAATAATATGTCTTTAGCGGGAGAAACAATCACAAGCATAGATTTGCCGTCTACAGTAAAAACAATACATCAAAGTACATTCAAAGATAATGAAAATTTAACCATGATTAATGTAAATAGAAAAGAAGGGGCTATAGAAGGCACCCCATGGGGTGCGACGAATGCGACGTTAAACTGGACTGGTACTAATTAAAAATATTTTAATAACTAGACATTAGAGACAGAAATCTAATGTTTTTTGTTATCTACACCAAAAGTAAAAATATCTAAAATATGAGTTAAAATGCAAAAACAGTGAAAAAATATAAAAAGTTTGCAAGTTGAAGAAGTAATTTGCCCCACTTACGTTGTATATTACTAGTGAGGGGGGGAGAGGTGATTTAGAGAAAAAAGAGACTAATATTTATTAATGGAGTAGTGCAAGAATAAAAAAGGACTGTATTCATTTTTTGAAAGGAGGAAGATAAGTTTATGAACAATGTGAAAAAAATGGATACAAAAAATATTCAAACAAAGGAGGTGTTGCCAGATGGAACAGTATTCTATAAACCACTAGCGGACTCGGTATTTAAGGCTATGTTTGTAGGAAGAAGGAACTTATTAAAGTATTATTTAGATATGTCTATGGAAGAAAAGGTAACTGTGCTTAATTCCAATATTTTAGAATTACCTTATAAAAGCGTGTGGACAAAAAAACAAAGAGTAGATGTTATGGTTACTTTGGAAGGCGGTAGACATGCCATTTTAGAAATGAACTCATCTTTTTATGATGGTCAGCATGAGAAAGGACTTTCATATCTTTGTGCTTTATTCTCTAATGTTATAAAGTCAGGAAGTGATTATAAAAATGTAGATGAAGCAATACTCATAAACTTTACTTATGGCCTGCCAGAGCACTATCCTGAAAAAGCCGTATACGTTCTTACTGATAAAGAAACCGGCCTTGAATACTCGACCAAATTCAAGATAATCGAATTTAATGGGTCTAAAATACTTAAGGCATGGTATAATAATGGTAACAGCAAGTACTTCCATGTAGCGATGCTTGCATTAGGTAAAGAGGAATTAGAGAGATTAAGTGCGAACGGAGATAAGATTATGAAAGAGTTTGTAAAGAGTGTAAAAGAGATTAACAATGATTCTGACTTCATAGAATTTATGTCAAAAGAGGAAGATGAGGAGAAAACCCGAAATACTTATTTTGCCAATGGTAAAGAAGTTGGACAAGAAGAGGGATACATTAATGGCGAAAAACATGGCAAGACAGTTGGCGCATTAGAAAACGCAAAGAAAGTAGCCAAAAATATGCTAAAGGAGCATTTACCGTTAGAAATTATCATTAAGTGCACGGGTTTATCAGAAAATGAAATTGAAGAATTGAAAATAGAAAAATAATATTTTAATAAGACAATTGATTTATCAGAAAGGGCCGCTAGAGTATTAGAGACAAAAATCTAATGCTTTTTATTAACAAAAATAGGTAACCTGCACATACGGTACTTGCGTTACCATTATTTTTTGATATTATTACCATAACAGCAATAGGATAATTTAGGTGTTTCACCTAATAATAAAATATATTTCATAAGATAAAGGGACATGATATGAAATGCAGGAAACATTTACGTAGAAAAGATGCAAAAAAGCAAAAGAGAATAATAGTATTTTGTTTGTTAGCAGCGCTATTATGTCTATCCATTGATTATGCTGTCTTTATATATGGAAGAAAAGAAGAAGAGAGTATTAATTATACAAAACTTAATAGTATGCTGGTAAAAATGCTACAGTAAACTGGAATGGCTAACAATTAATATAGAAAAGTTATAGGCAAATATTATTGTATTTTTCTATTCTTTTATTTGCGTAGTAACAAAAATATTTTTGAGATATTTTTTCCTACATATTTTACCTTGACACTTAATAATATATATAGTAAAATGTAATTTCTATAACACTTATTTAGGAGGTCGATATATGGATTATGTAGATTTTTTAATTAGAATCAGTATTGCTTTATTTTTAAGTTTCGTTGTTGGTCTTGAAAGACAATGGCGTAAGAGAGCAGTTGGGCTCCGTACCAATGTACTTGTGTGCTTAGGCTCATTTTTATTTGCTTCTATGCCTACGATGTCTGGGGCAGTCGGGGATACAAAAGTAGCAGCACAAATTATTAGTGGTATTGGTTTTCTAGGTGCTGGAGTAATTATTAAAGATGGTGCTAATATAAGAGGTCTTAATACAGCCGCTACACTATGGTGTAATGCCGCTATCGGGGTGTTATGTGCGACTGGTTATTTAGTAGAGGCAACTACGGGAACGTTTTTAATTTTATGCGCTAATATTGTCCTTAGATATATTACACGTAAGATAATTGCTATGAGTGATAAAAAAAGTACAAAGAAGTATGTCCTTACAGTGGTGATTTCACCTGAGAGAGAACAAGAAATAAGGACTTTGGTGGCTCAAAATATTGATGATACAGATATTAGGCTTATCAGCACTTCTAAAACAGAAGAAAAAGATAAGATAAAAATATCTTCAGAGATATCAGCGGATGAAGTTTCTGATATTGAACATGTTATAACTTGTTTAACTATGGAACCTGGTGTTTTTTATGTCGGATATAAGAGACAAAAGGAAGAAGATGACGATAATTAACGCAAGTTTACAATTATTTTGTAAATATATGAAAAAAACATTTTATTTTTATAAAAGTTATGTTAGAATTAATTATAGCAGATTGTACATTTTTTAAAGTACATGAAGGAGGATAATTATGGGTATATTAACTGGATTATTTAATGGAGACGAAGATCCAACTTACAGTTCTACTGAAAAATATTATGAAACTGAAAAGGAAGCAGCTTTAAGTGATGATAGTGCTAAAATGATACTATTAGAGCCAAGAGCTTATTCTGAAGCACAACAAATTGCCGATCATTTGAAGAAGAGAAATACTGTTGTTGTTAATTTGAAAAGGGTTACTCCGGATCAAGCAAAGAGAATAGTAGACTTTTTAAGTGGAACTATATACGCTATTAATGGAAAAATCCAAAAGATAGGTGGCGGAATATTCTTGTGTACTCCTGACAATATCAGTGTTCAAGGCGAAATTACTGGCGATACAAATGGTAAAGGCATCCATGATAATGATGATATAAATATTGAGTGGTAAGTATAGAAATAAAAGGAAAAGTGTGTTATAATAAGATGCACGTGTGAGGATGCGATATTATGGAAAGATTTAATCGTGTACTAAGGGGCTATGATCCAGAAGAAGTTAATAACTTTTTAGATCAAATCATTACACGTATTGAAGAGATGATTTCAGAGATAAACGCTAAAGATAAAGAGATTGAAAGACTTAAGAAAAATCAAGGCAATCCTGAGGTCATGGAAAGACTTGCCCAATATGAAAGAATGGAAGATACTTTGAATAGAGCAATTATTATGGCACAAAAGACTTCCGATCAACTTAAAGTTGCGGCTCATAAGGAAAGTGAGATTATGCTTGATGACGCTAAAAAGAACGCTAGTAGAATAGTTAATGAGGCGTTACAAAGAGCAGAAAAGATTGAAAATGATGCGATGACACTTCAAAGAAATGTTACAGTATTTAAAAGAAGGCTTAAAAACATTGTAGAGCAACAACTTGAGGTTATTGATGAAATTGAAAAAGTGGAACTTTAAAACAGTTGATAGAGACGTTATATTATATAGATTTCGCAGAGAATTAGTGGTTGGTGTGAACTAATAAATCATTAATATATGGATCACTCTTGATGTGTTTTCCTAAAATTTAAGTAGGGATGAACGGTAACGCGTTATAGTTTTGAGTGTATAGATTTATATCTATAAAGTAAGGTGGTACCGCGATTTTTTCGTCCTTAAGATTTAAGGACTTTTTTTGTTATGAGGAGATGAGAGAAATGGATTATAAAGATACTTTATTAATGCCAAAAACAGAGTTTAAAATGAGGGGCAATCTCGCAGAGAATGAGATTTTACAGAGAGAAAAATGGGGAGAGATGGATTTATATAATAAGATAAAAGAGAAAAATAAAAGTAATAAACCTTTTGTTTTACATGATGGTCCACCATACGCTAACGGAAATATTCATATTGGTCATGCGTTTCAAAAAATTCTTAAGGATTTTATAAATCGTTCAAAGATGATGGAAGGCTATTTTGTAGACTTCGTTCCTGGATGGGATACTCATGGTCTTCCTATTGAACAGGCGGTTACTAATAGTGGTGTAAACAGAAAAGAAATGAGCGTCGCAGATTTTAGAAAGTTATGTATGGAATATGCTTTAAAGCAAGTAGATAAGCAGAAGAATGATTTCATAAAACTTAATATTATGGGAGATTTTGATAATCCTTATATAACTTTGAAAAAAGAATATGAGGCAAGACAAATTGAGATATTTGCTAAAATGGCTAAAAAAGGTTTAATATTTAAGGGATTAAAACCAGTATATTGGTCTCCTTCTTCAGAAACTGCACTTGCGGAGGCTGAAATTGAGTATAAGGACAGAAAAGATCCTTCAGTTTTTGTAGCTTTTACAGTAGAAGAAGGTAATGATTTTGTAAGTGCTGGAGATAAACTTGTTATTTGGACAACTACTCCATGGACTTTACCGGGAAATACTGGCGTGTGTGTAGGTGAAAATCTAGAATATTCTCTTATAAAAAGTAATGGTTCTAACTACGTTGTCGCAACAGAACTTGTTTCAGGCTTAATGGAAGAGTTTGGCTTTGATGAGTATGAGACTTTAAATACTTTTAAAGGTACTGATTTAGTAGGTATTACTTATAAACACCCATTTATGGATAGAATTAGCCCTGTGGTTATTGGACATCATGTCACAACTGAAGCTGGAACTGGACTTGTTCATACGGCACCTGCTTATGGTGAGGATGACTTTATTGTTGGTAAGAACTGTAACCTTGATATGGTTAATGGTGTTGATGATGACGGTACTTTAAATAAAGAGTCTGGTATGTTTGAGGGTTTATTCTTTGAAGACGCGAATAAGGCTATAACTGGTTGGTTAGATGAAAATGGTTATCTACTTAAACTTAAGTTTATTAAGCACTCATATCCACATGATTGGCGTACTAAAAAGCCTATTATTTTTAGAGCAACAAAGCAATGGTTCTGTAGTGTGGATAAGATAAGAGATGATTTATTAAATGAAATTGATAATAAGATAAAATTCCATACTGAATGGGGTAAGACTAGAATTCGTAATATGATTGAGGGCAGAGGAGACTGGTGTATTTCAAGACAAAGGGCTTGGGGTGTACCTATTCCAATATTCTATAATGAAGATGGCTCTGAAATAGTAGATTATGATGTTATGATGCATGTTTCAAAGTTATTTAGAGAACATGGCTCTAATTATTGGTTTGAAAAGGATGCGGTAGATTTATTACCAAAGGGTTATACAAATCCAGCATCTCCGAATGGTAAATTTACTAAAGAAACTGATATAATGGATGTTTGGTTTGACTCTGGAACTTCATTTGCGGGAGTACTTATGGAAAGAGGTATGAGTTATCCTGCCGATATTTATCTTGAGGGCTCTGACCAATATAGAGGATGGTTTAATTCTTCATTAATTTGTAGTGTTGCGGCTTTTGGTAAAAGCCCATATAAGGAACTTCTATCATCTGGTTTTGTTTTAGATGGTAAGGGCCTTAAGATGAGTAAGTCTATTGGTAATGTAGTGGCTCCAATGGACATTGTATCAAAACATGGTTCTGATATTTTAAGACTTTGGGCTCTTAGTGTTGACTTTACAGAAGATGTTAGGTTTAGTAGTGAACTTCTTACGCAAGTTAAAGAGAGTTATAGAAAGATTAGAAATACTTATAGATTTATTTTAGGTAATATTTCTGATTTTAATCCTAAAAAAGATAAGATTGCTTATGACAGACTTTCTAGTGTTGATAAATATATGCTTGTAAATTTAAATGATTTTGTAAAGAATATTAGAAAGAATTATGATGATTATAATTTTGATGAGATATACAAGCTATTTAATAATTATATATCTAGTTTATCTAATTTCTACCTTGATTTTACTAAAGATATTTTATATATAGATAAGGCTGACAGTGTTCGCAGACGTAGTGTTCAGACTGTTTTATATGAAATTATTTATAATTTAGTAAGGCTTATGGCTCCAGTACTTCCTTATACTAGTGAAGAAGTTTATAAATTTATGCCTTATAGAAAGGAAGAATCTGTTCATTTAGAAAGTTTCCCAGAAGTTTTAATTTATAAAGAGAAAGAAGAATTGAAGGAAAAATGGAACGCTTTCTTTGGCATTAAGAACGATGTTTATAAGGCTCTTGAAGAGGCAAGAAGTGAAAAGATTATTGGTAAGTCATTAGAGGCAAAGGTTTATTTGAATTTAAGAGAAGAAGATAAAGAGATGCTTCATGATATATTACCGGATTTAAAACAGTTATTAATTGTTTCTGATGTTGTTTTAAGTACGAATGAGTTTACTAAATATGACAACTGTATGGTTAAGGTAGAGAAGTTTGAAGGTATTAGATGCGAAAGATGCTGGAATTACTTCGATGAACTTGAGATAACTGGTGGTATATGTACACACTGTAATGAAGTTGTAAATGGAAAATAGGAGTGCTCCTGTTTTCTTTTTTAGTTTTGTGATAAAATTTAAGTGAAAGATGAAGAAGTATGTTCAATAAATGATGTTACAACCAAAATGATTTTACTTTAAGTAATGGTACTAAAAGGATTGAAATTAGACTTAATGACGAGAAAAGACAGCACATTTGGAAAAATGAGGTTTTAGTTATTAAAATTGAACCTATTTTTTAACCACACAAAAATGTATATGTATTTATTTTTAAGTGGTTTATTACAAAAAAAATTAAATTAAAGGAGACATTACAATGTTAAAGGTAGAGAGTTTAAAAAGTTATATTGGTATTTTAAAAAAAACAGAATTTGAAAAATTGTGTAATGAAATATATGATTTTACAAAAGATGCTTGCGGAGATTATCCAAATTATAAAGAGTGGTATTTTAGTAAACAAATACCTAGAGTTTTTACTTCTGGTGGTGAGATACTTTTTATAAGAGATAAAAATAAGATAGTGGCAGTGTCTTCTTTAAAAAAAGATGATGAAGAGAGAAAACTATGTACTTTATATGTGTCAAAGTGCACTAGAAAAAAAAGAATTGGAACGATGTTGCTTGAGGCTTCAATGGAGTTTTTAGGTACGACAAAACCATTTATAACTCTAGCGGATTATAAACTTCCAATGTTTAAATCGATTATAAATAAATACGATTGGCAGTTGATAGAAGTTGTAAATGGTTTATACAAGGATGGACAAAAGGAGCTATGTTTTAATGGTAAACTTACTAAAGATTAGCCTTTGCCAATAATTTGTTTGCGTTTTCAATAGAGACATTTTCACTCGAAATTCACACGCCCTAAAAAATTAAAAGGCATTCTCTTTAATAAAAGTAGATTATGTGATAAAATACTTATATGGAAAAAAGATTTAAAATGATCGATGAAAGTTTTGTTTGTGAAGTCTGTGGAGGAAAAGTAGAGCCTCTTGGCTATAGCGCGAGGGATCATTGTCCAAAATGTTTATCATCTAAACATGTAGATATAAATCCTGGGGATAGGTTAGAGACTTGCCATGGTACTTTAATCCCTATTGCGGTAGAAAAATTTAAAAACACTTACAAGATAATATATAGGTGTGATAAGTGCGGGAGTGTGCGGAAGAATATTATGGCGAAAGACGATAATTTTGATAAAATTATTGATATTATGAGTAATCCAGTTAGCTTTTAGGAGGAATTGATATGGCTAAAAAGAAAATAAAAATTAATAATAAGACAAAAGTTTTAATAACGATTATTACTTTGGCAGTTGTTATTATGGCAGTTTTATGTGTAATGTTATATAATAGTACGAAACAAGAGAATATTTTAAAAAGTGAAGTTTATGCTTTATTAAATAGTGATATTACTTCTTATTCATATGATAATAAGGCTAAAACTAAAGGTAATTATGCAGTTGTAGAAAGTTCTATAAAGGAGTATATTGCACAGTATGCGAGTACGTCTTCTAAAATAGACGAAATAAAAATAGACAAAACTTTTACATCTATTTTATCTGCGGACAATTACACTAATGATGGCAAAGACTTTAATAACTCTACCATTTATATTAGTAATACAGAAAATACTATTAATGATACTTTAAAGAAGTTAGAGACAATGGCTAAGGAAAAGCAAATAATGAAGAATATAGATGACAAAGATTTAAGTAATCACTATATAACCCTTTATAAAGAACTTATGCTTGGTACTCCAGCGACTACTGCATTTGAAAATGGATATAAGAGTACAAAGGTTACGGCGGACGCTATTAAGAATGTACTTGCGGTGCAAAAGGATGTTTTGAATTTACTTAAAGATAATAAAGATAACTGGGATGTTAAAGATGGTAAAGTTGTATTTAAAAAGTCTGAACTTTTAACTAGTTATAATGATACTGTAGGTAGAATACCAAAATAGAGAGCCCTCTCTATTTTTTTGTAGTAAACAAAAATGGTTAAAAAAGTAATTTTGTACAGTGTACTATACCAAATTGATAAACAAAAATGATTTGGATATAATGTACATAGGAGATGAGCAAAGCGATAAAGAGAAAAAAGTATTTGGAGAAGATAAGACCTTTTTATAATCAAGATTTAATTAAAGTATTAACCGGTATTAGAAGACCAGGAAAGTCTGTTATATTAAGCCAGATAATGGACGAGTTAAAAGAAATGAAGGTTAAGGAAAGTCAAATTATTTATATTAATTTTGAGTTTATGGATTATGCAGATATACTAGATGCTAAAAAATTTTATGAATATGTAAAGGGTAAAATGGTTAATGATGAAAAGTATTATTTGTTCTTTGATGAAATTCAAAATGTTGATGGTTGGGAGCGAGTAGTTAATTCATTTAAAGCGAAATACGGAGAGGGTGTATCAATATTTATAACAGGCTCTAATAGTGATTTGTTATCTAGAGAACTTGCGACACATATTGCTGGAAGGTATGTAAATTTTAATATATATCCATTTACTCTTAAAGAGGTATGCGAACTTAAAAATATTAGTGATAAAGATAAATATGAGTTAGCAAAAGAATTTGATGACTTTATTTTATGGGGGTGGTATGCCGCAAAGGTTTGCTTTAGATAGTGAGCCACAAATAAGGACATATTTATCTGATATATATAATTCTATTGTTATAAAAGATATTGTTGATAGGTTTAAGATAAAAGATTTAGATCTTTTTAATAAAATACTTACATATATAGTTACTACTCCGTCACAAACATTTTCGGCGGAAAGTCTTTCTAATTATTTGCTTGGTGATAATATTGAAGTTTCAAAAGTAACTATTTATAATTATTTGGAATATATGTGTAGGGTATTTCTTATACATAAGGCGGACAGGTATGATGTAAGAGGCAAAAGAATTTTAAACGGAAAATATAAATATTATTTAACAGACCTTGGATTAGGGCAAGTAGTAAACAGTGAAAGAAAGAAACAAATGGGAGTATATTTAGAAAATATTGTTTATAATGAACTTATTTCTAGAGGGTACGATGTAAAGGTTGGCACTTTAGAAAATGGCGAGATAGATTTTATTGCGACTAGGTTTGAAGAGAAGAAGTATTTTCAGGTTGCGTTCCATTTAAATGATGATATTATTGATAGAGAATTTGGGGTATATAATAATATTGGGGATAATTATCCTAAATATGTTATTTCTGCTGATACTTTTGATTTTTCCCAGAAAGGTATTATTCATAAAAATATAATTGATTTTTTACTTGATAATTTTTAAAATATATTTATAACAGTTATTAAATGTATTCATAAGTTCTTCTTCGGTGTAAACTAGGTAATCTGTTTGTTTACTTGGAATATTAGTTATAAATAAATTTATTTTATTAATGGTTAAAGTTATATCCTCATTTGGAAAAGTGAAGGGTAAATCTTTAATCAATTTTTTTGTATCTTTAGTTTGAAATATAGGGTTTTCTAAATTACCATTTAAGGTAAGGTAGTCTCCGAAAACGTTAAAATCTTTTTGCTTTAGTTCCCAGCCTTTAAATTGAGTGTTATTGGGAGTACCGTCCTTTAATATAATAATTTTATTTTTTACATGTTTTTTATGAAAATCATCATTAAAATATTTATCAGTTAGAAGATGAGTATAATATCCTAATATAATGGGATTATTTAATTTATTTTGATATTTTTTTAAGAAATCTTCTATGCTTATAATTGGTTTAGTGTTTTCTTTATTAATATTAAAATGAGTAAATCTTTTTGTTTTCTTACACCTTGTATTTGGTATTATGTATCCGTTCGGAACGTCTGGGATTATGTTACCTAAAATAAAATCGTCAGACAGCTTTAAATCTTTATTAAGTTTTTTTGCTAGGGCAATATGTACTGGCCATGAAGGCATATGTATCACTTCCTTATACAAATATTTTATACCAAATTGGTATTTTTTTGAAAGAAAAACCATAAAATCTTAAAAAAAATAATAAAACATTCTAAAAAGGGTTGTCAAAGTCTATAAAATAATGTATACTTAAAGGGTCAAATTGAGTTGGGCCTGTAGCTCAGTTGGTTAGAGCACTCGCTTGATAAGCGAGGGGTCGCAGGTTCAAGTCCTGCCAGGCCCACCATTTAATTTGGTCCGTTGGTGAAATTGGTTAACACACATGCCTTTCACGCATGCATTCACGGGTTCAAATCCCGTACGGACTACCAAAATTTGTTTATAAATATTTTATAGATACTAGGAAGTGGAGAAGTAACAGTAGTCACTTATTTACAGAAAGTTAGTATGATGAGAACTAATAATAATACTACTGTGAATAACACCACAGAGTAATTTATCTGAAATAACAGTAGGATAAATCGGATGTAACCCGTTACCGCGTTATAAGTTTCATTTGAAACTATAGAGAGATCACTTCGTGTGATAAATAAGGTGGTACCGCGAGTTACAGTTATTCGTCCTTATATGGGGACGCTTAACTGTCTTTTTATACTTTTGCCCAATTAGCTCAGTTGGTAGAGCGCACGGCTGTTAACCGTTAGGTCGTAGGTTCGAGTCCTACATTGGGCGCCACTTTGCCTGATTAGCTCAGTCGGTAGAGCGCACGGCTGTTAACCGTTAGGTCGTAGGTTCGAGTCCTACATCAGGCGCCATTTAGTTATTAAGTAGGTCTCTAGGATTTATCCTATAGACTTATTTTTTATATATTTTGTTTTAAAAGGAGGATATGTAATGGGAAAGTTTACTAAAGAAATGGTTGATGACTATGCAGATAAGTTATTAATTGGTCTTACAGAAGAAGAAAATAAAAAAGTGCTTGATGAATTTGAGGAAATAGACGCTAGTATTGCTAGAATAAATGAGATAGATGATATTAGTGATATTGTTCCAATGACTCATGCATTAGATGATTTTGAGTGTACATTTAGAGAAGATGTAAAAGAAGAGTCAATATCAAAAGAAGAAATATTTGCTAACTGCGGTGATAGTGATGGAGATGCCGTAGTTGTACCAAGGATGGTGGGATAATATGTCATATATGGATAAAAGTATTGAACAAATACATAATGATTTAAAAGAAAACAAAGTAACAAGTAAAGAACTTATTAAAGAGGCTATAGAAAAGTCTAAAGAATTACAAAAAAAATGTAATGCTTTTGTTACTATTTTAGATGACGTAGAAGAAAAGAAAGTTACTGATGATTTATTATCTGGTATTCCTTATGCCGCAAAAGATAATTATAGTACCAAAGGTATTCTTTCAACAGGTTCTTCAAATACTTTAAAAAATTACGTTCCATTTTTTAGTGCTACAGCAATAGAAAATTTATCAAAACATGGTGCTACACTAGTATCTAAGACAGCGATGGATGAATTTGGCATGGGCGGTACTGGTACTACGGCACATACTGGTAAGATTTTAAATCCATGGGATACATCTAAAATGTGTGCTGGTTCTTCTTCAGGAAGTGCAGCAGCAGTTGCGGCTGGAGTTATTCCATATGCGACAGGTAGTGATACTGGAGATTCTATTAGAAAGCCTGCGGCATACTGCGGTATAGTTGGTTATAAACCTACATATGGTATGATATCAAGATATGGCTTATTTCCTTTTGCTAGTAGTTTAGATCACTGTGGGGCTTTAACTAGAAGTGTAAAGGATGCCGCTATTGTAGTAGATGGTATGAAAGGTATCGATAAATATGATATGACTTCTTGGGATTCATCTGATATTAATTTATATGATAGTATAGATGGAAACGTTAAAGGTAAAAAGTTATGTTACATTAAAGAGTTGTGTGATATAGAAAACTATCCTAATGCTGATGATGAATTAAAGATGCATTTAGAAAACTTTAAAGACAAGTTAAAGTTATGTGAGAAATTAGGTATTGAGGTTGAAGGCGTATCAGTAGATAGAAAACTACTCGACGCAGAGCCATCAGTTTATGTTGTTATATCATGCGCAGAGGCAACATCAAATATGAGCAATTTAACTGGTTTTATCTTTGGACCTAGAGCAGAAGGTAAGACATGGGATGAGTCTATGAAAAAATATCGTACCGAAGGCTTTTCTTCACTCATTAAAAGAAGATTTGTAATTGGTTCTTATGTTCTACAGTCAGAGAACAAGGACAGATATTTCCATAATGCTCAAAGAGTTAGAAGACTTTTAGTGGATAGATGGAACGAACTTTTTAAAGAATATGATGGCATTATTCTTCCTGTAAGTACTGGACCTGCGAAAGATATAGATTATTCCTTCAGCAGTGAAGATAAAAATATAAATGCTTTAGAGGATCATCTACAAATAGGAAACTTTGGCGGTTTCCCATCAATTACTATACCTGATGGTTTTGTAAATAATCTTCCAGTAGGACTTAATATAACAGGAAAATGCTATGACGACGTAAATGTTTTAAATATTGCTTATGCTTTAGAAAGCAGTATGGACTATAAAGGGCAAACAGCCATGGAGGTGAAATAATGTATAAGGCATTAATTGGACTTGAAATGCACTGTGAGATAAGTGAAACTAATACTAAAGTATTTTCATCTGCGGCGAATGATTATAATGAAAGTGCGAATGTTAATATTAGACCAGTTGATATGGCTTTTCCTGGTACTTTACCAGTAGTTAATAAAGAAGCCGTAAAAAAAGCAGTTATGGCAAGTTTAATATTAAAATGCACACAACCAGAATATATGTATTTTGAAAGAAAAAACTATTACTATCCAGATTTACCTAAAGGCTTTCAAATTACGCAGGAAACTAAACCTATACCAGTTGGAATATATGGTAAATTAAAATTTGAATGTAATGGCGAAGAAAAAGAAGCTATCATTGATAATTTGCATTTAGAAGAAGATGCTGCATCTTCAGTTCATACTGGTGATGTATCAAAGATTGATTATAATAGAGCGGGCGTTCCATTACTTGAACTTGTTACAACTCCTTGTTTTAGAAGTGCTGATGAGGCAGTCGCATTCCTAGAAACCATGAGAAGTATATATCAGTATGCTGGTATAAGTGAGGCTGATAGTAAAAAAGGACAAATTAGATGTGATGTTAATGTGTCTATCATGGATGCCTCACTTGATGAGAATGACCCAAGTAACTGGGGTACTAAAATTGAGATTAAGAATGTCAATTCTTTCGGTGGTGTTAGAGACGCTATTAACTATGAAATAGAAAGACAAACCGATCTAAAAGAGACTGGTGAATACGATTCTATGGAACAACAAACTCGTAGATGGGATGAAGATTCTATGAGTACAAAGTTTATGCGTAGTAAGGCAGACGCCATTGATTATAAATATTTTGTAGAGCCAAATATTCCAAAGGTTAGATTATCTAAAGAATGGATAGAAGAGATTAAGGAAGAAATTCCTATGCTTGCTTCAGAAAGAAAGAAGTTATATATAGAAGAATATGGTTTAACTGATTATGATGCCACTATATTAGTTAAGGAAAAAGATGTGTCTGATTTCTTTGAAGAGGCTATTAGTTTAGATGCTAATCCTAAGAGTGCTTCTAACTGGATCACAACTAATATACTTGGTACTCTTAATAAAGAAAATAAGACTATTTCTGATGCTTTAATGACACCTGCCCACTTATGTCAACTTATTAAACTTGTAGAAGATAAGGTTATATCTTCAAAACAAGCCAAAGAAGTTTTTGCAATTTGTATGGCAGAAGGTAAGGTACCAGAGGCAATAGTCAAAGAAAAAGGCATGATGCAGATAACTGATAAGACTGCGATTGTGAAAGTTGCTAACGAGGTATTAGATGAAAATCCAGAGTTAGTAGAAAAATATAAATCTGGTAAAAATAATGTTGCTGATTATTTAGTAGGTCAAATTATGAAAAAGACTAAAGGAAAGGCTAATCCTAGTATGGCACGTGAGACTATGCTAGAAGAAATAGAGAAGAGGTGAGATGATGGATAATATATATAGAAATATAAGACCCGGTGAAATTACTGAGGACGTTCTTGGTAAAACTGTAAAGGTCGCAGGCTGGGTAGAAAACATTAGAGATCATGGCGGAGTTATATTTGTAGATTTAAGAGACGAAACTGGTACTGTTCAAATAGTAAGTAACGATGATTCTATATTTAATGGGCTTGCTAAAGAATCTACTATTTCTTTAGAGGGCGTTGTTAGAATGCGTGATGAAGAAAACTTTAATCCAAAAATTAAATCTGGTACAGTAGAGATACTTATTAAAGAGTTTACACTACTTGGCAAGTCTTTACATGAATTACCATTTGAGATAAAAACAAGCACTAAAGTAAATGAAGAATTAAGACTTAAGTATCGCTATTTAGATATGAGAAACAATAGAGTACATGATAATATTAAGTTTAGAAGTGAACTATTAAAATATTTAAGAAATAAAATGGATAGTTTAGGTTTTACTGAAGTTCAAACACCTATTTTAACAGCTTCATCTCCAGAGGGTGCTAGAGATTTTCTAGTTCCATCTAGAAAGTATAAAGGTCAGTTTTATGCTTTACCGCAGGCTCCACAAATATTCAAGGAGTTACTTATGGTAGGGGGCTTTGATAAGTATTATCAAATCGCACCTTGCTTTAGAGATGAAGACTCTCGTGCTGATAGAACCCTTGAGTTTTACCAGTTAGATTTTGAAATGGCTTTCGCAACTGAAGAAGATGTTTATAAAATAGGTGAAGAAATATTTTACGATACTTTCAAACATTTTTCATCAAAAGAAGTTTCAGAAAGACCATTTAAAAGAATACCATATAAAGAGGCAATGCTTAAATATGGTACTGATAAACCAGATTTAAGAAATCCCCTTTTGATAATAGATTTAACAGAAGAATTTGCGAATACTACATTTAAACCTTTTCAAAAGTCCATTGTTAGAGGTATAAAAGTAGAAGGCATCGCAGATAAATCTAATAGTTGGTTTAATGAAATAGTAGATTTCGCATCTTCAATTGGTATGCCTGGTATTGGATATATATCTGTTTTAGGCGATAATACCTTTAAAGGCCCTATTGATAAATTTCTATCTGATGATGAGAGAAAAGCACTAATTAGTAAGGCAGAACTTTCAAAAGGAGATGTTATATTCTTTATCGCTAACAGAAAAGAATCAGTCGCGGCAAATTACGCCGGTCAAATAAGAACAGAGTTAGGTAAAAAGTTAGAATTAATAGATCCTAATAAATACGAATTTTGTATTATTAATGATATGCCTATGTTTGAGTGGAACGAAGAAGAAAATAAATGGGATTTTGGACATAATCCATTTAGTATGCCACAAGGTGGTATGAACGCATATAATGGCGATATAAAAGATATACTTGCTTATCAATATGACTTTGTATGTAATGGCTTTGAAATGAGTTCAGGTGCTGTACGTAACCATGATTTAGATAGTTTAATGCACGGATTTAAGGAAGTAGGCTATACAGAAGATATTGTTAAAGAAAAATTTAAATCACTTTATACAGCATTTAAGTATGGAGTTCCTCCACATGCCGGTATGGCTCCTGGAATAGATAGAATGCTTATGTTATTACGTGATGAGAAAAATTTAAGAGAAGTACAAGCATTCCCACCTAATACTTTAGGTATTGATAATATGATGGGTTCTCCTAGTACTGTTTCAGAACAACAACTTAGAGAAGTTCATATAAAGATAAGATAGAAGACTGTCAAATAGGTCTTCTTTTTCTTACAAATATATGCTTTGTTATTTACATTATTTCTATTTTTTGATATCATTGCCATAGTAGCAATAGGACGTTTTAGGTGTTTCGTACAAGAAAATGTTCGACAATATTCATCCCAAATATTATGTATATTTAAAGTAGTAAAGGTGATAAAATATGAATAGACATAGAAGTTATAAGAATAATAAAAATATACTTATAGGAGGTTTACTTGCGGTTATAGTTGTTATGGCCGTAGGATATGCGGCTTTCGCAAGTAGTTTAAAGATATCTGGTACATCTAATATATCTACTACATGGGATGTAGAGATAACAGATATTACTACTAGTAATAAAGTAGGTAGTGCATCAGTAAAAGAGCAGCCAACCTTTGAAAAACTAACTGCGACTTTTAGTACCAATTTAGTGTCTCCAGGAGACTCTATAACTTATAATATTAAGGTAGAAAATAAAGGTAGTTTAGACGCCAAACTTAATAAAATAACTTTAACTAAAGAAGATAACCCAGCAGTATTATTTGAAACAAAAGGTTTAAAAGAAGGCGGAGTATTACGTAAAGGAGAGAGTGCTATACTTAATGTAAGTGTAACATATAATAGTAAAATCACATCACAGCCCACAAAACTAGATGCATCACTAACCGCTACTTTAGACTTTACACAAAGTGATGGTACGAGTGATATACCAATAACTTCTAATGGTAAAAGTATAGACGATTTAAAAACGTTAGCGACAACATCTGGTGATGGTTTATATAAAGATACTACCGAAGCAGGCAGATATGTGTATAGAGGAGCAAACCCAAATAACTATATTACATTAGGTACAGATACATATAGAATAATATCGGTAGAAAGTGATAACACACTCAAGGTAATAAAGAATGGTAGTATAGGTAATAAGGTGTTTGACCCTGGGTATTCAACAAGCATTACTGGTGTAACAGGTTCAAATTCAACTGATGGTACTAGATATTCTAGTACAAGTGCAGATTACTGTTATGTTTCTAAAGCATCTTCATACTTGGGCTGCAATGTATGGGGAAGTAAAACAACTACACTTGATACCAATGGAAAAAATGTAACCCAAATGCCTCGGACTGTAGATGGAACTTTAAAAGATTTACCGGAGAAAGAAGCTTATTTAAATACATATTTAAATAATGATTGGTATAATAGTTTAAGTAGTAATGTTCAAAATATAGTAGTATCACATATGTTTAATGTAGGAGTAACAAAAAAAGATGAAACCAATTTATCAAATACAATATCGCAGGAACAAACGTATAAATGGAAAGGTAAAGTAGGATTAATGAATCAAAGTGATTATGTAAAAGCCAGTACCAATTCCGCATGTACAAATGTAAATGCATATTCTGTTACATCATCATGTTATAATAATAGTGATACGCATAACTGGATTTACGCAGGACCTGCGGCAAAAAGTTTTTCATGGACAATCGCGCCTTCCTCTAGCTCCAACGTTAGCCTCGTGTTCAATGTGGGCAGTGGCGGCAACCTGATCTACAACTTCGCTCTTAACAGTTTCGGCGCGGCGCCAGTTCTTTATCTATCCTCTGACATCTCTCTTGAGGGAGACGGGACTTCAGATAGTCCGTATACCGTAGGATAAGATAAAATATAAACGAAGCAATTGATAAGTCCCTGAAAGGGACGCAGGAGCGGGACGAGCGATAGCGAAAGTCTCGCAGAATAATCAGGCGACTGCGTCAGCAGCTGCCTGACGATTTAAATTTAAATTTTACACATGGCCTAATCAGAAGAGCGGGCCATGATGGATACTTTTGAAAAGTGATGCGTCTTATCGCACCTTATTTTAACTCCAACGCTAACAACGTGTTTTATCGGACTTGTCCAATAATTCAGGTTAGGAATGTTCACTTAAGACCTTATCATCAAGGTCTTTTGTTTTCCATATATCTTTATTAGTTCTGGCATAGTTAAAGCAAAATTTTTTCATATTATTTTCAAAATTATTTTGTCTAAATATGATATAATAGATATGTATGAAAATAAGGAGGCATAAAAATGGCAAAATATTGTGAGAATTGTGGTAAAAAGTTAGATGAAGGTAAGAAGTGCGACTGCACAAAAGATGAACCAATAGTACATAATGCCCATGAAAAAAGTAATAGTGAGGTTAATGATACTTTAGATAAAGTTATTTTTATTATAAAAGGGTTACTAATTAAACCAAATGATACCATTAAGAATAGTAAAAATGAAGATAATTTTACTATATCAATTATTATTCATGGTATTATGAGTATTATCGCTGGAATCTTTGTATTCATGTTTGCAAAGGTTTGCTACTCATATATTAATTTATTAAGTTTATCAGGTTATAACAGTTCTTATTACAATGGATATTCACCTATTAATAGTTCTGTAAATCTATCACTTATAAGTTTATTTATTACTGCAGTTATTGTAGCGTTTGCTTTATCTTTTGTATTTGCGGCTATATTATATTTAGTTAATACAAAATTCTTTGGAGCTAAAGCAAACTATAAAGAAATATACAGCCTATGTGGCACTACGTCCATTATTTTATCTATTGCTTTATTAATAGGACTTTTATTAATGTTTGTTAGTATTCCACTCACACTTATTGTAGTAGTACTTGGTTTACTACTTAATACACTTTATAATTATGATGGAATTAAACTTATGGGAGTACGTGATAAAAATAAACATGCTTATATATATGTTATTTCCATGATGATATTTTTACTCTTGGCATTTGTCTTATTTCAAATTTTAATTTGACAAACGTAAAATAATTTTATATAATTGATGACAAGGTGATGAAGAGAAGTAGTAGTAAAGGCTCTTATTTATAGTGAACTTATGATAGTGGAAATTAAGTAATAATCCTTTATGAACGTATCTTGGAACTGTTTGCTTGTCAGCATTATTGACTTAAGTTGCATAGTAATTCTATGAAGTAAGGTGGTACCGCGGAACTATTTCGTCCTTATTTTGTAGGATTTTTTTTTAAAGGAGGAATTAAAATGATAGAATTATTTGAAAAAGCACTTAAAGAATTAGGCTATGAAAATGAAGTTAAGATCTCAGCATCTAAAGCCGCTGATTACCAGTTTGATGGTTGTTTTAAACTAGCGAAACTTTATCACAAAGCCCCATTTCAAATTGCAAGTGAGGTTATAAATAAGATAAAGGAAGATGCACGTTATGATGATTATTTTAAGAATCTAGAAGTCGCTGGTCCGGGATTTATTAATATTACTGTGAGCGATAAATATATTAGTGGCGAGATTAGGCAACTGATTAATAGTGATTCATTAACATCTAAAGAGGAAGGACTTTATGTTTTAGATTATGGTGGCCCAAACGTGGCAAAACCATTACACGTTGGACACTTAAGAAGTGCGATTATTGGCCAGTCAATTAATAATATATTAAAATATAAAGGGTATAAGACTGTAAGTGATGTGCATTTAGGAGATTTTGGTCTTCAAATTGGACAAGTTATATATGGTATTTTAAAGGATAATCCTGGGGTAGATATCAAAGATATAGATTTCGATCTTGCTTACTTAAATGAGACTTATCCTAAAATAAGTGGTTTATGTAAGGAAAATGAAGAAGTTAAAAATGAATGTGCATTGATTACTAAAAAGCTTCAAGATGGAGATCATGATTATAAAATACTATGGCAAAAGATAATGGAAATATCTATTCAAGATATAAAGAGAATTTACCGTTATTTGTCTGTTGATTTTGATTTATGGTATGGTGAAAGTGATGCATATAAATATTATGACAGATTATTTAAGATGTTAGAAGATTATATTATCGTAGATAAAGGCGCTAAAATAATTGAAGTAAAAGAGGATGATGATAAGATTGATATTCCGCCTTGTATAGTAGAGAAAAGTGATGGTGCATTTTTATACGCAACATCCGATTTAGGTACTATTTTACAAAGAGAAGAAGATTATCATCCTGACGGTATTATTTATATTGCGGACGAGAGACAGTCAATGCACTTTACACAAGTGTTTAGAGCGGCTAAAAAGGCCCACATTTATGAAGGTAAGTTTGAACACCATGGTTTTGGAACGGTTAATGGTAAAGATAATAAACCATTTAAGACAAGAAGTGGTGGAGCATTAAAATTAGAAGGTTTAATTGAAGAAGTTAGAGAAAACTTTATCAATTTAAGAGAAGAAAATAAAGATATGCCTAAAGAGGATTTAGACAAGATCATAAACGCTATTTTAAAGTTTGCTGATTTACAGAACAATATGGAAAGAAACTATATTTTTGATATTAAGAAGTTCTGTGAAGTTAACGGTAAGACAGGTCCGTATATTTTATATACTTATCTTAGAATAAATAAAATTATCGATGAGTGTTATGAGTTATCTGATACTGTTTATAATGAATATGATAAAGCCTTAAGACTTAAATTATTAGAAGTATCTAATGTTATTGATTTAGCCGCTAAAGAGAGAAGACCACATTATATTGCAGACTATTTATATGAACTCGCAGTGCTTTCAAATAACTTTTATCAAAATAACAGAATGAGTGATATCGAAGGTAAGCAAAAAGAAGATTTTAATGCTTTATTAACATTTAATAATAGGGTTATTAAAGAGTTACTAGGACTACTTGGTATTGATATCCCAAGTGCTATGTAAAAGAAAAACATACGGATTTTATTCGTATGTTTTATTATGCAAAATCAATGAAAAATCTTTGATACCAAACGAGAAATACATATATTGTCCATATTTTACGGCAATGATTTTTCTTTCCCTTATAGTGTTCATCTAGTATTTTATTTAAATATTTTACGTCGAAAAATTCGCTAGCAAAGTCTTTATTGAACATCGCTTTGGCAATGTTATAATATTTTTCTTCTCTAAACCATTTTATAATAGGTACAGGGAATCCTTTTTTGGGCCTTTTGTACCACTGTTCTGGTATTCTTTTTGAGGCGGCTTTCCTTAATGCGTATTTTGTTGTATTATGTGATAGTTTATATTCCGTTGGTATAGTGCTGGCAAGAGCAAATACCTCTTTATCTAGAATAGGCACTCTAAGTTCTAGAGAGTTTGCCATACTCATTTTATCGGCTTTTAGTAAGATATCGTTTGGTAACCAGAAGTGCATATCTAGGTATTGCATCTTGGTTAAGTCATCTTCGTCTTTAACCTCGTCATATGTTTTCTTAGTAATACTTTGGAAGGTAACGTCACTTTTATATTTATTCGCAAGGGCTTTGTTAGCTTCTTTATTGCCAAAAACAAAAGCATTACCGATGTAGTAATCTTCTACCTTAGAGCCACCTTTAGTAAGAAAGTTTTTACCATGGAATTCTGGCATTACAGAGACGATATTTTTAATACCTACACGAATAAATTTAGGTACTTTTTGGCGATATTTTATGATTAAATCATCTTCTTTATAGAATGGGTAACCACCAAATAGTTCGTCAGCACCTTCACCTGATAAGACTACTTTTACGTGCTTTCTCGCTAGTTTAGATAAGAAATATAATGGTACGGCTGACATATTTGCGGTAGGTTCGTCGGCGTAATATTCTACGTCCGAAATACTTTCAAAGAAGTCATCAGATGTTATTAGTTCGTTTATATTTTGAATGTGCAGAATATCTGATAGATCTTTGGCAAGTGGTACTTCGTTAAAATCTTTATAATCAAAGCCAACAGAAAAGGTTTTATCTGGTTTTAAATATGATGCGACATATGATGAGTCAATCCCGCCAGATAGATAGGCTCCAAGAGGAACATCACTTATTAGGTGAGCGTCAATAGAACTCGTAATGGTTTTATCTATTTCTTTTACCAGTTTATCAAAATCTTGTTTCTTTGGAGAAAATTTTACTTGGTAGTATTTTTTTGTTTCTATTTTTCCTGTTTCAACATCATATGTGAAACTATGCCCTGGGAGAAGCTTGTATATTCCTTTGAAAAATGTTTCTTCAAGTACTGAAGTTTGGAAGGTTAAATAAGGTTTTAGAGCCTCTTTATTAACCTCTTTTTTAAAGTCTGGGTGTCTTAAAAAACTTTTTATTTCTGAACCATACATGAAAGTATCATTCATTTTACCATAGTAGAATGGTTTTTGACCAAAGTGGTCTCTTGCACCAAATAACTTTTTATTTTTTTTATCCCAAATAACGAAACCGAACATTCCTCTTAATTTATCAAGTATTTTCTCGCCATATTCTTCATAACCATGTAGGATAACTTCGGTATCGGCGTTTGTTTTAAAGATATGTCCTTTTTTTATCAGGTCTTCTTTTATGTCTTTAAAGTTATATATTTCTCCATTAAAGGTTATGACCATAGAGTCATCTTCATTGGTCATTGGCTGTCTGCCACCTTTTAGGTCAATAATTGATAACCTTCTAAATCCCATAGCAATGTAGTCATCTTTATAATAAGATTCATCATCAGGGCCACGATGGGCTATCTCATCGGTCATTTTTTTTATTATATTTTTATCTTTAGTGTTTATGTATCCACAAAAACCACACATATTGCATTTCCTTTCTAATATTTCCAATATCCATTTTTATAATCTTTGTAATAACGTAATTGTTTTCTTATTAAGAATAGTATTCTTTTAAGAGGCATGTCTTTTTTATAGATTATAGGGTTTACATATTTTTTTTCTTTATAAAGTTTTAAAGCCTCTTTTTTAAAATCTTTATTAACAACATATTTTTTAATTATACCCTTTGGTACATAAGTAAGTAGTACTTCGTTTTTAAGTAGTTTAAAGTCTGATGTTTTATTATATACTAAATCATCTACAACTATTTTTACGAGGTTACAGCCGGCGGCAGTAACGTAGTAACTACTTCGTCCTTGTCTAGCGTTTATTTCTAGTATTTTATACTTTTTATCTTTTCTATCGTATTTGATATCAATCTCAGCAAGACCTTTAAATTTTATTTGTTCCATAAACTCTTTAAATTTAAGTGGAACTTTTTCGTCATAGGTATTGGTGTTAAAACCATTAATTAAAGCGGCGGCGTTACCGACCATTTTTTCGGTATGTTCTCCAAGTCCTATTTGGGCGAAGGCCATGCACTGACATTTTCCCTCTTTGTTGCAGTAAACTACAGCGTCGAATAGGTTACTATCGTCGCCTTCAATATATTCCTGAATGATTAGGTTATCTTTGTAATCACTGTTTTTAATATAGTTTATTGTTTCAACTACCTCAGCTATATTATTTAATTTATATATCTTTTTCTTGCCTTCAAATTCTACATGGTTATAGGTAATTACGTTGGCTGGTTTGATGATAATAGGGAAGTCAAAGGGGATAGTTATTTCATCTTTAGGGTTATAGATGACTGTTTTTGGCAAAAGATCTGACCCCTTGTATTTTAAGAAAAATTCATCTTTCATCATAAGTGAGTCTAGGAAGTCTAAATCAACGTAGTTAAATAGTATTCTTTTATCTAGTTTATTTTTATTTTTTACAAGTCCTCTAGCGTATGTTTCGTTAGAGGAGATGCATACTATTTTTTTGGCGTCTATATTTTTTACGTAGCTATTTAATATATCTGCGAACTTATTTTCATCCCATAATCCTTCGTTATAGGTTTTATCTATTATTTTAGAGTGTTCTACGAAACTCATGGGTTTAGCAGAAAGTATTTTGGCTTTTCTATTATAGGCTTCATGATAACATCTCGCCATGTAGTAGGCGTTTGCGTCGCTGCCGAGAATTATTACTTCAAAATCCATATTTCCTCCTTAATATTTTATTTCCGTTTTTTTATTATTTTCTACGTATACTCTTGGTACTCTATTTGTAACGGAGGTAAGAAGTGTATAACTACTTAGCCCCATTTGATGGGCTTCTTTTGATATTTCATTATATAAAAGAACCTTATCATGTAGTTTTACAGTGTCATCTATTTTTACAGTTGTCATGTCCATACCGATTTCACCGATTACTTCGTATTTTTTGTTATTGATGGTTACAAACCTGCCTTCGTTTTGTTTAATAAAACCATCTGCGAAACCTATAGGAATTATACCGATATACATGTTTTCTTTAGCAATGTATTTGGCACCATAACCAACAAATTCGCCCTTTTTTACGTATTTGATGTGCATGATTTCACTGTATAGCTTAAAAGCGGTATTTAATTTTAAGTTATTAGTTAGGGTTGTTTTACTGATATTGTGCTTTTTTAAGTAAATATTTCTTTTAAATTTCTTAAGACCAGTAGGCTCTTTTAGACTTTGGGCAAATCCATACATGACGATGCCAGTTCTAATACCATTTGCGAATTCTATTTTAGGATGGTTAACAAGAGTAAGAGAGCGTCCTAAGTGAACAATGGGTATTTCTTTTAGATTTATGGTACTTGTAATTTCCTTAAATTTTTCTAGGCTATTATCCCAGTATTTATCCCAGATGCCGCTGGTGGCAAAGTGGGTGTATATTCCTTCTAAAGTAAAATTATTATTTTCTTTAATTAGGGTACAAACCTCTTTTAGTTCATTTTTATCTTTGATACCTAATCTATTCATACCACTGTCGATTTTGATATGTATGGTTAGTTTTAAATCCTGGTCTATTTTTTTTAAGTAGGTTAAGTCTGGAACCGTTATGGTGATATCCTTTTCTGATGCGATGTGCAGATATTCAACATTTATCGGTTCTAGGCAAAGTATTTTTATGGTTTTGTTTCTTTCTCTTATACTTAAGCATTCTTCTAGTGAAGATGCAGCGAGATAGTTTATGCCACCTTCTATAAGGGCGTTTATGACGTAGTCTCCGTGGCCGTAGGCGTTTGCTTTAACTACACCGATATAATATTTATATTCATAGTTATTTTTTATGTTTTTGATGTTTTCTTTTAATGCGTCTAAGTCTATTTCGGCATATGTTTTTCGGTACATATAATCATCCTTTTCTAAATCTTTTTAATTATATAATATTTTGGTGGTAAACGCAAATGGGTAGTTAGTAGTAAACAGATTTTTAAAGGTGTAAATTTAAAGTAAACATATAATAGGGTACTTGTATTATTTATATCGGTATGTTATTATTGTGACATAGATGTCTTAATAATTGAACACAATACAACATTTTTTGTATTGTTATAATGGTATGATATGTATAGGAGTGGATACAGTGACATATAGAAGACGATTGCATAGAAAAGAAAAAAAGCAAAGGGTGTTGATGGGCAGTTTATTTATAATACTATTATTTTTTTCATTGGGGTACGCAGCCTTTAGTACAAATGTAAATATGAATGTCAAGGGCAATTTAAAGGATAAATCAAGAGTGATTCAACGTTATTTTGAAAATAGTAATGAAAATTTTCACACTGATTTTTATAAAGAAAACATAGTAAGTGCGACTTTTTTAGATAGTGGTATAGTTCCAAATGACGCGGTAGAAGCATGGGATGTATCTGAAACGAAAGACAAAGGTGTAATGGCATATGTAACAGAAAGCAATACGGAAAAAGGGAAATATGATTTATATATAGGAGCCAAGAAAGGCGTAGTCGCAAATCCCTATAGTTGTTATTTATTTTATAATTTTAAAAGTTTATCATCTATAAATTTTAATCATAATTTTGATACTAGTAACGTTACTAATATGGTAGATATGTTTGGAGGTAACAGTAATTTTACTACGCTTGATTTAAGTGATTTTGATACCCATAATGTGACTGATATGAGTAGAATGTTTTCGAGATGGGTCGGAGATGAAAATGGTGGCTGGGGTAAAAGCGTTTTATCTAATATAATTTTTGGAGATAATTTTGATACCAGTAATGTAACTATTATGGAAGATATGTTTTCTGGGACATATATTTCTTCTCTAGATTTAAGAAAGTTTAATACTTATAAGGTAACTAATATGTTTCATATGTTTGGACAGTGTGATAATTTAGTAGAACTTAATTTATGTTCTTTCGATACAAATAACGTTGCTGACGCAAGAAAAATGTTTGGTGATTCTTCTAAACTTAAATATATTTATGTTGGTTCTGGGTGGAATTTAAGCAACGCAGATTTTACAGACATTTTGACCAATGCAGGAGTTTCTTCAGTTACGAAGGGTAAATGCGTTAGTTAACCAACATTATGTTAATTTTTACAGAATATAATATTTATTTGCTTGGCATTTTACAGTTAGTGGTAAATGTAACAAAATTTTATGAAATTTTAAATAAAATTATTGAAAAAAATAAAACAATGTGATATCATTGAATCAATGGTAGGGAACGTATATCCTATCAAATATTATAGGAAGGAAGAACAAAAATGGAAAAGAACAAAAATATTTTAATAGGAGGACTTTTAGCTATAGTATTAATCATGGCAGTAGGATATGCAGCATTCGCTACTCAACTTACTGTTAATGGTACAGCTGAAATTACATCTAAATGGGATGTACACTTCAAAGAAGATAATACTGCAATGACTGCTACTACAACTGGTGTAGGTGACAAACCAGCTGGTACTATGACACGTACTTCTGCAACAGCTTATACAGTAACTGCTGATTTAAAACAACCTGGTGATAAAATTGTTTATACATTCACAGTTGAAAATGCTGGTACTTTAGCTGCTACATTACAACAATCAAGTGATGATACAACTGGTACTCCTGCTATTAGTAGTAATGGTAATGATTACATTAAATTCTCTGTTTCACCATTTAGCACTACTAATTTAGCTGCTAATACTGGTACTGCAACATTCACTTTAACTGCTGAATATGTTGATGCAGGTACTAATGGTACAAGTGCAACTTTAAGTGATGAACAAAAAACAGCAACTACTACTGTAACATTCAACGCTCTTCAAGCATAATTGATAGGTGTTGCGATAAAAACATTCATTATATGTGAGTGTTTTTTTTATGATTATATTGATATAAAACTACTTGAAAAAGTACACACGATATGATAGACTTATTATAATAAGGAGGAAGAAAAGAATGGAAAAGAACAAAAATATTTTAATAGGAGGACTTTTAGCGATAGTATTGATTATGGCAGTAGGATACGCAGCTTTTGCGACACAATTACAAATTAATGGAGAGGCAAAAATCACATCTACATGGGATGTACACTTTAAAGAAAATAATAAAGCTTATGTAGCTAGTACGACTGGTACTGGAAGTGAGCCTGGTGCAACTATGGAACGCACCTCAGCAACTCTTTATACAATAACTGCTGATTTAAAACAACCAGGTGATAAAGTCGTTTACACATTTACAGTAGAAAATGCTGGTAACTTAGCAGCTAGTTTAACTGATTTAAAATTAAGTAGTGAGGGAAATGGTATTATTAAGTTTACTTTAGATAAACCTTCTTCTAGTACTTTAGCAGCTAATGGTGGAACTCAAACATTTACTTTAACTGCAGAATATGCTAATACAAGTGCAACTTTAACTGATGAACAAAAAACAGCAACTACTAACATTACTTTTACAGCGAATCAAGCCTAATAATTATTAAAGAAAACGGTAGGATGTTAATTTTCTGCCGTTTTCTTTGATGTGCATACGCTTTAATTTATTAATTTAAAAGCAATAGTTTAAATTTTACATTTTATTAATTGTAAAAAGCAAATAATTATGTTATAATTTAGATACAATAGTAAGAGTAAACTGTTACAGTAGAAATGGGGCATTAATATGAAACAGATATTAGTATTATATGCACTGCTCGTAGGTTTTTTATGTTTAGATAATTTTGTCTTTGCCGGAAGTGGTATTGAGTATTATAATAGTTTAATTAATCCATGCCTTTGGCTTGGGTTATGCTTACTTGCGGTATATTTAGGTAAAGATTCAGAACTTAGAATCAAAGATAAAAACAATAAAATACAAAGCCTTGTGGTTGCGCTTATAATATATATAATTATTTATTTTTTACTAGGTTTAATATTTGGCTTTCAAAAAACGCCATATTCTAAGGATATTCTTAATATTTTGCTTAATGTATGGACGTTTGGTGGAGTCGTTGTTTTTCAGGAATATATTCGTTTTAATTTGATTAAAATGGAGCCCAAAAAAAAATGGAATTTAGTTATAGTAACAATATTATTTATTTTGTTTACACTTTCGTTAAACAGTATTCCAGCCCAATTTGGTACACTTAAAGATAGTTTTATTTACGTTGCATCTACATTATTGCCAGCAATTGTGGCAGGAATAGTAATGACATACTTATCTTATATAGGTGGGGTAGCACTACCTATTATGTACAGGTTAGTTGTGTTGTTGCCTGAATTTATTGTTCCAATATTACCTGATTTAGACTGGTTTGTTTCATCAATTATAGGTCTTTCATTACCAATTATAGTCTTTGTTTATTTGAATTATGTTCATATTTCTAAAAAACAGCGTTTATCTAGAAGAGATAAAAAGAAATATAATCCGATTGTTTATGCTCCAGCATTTGCATTAATTGCGACAGCCGCAGGGTTTGTCATTGGGTTATTTAAATATCAACCGATTGCTATCGTTTCTGGAAGTATGAGCCCTGTCATTAATAGGGGAGATGCAGTTGTTATTGAGAAGTTAAGTGACGAAGAGAAAAAGCAATTAAAGGTTGATGATATAATTGAGTTTAACAGTGGAACGAAAACCGTTGTCCATAGAATAGTTAAAGTTACTAATGATAATAAAGGCGACGTCGTATACGTTACCAAAGGAGACGCTAATAATACTGAGGATTTGGGTACTATTAGTACAGAACAGATTATGGGTAAACAAATTTATACAATACCATATATAGGTTTCCCATCAGTATGGCTTAGTGATATAATAGAATAAGAATAAAAAGGAGAGGTTTATATGCAACCAAAAAATAATAGTAAAATAATTTTAAAACAATGGGTTCAAGTATTTTTGATTATGTTTGTACTTGCGATTTTGGCTGCTTCTATTTGGTCTATTGTAAGAGGTGTAAATGGAAATGAAACAGGCAGCAAAGAATTATATTCATATAATTATAATAGTGATTTATCATATAAAGTTTATTTAAAACCAAACAGTTTTTATAATGAAAGTTATCTTGATATGAATAAACAATATATTGCGTCATTAATTGACCATATTGACGTTAATACTAATTATAAAATGCACACTACAAAAGATGTTGATTATACATATACATATCAGATAGTTGCGACTGCACATGGTAGTTATTCAGAGTCTGATGGTAATACAAATCAGGGTGATGTATGGTCAAAGACTTATACAGTATTACCAACAGAATCTAAAAGTGGTACTGGTAGTGAAATCGTTGTTGATAAGACAGTATCGATAGATTATAATCAGTATAATGAAATTTTAACACAGTTTAGGAATGAATTTGGATTATCAGTAGATGCAAGTGTTGATGTAGCATTTAAGATTACAGTATCTGCTGGATTACCTGGTGAGAAATCTTCATTAAGTGAAGAAAATAAAATAGCACTTAAGATACCATTACTTAAAACGACAATCGCACTAACACCAGATTATGTTAATTCAGGCGGAAATACTGTATATGAACAAAAGAGTGATAATGGTAAGCAAATGAATATACCTTTAATTGTAATTGGTATTATTGGATTATTAGTTTCACTTGTACTATTTAAGATATTATGTGGCAAGTTACTCAAGACAACAAGAAAATCTGAATATATGTTACAACTTAATAAGATACTTAAAGAGTATGGAGATGTTATCGCAGAAGCCGAGAACATGCCTAATTTATCTCAATATGATGTTGTAAATATTAAAGAATTTAAGGATTTAGTTGATATTGAAGAAGAATTACATTCACCAATAATATTTAATGATGTCTATGAGGAAACAGAAAGTTGGTTCATGATATTCCATGCTAAGACTGCTTACAAATATGTTTTAAAAGCAGATGACTTTGATAGAATTATAAAGCGTTAAATACATAAAGGCCTAATTTAAGGCTTTTTTGTTATATGAAAAATAGTACCTAAATGTTAGTACTATTTTCTTTCGTCTATTCGGTTAAAACTTGTTTTATGATTTTTATTATACGTTATTAAATCGGCCGCAGTTACATTTGCTTTTAAATCAATATTTTTATTTATACCGTTTGCGATTTTATCAAGCATATCTACCGTTGGTTTTCGTCTAGCATTTTCTAATTGATTTATATAAACAAAATTACTACTGATTTTTTCAGCAAATCTTTCTTGTGATAAGTCGTATTTATAGCGATAGTATTTTAAATTCATAGCCAATATTTCTTTACTTGAATGCATAAATTTATTTTCTACCTTTCAAAAATATTTTATACAAGTGTTAAATAATTGTCTTTTGCACATTAGTTAAAGAAAAAACGCTGAAATAAATTTGCGTTTATTATGCAATTGTGATAAAGAGATGATGATATGAAAAGAAAGAGGAAACGAAGGTTACAAAGAAATATAATTGTTTTAACGCTTTTTGTTATACTGATGTGTTTATCATGTTAGATATGGTACCTAAGTTATAATACCTGATACTGTTACATATATAGGAGCGAATGCATTTAGAGATAATCCTTTAACATCGTTAGATTTAGGTAATGGTGTTACTGTAATTGGATGGGAGGACTTTGTGTGGGATTATTTGGAAAATGTGACTTCTCCGCCGTCTTTAAAGGAAATTGGTTCTACAATATTTTTAGGTAATAGGTTAACACAAATACCTTCATTTGATAATATAACTAAACTTGGAGGTGGGGCATTTTCTTGTAACAGTGTCAGTGGCGATGATAAATTTGTATATGGTAAAACAGACGGTAAAACTGATTATACGGTACTTAATTCATACGCTGGACAATGGGTTTCAGAACTTGATATTCCGTCAAGGGTTAAGAGGTTATCGTATTATTCTTTAAGATATACAAAAGCTAATATTGTAAATTTACCTGAGGGATTAGAGGTTATAGATGATAGTGCTTTTTTTCAAAGTAATTCACATACCGTGAATATTCCAAGTAGTATAAAAAGTGTATCCTCAAGAGTATTTAGTAAGGCAACTAATTTAAAAACTATTAATATAAATAGAAAGGAAGGCGCAATAGCGGGTGCTCCATTGTCGGCACCAAACGCTACATTAAACTGAACTGGTACAAATTAGGACATTACTTGTTTGGACTACATATATTATTCTTATAAAAACTATGTGGCTATGTAGTAATAAAAAAATAAAGATTCTATTGACTATTACTGATAAAAATGATAACATTGTTTTAGAAATTGATGACGAAGACTAGTAATAGAAGATGATATTGATAGAGAACTAGTGGCTGGTGTAAACTAGTATATATCTTTTATGAATCTACTTCAGAGAGTAGGGTAATGCCTACCGGGTAAAACCGTTAACTTGTAATTAAGACTGTTATTAGGATGGTACCGCATTTTATATGCTCCTATAGATAATGGTCTTTTTGTTTTTTATGGAGGTAATACTTATGAATATCAAGAGAGGTATGAGACTAGTAGTCTCCTGCACTTTTAAATAATAAAAAAAGAAAGAAGGAAAGAAAATGATAAATATAAAGTTAATAAGAGAAAATAAGAATTTAGTCAAGGAAAATATAAAGAGAAAATTTCAAGATCAAAAATTACCCCTTGTAGACGAAGTATATGATTTAGATATAAGGGTTAGAGAAGTAAAACAAAAAGGTGATGATTTAAGAGCGTTACGTAATGAAAAAAGTAAGCAAATAGGGGCCTTAATGCGTGAGGGTAAACAAGAGGAAGCCTTAAAGGTAAAAAATGAAGTAAACACGTATGGAGACGAGATTGCTGGCTTAGAAAATGAAGAAGAAATGCTTGAGACTGAAATCAAAAAGAAAATGATGATGATACCTAATATTATGGACCCTAGTGTACCAATTGGTAAAGACGATAGTGAAAATGTTGAAAATGAAAAGTTCGGAGAGCCTTTCGTACCAGACTATACTATTCCATATCATGCGGATATTTGCAAGAGTTTTAGTGGCTTAGATAAGGTATCTGCGGCTAGAACAAGTGGTAATGGCTTTTATTATTTAGTTGGTGATATTGCAAGACTTCATTCTGCGATGCTTGCGTACGCTAGAGACTTTATGATAGATAAAGGGTTTACTTACTGTATTCCACCATTTATGATAAGAAGTGATGTAGTAAATGGAGTTATGAGTTTTGAAGAAATGGATAGTATGATGTATAAAATTGAGAACGAGGATTTATACTTAATAGGTACTAGTGAACATTCAATGATAGGTAGATTTAAAGGTGAACTTATTGATGAGAAGAATTTACCAATTGCCATGACATCTTATTCACCATGTTTTAGAAAAGAAGTTGGAGCTCATGGTATCGAAGAGAGAGGATTATACAGGGTTCATCAATTTGAGAAACAGGAAATGGTTGTACTATGCACGAAAGAAGAAGGAATGAAATGGTATAACAAGATGTGGAAATATACTGTTGAGTTCTTTAGAAGTTTAGATGTTCCTGTAAGAACGCTTGAATGTTGTTCTGGAGATTTGGCTGACTTAAAGGAAAAATCATGTGATGTAGAGGCTTGGAGTCCAAGACAGAAAAAATATTTTGAAGTTGGTTCTTGCTCAATTTTAGGGGATGCACAGGCTAGAAGATTAAATATTAAGATGAAAACTAAAGATGGTAATAAATATTTAACTACTTTAAATAATACTGTGGTTGCTACTCCAAGAGGTTTAATTGCGGTACTTGAGAATAATATATGCGCTGATGGTACATTGAAGATACCAGTTGCGTTAAGGCCTTATATGGGTGGTAAGGAAAAATTATATCCAAATAAATAATATTTTTAAGAGTATGAAAGGTGTCATACTCTTTATTTTATTTACATATTTTTTAAGTAGGGGTGAGACTATGAAAAAAATATATTTATGGCTTGTGCTACTTTCTATATTTATTATTCCATCTGCGAAAGCAGAAGATACATCATTAGCTCAAAATGCTAAATCAGCAATTATAATTGAAGCGTCCACAGGTGAGGTTATTTTTGAAAAAAATTCTGATGAAAAGTTGGAACCTGCGAGTATGACAAAGATGATGAGTATGCTTTTGATAATGGAAGCTATAGAGCAAGGAAATATCTCATGGAATCAAAAGATAACTGTTAGTGAAAATGCTTCTAGCATGGGTGGAAGTCAGATTTTACTGGAAACTGGTGAACAGATGACGGTAAAAGATTTGTTTAAAGGAGTTTCCATTGCTAGTGGTAATGATGCGGTGGTGGCACTTGCGGAAGCTATCGCAGGAACGGAAGATGAATTTGTTAAGATGATGAATGCAAAGGCCCAAAAACTTAAGTTAAAGAATACATATTTTAAGACGCCGCATGGTTTAGATACTGAAGGACATTATTCAAGTGCGAGAGATATGAGCACTATTGCGAGGGAACTTGTGAAACATGAGAAGGTTCTTACGTTTACTTCGGTTTATGAAGATTATTTAAGAGAGGGTACCGATAAGAAGATATGGCTTGTTAACACAAATAAACTGGTTAGGTTTTATGACGGCGTAGATGGCCTTAAGACAGGATATACAGAGGATGCTGGATACTGCATAACGGCGACAGCAAAGAAGAACAATATGCGTATAATTGCGGTTGTTATGGGAGAACCTGATAGTAAGACTAGAAATGCTGAAATAAGTTCAATGCTTGATTATTCTTTCGCACAGTATAAGACAGAAAATTTACTTAAGAATACGAAGACTATTGGCAAGTACGAGATAGATAAGGGCAAAGATAAATATGCTACTATTGTGCCAAAGGAAGAAGCTACAGTTTTAAAAAAGAAGACTGAAAAGTCAAAAAACACTACTTATGAGGTTAATTTGAAAGAGTTAAAGGCCCCAATTAAAAAGGGTGATGTAGTTGGAAATTTAAAAATTAAAGAGAGTAAAAAAGTAATTAGGACGGTGGATCTAACTGTTTCAAAAGATATAAAAAAAGCCAGTATACTAGAACTTTATTTACGTAATTTAAAGGATATATTTACTGGCGATATAAATGTTTAGTTATGATTTTGAATTTGGATTATGTATGAATTGTGTGCTATAATATAGGTGGAGATGTTTATGAAATCGAAAATAATAGAGCGTTCTGTTCCCGATGTTTATGTACCCACCATTTATGATGTTAATTATGAAAATATTTATAATTCTGGAATTAAATATATTATATTTGATGTGGATGATACCTTACTTCCCTCTGATGATATAGATGTAACACCAGAACTTATAGAACTTTTTGATATGGTAAAAAATGATTATTGTTTTAAGACATGTTTGGTTTCTAATGGTAGTAATAGAAGGGTAAAGCCTGTCGCCGATATTTTAGAAACACCTTATGTCGCAAAGGCATATAAGCCAACACCGTATGCTTATCCGTTTGTTAGAAAAGCATTTGATGAAAATAATACAGCTAGTAATACGGTATTTATTGGTGATTCTGTTTTTCTTGATATGATATTTGCTAGTAGATACGGGATGTACAAGGTTTTAGTGGACTCTATTGGGTTAAATAAATATAATTACAAGACCGTTTCTAACAATTTTGTGCAGGCTATATTATCTATTCCTCTTAAAAGTTATGGTTTTGAATTTGGTAAACATTATACGAAGAAGATAACGCATCGTTATTCGCATTAATATTAATGATATATAAGGCATTTTGTAATAAATGTCTTTTCGTATGTTATAATCATTATAGATAAAAAGATTAAGTTACTAAAAAGGAATGCTATTTCATGAGTATAGATAAGATAAAAAATGAACTGATTAGTCAGAAAAAATCTAAATTTAAAGGTAATATTTATCATTATTCATAAGTTAACTTTTCTTATAATTCAAATAAGATAGAAGGCAGTAGGCTGTCTAGTAATCAGACAAAAGCAATATTTGATACATCTTCTTTTATTTCTAAAAGTGATGATAAGGCTTATTATTTAAGCGGTTTAAGGGAATATGAGAACGATAAGATGTTTTTGATTGATGCTATTTGGCATGAACAAAATTTATATGAAAGTGTTTGTGATAAGTTATTAGATTTTGATATAGAAATGGATAATTAATGATAAGATTGATATTGCAGGTAAGCATTTAAATATGATATTATATTGCGAGAAGAGGTGGTATTAAAGTGAATAAATATATTCCTAAAATATATCAAAAGAGTATATATACTATTGATTATTCAAAACTTTTAAATAGAGGTATTAAATGTATTTTGTTTGATTTGGATAATACACTGATATCGACAGATAAAAATGATGAACATATCAAGGCCAAAAAATTAATTATAGGTTTGAAACAAAAAGGTTTTGAAGTAATTATTTTTTCTAATAGTCCGCGTAAGAAGGTACGCAAATATACGAAGTATTTTAATATAGATGGTATATATTTGGCTTTTAAGCCATTACAAAGGGCTTTTAAAAAGATACTCAAACGTACTGGTTATCAGAAATCCGAGATGGCGATTATAGGTGATCAGATACTTACTGATGTTGTAGGGGGCAATACTTTTGGCATAACTACTATTTTAGTAAATCCAATTAATGATAATGATATATTTATAACCAAATTCAATAGAAAAAAGGAGAGTAAGATAATGAGTAAACTTTCTTTACAAAATTTATTTAATAAAGGAGAATATTATGACTAAGTGTATAGGATGCGGTGCGATTCTTCAAAATACAGAAAAGACGCAAGAAGGCTATACACAAAATATAAATAATAAGTTATGCAGCAGATGCTTTAAGATAAGACACTATAATGAATACGAATATATAGATAAAGATAATATTTATTACAAACAAATATTAAAAAGGATTGAGCAGGAAGATAATCTTGTAGTGCTTGTGACGGATTTTTTGAATTTGCAGCATCTTCAAACTTTAAAGATAAAGAATGATATAATATTAGTGATATCTAAAAGAGATATTATTCCAAGAAATATAGATGAGACAAGGCTACTTCAAACGATAAAATTAAATCTTAATATTAAAGAAAGATTAATTGTGGGTGCTAGAAACAATTATCATTTAGATGAGTTATATGCCGCTATAAATAGATATAAGAAAAGTGAAAGAGTATATATAATTGGTTATACGAATGCTGGTAAAAGTACTTTGATAAATTCTTTTATAAAGAGTTATGGTAATAATAATAATTATATAACTACAAGTAATTTACCATCTACGACACTTAATCTTATAGAAACAAGGATAAATGATAATCTTGTAATGATAGATACCCCTGGATTATTAGATGAGGGAAGTATTATAAATATTCATAGTAAACTTTTAAATAAGATATTACCCAAAAAGGAAATAAGACCTATAAATATTCAGATTAAAACGCCTCAAACAATTCATATTGATAGTATTGCTAGAATTTATATAAGCCAAAGCAATAGTTTAATTATATATATGTCTAATAGTTTAAATATTACAAGGGTATATAAAGAAGTGCATGAAAAGAATAATTTAAAAGAATATATTATAAATATAAAACCAAAAGAAGATTTGATTATAAAAGGACTTGGGTTTATTAGGTTTACTAAGGAGGCGACTATTAAATTATATTTAAAAGAAGAAGTAGACTATATTGTAAGAAAATCATTTATGTAATTAATTTTATAACTACACCAAAATATAGTGAATTTTATATAGTCAAAAAAGAGCCACAAGCGTTATTGAAATGCACCCTTTAGGGTAGACATTCAAAAAAAGTCTAATTTATGATAGAATACACCTTCAAAAGGAGGTGTTTTTCTAATGCTCCTTCTTCTTTAAGTAGTTTATCATTTTTCTCTTTCACTTGGTCTGCATAAATTTCAGTAAACCACTCTTTGGAAAATTTCTCACTTTTTACCATTTCTACCACTATAGTTCCTCCTAACTTTTGGCTTTGAGGCTTGCTAGAAAGATTACTTCGTCCGTTACTTCATTATGATTATAATATAATTATAGAACATTTCAAGATACTTGACAAAGACGTGTACCTCATTCTTTTTAAGTTTACCAGTGTATTTATCTATTGTGATAAATTCTCTTTCGGCGTATTCTTTATTTCTCTCTTTAGTGTTTAGGTTTAGTTGATAAAAACTTTTATCGTTTAAACCTATTAAGTCTTTGTTGTTCAGAGCGTCCATATATTTTGAGTAATATATATAAGCGTTATTTCTATCTTGAATAGAGGAATAGTACTGACTATTAACCTCGCAATCTATATTTATATTTCCTATAGAGATGTAAAAGTCTTTGTTATAACTCTTCCTATGTTTATTTGTGTGGCTTATCTCCTTGTCATGGAAGATAATTTCTTCATTTATCTTGCCTAAACCTAGATGACAAGTAACCACATTAAAGCAGAGAAACCATTTAGGATTTTCTTTGGCTAAGTATTTAATTATAGTATCATTAGTAAGTGGGTAAAAGGGATAAGTATCGTCTAAATACTTTAAATATTCTTTAGTTATAGTATTATCTGGATAATTCTTATCGACTTTTTCTAATAAAGGTTTTATGCGCGGTTGCGCGATATCAAGATATGGTGGTGTAGGGCCACGATATCCTTCAAGTATTTTATCATTCATATTTTTTTCAGCCCTTTCAAAGTAATTTGTCAGCTGACTGAAACACACTATATGGTATCTAAAAACTTATGTCAAAGTGAGGTTTTACCCAAATTTCTCTAAGACGAATTTAGATAAATTGACGCAAAAAAATACCCCAATTTGGGTAAATTCATAGTTTTTGAACTTTTTTCAAAAAAACTTATCTATAATGTACTTGCATTATTCTTATACCATATGTTATCATTGTAGCAGGGTATAGAGTTACCAATAAATCTATTAATTGGGTATGTTTTTATCAATAATTAATGTATAACTGCTAGTTTTGCGTTCTTTTTTTACCCTAAAATAGACATTTTATGGTACCGCTAGATCAATTTATCTATACCAAAGGTAAAATTTTATCAAATTCTTAACATATAACTAACAGTTATACGTTAATTCTGGTGGAGATGATGACATTGAGAAGAGGATATAGAAGAAAAAATATATTAATAGTAGGTTTACTAATATTGCTTGCTTTAATGGGTATAGGATACACTGCTTTTTCAAGTAGTTTGAAAATATCTGGTACTAGTAGTGTGTCTACTTCATGGAACATATCTATAACTGACATATCTATAAGTAATAAAATTGGTAGTGCATCAGTAAATGGTACTCCTACATATGACAGGCTTACAGCATCCTTTAGTACTAATCTAGTATTACCAGGAGACAGTATAACTTATGATATTAAAGTAGAAAATAAAGGTAATCTAAATGCTAAACTTAATAAAATAGCTTTAGATAAAACAGATAATCCTGCTATAGTATTTTCAACTAGTGGTTTAAAAGAAGAGGGAATATTAAAGCAGGGAGAAAGTACAATACTTCATGTAATGGTTACATATAGTAATGGAGTTACAATGCAGCCTACTAATCTAGATGCATCTCTAACGGTTACTTTAAACTTTGCTCAAAGTGACGGAACAAATGATGTACCAATAACTACTAGTGGTAAAAGTATAGATGATTTAAAAGCCTTAACCACCTCTACTGGCGATGGCTTGTATATAGATAGTACAGAAAATGGTAGATATGTGTATAAAGGTGCAAGTCCTGATAACTATATCAAACTAGATGATGACATGTATAGAATAATTGCTATTGAGAGTGATGATACTTTAAAAGTAATGAAAAATGGTTTTTTAATCAATCAACGTTATGATGACACTTATAATTATAATGCTGGTAACACTTCACAAATAAGGCATTCTAGTGATACTGATGATTATTGTTATAACGATAATTCTGCCGGTTATGCTGGATGCAACATATGGGGAAGTAAAACAACTACTTTGGATTTTTATGAAAATAATGTAACTGCCATGATAAAGGATGATACAAATAAAAAATATAATTTACCTGGTATTGAAGCCTCCCTAAATATTTATTTGAACAATACTTTTTATACTAACCTAGCTGACAATGTGAAGAGAATTATTGTATCACATATTTTTAATGTAGGCCCAACTGATTATGGGGAAAATATATCTTTAAGTGATAATTGCGTTGATGAAAAAAAGTATAAATGGAAAGGTAAAGTGGGACTCGTGTCTGTTACGGATTATGTAAAGGCCAATAGTAATACCAAATTATGTAATAATATTTACGCTAATAGTTGGCATTCTGATAATTTGAACATTTGTAACAAGACTAATTTTATATTTAATATTTCTAAAGGTAAAAATTGGACAATAACACCTAGTTCAGATAATAATTATGGTGTATATGTTATAAAAGGATATAATAATGGATTAAATTATGCAATTGGTACAGATAATAACCTTGGCGTAGCCCCCGTATTCTTCCTTAACTCTAACATATCTTTACTAGGCACAGGAACTAGCACTGACCCATATATGGTTACCAGTTAAAACAAATTAATCCTCTGGGATTAATTTTTTGCCGCCAAATATTAATCATATAACTGTGGAGTCCAAAACTTAAATTTCTAAATTAGGGCAAAATAATTTAAAAAATACTTAAAATATGTTAAAATGATATTAAGGTGAATAATATGGACAAGAATACTTTATTAATTGCATTTGCGGCCATTACGGCAATCATTATATTCTTTGCCGTACTATTTAATAGTATACAAAGTCGTAAAAATAAAAAATATAAAAAAATAATTGATGATTTGGAATATCAAAAAAATCAAATAGATACATCTCCTGTTGGACCAGAACTTGCGAAAATAGAAGCTTATTTAAATAATCAAAAATTAGAAGTTCTATATGATGACTGGAGAGAGAGGTTAAAAGAAATAAAAGAAGAGAAGATACCTAAGATTACAGATATGCTTATCGAGGCCGAATACTCATTATCAAAATCTGATTATAAAAGTACTATGTATAAAATTGCTAAACTAGAAATGGAAATATATAAAATACGTACAAAGTCAGAGTTCTTACTTGATGAGATAAAAGAAGTTACTAATAGTGAAGAACGTAATAGAGCCGTTATAACTAAACTTAAAGCCAAATATCGTGGCCTTTTAGAAAACTTTGTAAAATCAAAGTCTGACTTTATGGACCTTGCGCCTAATGTAGAACTGCAGTTTGATAACATATATAAAAGTTTTGAAGACTTTGAAGATATCATGGAAAAGAACGAATACACAGAAGTCAGTACAATCGTAAACGCCATAGAAGAGATGCTAAAACACATGGAAACAGTTATCGAAGAACTTCCGTCTATCGTTTTACTCTCTGAATGTATCTTGCCAAAGAAAATGGAAGAAATAACAAAAATATATGATAAAATGACTAAAAAAGGTTACCCCCTTGATTATTTAAATGTTGAATTTAATATCGAAGAGGCTAATAAAAAGATAACTGATATTATGGAAAGAGCTAAAGTTCTTGACCTTGAAGACAGCCTTTTTGACTTGAAAGTACTAGATAAATACTTCGAAGATTTATTTGGAGACTTTGAAAAAGAAAAAGTCTTAAAAGTAGAGTATGAAAATAATAAAGGAATATTTAAAAAGAAACTAACAAGTACAAATCATATAGTTACTGATATGCTTGGGCAACTCGAACATCTAAACGAAACATACGACCTAGAAGAAGTTGATATGGCATCACTTGAAAAAATAAAAGAAGAACTTCTAGAGTTAAGCACAGACTATGAAACATTAGAAAATCATACCCAAAATAATACCTTTGCGTATTCAAAACTAATCGAGGAATTAGGATTACTTACAGATAGACTAACTAAAACCGAAGATAAACTTGATGTAATAATAAACATTATTGGCGGTATGCATGATGACGAAGTAAGAGCACGCGGACAATTAAATGAAGTAAGTACTCTTTTAAAAAATGCGAAAGCTTTAGTAAATGATTATAACCTCCCAGTTTTACCTAATAGTTATTATGTAGAGTTAAAAGAGGCTAGTGACGCTATGGGAGAAATAGTAAAAGAACTTCGAAGAAAACCACTTGTTATAGATACTTTAAATACCAGAGTAGATACAGCCCGCGATCTTGCTTTAAAACTGTGTAGTAAGACTAAAGAAATGATTAAGACAGCAATGTTCGCTGAAATGGCTATTGTCTACGGCAATAGATATCGTTCTAATTTTGAAAATCTTGATAAAAATCTATTATATTCAGAAACACTATTTAATAAAGGACAATATAAAAAATCATTAGAACTTACAATTAATTCTTTAAATAAAATAGAACCAGGTATTTATGATAAATTACTTGAATATTATGACAAAAAGATATAGATTTTCTATATCTTTTAATATATAATGAAGATAAGAAAGGAGAAAATATGTACGCAGACGTTTTAATTGAAATAAAAGCCAAAGCTCTAGATAGAACTTTTACATATAAAGTACCTGATAATATGAATATTAAAAAAGGAGTGCGTGCTTTAGTGCCTTTTGGTAATAGAACATTAGAGGGTTTCGTTTTGAATGTATATAAATGCAAAAACTTAGATTATGAAGTGAAGGAAATAATTAAATGTATAGATGATTACCCTGTTATAAACGATGAGATGTTATCACTTGGAAAATACATTAGTAAAAAAACGCTTTCTCCCTTAATCAGTGCTTATCAGACAATGCTTCCCAAAGCCTTAAAGGCAAAACATAATACGCAGATAAATAAAAAATATGTAACATATTTAAAGGTAGGTAAGGAAACTTCTTTAACTACACCAAAACAAAAAGAAGTCTATGAATTTATAAAGAACCAAAAAGAAGCCTTAAAAAAAGACGCTACAGCAATATCAGTTTCAGCCGTTAAAACTCTTATATCTAAAGGTGCTATAGTAGAAATACAAAAAGAAGAGTACCGTCTCCACCATGACATAAAAGAAAAAAAACTATCTCATCCTTTAACCGAAGAGCAACAAAAAGTTATATCAGCTGTAGATATAAATACCTTTCAGCCTTATTTATTACATGGCGTAACAGGTTCTGGAAAGACATATGTCTATATTAAATTAATAGAAGAGGTACTAGCCCAAAATAAAGAGGCTATCCTTTTAGTACCAGAAATAAGCCTTACCCCGCAAGTAACTAAAATATTTAAAAGTCATTTTGGTAGTATCGTAGCTATATTACATAGTGCCTTATCTGATGGTGAAAAGTATGATGAGTGGCGCAAAATAGAAAGAAAGGAAGTTTCTATCGTAATAGGTGCTAGAAGCGCAGTATTCGCACCCTTTAATAACCTTGGAATAATTATTATAGATGAAGAACATTCATCTACCTACAAACAAGAAAATACCCCTAGATATAACACCGTAGATGTCGCTATTAAAAGAGCCAAAACGCATAACTGCCCATTAATACTTGGAAGTGCTACGCCAAGTATTGATAGTTACACAAGAGCCAAGGCTGGTATATATAAATTGCTCGAAATGAAACATAGGGTTAACAAAAATCTTCCTACCGTTCATCTTGTAAATATGCAGGAAGAATATAAAAAAGGCAATAGAGTATTTTCAGAAGTTTTAAAACAAAAAATAAACGATAGATTAACTAAAGGAGAGCAAGTAATTGTCCTACTTAATAGAAGAGGCTTCTCTACCGTAATAACCTGTAAATCATGCGGGTTTACTCATAAATGTCCTAGTTGTGATATTCCTCTTACATATCATAAAAATATAAACAGTATGAAATGTCATTACTGTAATTATACAGTTCCTAAATTAAGAGTTTGTCCCTCTTGTGGTAGTAAAAATATAAATGCTTTAGGGCTTGGTACAGAGAGATTAGAAGAATTAATACAAAATGAATTTAAAAGTTCTAAAGTCGTTAGAATGGATCAAGATACGACTAGAAAAAAAAGTGCATATGAAAAGATACTTACGGCTTTTGGCAGTGAAAAATATAATATTTTAGTAGGTACCCAGATGATTGCGAAAGGGCTAGACTTTCCTAAAGTAACTTTAGTGTGCGTTATAAATGGTGATGCCTCTTTGAATATTCCTGACTATAAAAGTGCCGAAAGAACATATGCCCTTTTAAGTCAAGTTGCGGGACGTGCGGGACGTAGTGATTTAAAAGGAGATGTTATTATTCAAGGCTTTAATCTAGATCACTACAGTATAATATCCGCCAAAAACCATGACTATAATAATTTTTATAAAGAAGAGATAAAAATAAGAAAAACCTTAAAATACCCACCATATTATAATTTATGTTACATTAAAGTAAGTGGTAAAGATTATAACAGTCTCTTAAATGAAGCAGACAAGATTGCGGCTTATTTAAAGAATACTTTACCAAACAATATTATTTTAGGGCCTTCATCTGCCTCCATTCCTAAAATAAATAATGTATATTATATGGGTATTATCATTAAATTTAAAAATACTAAAGACGTATATGAACCTTTAAAATTTATTAACAATAAATATATAAATAACAAGATAGATGTAAATATTGATTTAAACCCTTATAAAATATAATTAATTGTGATAAAATAAAGAAGTAAAATATAAAAGTTCTCAGTCAAAAATATTTCAATAATATTTTAACACTAGAGTATCTCAACCAATAAATAAATTTTGTTAGTTAAAAACTAACTAGAAAGAATAATAAATTGTAAGTAAAAAATACTTACAAAATATATTATGCGAGGAGTTATTTTATGAATATAGATGATATAAAAATAGAAAAAGAACCCGTTATAGTATTTATGGGTACACCTGATTTTGCAGTACCAATATTAGAAGGACTAATAGAAAATTATAAAGTTAGAATGGTTGTTACCCAGCCAGATAAACCAGTAGGAAGAAAGCAAATATTAAAGCAAACACCAATTAAAGAGGTCGCAAATGAGCATAATATCTTATGCCTTCAGCCTACTAAAATAAGTGATATACTAGGAGATATTAGTAGTATAAGACCAGATATCATTATAACATGTGCTTACGGACAAATATTACCAGTAGAAATGCTGGCAATACCAAGACTAGGATGCATTAATGTTCATGCATCATTACTACCTAAATTAAGAGGAGGAGCCCCTATCCATAGAGCTATTATGGAAGGCTTTGAAGAAACTGGAATAACAATTATGTATATGGCAGAAGGTATGGATAACGGGGATATCATTTCACAGGAAGCTATTAAAATTTTGCCAGAAGATACCACTAGTTTATTACATGATAAATTAAGCATCTTAGGCAAAGAGTTATTACTTAAAACACTGCCTAGCATTTTAAATGGCACTAATAAAAGATACCCGCAAAATGAAGAAGAAGCAACATATGGATTTGTTATAAAAAAAGAAGATGAAAAAATAATGTTTGGTAATACCGCTAGAGAAATAATAAATCAAATACGCGGCCTTAGTTTATATCCAGGTGCCTATTGTTTCTTTGATGACAAAAGATTAAAAATATATGAGGCCTATAGAATAGATAATACTCATCAAAATGCCATACCAGGAGAGATAACCGCCACATATAAAGATGGCTTTGGGGTAAAAGTTTTAAATGGTGAGATAGTAGTAACTGAAGTTGGCCTTGAAGGTAAAAGTAAAACCGACAGTGTAAGTTTCATTAATGGCCATAAAGATTTAGTAGGAAAGGTATTAAAATAATGTTTAAAAGAGTAAAAGAGGGGTTAAAAAAGATAAGAGAATTATATAAAAATCCTAAAACTCATGATATAGTATCACTTACTCTTTGGCTTTTATTCATAATTATAGTAATCGTATTTTTTAGAGTAACTACCTTTAGTAAACCCACTACAAATAACGAAAATACTTATACAACTTCTGTAAATAGTTATGAATTTACATATAACTTTGAAAATACTAATATAAATGGTGTATATTATAAAAGTAATATGTTATTTTATTTAAATAATAATAAATATTATACTGATGATTCAATCTATTTAGTAAATGGCACTGAATTAAATCGCATAAATGATTTTGATTTAAAAGCCTTAAAAATATCTTATGAATTTATAACTAAAGCGACTAAAAATGTATCTAAAAGGGTAGTTGACGGTTATAATGTATATACAGTACCGTTAGATACGTTTATTAGTCTTTATGATAATGATATTAGTGAAGATATAGAGTCTACTAAAAACTATAATGTAATTATAAAAACAAAAGAAAAAAATAATTTACTTTCTTCGGTAATTATAGATATGAGTAATTATTATATCTATAAAGGAATTGATGTAAATTATCCTGTAACCATATATTTTTATAACATTAACAATATATCAGACTTTACTAAAGAATATAAAGAAATGTTAGGAGTGATAAAATGAGCGTACCATTATTAATATTTATAATAGCCTTAATATTTATAGTATTTTTCTATAAAGATGTTCATGCTTTTGTTTATTTTGTAGTTATAATAGATATTTTTCTTAGAATAATTACCTATTTAAAGTTAAACATTTTAAGGGCAGATGCCTTTGGCTTTTTGAATTATATTCCAGAAAATATACCGTCAATATGGAGTCCTTTTATAACAGGAACCTTTAGTGAAATACTTATGGCCATTTATATAATAGTCTATATAATATTTGAAGTATTTGTAATTATTAAATTTATAAAAAGAAAATTCTAAAATTTGATTTAGGATTTTTTTGCTTATTTTTAAATTATTAAATTTATATGGTCTACTTTTGTCGAATATGACTTTACATTTGTTTTTTGTGTTAAAGTAATTATGGTGATAAAATATGAATAAAGAGGTTGCATTTGAATTTTTTGATGATTTAGAGTGGAGTATTAAGCATTTAGAGAGAAACTATGTTTTTTTTAGAAATTATGATAAGTAATTCACTTATTTTTTTCTTTTAAAATTATGCCTTAAATGATATAATTGAGTAAAAGAGTAGGTGATACTATGAAGAAGGGTTTTACGTTAATTGAACTTATTATGGTAATTGTGGTACTTGCTTTACTAGCGCTTGTGGCAGTACCTTCTATAAATTCTGTTATTAAAAATTCTAGAGAAAAAACTTATGATGAGCAAATTAATAGAATTGAAACAGTTACTAAAAGTTATATGACAAATAGCAAAAGATCTGTATCTTTACCTAGTACTGATACAAGTGGGAAGACCAATTCTTGTTATGTCGCAGTAGATATTTTAAAAAAAGTCGGCTTACTTTCTTTGGATGATATAAAAGATCCTAGAAAGGGTAAAAATAATATAAATGGTTATGTTATTATTAGTAATAGTAATGGAAAATTTAAATATGAGTATACGGAATCTATGACGGGTAATGTTCCTATGTGTTATGACGAGGGCGATGTTGATGACGATACTACTTTGAATGTGGTTTATGATTGCGGTGCAAATGGCGGCGTTTGTTCAAGTGGCGTTCAAAAGGTAACGAAAAGACTTAAATTATCTGACGCTTTGAGAGAGGCTCCGAGTACACCTAGTAAGACTGGTTTTTCTTTTGATGGCTGGAATACAAATAAGGATGCTAAAGAAAGACTTAGAACTTTGAAATCATCTGATGTTAAAGGTAGCGGGAAGACTATCACTTTATATGCTTTATATAAGAAGGACGCAAGCGTGAGATTTCATTACTATGACAGTTCTTCTAACAGCATCTCTGTTACGACTAGTAAGTGCTACATATATAGTGATAATGATGATAGTTGTAGTTTTAGTATACCTGCGAAAGTATCTTCTAGTACAACCAAGTATGGCTCTTCATTTGTAGGCTTTGCGATAGAACCTGGAAGTATGACAATGGTAGATAAAAATAATCTTAAAATAAATACTGATTATTATGCCCTGTATAGTAAAAAATTAACTTATTATTACTATAAGGATAACACTTACGTTAAAGGAAATTTATATAGAAATGAGTTTATCGACAACAATAATCAAATGACTACAGTAGTTAGTGATTCAGAGTCTTTAACTTCTAATGCTATGTTTAATGATTCTAAAGGCCCTGGAGGTTCCGCATTCGTGGGTATATCGGCGAATGCCAATGTATCTAATGTTATAACTGATATTAATAAGGTTGCTTTGAGTAATATGTCTTTGTTATATTCGGTTTACAGATTTAATGTTTTATTTGCACCTGGCAAAAATGTTAGTAGTGTAGGAACGAGTGAAACTAGTTGTGATATTACTTACAATAATACGACGTGTAAAGTTAGTGTACCCTCTGTAACGCCTACAAACGGGTTTACATTTTTGGGATGGAGTTCTAATTTTAATGGTGGTAATGAGGTAAACACTAGTGAACTTAAAGTAAGCTCCAATAATCAGAAGTTTTACGCTATTGCATCTGACCAGACAATTCCGTCTATTACTTCTTTTGTGGCTACTAACGTTACAACAAGAAGTATTACCATGAACGTATCTGCATACGCAGCGTCTGGTATCTCTAAATATGAGTTTAGTATGGATGGTGGAGTCACTTGGATAGATAATGGAAGTAATAATGAATATACTTTTGATAGATTAAAAAATGCTACTGACTATAACTTTAGGGTTAGGGTTACTAGCGAAGTCGGACTTAAAAATACTAAGGATTTGAGTGTTACGACCAAGGATATCAATAACCCCATATTTGAAGAAACTTGTAATAGTGGCGAGCGTTTAGAAGTTAAGATAACTTATCCAGAGGGCTGTGGTTCCAAGTTTATATGTAGTTATCAAGCAACTGGCTTGAAAGGCAATGTATCTGGCATGAATGCGTCCGTAAATTTGGAAGGCTCTGGTACATTGACAGCTATTGTGTCTGATGGCGTAAATAGTTTAAGTTTTGGATATAATTATTATAAAAAAACAGCTTTTGACACTGTTATAAAACAGAACACTACAAATACTAATAACGATGATTATAGGTATACTGGTAGTGATGTCAATAATTATGTAACTTTTAATGGAGAAATATGGCGAGTAATTGGTTTTGTTGACGGGAAAGTTAAGCTTATTAAGGCTACATCAATTGGTACTATGGCCTGGAGTGGCAATTCAAATAATTGGGTTAAATCTAGTTTGAATGCTTATTTGAACGGGGATTATTATAATGGATTATCTGATGATGCCAGAGATATGATTGATAAATCAACTTGGTATTTAGGTGGCGCGTCTAATACATCATTAACTAGAGGAAAATTTTATGACTTAGAACGCAATAGTTCTTCAATTAATAAAAATAATAGTCCATCTAGTGATGCCTATGTGGGACTGATGTATCCATCAGATTATGGTTATGCAGCATCCCGCAGTGAGTGTAATGACACTATTTTGGATAATTACGATAACTCTTTATGCTATATGAGTGACTGGCTTTTTAACGGTCAGGATGAATGGATGCAATCGCCTCTTACTGATGCTTCATATATATATTTTCTAAGTAGTGGAAGAGGTTATATCGGAAGAAAGCATTATAGTTATAGTATAAATGTTAGACCTAGTGTTTATTTGAAAAATGATATATATGCAATTAAGGGAAATGGCAGTAAATCATCACCATATGAATTAGAAATTATAGGCGAGAAATCCTGCGGAAGTGTGGCAACTATTCCATCAAGCAATTTGTGCAAAAGAAATTTAACTTATAACGGAGAATCACAACAACTGACAAGTGCTACATCTGGTATAGGATATAATTTGAAAAATTATAATGGTAAGAATGCAGGAAACTATACAGTAACGGCAAAACTTGTAACTGGTTTTAAATGGAGTGATAATACTACCGAAAATAAGACCTTTACCTGTTCAATAGATAAGGCCTCATCATATTTGGAAGTTTATCAGTTAACCGGAAATGCTATTCATGCAGAACAAAAAAACGGTATAGCGGTTTATTCTTCTTCTGATACAGCTTTAGATATTGTATCTTCGAATACCGCTTACACACTTGGAGTGAAAGCGGTACCACCTGGTAAATATATTTTAAGTTCTAACAATACATCTGTTGCGTCTATTTCTCCAACCATGCTTAATGAAACTGATAGTAATGCTGAGGCTCATTCGATTATTGTTAGAGGCGGCGAGTCTACTGGTGTTGCATCCATTACAGTGAAGTTTGTACCAAGGGATATTACAAATTATAAGGAAGAAACAGTTACACGAGGTGTGAGAAATGTAAAAAAACCAACCTTTAGTGAAGATAAAAAAGGTGAGGTAGTAATTACATATCCTGATGGTTGTGGCAGTTTATTTAGATGTTCTTATATTAAAGATAATAATTCAAAAGTGGATGTAACTGGAACGTCCGCAAAAGTTATTTTTAATGCCAGTGGTAATGTGGTTGCTGAAATATCATCTTTGGCTAACGCCAATAATTATATAAATAGTAGTTATACTGTTGAAGGGGATTCAACGGCACCTTTAATAAAATTTGATACAAATGGTAGTACAACATGGAAGAAAAGTCAAAGTACAACAGTTAACGTTACTGACGAGACAGCACTCGATACAAGTAGTTTAAAATACTTATGGAATCAAAGTACTACTAAACCATCTAAGAGTAGTTTTAAAACTTCGTTTACAAATGGTAATAAAATTACTAAGAGTTCTGTTACTGGAAATAATTGGTATTTATGGATTTTAGCAAAAGATAAAGCCGGCAATACAGCTATTGTAAGATCTAGGGCATTTTATATTGATAATACTCCACCAACTATAACTGCGAATAATAACAGTAATAGCAATTGGGTTAAATATGGTACTGGGGTAGTCATAAGCGGAAAGGTAAGTGATGCTAATTCTGGAATAAACAAATCTACTTTATATTATTCATATAATGGTAGTACCCAAAAAGGCAATGACTGGGATACAAATAACGGAAGTAGTTATTCTGGTACATGGTCTGCGAGTAGAGAACAACGAGTTTGGGTAAGAGTTGCAGATAAGGCTGGAAACTATTCCGCTTGGACAAATGCTGGTTGGGTTAAAATACTTAGTGCATATAAATCGGGTACATTATATGGAGACGAAGTTGGTCCTGGACCTTCATATTTTAGAACTGTATACCAATATAGAGAAGTTGACAAGAATGAGTCACAGGTTCATCTTCAGTGGAGATGTTATGTTGAAGTGACATCATCAAATTTTTACGGAACAATACTTGATAATAATTGGAAAGGTCAATTTAGTATATATGATACGGGTACTTATGGTGATAGTGGCTGGTGTGATTATGCAAACACATGGGTAAGTTATGGCTCTACTAAGTCAGATAATTGTAGTGCTAATTATACAGATTATAGTGGTAATTACCATAGCTCAACTGCGTCACTTAATTTTACACCAAGTAGAACTGGATAATATATTAATTATATTTATATAAAAAAGAACTAAAGTATTTCATGATTACTTTAGCTCTTTTTGTAATATATTTTTATAGTTTTAGTTATGATATCTGAATAGGTAAATGACTTTGTGATGTTATTTTCGGTTTTGACGGTAAAAAGATAATTGTATATATTTTCAATAGTGGCGATAAAGGTTTCACTTTTATTGCGCCCTAGATTATAGGTAATGGTAAGTGGTTTATTCCTATAGTGCTCTAGCAATAATTTAATTTGTTTTAAGTTACAAGATGTTTTATCTAGGATATCCAACATACATTGTTCCTTTCGTTATTAAGCCACCTATTCCGTCTTTACCATATTTTGTTTTTTCTAAAATACTTTTTAAATCGATATCTTTATTTATGTCTGATAGGCTCATATTGGTAGCTATTATAGCAGGATCTAAAGCATGAATGTTTATTCTTTTTGGACTAGAGGCGAAATTTGCACCAGCCCTTATTAATTCTTCATAATAGGAAGAACAGGCTCCTGCAATAATGATTAGTTTTTCGTGACTATCTTCATATTTTCTAGCATTTTCGATAGCTTTTTTGAAGTATTTACTATTTTTATAGGCATTTATATCATTTCTATTGCCCTTGCTTTTATAGTAGGTATCATGACCTGTTATGACTACTATATTGGGTTTATATTCTTCTAATAGTTTAATAATATTTAGAGGAACTTCATCTTCCTCCTCTTTAATCCCCATAGCCCATATACCCATTTTTTTATAGTATTCTAAACATCTATTTAAATAGTCTTCGTCACTATCAATATGAAGTATTTTACCTGGTAGATAGAAGTAATCTTTACGGTCCAAATCAGCATAGACATTAATTCTATCTAAAAAACTCTTTTCACCTTCTATGTCATCTCCATTACTTCTTGACAGATCGTTTATATCGGCGTCAGCGATTAGTCTTATGTTAACACCTTTTAAAGATGCAATAGTGCCATTTATATCGGTTATTTTAAACAGTACATCATTACCATATGATTTTCTTGTTACTAAGTCGTTTATTTTTAGTTCCATTTCATCACCTAAAGAAGTATATGTTTATTTTTGGTATTTATGAAAGTAAAATACATAGGTTATAAATTGATTTCCGATATAAACGTTTGTTAAAGTATTTACATCATCCCTGTTTTTTGATATCATTACCATAGTAATGATAGAGGTAATAAAATATGAACAAACATAGAAATTATAAAAACAATAAAAGCATACTTATAGGAGGTTTACTTGCGGTTATAGTTATTATGGCCGTAGGATATGCGGCTTTCGCAAGTAGTTTAAAGATATCAGGTACATCTAATATATCTACTACATGGGATGTAGAGATAACAGATATTACTACTAGTAATAAAGTAGGTAGTGCATCAGTAAAAGAGCAGCCAACCTTTGAAAAACTAACTGCGACTTTTAGTACCAATTTAGTGTCTCCAGGAGACTCTATAACTTATAATATTAAGGTAGAAAATAAAGGTAGTTTAGACGCCAAACTTAATAAAATAACTTTAACTAAAGAAGATAACCCAGCAGTATTATTTGAAACAAAAGGTTTAAAAGAAGGCGGAGTATTACGTAAAGGAGAGAGTGCTATACTTAATGTAAGTGTAACGTATAATAGTGAAATTACATCACAGCCTACAAAACTAGATGCATCACTAACCGCTACTTTAGACTTTACACAAAGTGATGGTACGAGTGATATACCAATAGGACCTACAGGTGATACTGCCGCAGAAATGTTAAAAGCAAAAGTAGTTACCAGTGGTGGCGGACTCTATACTGATTCTACGGAAGCAGGTAGATATGTATATAGAGGAGCAGACCCAAATAACTATATAACATTAGGTACAGATACATATAGAATAATAGCAGTAGAAAGTGATAACACACTTAAAGTAATCAAAAATGGTAGTATAGGTAGTAAAGCATTTGATACGCCAAATGCCAGGTATTCTACTATAAGTACAGATTATTGTAATTATGAGTATGGTTGTAAAGTATGGGGAAGTAAAACAACAACGCTTGATACCAATGGAAAAAATGTAACCCAAATGCCAAGAGAAGTTAATGGAACACTTTATAATCTTCCAGATTCAGAAGCAACATTAAATACATATTTAAATAATTATTGGTATAATAGTTTAAGTAGTAATGTTCAAAATATAGTAGTATCACATATGTTTAATGTAGGAGCAACGAAATATAACGAAACCAATTTATCAAATACAATATCGCAGGAACAAACATATAAGTGGCTTGGTAAAGTAGGATTAATGAATCTAAGTGATTATGTAAAAGCCAGCACCAATTCCGCATGTACAAGTGTAAAGGCATATTCTGCTACATCATCATGTTATAATAATAGTGCTACTCATAACTGGATTTACGCAGGACCTGCGGCAAAAAGTTTATCATGGACAATCGCGACTTACTCTGACTCCACCGCTAGCACCGTGTTCTCTGTGGGCAGTGACGGCTACCTGAACAACTTCAGCGCTTTCTACAGTAGCGGCGCGGCCCCAGTTCTTTATCTATCCTCTGATATCTCCCTTGAGGGAGACGGGACTTCAAATAGTCCATATACTGTAGGATAAGACCTTGTATAATATGGTGTGTAAATTTTGTAAAACTTTCAATATTTAGTTGCTTTTTACCTTATTTTACTGTATACTTAAATTGTAAAACTAAAGACAGGAAGGAGATGTTAGCATGAAAATAACTTCAGTTAATGTTCGTAAAATTGAGAAGGAAAATTCTCGTATTAGAGGGATTGCATCAGTTGTCTTAGATGAATGTTTTGCAGTTCATGGTATTAGGATTATCGAAGGCGACGAAGGTTTATTCATTGCAATGCCAAGCCGTAAATCAAACAATGGCGAATATCATGATATAGCACATCCTATTTCTCAAGAATGTCGTAAGATGTTTGAGGATGCTATTGTTGAAGAATACAATAACTTAAAAGAAGATGAATAATATCTTCTTTTTTTCATATATTTTTGTAGGAGGATTATATGGATAAAATGGATACTATTTCTTCTTTCTCACATTCCGTTACATTAAATGAAAGAAAGAATATTATAATTACTGGAGTAAAAAAGATTGATAGTTTTGATGAAGAAGAGTTTTTTCTAGAAACTAGTATGGGTAACCTTTCTATAAAGGGAGAGGAACTTGAGATTATTAAGTTAGATACTTATCAAGGCAACGTTTCGATAAAAGGCAGGGTTGATAGTATGATATATAGTGAGGGTGAGAAGAAAAGTAAAGAAAGTGGGGTGCTTTCAAAATTATTTAAATAATGAGTTTAGATATACAGATTATTTCGGTAGTTTTCTCTTATTTTTATGGTTTATTTGCATTTACTTTAATCAGTTTATTTAAAAAAATTATCTATAGTAAAAATCATTTTATTAAATATATGGGTAGTACAATAATTATTTTATGTTTATTTATTATATACTTTATATTTTTACTTAAGATAAGTTATGGCTATTTTCATTTATACTGTTTAATTGTGTTAATTTTGGGCGGAGTAACACAAAAAGCAATTGCTAAGGCTATAAAAAAATGATATACTTTAGTTACAAGAGTAGGTGAAGTAAATGACCAAGAAAAAGATGACCAAATCTGCAAAGAGAAGACTTACTGTACTTATGCCAATTGTTATTTTAGCAGTTGGTTATTTTGGCTTTACTGTAGTTATGACGACGATACAGTTGTATCAATTACACACAGAAGAGGCTGCATTAAAAGAACAACTTAATGATTTAAAAGGAGATTCTAAGGAGCTTAAAACACAAATTACTAAGTTACAAGACAAGGAATATGTTGCAAGGTATGCGAGAGAACAATATTTATATACAAAAGACGGGGAGTATGTAATTAAGACAAAGGATAAAGATGAAACTAAAAAAAATACTAACGATTTTGAGATAGACCCTGATTATGTTATGTATGGTTCTATCGCCGTCGGTACGCTTGTTGTTTTATATGTTATTATTAAAGGCGTGAAAAATAAAAAAAAGAATAAGAAAAAACGTGTTGAATAGGCACGCTTTTATAATTTTATTTTACTAGTGGTATTTTCATCAAAATAAGGTTTTTCTTTAAAATGACAGAATAAGGCAACAATGTTACTTGGAAAAGTTTTTACTAGTCTATTATAGTCTGTTATGATATCATTATAGTATTTTCTAAAAGCTATGATTTCGGCTTCCGATTCATTAATTGATACATCAGCGTGGGTAAAAACTTCACTTTGTTTAAGCTCTGGATATTTTTCTTTATAACTATTAAATTCTTTGATAGCTTCGTATAGTTTTCTATCTAATTCAAAATTTGATAGTTTTTTTGATCTTAATTTTACTATTGTTCCTAGTACCTCTTCATCGGTATTAATATTAGCCTTGATAACATCTACAGCTTTATTTAAAAGATCAAACCTTTGTCTTAAGATAGAATCAATATTATTTTCAGCCTCATTTATTCTAATGATATAACACTGTATGTTATTATAATTTGTTATGTAGACTATGCTTAAGACAATTATAAGTATTATTATAAGTGCAATTATTATGATTAAATTCATTCTATCACCTTAATTAATTATAACAAACTTAATTTGATATTTCAATTACTTGGGTAAAATTCGGCACTAGATATTATTCTTTCGTTAAATTTAATATAGTTTATATATATCATTAATATAAGATACCAGTTGCCAGTCGCAGGGTCACTTAATATTAAATGGTCTTTACCTGCTCTTTCGATAATACCAGTGAAAATTTTGTCACGCCACTCGGTTGAGTCTGGGTATGAGGCATAGACTTCGACTTGTTTACCGCGATTTAGTCTTAAGATGTTTTCAATGTATGATTGTTCAAATTCGGTATCTGGGTAACCTCCGTTTGTTTCTTGATTTGGTATGGGTTTTCCTCCTGCGTATAGAGGGGTGCCACCAAAACCATTTTGGTTTACAAAATTACTGTTCATTATATCCTCCTTCTTTTAAAATATATTTGATTTATGAGGAGAATATGCTATAATTGGGAAAATAGAGAAAGTTTTAAGAAAAGGATGGTAGTTATGAAAGTTGGCGTTGGAGTTTCAAATAGACATGTTCATTTAACTAAAGAGGTTTATGATTTATTATTTGATGAGGAAATTAGTAAATTTAGAGATTTAGATCAGCCTCTGCAATATGCAGCGAATCAAAGAGTTACACTTAAGAATGGCGATAGAGTAATAGAAGGCGTTCGTTTAGTTGGACCACTTCGTGACTACAATCAGGTTGAATTATCTAGAACGGACTGCTACCGAATGAAGTTAAATCCTCCAGTTAGAGATTCTGGATTTCTAGAAGGTAGTGAGAAGATTACTCTTGTTGGACCAAAGGGAAGTGCTTATATAGATATGGGTGTTATAATTGCGAATAGACATATACATATTAAACCTAATGAATTAGAAAAGTATGGACTTCAAAATGGGGAACTTGTATGTGTACGTATTTCCGGAGAAAAGGCTGGAATCCTTGAAAACGTACATTTGAAGGTACAAGATACGGCGGCACTTAGATTACATTTGGATACGGATGATGCGAATGCTTTTGGTCTTAAAAATGATGATGTGGTAGAAGTTTTAAAAATGAAATAGTTTAGTTGGTGAGTAGTAGTGTGAAGTATATAACATTTGTGGTACCTTGTTATAATTCTGAAAAGTATATGCGTAAGTGCATAAACTCTTTATTAATTGGTGCAGAAAAAGTAGAAATTATAATTGTGGATGATGGCTCTAGCGATGACACGTTAAAAATTGCGGATGATTATCAAAAGAAATACCCTAATATTATAAAGGCCGTGCATCAAGAAAACGGCGGACATGGAGAGGGTATTAATACAGGACTTAAGTATGCGAGTGGTAAATATTTTAAGGTTGTTGATTCTGATGACTGGGTAGATACAAAAGCTTATAAAGAGTTATTAGATAAGATAGAAACAATTGATTCTGATTTAATTATTACTAATTATGTTTATACTTATGCAGATAAAAGGAAAGACAATGTAATTAATTTTTCTAATGTTTTTGAAAGTGATAAAAGTTTAACTTGGAATGATATGAAAAACTGGAGATTTAATCAGTATCCCTCAATCCACTCTTTTATGTATAAAAAAGAAGTACTAGATAAGACGAATATTAAATTACCAAAGCATGTTTTTTATGAAGATAATTTATTTATATATTTGCCTTTAGTTAATACTGAAACTATATACTATTTTAATATTAATCTTTATAGATATTTTATTGGTAGACCAGATCAGTCAGTTCAAGATGTGCAACTTATAAATAGAAGTCATCATCAGGTTATTGTAACGGAACTTGCATGTAATACTTATGATTTAAATGCAGTTAAAAGTAAAAAGCTACGAAAACTTATGATAAGAGAATGTATATTTTTAATGACTATTGCGGTTACTTTTTCTAGGCTTTCTTATAGTGCCAAAAAGGAAAAAGAATGGATGGATTTATGGAATAATATTAAGCAGAAAAATCCTAATCTGTATAAAAAAATGAGACATTTTACTTTCGCGTCATTTGTCAGCGTTCGTGGGCCTTTGGGAAGGTTTATAACTAAAGAAGGCTTTTATATTGCTCATAAATTAGTAAAATTTAATTAATTAATACTATATAAAAATCGCCGTAATAAAACAAGATTTTACATTTTTAGGTGCAAATAAAATGTAAAATTGTAAAATTTTAGGTATACATTTTTAGGGGGGTGTGCTATAATTGGTTGTAGGTGATTGGATTATGATCGAAACTATTCGTGCTTCTTTGGATGAGAACAAGAATATTACTGATGACGTAAAAAATGATATTTTTGAACTTGCACAAATATTTAATAATTCATTTAGTAGTATTGACCTTACTAATTTTAGTGAAAGGCTTAAAACTTTGTCTATTAAAAGAGAAAGCATGTATTTGGTTAAATTACCGTGCAAGTATAATCCATATACTAATGAGATTTTAATCAATTCTGGTAGACTTGAGGAATCTGATGCGAGACATTGGATGATGCATGCACTGCTTGGAGTAATAACTGCGAAAGATAATTATTATGGATTTAATAATGAGAATGATACCTTATTTGCTCTTAATGAGGGGTATACAGAAATAATTACTAATAATTTAGTTGGTGATGTTGATAATAATTTTTTTACTGATGAGATTATTTTAACTAATTTAGTCGGTAAGATTATTGGTAATGATGTTTTGTATGAAGCTTATTTTAATAACGATTCTACAAAGGTGGTAAAAGCAATGTTAGAAGCGGAGGGTAAATAGTATGTTTGAGAAAATGAATGAGAATTTATATGGAAGAATTGGTGGAAAACCATCTATGATGTTTGAGATAGAAAGTTTAGCCGTAAATATAAAACCTTCGCTTGCTAAAGATGAATGGATGACTACCAGTGTGTTTCCTTATTATGATGAAAACTATAAAGTCACTGACGGAAGTATTGAACTTCTTACACAGGTTATAGAAGAAAGTAAAAACATGAGTATTGTTAGTAATGTTAAAACAATTTAAAAAATAGAGGTGTCTATTTTTTTTATTAATAATTATAGTCTTATGTATGTAAAAGTTTTGTGTTTGCCAAGTAGAGTGCAATTGCTATAAATGCGGTTATTCCTATATACCTGTGTAGTTAACATGAAAAAATTTTAAAATTCTACTTGAAAAAAATATTCAATATGTTATAATTGGTATATATTTAAAGGCAATGACCAAAAAATAGTATTATAAGCTCTTACTTTAAAAGAGAATTAGCGATAGGTGAAAGGCTAGTAAGTAATCTTATAAGAATTCACTTTGGTAGCCGTGTATGACGTTTAAGCCCGTTATCGCTTTTGAGGTAGATTATATCTATAAATTAAGGTGGTACCACGTAAACTCACGTCCTTATCTGGAAGTGAGTTTTTTATTTAGGAGGAAGAGAAATGGATAATATTTTAAATGAATTAAAGGAAGAATTAGATACTATAAATACTGTTCAAAGTGTTAGTGAGATAAAGGCTAAATATTTAGGTAAAAAAGGAAGCATTAGTCTTTTATCTGCGAAAATTAAGGATTTATCTAATGAAGAAAAAAAAGAATTTGGAAAAAGAGTAAATGAAATTAAACAAGCCGCAAATGAAATGATCGAGAACAAAAGGAATGCGATTACAGAGGAAGAGCTAAATAAAAAGTTAGAGAGTGAAAGCATTGATATAACACTTCCTGCAACAAACATTATTGTTGGAGCACCTAATATAGTTGAAAAACTAGTTTTAGACATGGAAGAGTTACTTATGTCTATGGGATATGATGTTGTTGATGGCCCAGAAGTAGAAGAGGATAAATATAATTTTGAAATGCTTAATATTCCAAAAGGCCATCCAGCAAGGGATGCACAAGACACTTTCTATTTGAGCGGTGAAGATATTTTACTTAGAAGTCAGACCTCACCAGTTCAAGTAAGGGCTATGCTAGAAGGCAAAGGAGAAATTCCCATTAGGATGATTTGCCCTGGTAAAACATACAGAAGAGATAACGATGACGCTACGCACTCTCATCAGTTCACACAAATAGAAGGTTTACTTATCGATAAAAAGGTTAGTTTATCTGATTTAAAAGGTACATTTGATGTGATTGCTAGACATTTATTTGGTAATGATATTAAGACGAGATTCAGACCTAGTTATTATCAGTTCACAGAACCATCAGTAGAGATGGATATTAGTTGCCATGTATGTGGTGGCAAAGGCTGCAACGTGTGTAAACATAGTGGCTGGATAACCGTATCAGGTGCTGGTATGGTTCATCCTAATGTACTTAAAAATGGCGGGTATGATCCTAAAAAATGGCAAGGTTTTGCCTTTGGCTTTGGAGCTGAGAGACTAGCTATGCTTAAATATGGTATAGATGACATGAGAGTATTTTATTCTAATGACTTAAGAGAAAGCAAGGCTTTTGATAGAAAGGAACAATAATATGATTAGTTTAGAATGGGTTAAAGATTATATAGATATAAGTGATGAAAATTTATATGAACTCGCAGAAAAAATAAAAAAGGCAGGTATTAATATTGAGGCTGTTATTAGTAATCATATTGATAATTTAGTTATTGGTGAGGTTTTAAAATGCAAAAAGCATCCAGATTCTGATCATTTAAATATATGTGAGGTAAATATTGGAGAAAAAACGATTCAAATAGTATGTGGGGCCTCTAATGTAAAAGATGGTATAAAAGTTATTGTAGCACTTCCTGGTGCGGTACTTCCTGGTGGGTTTGAAATTAAAAAAAGTAAAATAAGAGGAGTAGAATCTAATGGGATGATATGTGCTTTATTTGAAATTGGTTTAGAAGAAAAAACTGACGAAACTTATAATAAGGGTATATATATTGTAAGTGAGAACGCAAAAGTAGGGTCAGATGCGATGAGCACACTTGGTAAAGATACGACTTTATATGAACTTGATATTCATAAGCACCGTAATAATGACTGCTACTACCATATCGGTTTTGCTTATGAAATCGCAGCTATTTTAAATAGAAAGGTTACTTTGCCTAAAAGTGATTTTCATACTGTTTCTGATGACATAAACAATCATTTTAGTTTAAGGGTAGATACTAATAAATGTCCTTATTACCTAGCACGTATGGTTACGGATGTTAAGATAGGAGAAAGTCCTGAATTTATTAAAAGAAGACTGCAAGATTATGGTATGAGAAGTATTAATAACGTTGTTGATATTTCTAATTATGTTATGCTTGAATACGGACAGCCATTACATTTCTTTGATAAGGACGCTTTAGGAGATAAAGTTGTAGTGCGTGATGCTTTAAAGGGTGAGAAAATAGTTACTTTAGACTCAGTAGAAAGAACTTTGTCCAGTGATGATATTATTATTACTGATGGCGATAAGGCCGTATGTGTCGCTGGTGTTATGGGTGGCCTTGATACTGAAGTTACTAGTGAGACTAAAAATATTCTTATTGAAAGTGCAATATTTGATAGCGTAAGTATTCGTTATACAGCCTCTAGGCTTGATTTAAAGAGCGAGGCCTCTATTAGGTATGGTAAGGGATTATCTTTTGAATATACAAATATGGCTATAGATAGAGCGTGCTACTTACTTGAAAAGTATGCGTCAGCGAAAGTTTTAAGCGGTACTGTAGTACATGATAAGATTGATAAGACACCTAAAGTAGTAAAATTTAAAACTAGTGAAATTAATGAGTTACTTGGCCTTAATATGACCGATGATGATGTAAAAGTTGAACTTGGAAGGTTAGACTTTGATTATACTAAAGATGGTGATTTATTTAAGGCTACTATCCCATTTAGAAGACTTGATATTGATCCTAATGTTAATGATATTGCTGAAGAAGTTGGAAGATTATATGGATACAATAATTTGAAATCTACACTACCTGTTTGCCCTATTAAAAGAGGGGAGTATAAGGGGGATGTTAAGTATAAAAAAATTATTGCTAAAAGATTAATGACACTTGGCTTAAATGAATGCCGTACTTATACGCTTGTATCCCCTAAGGAGTCTGCATTATTTAATTATGATGATAAGACGCAGTTATCACTTCCAAATCCAATGAGTATTGATAAAAGTGTTATTAGAACTAGTTTAATTCCATCTTTGATTAATGTTTATAATTACAACAAGAAAAGGAAAGTAGAAAATATTAATGTTTATGAAATTGGTAAAACTTACGATATCAATTATAAGGAAGAAAGCAAAATTGCTATACTTATGGAGGGAGACTATTTAACTTCTAATTTTGGCACTAACAGGATTAAAACAGACTTTTATTTGATTAAGGGAGTTCTTGAGAACTTACTTAATTATTTAGGCTTTAAAAATAGATATTCTTTTGTAAAAGAAAATATTAATTCATTACATCCTGGAATAGGTGCAAGAGTATTACTTGATGGTAAATCTATTGGAATAATTGGTAGAGTTCATCCTAAGATACTTAAAGATGATGTATATGTGGCCGAATTATCGTTAAATGCTCTTATGGTAGCAGTAAAACCTATTAAATATAAAGAGGCTAGCAAGTATCCATCTATTGTTAAGGATATGGCTTTTGCGGTAACAAAGAATATTACGTCAGAAGAAATTGAGACTATTATTAAGAAATCTGGTGGTAGGTTACTTAAGAATATAAGAGTATTTGATTTATACACCGGTGATAAGGTAGGAGAAAATGAGAAATCTATCGCATACTCTTTGACTTTTGGTAATGAAAATAGAACGCTTACTGAAGAAGAGGTAACAGAGGTGTTTGATAAGATTATTAAAGATGTATGTGATAAACTTAACGCTAGATTACGTGATAAATAGAAAAAATGCATTTAGGTGCATTTTTTAATGATATAAAGGTTGTCTATGAGTTATATGTTGTGAAGTATATATTTATAATCTTAGGAAAATAAGGCTGAAAAAGTAATAAGTAAATTATACAATGCCTTTGGAGGTATAGGAAAAGAAGAAACTTAAGGAGTTACTATTGAAACCGTTGGAAATAATATTACGTCAAATAGAAAAAAAAGAACTCCAATAGATTATGGCTCGGACGATACCATAATGTAAAAAGCAGAAAAAATTATATGGTATATTGCAAACAAAAAAAGATGTCACCAGTTGGCTTGAATGCAAAAAACATTTTCTACCACTCGTGTGACATCATCAAACGAGTTAATGGACAATGGGTATCTTCATCAGCCCCCAATAACTCGTTATCAGTTAGTAATGTATCATGTACTGTCATAATTATCAAATTTGGGACAGTATAAATTTATCTAGGAATGGAAAAAGAGAAAAGAAAGAAACCGAAGAAAAAAGGCAGTTTACCATTGAAATATATGGCTAAATCACCTTTTAAAATTTATTTCATGTTTTTAACCTGTGTCCCTTAGTAAATCAATTGACTTTGGTGGAACTGTATATTATAATTGTTTTGGGAGATTAGTTTTACAGAGAAAAGAGATTTGTACATACAAACCCAAAAAATTTACTGATAAAACCATCTATAAAAATGAAAAAATCCCAACGGTTACGATTGATTAATGATGGTGATTTTCATAAAGGACACTGTCAGACTTTTTATCAATTTTAGATAATATTAAGGAATATGTTAATTAAGTATTTTTATATAATTTAAAATAGATATTAATTATTAAAAAAGGAGATGTTTATCATGAGTAAAAAAATAATTTTAACTGGAGATAGACCTACTGGTAAATTGCATTTAGGTCATTATGTTGGCTCATTGAAAAGGAGAGTTGAACTTCAAAATTCTGGCGAATTTGATGAAATTTTTATTGAAATTGCTGATTCGCAGGCAATAACTGATAATGCTTACAATTTGGAAAAAGTAAGACAAAATATTATAGAGGTTGCTTTAGATTATTTGGCTTGTGGACTTGATCCTTCAAAGGTAACAATATTTGTTCAGTCTCAAGTTCCTGAATTATGTGAGTTAACGTTTTATTATTTAAACCTTGTTACATTATCAAGATTACAAAGAAATCCTACAATTAAGGAAGAAATAAAAATGAGAGGATTTGACAAAAGTATTCCGACAGGATTTCTTACATATCCAGTAAGTCAGGCTGCTGATATAACAGCATTTGATGCAAATATTGTACCTGTTGGTAGTGATCAATTACCAATGATAGAACAGACTAGAGAAATTGTTAGAACATTTAATAATTTATATGGGGATGTTTTGATAGAACCACATGAGTTAATACCTGAAAATGATATCTGTTCTAGGCTGCCAGGACTTGACGGAAAAGCAAAGATGAGCAAGTCTCTCGGTAATTGTATTTATTTGTCAGATGAGCCAGAAGTAATAGAAAAAAAAGTTATGGGAATGTTTACGGATCCTAATCATTTAAAAATAGACGATCCTGGTGATACTAAAAACAATCCAGTATTTATTTATTTAGATGCTTTTTGCAAGGATGGGCATTTTAAAAAATATTTACCAGACTATCAAAATTTAGATGAATTAAAAGCCCATTATGAACGTGGGGGGCTTGGTGATGTAAAAATAAAAAGATTTTTGAATAATATTTTGCAAGAAGAACTTGAACCTATAAGAAATAGAAGAAAGCAATACGAAAACGATATTCCTGGCGTTTATAAAATTTTACAAAAGGGAAGCGAAAAAGCAGAGAAAAAAGCTGGTGAAAAAATGGAACAAGTTAAAAATGCAATGGGAATAAACTATTTTGATGATTTGAATTTGATTAATCAGCAAATAGATAAATATTCAAAATAAGTGCAAAGGAATATTAGACATGGTATAACTAAAACTAGAAAAATAGTCAAAAGAAAATCTATTTTAATGAAACACAAAATGGGACTAGAAAGATAGTCTCTTTTTGTATAGTATTGTAAACCGTATTTTAATAATTAGACTTTTATGTCAAATATTGTTTTTAGGTATGTTATAATAATGGTATAAAATGTGGAGGTGGTAATATATGAAATTAAGGAGCATATTATTAACTTTAATAATTATGGTATCGCTTACTATTACTACAAATGTAAAGGCAGTATACTCTGACGCAACGGTTGGAACATATGAAAGTGAATTATCTAAATTTCCGGCAGAGTATCAGAATAAAATAAAACAGTTACATCAAAAGTATCCAAATTCTATATTTGTGGCACAAACAGAATTCTTTGACTGGAAAAAATATAAAGAAGTTAATGTTTCATGGAATTCTATGATGTCCGCAGAGATGGTTTCAAATAAAAGTTTAGTATATTATACCGCAGATGCTTCTTTTAAAGCTGGTAAATATGATACATCTTGGTATCAAGCCACAGAAAAGGCCGTACAATATTATTTAAATCCATATAATTTTTTAAACGAAAAACATATCTTTCAGTTTGAATCCTTATTCTATCATGATTATCAAACAGAGCAAGGCGTAGAGAGAATACTAAAAAATACTTTTATGGCAAATACTAAGTGTCCTGGTTCTGATAAAACGTACGCTAAAGTTATATTAGAAGCTTCAAAAAATAATAATGTAAGTGCATATATGATTGCGTCACGTTTGAGACAAGAACAGGGAAGTAAAGGTACTAGTGATTTAATTTCTGGCAAATATAAAGGTTATGAAGGCCTTTATAACTATTTCAATATCGCAGCTTCTGGTAATACAAATGCTTCGACAATAGAAAGTGGTCTAAAAAAAGCTAAAGCAGAAGGCTGGACTACCCCATATTTAGCCATAACAGGTGGAACTAAATTTATTTATAAAGAATATGTTGGAATTAATGATACTTATAATGTAAAGGGTCAAATGACTAACTATTTACAAAAATGGGATGTATATGGACCTATGTTAGGTAATCATCAATATATGCAAAATATCGCAGCACCGACGTCAGAATCCGAAACAACATATAGTTCTTATTCTTCAGTAGCGGGTTATCAAAATAATAGATATATATTCTATATTCCAATATATACAGGTGCTCCAAATACTTCAAACAATACAAATAATAATAATACAAATAACAATGCAAATAATAATAACAATGCAAATAATAATAGTCAAAACAATAACAACGCCGTAAGTAACTATAAACTTGGAGATGTAAATGGGGATGGTGTAATCAATTCTGCTGATTTATTAATGGTAAGACAGCACTTGATTGGCAGTAGAACCTTAGAGGGAACTCGCTTTAAATCGGCCGACGTTAATCGTGATAATAAACTAAATTCAAGTGATTTACTTAGAATTAGACAACACCTAATAGGAACTTACAAAATATCTTAAGATAGGGTGATAGCATGAAGAAATTAAATTATATAATATTTACATTTATTGTCTTTATAGGCTTTAGTATGAGTGCAAGTGCTGGTGGGGCTTCGCTTTCTGTTAGCAGTTCATCAGTAACAGTTGGCAAGTCTTTTACTGCAAATGCAAATTTATCAGGTGTTGCGGCTTGGAACATTAAAATAAGTGCATCTGGTCCAGTATCTGGCTGTAACACTTCCGCAGCTGATTCTTCCGCTAATGCAGATAACATTTCTAAAACAGTATCAGTTACCTGCAAAGCAACAGGAACAGGTAATATAACTATTTCATTAAGTGGGGACGTTACGTCTGCGGATGGTACTAACAATAATGTGTCTGGTACAAGAACAGTTAGTGTATCAAATGCCGTTTCAAACAACGAAAATACTAAACAGGCAAAACAAGAATCAGTAGATGTATCTTTAAAATCATTATCAGTAGAGGGTTATGATTTAACTCCTACTTTTGATCCCTCAGTAACAGAATATACTTTGCTTTTAGGTAATGATGTATCAAAAATTAAGATAAATGCTGAGGCTTCTAATGGAAATGTAAATATAAATGGAACTGGTGAAAAAGAAGTTAAAACAGGCGAAAACAAATTTGAGATAACTACATCTTCTAAAGGAATAACAAAAACTTATACTTTGACAGTAACAGTAGACGAAAAACCTGTAACCGTAAAAGTAAATGGAAAATCATATAATATTATAAAGGATAAAGAAAAAATGCCAGAGCTTCTAGTAGAACATGAAGATATAACTTTAACTATTAATGATACTGAAGTCCCTGCTTATAGAATAGATAAAATAAATTATGTTTTACTAGCACTTCAAGATTCTAAAGGTAATATAAAATTATATAGATTTCAGTCATTTAAAAATAATAACAAAAAATTTATATATACCCCATTTATTTATTTTGAAACTGGTAAAAGCCAAATAGTTTATCTTAAAATGCCTAAGAGTAAAGTACCGGATAACTATAAAAAATATCAAATAAAAATAAATGATATAAGCGTAGATGTTTATAAAAAGCAAAAAGATAATGCATATGCTTTAATATATGGAATAAATATTCAAAATGGTAAGAAAAATATATATAAGTATGAACAGACAGAGCAAACACTTCAGCTATATGATAAGAATGAGATAAAAGAATTTGAAGATACAATTACTACCTTTGAAATAATAATCTTTATGTTTATCGCAGTCGCACTAATAATAATATTAATAAAATTTATCCAAATAATGTCTTATCGAAAAAAGCGCAAAATACCAAAAGTTCTAAATAAATAATATTAGATTTAAGATAAAATGTCTTAAGTCTTTTTTTGCCTTAGAACCTTTATCAAAATATTTACACTACCTTAAATAATTTATAGATTATCATGCTTGTTATGTAAGTGGAATTCTATTAACGTTTGGGTAGAGTCTCCTTATTTTCATAAAATAGAAGAAAAAAACTGTTAGAAAAAGCGAGAAGTTAGGGACTTTACCAGTGGCAACTAAAGATATGCATTTATTGGGTAATATACCAAAGAAGACAGTACAAAGATAAATGAAGATACTATTACCGTAGATGACATAAATTATTATGCTAAATTTAATAAAAGTTAATGATTGATATTATGACTGGTAATGTTATTAATTATAAAGAAATTGATATAAATATATTACATTATGTGATGCTGAAACTATTAATATTAGATCTTACAATTATGAATACTAGCAAAAGTCGAAATACACTGAAGTATATGGATAATTCTTTTAAGTATTTTTTATATCTAAAAATAATATCCGCTGCATAGACTTAAATGGTGATACTATGTTCTTCAAAAACGTTCATAAAAGAATTAAAATAGCACTCTTAATTATAATTGCTTTTTTCATAATCATAATATTTAAAGTATTTTATATAGAGGTAATTGACTATAAAAAATTAAATTCACTTGCCTCATCACTCTGGAGTAGAAATCTTCCAATCAAAGCCGATAGAGGTATCATCTACGATAGAAACGGCGTCATCATGGCCGACAATATAACCACAACATCCTTAGTAGTCATCCCAAATCAAATAAAAAATAAAAAAGATGCCACCGAGAAACTCGCAAACATTCTAGGCGTATCATATGATGCCATGTATAATCACATAAATAAAAGAGCCTCAATTGAAAGAGTTCACCCAGAAGGTCGCAGGCTATCCTATGAGATTGCCGATAAAATCAAAAACCTAAATATTGAAGGCATATACCTTGTAAAAGAATCCCAAAGATATTACCCATTTGACACCTATATGTCACATACCCTAGGATACGTTGGAATCGATAACCAGGGACTGTCAGGACTAGAATTACAATATGATAAATACCTAACCGGCAAAGACGGAGCTATTAAATACTTTAGTGATGCCAAAGGTAATAGATTAAAACTATCAGAAGTATATGAAAAACCCCAAAACGGTATGAACCTAACCCTTACCATAAATAAAGACATGCAAGAATCAGTAGAAAGAACCCTTGATAATGCCGTCACCAAATACTCCCCAGACATGGCCATCGCCTTAGTCATGGACCCAAACTCTGGTGAAATACTTGCCATGTCATCAAGACCTAACTTCTCTAGTAATAACTATAAAAACTACACAACCGAAGAAATAAATAGAAACTACCCCATATGGGCCACATACGAACCCGGATCGACCTTTAAAATAATAACCTTATCCGCTGCCCTAGAAGAGAAAAAAATAGACCTAGATAAAGATCACTATTATGATTCAGGCAGTATCAAAGTAGAAAACGCCACCCTACATTGCTGGAAACATGGCGGCCATGGTGCCGAAACCTTTCTACAGGTAGTCGAAAACTCATGTAACCCCGGATTCGTTGTTCTAGGACAAAAACTTGGGGCAGCCACCTTATTTAAATATATAAAAAATTTTGGTTTTGGCTCTAAAACCGGTGTAGACCTAAATGGAGAATCATCAGGAATACTCTTCAAAGAATCCCAAATAGGTCCTGTAGAACTTGCCACCACTGCTTTTGGCCAAGGAGTATCCGTAACCCCACTCCAGCAAGTCACTGCCGTAAGTGCCGCTATAAACGGGGGTTACCTGTATAAACCATACATCGTTAAAAGTATAAACGAACCAGAAACCAACACAGTCATCAAAAACACCGAAAAAACCCTAGTCCGTAAAGTCATCAGCGAAGATACTAGTCAAAAAGTAAGATATGCTTTAGAAAGCGTCGTCAGCAGTGGTACCGGTAGAACAGCCTATATAGACGGTTATAGAGTAGGGGGTAAAACCGGTACCGCTCAAAAAGTCCGTGACGGTAAATACCTAGTAAATAACTATATCTTATCATTTATCGGATTTCTGCCAGCCGATAACCCTAAAGTAGTTGTATATGTCGCCATAGATAATCCTAAAGGCGTAAACCAATATGGTGGTGTCATCGCCGGACCCATAGCCAAAGAAATATTGACAGATGCCATAGACGTCCTTAATATAAAAAAGCCCACCGGAGGCACAGAAAAGAAATATAACTACACAGATAAAAAGTATGCAACTGTTCCGAGCGTTAAAGGTCTCACAAAAGAAGAAGCCGCCAGCACTTTAAAACAATTTAAAGTAGATATTGAAGGCTCCGGTGATAAAGTAACATACCAGTCTCCAAAAGCAAATGAAAGAATATACGAAGGCGAAACAGTAAGAATATTTATGGGATAGGAGGTATTAAAATGATTCAAAAAATAATAATCTCACTAGCGTTAGGTTTCTTCTTGACATATATTTTTGCCCTAATAATATTACCACTTCTAAAAAAACTGCACGCTTCCCAGCATATAAACTTTTATCTAAGAAATAGCCATAAACAAAAAGAAGGTACCCCAACTATGGGTGGAATAATTTTTATTATTCCATCAGTATTAATAACTATAATACTTCTAATACAAGGAAAAATAGAAATCTCTTACACATTACTTATCATCTTATTTGTTCTCATCAGTTATATGGCTATAGGCCTCACAGACGATTTATTAATCATCAAAAAACATAATAATAAAGGACTATCTAAAAGCCAAAAACTATACCTTCAAATTATAATTGCCATAATATTTTTCTACCTATTCATGAAATCGGGTAACGAACCATTACTTTGGATCCATACACTACATATAAAACTTAATATTGGTTTCTTCTATGGTCTCTTTATACTCTTCATCTTAATCGCCTCCAGTAACGCCGTAAACCTAACTGATGGCTTAGATGGCCTAGCGGTAGGTCTTTCCATCATTGCCTTTACCACCTTTGGTATTATTTCCCTAAATACTGGCTGGCTTTCTGGTTTTGAAGAAATAGGCATATTTGCCTTCATATTAGTAGGATCCTTACTAGCGTTTTTATGTTTTAATAAACATCCCGCTAAAATATTCATGGGTGATACTGGTTCACTCGCACTTGGAGCCACCCTCGGAGCCTACGCCATAATGACACGTCATGAAATCTTACTTATCCTAATAGGCTTGGTCTTCGTAATAGAAACACTCAGTACCATTATTCAAGTAATATACTATAAACTAACCCATAAAAGATTTTTCCCCATGACCCCACTTCATCATACCTTTGAAAAATATGGTATGAGTGAAATAAAAATCGTTATCCTATTCTGGTTATTCGGCATTCTCTTTAGTATCATCGCCCTTATATATGGGGTGATATTATGAAAAAACATAGTATAAACTTAATAATTTTTACAGTCCTCTTATCATTATTTGGACTCCTCATGATATATTCATCATCCTACGTTTGGGCTGAATATAAATTTGATGATCCCTATAAATACTTAAAAAGCCAAGGATTATTTCTCTTTGTAGGACTTATATGTATGTACCTAATAAGTAAATTTGACTATAAAAAATATTATAAATACTCTAATAAAATATTTCTTTTATGTCTAACTTTATTAGTGCTTGTCCTATTCGTAGGTACCGAAAGAAACGGAAGTAAAAGTTGGTTTGGAATAGGCTCCTTCGGTATCCAGCCATCAGAATTTATGAAACTCGCCATGGTAATATTTGTCAGTAAATATCTGTGTAATAATGAAAAAGACATGGGTAACATAAAAAAAGGCGTTATTCCCATTCTAGCCCTTACTCTCATAATATTTGGAATAATCATGCTTCAGCCAGACTTCGGTACCGGAGTAATATTAGTCATGGGCGTCATAGGCTTACTTTTTATAGGTGGGGTAGACGTAAAATTCTTCCTAAAAATAGGCTTTCTGGGTGCTTTAGGTATCGTTTTACTTATCATTGCCGCCCCCTATAGATTAAAAAGAATTTTATCATTTTTAAACCCTTGGTCCGATCCATTAGGTAGTGGCTTTCAAATTATCCAGTCTTTGTACGCCATTGGACCAGGCGGATTATTCGGTATGGGACTTGGAGGGTCCATTCAAAAACACTTCTACTTGCCAGAACCTCAAACCGATTTCATATTCTCTGTTATAAGTGAAGAATTTGGCTTTCTAGGAGTATTCCTAGTATCATCATTATTTATCGGTATCATCATATCAGGAGTAGGTATTGCCCTAAAATGTCAAAACCTTTTTGGTAAATACCTAGTATTCGGTATCATATTCCAGTTATCATTCCAAGCCTTACTTAACCTAATGGTCGTAGTAGGACTAATACCCGTAACTGGTGTAACATTACCTTTCCTTAGTTATGGTGGCTCAAGTTTACTTATAACCCTATGTAGTATGGGAATAATTCTAAATGTCTCAAGAAATAAATGAAATTTCGCCATGATGAAAAAATTACATAAATAAAACAAATAATAAATCTTAACTTTGAAAATCCGCATAATATGATATCTAAAGATTGGTCATAACTTTATATATATAGAAAATAAACTCACCAAGAGTATTATAAATTATATATTTATATATGAAATAATGATGACGAATTAATAAGAAATTATTTAGAGAGTGTTTATAATACTGTTTTACTAAAAGATGTAGTATCTAAAAATAATATAAAAGGTAAAGAATATTTAAAAACAGGAAATAAATACTATGGAAGTATATTAGAAAATATAATGTTCCTTGAAATAAAAAGAAGAAACTATGATATATATAGGAAAACATGAAGAAAACGAAATGGATTTTGTGATAAAAAATACCGATGGTATAAAGCAAATAAACGCCATAGACTTCTTACTTGAGAAAATTAATTTATAATACTAACAAACCCGAAAGGCGAATTTATAGTTTGCTTTTTCTTTTTACCTTTCAAGATATTAGCGTATTCAAAATCAAAAAAGCTACATAACATATCATAGCATGAGGTGATTTATGGATGAATGATAAAATAAAGAAAATAATGCAAAACCAAAGAATTAGAGAAAGACTGCATTCCGCAGGTTTATACCCAGTCGCTGGAGTAAGAGGACCAAAAGGCCCTACTGGTCCTAAGGGAGAGCAAGGTCCTAAAGGAGAACAAGGTCCTAAAGGAGAGCAAGGCCCTAAGGGAGAGCCGGGCGAAACTGGTAAAAGCGATGCCATAACAATAGAGGGGGCAGTTCCCGTTGATTATGATGAAAATGTAGACGTTTTTGACGACTTTTATGATGGTACTCACCATCTAAACTTCTATATTCCAAGAGGTAAAACAGGTATGCCAGGGAAAGATGGTATATCTGAAACCATCAGCATTGGCAATGTAAGGGCAGGACTTCCTGGTAGTGAGGCATCTATTACCGATACCAAAGAAGGTAATAACCACTTATTAGACTTTGTTTTACCGCAAGGTCCAACTGGCCCAAAAGGTGATATTGGACCTACAGGCCCTGCTAAACTTCCGCCTGTTTCATATAGCGCGTTAGTCTATGCTAATTATGAAGAACAAACCACTGCCGGTGTCATACCAATTCGTACAAATAGAGGTATTCCTGGAACAACAGATACCTTCAGTATCACTACAAATCAGCAAATAGATCTCCAAAAATCAGGTGTTTTTGAAATAATTTTGTGCGGAAGAATATCAGGAGTTACCGAAGATACCGGAGCCACTTTTTTTCTTCAAAACACCACTACAGGTGAAGTCGTTAAAAATCTAAAATTTGAACTAAATAAAGGGGCTACCCCAGATATGGACTTCGCCGAAATGTCAGTCGTTGACATCAGTGCTCCCGCACAGTTACAAGTAATATCAACCATCGATGGCAATTCCGGTACCATTAAATTTTCTGCTATAACCTTACTTATTAAAAGGTATGGTTAAAAAATGTTTTAAAAAGTAGTATTTTGGGTAAAACCTCACTTTGACATAAGTTTTTAGATACTATATAGTGTGTTTCAGTCAGCTGACAAATTGAGTTCATATATTTTCAGTCCTTTTACTGATGATACTCTTTTACTGATGATACTATAATTAAATACCTAGCCAAAGAAAATCCTAAATGGTTTCTCTGCTTTAATGTGGTTACTTGTCATCTAGGTTTAGGCAAGATAAATGAAGAAATTATCTTCCATGACAAAAAGAATGAGGTACACGTATTTATCAAGTATCTTGAAATGTTCTATAATTATATTATAATCATAATGAAGTAACGGACGAGATAGCCTTTCTGGCAAGCCTCAAAGCCAAAAGTTATGAGGAACTATATGAGATACTTTCTCATGTCATGCCAAGTAGAATGCTCTCGTGGTTTATAGAAAGTGTGGTAGCAATGGTAAAAAGTGAAAACTTTTCTAAAGAATGGTTTACTGAAATTTATGCAGACCAAGTGAAAGAGAAAAATGACAAACTGCTTAAAGAGGAAGGTCGCACTGAAGGATACATTAGTGGAGAAAAAGATGGCAAACTTGAAACCGCCAAAAACATGATAAAAGATAAACTTCCTATAGAAACTATTGTTAAATATACGTGATTGTCTAAGCAAGAGGTAGAAGAACTACAAGCATAAAACTTGTGTTTTTTTTCCTATCATATAAAGTTCGATATATTTTTGTGTAGTCAAAAGGAAAAAATAACAAATGTATGACAAAAAATAGACTAATATACAAAAGCATGCTATAATTGTAACACTGGAGGAATTATATGAAGTTTATACAAAATTTTGATTATAAAACACTTGTGCTCGCAATCATAACCATTGTCCTAGGAATATTCGCTGAATTAGTACTAAAAAAAGTATTCACAGGATTTGCTGAAAAAATTGTACCCACAGATAAAATAAATAAAAAAAGGCAAACCTACGTAAAACTTGTAAATAATACTATTAAATACGTCCTTATATTTGTAGTTATCATGATTATATTAGAACTATATGGTATTAATATTACATCTATACTTGCCGGCCTTGGAATAGTGTCTCTTATCGCTGGCCTTGCACTTCAAGATGCCCTAAAAGATATCATCATGGGAATTAACTTAATATTTGATGAGTACTTTGAAGTCGGCAACATTGTCAAAATGGGAGATGTAGAAGGTAAAGTCGTATCTATAGGATTAAAGGTAACAAAAATTATAGATATTAATAACGGTAATACATACGTAATTGCCAATAGAAATATTGGTGATGCCATTACCGTAGGTTCCAAGTTTGACTATGATATAACAGTACCAGAAACCACTACGGACTTTGATAGCATCATAAAAAACGATATCATAAAACAAATAGATAAACTACCTAACGTTATTAAAGTAGAATATTTAGGTATAGAAAACTTTAACTCTAATAGCGTGTGCTATAAAATTAGAATAAACACCAAACCAGAAGTAAAAGATACCTTAAGAAGAAAAGTAAACGAAATAGTTAGAAATATCATGAAAGAAAACAATATTGATAAACTATAACTTCAAAAGAAATTTCTTTTTTTACATTCATATATTTATCTAATTTACCAGTAGTATGTGTTAAAATAGGGCGTTTGACAAGTTAATAAAAATTTGTTAATATATATAAAAATTAATGGCACATTATTCTAGTCAATCAATTTACTACGAAGACGGGATTAAAACACCGTTAAAGAGCATAACTGTGAAGCCTCTGGTGCTTGCTTCTTACGCCCAGTTTGGGGTGATTGCTGGGGGATAAGGATATTGGGCGCTCGTAATGGCATACGAAAAACGACCCAATATCTATGGAGACCTTTGATTGTGGTAAGCCTATACGCAAATTCGCTGATGGACTTATTACGACCTTGGATTTGAACCTACTTTGTGGCGAAAGTTATGAGTAGAGTAGCTTGTCTTGCGTGAAAATACTGGGATAAATGATCTGGTTTGACTTTTTGGCCGAAAAGTCATCACTTGCATTTTGAAACTATTTTTGCAAAAAAGAACTAGTAGTAAACATTGGTGAGGAAATCTCCTAGAATGTTTTGGTATAGGATTGCAGTGGATACTAAGTGGTAATCAAGTCGTGTATTTGGTAACAATACACTTATTTCTTTAAAGGGGAACCCCATATTTGGTAACGAATATGGAGAAATAAGGGAAATCCTACTTGACCTAAGATTCAAAGTTTACTACACCAAAAGCCATTAATTTTTCTATGGAGGAAAATATGAGTTTCAAAAACGAACTTAAAAATTTAACAGTTCAAGAAAAACGAAAGCCTAAAAAAAGCGCTGACTATAAATGGATAATGAAAATATTAGTAATTGCCTTTATGGCTTCACTATGCATGGGATTTATCTCCGAAATGACCATACCCAAAGCCAATATATTTGTCGGAATCTTAATAACCTTAATATTTATCCTTGTTGGTATTTTATTCGATATCATTGGAGTAAGCGTTACATCAGCCAATCCTAAAGTATTTCATTCTATGAATTCTAGAAAAGTAAAAGGTGCCGATATTGCTGTAAAACTTACTAAAAATGCTGATAAAGTATCCAACTTCTGTTGTGATGTTATAGGAGATGTCTGCGGAGTTATATCAGGAAGTGCCGCCGCATCTATCTCTGTTACCATTGCTATTAACTTTGGCTTTAACCCATTTATAACATCCCTAATTGTAACTGGTTTAATCGCTTCACTAACCATAGGGGGAAAGGCTATTGGTAAAAGTTATGCCATAAATAAAAGCGATATCATTTTATTTGAAACATCAAAAGTAATTTCATGCTTTTATAAAATCAAAAAGAATTAATTATAAAGTATAGCAAAAGTCAAATCTTTCTATACTTTTTTCATTATTAAAGTTATATAAAAATTTTGATATGCATGTATAAGTAAAATGCAAATAAGATAGACTTAAATAATATTGTTATTAAAAATCCGACTTTTTAAAGTGATATTCATAAAATTTCGACTTTTTTAAAGTGAAAGTTATAAAACGCTGACTATTTTAAAGTTATTGTAATGACTTTTTAATAACTAGGTAATATTATAAGGATAAAGAGGAGATGAAATAATGTATAAAAGAGAAGCCGAAGAAATGATAAAAAATATAAGTGAAACTTTTAAAGTCTTGTTAGTTACAGGCCCCAGGCAAGTAGGTAAAACAATGTTACTTTAAAGCTTAAAACCTAAAGAAATGGGTTACGTATCATTAGATGATGATGGAATTAGTTTGTCGCCGGCAAAAAGTTGGCTAAGCATCCTAATAACAACAGGACTTGTTTATTTACTAGAACCTTATATGACATCAGAATTAAAGAGATTAACCCATATCCCTAAAATAATATTTATGAACACAGGTCTTGCTTGCTTTCTAGCCGGATGGACCAGCAGAGAAGAATTGCAAAATAGTTCAAATGCTGGACATTATTTAGAAAACTTCATTGTTAGCGAAATAATTAAATCATATAATTCTAAAAGTAAAAAAATAGGTCAAGGTGGAATAATTTATTTCTATGATGATTTAATAAAATTAGATGAAAATAATTATATAATTCCAATATCGTCAGTTATAAATCCAAGATAGTTAAAAACACTATAAATTTTCATAATTTTAGTTACGTGAAACTGTATTATAACTTGTTTCATAAAATATTATGACTATTCAAAAAATATAATCAAACCAAAGTAAGGTGTGATAATGAAATTTACTGAAAAAATATATAATTACGATAATTTAACTAGTGATGCAATTGATGAAACAACAACGCGTGCAAGAGCCATTATTATTAATTCAAATAGGGAAGTGTTAATGTGCTACTCAAACGGACTACAGCACTATGAATTTCCAGGTGGATATTTAGAGAAAAATGAGACGTTGGAAGAAGGTTTAAAAAGAGAAATATTAGAGGAAACAGGAATAACAATTGATTTGGAAAAAGTAAAACCATTTTATACAATAAAATATTATTGTAAAAATTATCATAATAGTGGAAAAAATAGATTAGTTGAAATATTTACATTTAGACTAACTGATGTAAATGATTTAATAACTAATACATTAGGTACTACTATCGGTTATTTATTATATACAAAAGTATTAAATAAAATATTGCAAACGAAAAAATAAACCCCGTTATTTTAATTGCTACAATATTTATAATAATGTTCATGATAAGTACATTTATATCAAATGCACTATGGAACTTAATCCTATAATCAAAACGATAACAGAAAAGTAAAGACCTAAGTGGCTTTTAATCTCACTTAGGTCTTCCTTAATTAGTGCCGCCAAATGCTCTAGCACCTATGATAATAACTAATAAAATAAATAACACTAATATAATCGCCGCACCATAACCTGTGCCATATCCACCATTTGGATATCCGCCGCTTGGTTGACATCCATAACCTTGGTAACCTCCGTAGTAATACATAATCTTGCCTCCAATCTATTCAATATATTGTACGTATATTAACACATCTTGGCTATTTTAAATACCTATTTTTATAAATCGTATTTCAAAAATAATACAAATGTGTTATCATAATTATATGATAGGAGTCAGAATATGAATAAGTCTTTAAAACAAATAATTAGAGATTTAGATAAACCACTGTTGTTAATTACCATAGTGGGTTTTGTCTTTGGACTTCTAACCATCGTTACCGCATCTTCGAGAGCGGCCGTAGTAAATTACGACGTATCAATATATTACTATTTCTTTAAACAACTAACCTTTATCATAATAGGCGTTATTTTATCAATAATTGTCCTAAAAGCCAATACCAAGAGATATAAATCCATCGTCCCATTACTTTTCATCATCATGGTTATCCTTAACATAATCGCATGGCGTTCCGACGAACTAGCCGGTTCTAATAACTGGATAGACCTAGGCTTCGTAAAACTCCAGCCTAGTGAACTTTCAAAACCCGTCATCATCGCTTTTTTAGCCATTCTCTTCGAAAAATATTACCGAAAACTTAGAACACTAAACATAAAACACTACGATATGATTATCAAAATTTTGTTAGTAGCACTCACCATTCCAGCCATCGTTTTTTTGCAAAAAGACTTAGGTACCTTGCTTATCATGCTTTCTATAATAACGGTTATGCTCATCGCTAGCCCCATCTTAAAACAAGAAAAACTAAAATATAGCCTAATCATTATCCTTACTGGTCTTGCGGCCTTCGCCGTTTATATGTTCGTAGATGGTAATATACTAAATGACGCTAGAAAATCAAGATTCTCATCTTGGTTTGACCCGTGTGGTAAATACGAAACTGGTGGATATCAAGTATGTAACTCTTATATTGCCATAAACGATGGTGGCCTTCTAGGCCTTGGTATTGGTAAAAGTAAACAAAAATACTCATACATCCCCGAACCACACACAGACTCAGCTTTTGCCATCATCGCCGAAGAATACGGTGTATATAGAACTATTCTAATATTTTTAGGCTATATCATATTACTGTGGCGTATCCTTTTAATAGCTTCCCGTGCCTCAACCTTAAGAGGAAGATACATGTGCCTCGGTATCGCCACCTACATCTTTGCCCACATCTTTATAAACCTAGGCGGAATGTTTGGCCTAATACCACTTACCGGAGTACCATTGCCTTTCTTTAGTTATGGAGGTAGTTTTGCCATTTCACTTCTTGTATCACTTGCTATTGTGCAAAGAGTATGCGTAGAAACTAAAAATAAAAAAATAAAAATAGAACCATTAAAATAGACCTCACGGTCTTTTTATATTCTCATAAACCTCTACCGCATACGTAAAATCCAAAATGTTCCTTATATTGCTTAAATAATTAGCCTTATCATTTTGATAATTCAAATAATAAGCATGTTCCCATAAATCAGTCGTAAAAAGGGGAGTGTAGCCATATAAAATAGGGGATTCCTGATTAAAAGTATTAACAATATTAAGTTCACCCGCATCGTCACACACCAAAGAAGTATACCCAGACCCCTTTAAAGATAAAGCTTTTTCATTAATCTTATCAAGTAGATTTTCATAACTGCCATACTTATTATTAATAGCATCTAATAGCCTACCCAAAGGCTTTACCTCATTTTTACCCAAACATTTAAAATAAAGATTATGATTTAACACGCCCCCTAAATTAAACAAAATATTCTCTCGGTCATCCTCATTAAATTCATTAATGTGAAATAAAAGTTCTTCTTCCGTATACTTATAATCATACCCATTTTTAGCAAGCAAACCATTTAAATTATCCAAATACCGCTTCGCATGTTTGTAATAATGCACCGCCACCGTCTTAGTATCAATAAATGGCTCCAAATCTTGAAATAAATAATTTAACTTTTCTAACTTATACATTTTATCACCATAGCATTTTATGTCGCACCAAGTAAAAATATATCTTTTCATAAATGCTTTTTAAAACTACACAAAAATATAATAAATTTTGTATTATATAAAAGTATGTAAGTTCTAATATTTATTTGAAATTTAATTGTCAAAGCAAAATCTAACAATGCAAGACTATAAATCCTTCTATAAAACACATTTTATCTATAACAAATAATCAGTAAATAACATATATTACTCTAGGAGGAGATACTATATGAATAATTTACAAGTCGTAATCGATGCTGGACATGGTGGGACAGATGGTGGTGCGACAGGTAGTGGTGTGAATGAAAAAGATTTAACCTTACAAATAGCCCAATATATGTATGAACAATTTAAAAATAGAGGTGTAGACGTAACCTTGATTAGAAGTACCGACGAAACAATAACACCAACTGAAAGAGTAAATCGTATTTTAAACGCTTACGGCAATAAATCAAATGTTGTTGTTATATCGAACCATATTAACTCTGGAAGCGGAACAGCTGAAGGAGCTGAAGTAATATATGCCTTAAGGAACAATAGCACACTTGCGAACAATATATTAACTGCTTTAGAAAACGCAGGTCAAAATGTTAGAAAAATTTATCAAAGAAGACTTCCTAGTGATACATCAAAAGACTACTATTTTATCCATCGTAATACTGGAGTTACTGAGCCTGTTATAGTAGAATATGGTTTTATTGATAATGTTGATGATTTAGCACGTATACAAAATAATTATAGAAAATATGTAGATGCCGTAGTAGACGCCGTAATAGCAACCAAAACAGGTACTACAATTACTCCATCTACTGGAGAAGAGACTTATGTAGTTAAAAAAGGAGACTCTTTATATAGAATCGCAGCACAATATGGAACAACTGTCGCCGAATTAAAAAGATTAAATAATTTAACCAGTAATACGCTTAGTATCGGGCAGGTATTAAAACTACCAAGTACTTCTACCGCAATATCTAATACTTATACCGTGAAATCGGGAGACTCTTTATGGAGTATCGCCAATAGATATAACACCACAGTAAATGAACTTAAAAGTTTAAACAACTTAACCAGTAATACACTTAGTATCGGGCAGGTTTTAAAATTACCGAGGACTAGCACTACGACTACTACTAATACTTATACTGTGAAATCAGGAGACTCTTTATGGAGTATCGCCAATAGATATAACACCACAGTAAATGAACTTAAAAGTTTAAACAACTTAACCAGTAATACCCTTAGTATTGGTCAGATATTAAAACTACCAAGCACTACTACAACTACAAAAACATATATCGTCAAAGCCGGAGACTCTTTGTGGAGTATCGCAAATAAAAATAATACAACAGTAGATGCATTAAAATCTTTAAATAATCTAACCAGTAATACATTACGTATCGGTCAGGTGCTTAAAATATAGCATTGTAAAAGTGTGCCACCAAAGCCCACTTTTATTCATATTATCTATTTATCCCATCAGTAAAGGCCTTAATATCTTTATCAGATGTACTTCCTGAAACTTTTTTTACACTAAACCAGTTACCATTTCCGGCTTCATTTTCTAATAACTTGCCACTTTGACCAATGCCAGAAGAAGCCGACGTACAAACAGGCAAAACAGAATATTATAGTAACTTAGTACAAAAAAATAATGGTATATAATGAAAGTAATAATTAATATCACCCTAGAAGACCGAGAAACATTTTATGAAAAACTTATCAAATATTATGAAAGCAGGGACATGCAAGAGTTAAAAGAGTGGATTTATAATAACTGTATAGACGGTATAAACCTAAATAACTAAATCTATCTTGATGTCGTTGTGGCAACAAAAAAAGTAGTGGAACAAAGCCATTACTTTTTATTATATTTATCAATTTGATTACCTCAGTATACTAGCATTATCATAAGTTAATAACATATCACGATTAACGATTAACATACATATTGACTTCTTTTATTAAAAAGTATAAACTGAACGAGAAGAAAGGAGTTTGTATAAAACTATGAATAAAAATTTTATTAACAAAAATAACCGTGACAAATTTATTTTTAAGGGTTCTTTAGCATTAGAATCTTATTATGATGATACACACGAAAATAAAAGATTATTTGATAATTTCAATAATAAATTGAAAGAATACCGTTCATTATATGAGAAAAGTGATAGTAACAAAGAGGATATTGTTAATAGTTTATTATTAACTATTGAACAGATTGGCGAAGAAAAATTTACAATATACGAAGATGGAGATGTCGAATATAATTATATTAATGATAAAGGAGATGAATTTAATGTCAGATAGAAAAGGCGGAGGTAGTAGAGAGTGGGGTTATGCTAGTTACGATGTTGATAGATATGATAATTAACGTTATCTATAGATGATACATTTTTTACAAAAAAACAATGAGTAAAAATATTGATTTGTTTAGAAAACCGTTTATAATATAAAATAAGAAAGGAGATTTACTAATGAACGAAAATGAATTAAAAGATTCGGATATTAGAGGGCAAATTGATATAGCCTTTTCTAGATTAATTGGGCCACTCGCAATTATGAGTGAATTAAAATCTTATGAAAGTTCACATGAAGAAATACATAACTTATTAAATATCATAACAAAATGGGGTGCAAAATTTCAAAGTGTTCAAAACCTATCATTTATAAATTTTAATGAACTACTTAATGTATATAATAGGTTAGATATATTAAAAGATAAGTTTTTATTTGATGTCAACCTAGGATTTGAAAATGAATTATCAGATGAAATTGTCATCTGGATGTATGAATTAATGAATTTAAGAAAAATACAAATTGAAAGGGAGTTAAAAAATGAGCAGTGAAAATGATAAAGTAATAAGAGTAACCGAATATGGAAATAAAAAAGATAGTGGAAAAAGTGGCGCAAAAATAGATTTTTATTCTAGGGATCCAAAAAAGGGGCCACATGATTCAGTTCATATTAGTGTAGATACAGACCAAAAAACATACAGGGCTGTAACAAAAATAAATGGGAAAAAAAGCTCAAGTTCTGGTGGCTGTTATTTAACAACAGCCTGTATGAAATATCTTCAAGAAAATTTTGATGATAACTGTTATGAATTAACAGTATTAAGGTGGTTTAGAGATAATTTTGTTTCAAAAGAAGATATAGAACATTACTATTCAGTAGCGCCCGCTATTGTTGAGAGTATCAACAATGAAGAAAATTCAGATATTATTTATGCTTATATTTATGAGAACATAGTTGATTATTGTACCGAGGCAATTGAACAAGGAAACTATGAGGCTGCATATAACAGATATAAAAATAGTGTCTTAACATTAGAAGAACAATTCGCAAAACCTGCATTAACAAATGGATTTGTAAAAACTTTAAGATTAAAAACTAATAACTAGTAAAAATTAATCGTCCTATAAACTTTTAAAGAAAGTATAAATTAGGATGATTTTCTATAGAGTATTGCAAATAAAATAATGATTTATAATAACTGTATAGACGGCATAAACCTAAATAACTAAATTCATCCCATCTAGCGGTGTAGTAACAAAAAAGCAGTGGATCAGCTCAACCCATTACTTTTTATTTTGACTTACTACCTAATTTCTTTACATGTGCATTACCAGATGAAACCACATTCCTGTCAACATACCTACCAAAAGAAGCCTTACCTACAGTATCACGAAGCCATTCCATACATTCTTCTCTTTTCTCTGGATTTCTAAAGTCATAAGAATAAACAGCCTTATTTCTGCCAGTAATCTCTACAATAGGGAACCTGTTCTCATCAAGTTTGTAAGAAATAAACTTAATCTTCCTGCCTCTTCCAGCTTTTCTATTATACTCATCAATTTGATTTTTTACAGCAACCACCATAACATACGCAAAATAATCAGGATGTACATAGTTTTCATAAAAATTTTCAGACTCAAATATACTTTCATCAACCGTAGAAGTAAAAACATTCTCTGTCATAAGTGTTTTAGACTTCATATTTTTAATAGTAGACTTCATCTTAAGACCAATAACCCCATATAAATCACTCATCCATTCTGATGGCGTCTTTAAAATCTCATCAGATATAACCCCAACCTCATCATTTTCCATTTTAGAAAAACCATTCATCCTTCTAGTCGCAATCCAAAAAGGATGATATTTAATAACAAAATTATAAGTATCCTTATCTAACTTTCTAACGTCCTTGCAGCCTCTTACAATCTCTCTTGCCTTATATATATTCATAAGAGAATTAAAAGCATCCGTACTATCTTTCTCCACCTCTTTAGCGTAGAAAGTCCTATTATCAACTTTAATGTATGAAATATCATTAGAATTCAACTTAAACGTAACAGCCCCGTCAAATAACTTTGTAAACCTCTCCATAGTCTCCATTATATCAGGATTAATATTATCGTTATCCATAGTATCACTCCTTCTAAAAAAATAAATAACGTCTAGATATAATATATAAAAATGAAAAAATTGTCAAATTATAAAAAAAAATGTATAATTATACTAGGATGGTGAATATATGAAAATAACAAAAGAAATAAATAAAGATATATTTAGAGAATACGACCTTCGCGGTGTAGGAGATACCGACTTAACAGATGACGTAGTTTATACAATAGGTAAAAGTTATGGTACCTACATAAAAAAAGATGGTAACAACAAAGTCGTCATAGGGCACGATAATAGACTTACATCAGAAAGAATAGTAAATGCCCTAATAGAAGGCTTAAAAAGTACTGGCCTCACCATAATAGATCTAGGACTTGTAACAACACCAATGTACTACTTTGCTAAAAAGCATTATAACGTAGGTACTGGTATTATGGTGACCGCTAGCCATAACCCTAAAGAATATAATGGCTTTAAAATATCATTTAGTGAAATAGGTAATGCCTATGGACCTTTAATAGAAGACTTCAAAAACTTTACATATAAAACCGAATTTATCACCGAAGAAGGTGGTAACATAATAAATAAAGATATAAAAATCGCTTACCTAGAAAATATCAAAAACAGTGTAAACTTAGGAAAACGTAAAATAAAAGTCGTTATCGACTGCGGTAACGGAACAGGAAGCACAATAGTAAAAGATATATTTAAATTATTTGACATAGACGTTACATACCTGTATTGCGAAAGTGACGGTAACTTCCCGCACCATATCGCAGACCCCGCCGTTCGGGCTAACATGATAGATTTAGGTAAAAAAGTAAAAGAAGTAAACGCCGACTTCGGTATCGGTATTGATGGCGACGCCGATAGGGTGGGAGTAGTAGATGAAAACGGTAACTACCTAACCGCCGACCTTCTAATGCTTATAGTTTATAGATACTTATCTAATACCATAAAAACTAAAAAAGCCGTATTCGACGTAAAATGTTCTAGAGCCCTTATAGATGGATTAAAAGACCTAGGCTTAAAAACCGAAATGTATCGTACTGGCAACTCATATTTAAACCTAAAAATGCAAGAAGGATATGACTTCGGCGGTGAATACTCTGGGCACTTCTTCTTTAGAGATAAATACCAAGGTTTCGATGACGGCATATACGCCGGCCTTAGAATAATAGAAATACTTTCTAATAACACATGTAAATTCAGTGAATTACTTAAAAATATTAATACCTATTATTCAACCGAAGAAATCAAAGTCGCCGTAAGAGAAGATAATAAATTTAAAATAGTAGATAAAATAAAAGAATACGTAGAAGAAAAACACTATCTATCCGAACAAATAGATGGCGTTAGAGTGGAATTCGATTATGGCTGGGCCTTAGTGCGTGCTAGTAACACAGGACCAAATCTAACTGTAAGATTTGAAGCAAACACCGAAGAAAGCCTAAAAAGTATAGAGAATGAATTCATGAGCCTTATAAATAAGTATAAAGAAATTTTATAGTTTAACTGTTAACTTTATAAATAATATGATAAAATGTTATCGGTGGTAAAATGAAAAAAACGTTTGAATATAAACTAGATGGCGAAAAATATAACGTCATAATAGAATATAAAAACAATAAAAATACCTATATTAAAGTTAAAGAAGACTTAACAATATACATAACAACCAATATATTTACCACGAAAAGAGATATAAAATACTTGCTTGATAAAGAAAGCAACTACTTAAGAAAAATATTAACAAAAGTAAAGAAACGTAGCGAAAAAAGTGCGGACTTCTATTATTTAGGAACCAAATATGATATAATAAAAGCACCATTTGATAATATAGAAATAGATGAAAATAAAATATACTATAAAAATGAAAAAATGCTAGAAAAATGGTTAAAAGACCAAACCATAAAGATATTTAAAGTAAGATTAGACCATTGTTATAATTTGTTTGAAGAAGATATTTTGTATCCCAAACTAAAAATAAGAAGTATGAAAACTAGATGGGGAGTGTGTAATAGAAGAGATGATTCAGTTACCTTAAACTCCAAACTAATAAGATATAAAATAAATGATATTGATTACGTTATTATCCATGAGCTTTCCCATTTAGTACATTTCGATCACTCAAAGGCTTTTTGGAAAACCGTTGAAAAATATATGCCAGATTATAAAAAAGCAGTAAAAGAATTAAAGGAGTAGATATGTGTGCGAAGATTAAGTAAAATTTTATCAGTAATATTAGTAATTGCGTTATGCCTTACGTGTTCTTATAATGCAAAGGCTAAAGAAAAAACTTTAAATGAACTGCAGGCCGAAGCTAAGGCTAATAGAGATGCTTATGAAAAAGCTAAAAGCCAAAAAGAACTTTCAGAAGCCGAAAGAGCCACTGCGACAGAACAGAAAAATAACGTAGAAGCGCAAATAAATGAGACTAAATCGCAGATTGAAACTACACAAAAAGAAATCGAAAAATTACAAGAAGAAATAAACAAAAAAGATGAACAAATCAAAAGTCTCATGTCCTTTGTCCAAATTTCAAATGGCGAATCAAACTATCTTGAATACATATTTGGTGCCAAAGACTTTACTGATTTTATCTATAGAGTGTCAGTTGCCGAGCAATTATCAGATTATAATGATAAATTGATTAAAGAATATAATTCTAATGTAGATGAACTTGATGAAAAGAAAACAGAACTTACCACTAAACAAGCTGATTTAGAAAAGCAGCAACAACAATTAAGTGAACTTGAGGCAAAATTAGATAAAGAAATTGAAAACATCAGTGAAGGTATGTCTTCAAAGGACGATGAATATAAAACTCAAATCGGACTTATAAATAGTTTAAAAAGTTTAGGATGTAGTGGTGGCGAAACCATGAGCTCTTGTAAAAACAGAATTTATTCATCTTATAAATCTAGTGGGTCCAGTGGAGGAGGAGCCTCTGCCAATTATAATGGTACCTATATGCCACTGTTATCCGGAAGAGTTACCAGCGACTATGGCAATCGTTCATTAGATTACCATACAGGAATAGACTTCTCCGGAACCACAGCCGTTTATCCAGTTGCCTCAGGTGTAGTGGTTCATGTCGTAGACGGTAGTACAAGTACCTGTGGTAACCATATAATATACGTTTACCATCCAGATTATGGCTATACAACCTCATACTGGCATTTAGTGAGCAGAAGGGTAAGTGTTGGACAAAACGTAACTCCAAGCACCCAACTCGGTAATACTGGAGGTGCCGGATATAAAGATGGACAATATTATGGTGGTACCTATGTCCAGTGTGCTTATGGTGGACATATCCACTTAAATTTATTCTATGGACTTACCACAAAAAATAGTGGTAGAATAAATCCAAGAACTTGGCTCAAAAATATCCCATCTGCCGGATCGTCATTTACAAGTTATAGATAAAAGGGAACAATCCCTTTTATTTGACATTATACGCTATAACTTCCATTATAATAATAATTGGTGATATAATGAAAGTGAAAGTTTTCGACGAAAGTCATGAAAAAGATTTAGAAAGCGATATCAATGAATTTTTAAGTTCAAATGAAGTAGAGCTTATAGATATCCATTATTCAGTAAGTTTAGGAGTATTTGGTGAAGAACAAGTATATTGTTTTTCCGCACTTCTTGTCTATAGATAGGAGTAATTATGAAAAAAACAAGTTTTTTAGCGGGTGCCGCCATATCAACGATTGGAATAATTATCTGTAAAGTAATAGGACTTATATACGTAATTCCTTTTTATGCAATTATAGGCGTCGCTGGTGGAGCATTATATAGTTATGCCTATTCTATATATAACATGTTCTTAAACCTCGCCACAAGTGGCATACCAGTTGCCATGAGTAAAGTAGTAAGTGAATATAATGCCAAAGGATACTATAATACCAAAGAGCGAACATTCAAAATAGGGCTTAAAGTAATAGGAGTTCTGTGCGTAACAATCTTTATTCTTTTATTCGCCTTTGCCCCTCAAATAGCGTACTTCATAATCGGAGATGTAAAAGGCGGAAACACCATAGAAGATGTCGCGTTTGTTATAAGAGTGATATCAACCGCTATTTTAGTAGTACCATTCTTAAGTGTATCCAAAGGATACCTTCAAGGACATAAAATAATGAGCGTCTCATCAGTTGCTAATATATTAGAACAACTAGTTAGAGTAGTAGTTATTTTAGCAGGTAGTTATTTAGCCCTAAACGTATTTCATCAAACAACATCCGTCGCCGTAGGTGTTGCCGTATTTGGTGCTACCGTAGGAGCCATCATTGCCTATCTTTACGTTAGAAATAAAATAAAGAAAAATAAAAAAGAACTAAATAAAGACGCAGTCATAACAAATGCCGAAAAGAAAATTACAACCAAACAAATTGCTAAAAAAATAGTCTTCTATGCACTACCTTTTGTAGCAATTTCTGTTATTCAGTCAGGCTTTACCATGGTAGACGTCTTCACTGTTGTAAAATCATTAGTATCTTTAGGTTATAGTACAACTATAAGTGAAAACGTCTTAAGCGTCATCGCTACATGGGGTTCAAAACTTAACATGATAGTAATGAGTATCGCAACTGGTATTATCATGAGTTTAATACCAACCATTGCCTCATATTATGCTGTAAAAAAATATAAAGACGTAAACCTAAAAATAAATGAAGCTATAAGTACCCTAGTACTTATAACAATTCCCCTTGCCGTAGGGTTAAGTTTTATGGGGGCCGACGTATGGACTGTTTTTTATGGCTATAACGAACTAAATATATCAATATTTAAGCTGTTAATATTATCACAAATAACACTTTCCATATGTTCAGTTATGGTTAATACTAACCAGACTTTAAATAACACCAAAGCAAATATAATAGGACTTGGACTATCCTTAATTGCTAAAATAGCCCTAAATATTCCATTCATGAAACTCTTTAGTGCTATCGGTATTGAAGCATACTATGCTCCAATTGCGTTAAACATCATCATAGATACATTATGCTCTATATATCTTGCTTATGTAATAAAGAAGCAAACAAATATAAGTTACTTTAAATCAGTAAAAACCATTATTAAAGTAATCCTATGTACTGCCATTATGATATTAAGTTTAATGATCTTAAATTTCATAGTACCAATGACATCACATAGTAGAATAATCGCTATCTTGCAACTATTAATTTATGGTGTAGCCGGCATAATAGTATATTTCTATGTCGCATATAAATCAAAAACATTAGACGAAGTATTTGGTAAAGAAATGCTCGCCAAAATACTTACAAAACTAAAATTAAAAAGAACAATTGACTAGTTAATCAAATTTTGATATTCTAAAAATAGAGTAGGAGGGATGCACAAGTGGAAAGTTTAAGCCTTTTAGAGAAGTTGCAAGTACTTTTCCAAAATGTACTTGTGCATCCCATTTTTATATTAATATTATTAATCCCAGCATTCTTAATATTATTTGATAAAAAAATAACCAAAAAACTATTAGTAATAATATACATCCTTGTATTATTAGTAGTACTCTTTGTGGGTAATGATGTTATATTTAAACTGTTTGATAACGTAGTAAACGGAATTTTTATGACCCTTTACTTCCCAACCTTTGTAACCTTATTTATTGTGGAAATGATATCGGCTATCATAATGCTTATAACATTCTTAAAAGAAATAACCAAATTATCTAAAAGAATAAACATAATCGCATTCTCACTTATCCAAGGACTTTTCTGCCTTGTCTTAACAGTGATAAAAGCAAATAAAATAGACATATATAAAGAAAACGCCCTATATAGTAATAGTGATGTCTTAACTCTTATGCAATTACTAATGGGAGTGTTCTTACTTCAAATGCTATCATTACTTGTAATATATGTAGTAGAAAAAATAACAAACAAACTAGACGGAAAAGATAAACCTAAAATAGAAAAAGAAAATGTGCGTATTATAACGCCTTATGCCGAAAAAAAGATAAAGCTTGAAAAGCAAAAGCCACTTGATAAAAATTTAATTTTAGATAAACATATCACTCCTGCTGATTTAAGGCAAACCATCAAAGAAGAAGAACAAACAAAACTAGAAAAAATAAAACCATCTGTACCTTTAGATAAAACCTTGATATTAGATAATCACATTTCATCTGACGATTTAAAAGGAAAAATAGAGGCTGAAAGGCAAAAAGTAAGTAAACCACAAAACCCTCTAGATAAATCATTAATAATAGATAATGTAATCGAAGCATCAGATTTGAAGGAAGAAATAGAAAAACAAAATAAGAGAATAAATGAACTGAATAAACCACAGTCTCCTTTAGATAAAACATTAATATTAGATGAAAATATGTCCTCAGAAGATTTAATAACCAGAATAAAAGAAGATGAGCAGATAAAATTAAACCAAATAAAACCTCAAACTCCACTAGACAAAAAATTAATTATAAACAAAAATATTACTTCCATGCCAGTTTTAGATAATACTAAAAAGGAAATGCCAGAAAATAAAGCTATTAGTTTCGCTGACTTTAAGCCAGAATTCCCAGACGCTAAAACCAAAGCCGTAGAAATAAAAACACCACCACTAGAAGAATTATCTATTAAATTATCTAATAAAGAGCCAGTAAAAGATACTCCAAAAGAGTTAATCGGTAATATTACAATAGTAAACTTTGATAAAACAGTAAAACTAATTAAAGAGTTAAAAAGGGTATATACATTTTAATTAAGGTGATAGAATGAAACAAAACTTAATAGGACTAACTAAAGCAGAAGTAAAAAAAATGGAAGAAGTAGGCGAAGTAAATTATAAGTCTGAAATAAAAACAAAAAGTATTAGTCAAATAATAATGACTAACTTTTTAACTTTGTTTAACTTTTTAAACCTTTTTCTAGCCATAATCGTATTTATGGTAGGCTCCTACAAAAACTTACTTTTTATAGGAGTAGTTATTTGTAACACCTTAATAAGCACAATTCAAGAAATAAGAAGTAAACTTACCATTGATAAATTATCATTATTAGAAGAAAGTACCATTACCGTAATAAGGGATGGTAACGAAGAAAAGATAGACATCCATAAAATAGTAAAAAATGATATCTGCAAATATACAGCAGGTAATCAAATATGTACAGACGGCACTGTCCTTGAAGGCAAAGCTCTAGTAAACGAGTCATTAATAACTGGTGAATCAGAGCCAGTAGAAAAAAATATTGGTGATGAACTATTATCTGGAACCTTTATAATTTCTGGTAAAGTATACGCAAAAACAATACATGTAGGTAACGAAAATTATAGTGCTAAAATATCTAGGGAAGCTAAGTACCTAAAAAAAGTAAATTCAGAGATAATGAACTTTGTAAACAAAATAATCAAATATATATCTATAACAATTATTCCTATCGGTATCCTTCTATATATTCATCAAATAAATATTGTTGGTGCTCAAAGCCAAAACGAAGCTATACTAAATGTTGTCGCGGCTTTAATAGGAATGATACCAGAAGGACTTGTTCTACTTACAAGTACCGTTTTAGCCATCAGCGTTATTAGACTATCGAAGCATAATGTCCTAGTAAGAGAAATATATTGTATTGAAACCCTTGCTAGAGTAGATACAGTATGTTTAGATAAAACCGGGACTATTACCAAGGGTGAAATGTATGTATCGGATCTTATACCTCTAAACATGACCTTAAAGAGCGATATCACAGATGCCCTTGGCATAATGAGTTATCATATGGCAGATGACAACGAGACCATGCGTGCCATTAGTGATAAATACTCTAGATATAACGATTATAATGTAAAAAACATCGTACCATTTTCATCAGTAAACAAATGGTCAGGTATATCATTTGAACATGAAAGTTATGTCCTTGGTGCCCCAGAAATAATACTCGGAGATACTTCATCTATTAGACAAGAATTGGATAATTATACAGAAAATAATAGAGTAGTGCTTCTATGTAAAACAAATGAACTTTTAGGTAAAACATTACCAAAAGATTTAAAGCCAATGGCTCTTATACTTATAAATGATAAAATTCGAAAAGAAGCCAAATCAACTTTAGACTTCTTTAAAAGACAAGGAGTAGATCTTAAAATTATATCTGGTGATAACCCTAAAACTGTCGCAGGTATCGCTAAAAAAGTAGGCCTAGAAAATATTAAATATATAGATATGTCCACTACTGATAATGAAATCCCAAATTTAATAGAAGAATATAATGTTTTTGGTAGAGTAAGACCAGAACAAAAAAGAGAAATAGTAAGATGCCTAAAAAAAGAAGGGCATACCGTAGCTATGACTGGAGACGGAGTTAATGATGTACTTGCTTTAAGAGAGGCGGACTGTAGTATAGCTATTAATAGTGGAAGTGATGCAGCTAGAAATATATCTGATTTAGTGTTGTTAGATTCAAACTTTGCATCCTTGCCCCACGTTGTCGCCGAAGGTAGAAGAAGTATAAATAACCTTCAAAGGTCTGCTTCATTATTCCTTTGTAAAACAACATATGCCACTTTACTAGCAATCATATTTATATTTTTAAGCACAACATATCCCTTTGTACCAATACAACTTACCTTAACCAGCATGGTAACCATAGGAATACCATCATTTATTCTGGCTCTTGAACCAAACAATGATAGAATAAAAGGCAATATCATGATGAACGTCATAAAAACGGCTTTACCAACAGCCCTTACCATTGTAACCAATGTTGTTATAATATCTTTTTTACCAAATATTATAAGTATAACTGAAGCTGAAGTATCAACTCTTGCTGTAATATTAACTGGTTTTACGGGTTTTACTTTGTTATATAGAATTAGTGTTCCATTTAATAAATTAAGGCGAATATTATTTGTATCACTAATAATACTATTTACGCTTGGTATAGTGCTTTTTAAAGATTTATTCTCATTAACTATATTACCATTACATTTAATTGTCATAGCGGCCATATTATTAATGAACGCAGTTATGCTTTTTAGCTTTTTTGCAGCATTTATTGATAAAGTGTTAATTAAAAGAATATAAATTATTAAGCGTGTTTAACGCTTTTTTTCTGCTTTTAAATATTTAATACACCAAAAGTATTTTAGTACATAAAAAAATAAAACAATATCAAAAAACGATAATTACAAATTCGTAATATCGTCTTCAGTAAGACCAGTAATACTGGCAACTTTTGAAATATTCATTCCATCTTCAAGAAGTTTTTTGGCAATAGCAATCGCTTTTTCATTACCTCCTTGTTCTTTGGCCTCGTTAATATCAAAATTATACATTGCCTGTTTCATCTTTTCTTCATCATACAAACCAATAATATTGTAGTCGGTATTTAAATCATCTATCTTTTTTGCCATAGCCATTAGATCTTCATCTCCTTCAGCAAGTCTAAAAAGTTCTTTTCTACTTGTACTTTGCAACATAACAAGTATCTTTTCAAACTTTGATAACTCAATATTATTATAATGCTTTTCGGCTGCTTTGGCTATTGCATTTGTAAACTCTTTTGAAATTTTCTTCGTCAGAATATTTACTTTCCTCATCCTTTAGAGTGAAAGTAAGATATATTCTATCATCAAACTCACTGCCCGCACTAAAGCATTCAGTTGATATTTTATGATGATAATTATGATTTTTAAGTCTTAATGACTTTGTGTCATTAGCATTAGCTTCAATATTTATGGTATGTCCACTAATGTTGATTAAAATATCAGCCATTTTACCTTTCTCTTTGTATTTTTCTTTCTTAAGTTCGGTATTTAAAAATCTTATTTTGTCTATTACCTCACTCATAGTAAAATGAGTACAAGTAACTAGGATAATATAAAGGCATTTTCTAAGTTCATTGCTTTGAATTAATGCTTTAAATAATCCATCAAATATACCGGGGATAATTTTATCTCCATTTGGTTTGACTTTAGATGATATTTTTGATTTAGATATTTCTTGTTTTTCTACCTTTTCATTTTTTAATAAAGTCATAATATTTTCCTCCTCTCTGACTTTGATTTTGTTCAAAGATAGGTGTAAATGTTTTAATCACTTCGCTTTCTGCCCATGATTATATACAGGGACGTGAATATAAGTCAAAGTGAGGTTTTACCCAAATTGAGGTACTTTTTGGTACTTAATTTGGAAAATTCATGCTTTTTAAAATTTTTGCAAAAGGTTTTATTCATAGAACCATACATAACCTGCATTTTTAAATTTAACTACACATATAATTATTAAAATTCTGAAGTATAAAAAACTGCACTAAAATTTGATTGATTTTTAAATAAAAAAATGATATGATTATCATAGGTATTAATCTATCTATATAGTAGGGTTGATATATAGAAATGTAGAGTGTCTAAAGTAGTGTAAAGCATAAAAAAATACGTAAAAACTATTGACATAAAAAACGATATCCGCCAAAATTTTATAGATACTAATTAGAAAGGCTATAGCAAGGAAAAGGCTATAGCAAGGAAAAGGCTATAGCAAGGAAAAGGCTATAGCAAGGAAAAGGCTATAGCAAGGAAAAGG
>CAKOWU010000001.1 GCA_934129885.1 uncultured Bacilli bacterium | reverse complement strand
ATTTAATGATAGACCACCACGCATTATATATAAAGTTGAAAAGAAAGATGATTAAATCAGATATAAAAAAAGGAGATGTTTATTATGCTTCATTGGACCCGATTGTTGGTAGTGAACAAAACGGAACTAGACCGGTGGTAATAGTTCAAAATGACTTAGCAAATAAATGTAGCCCTGTTGTTTTAATTGCTCCAATAACGAGTAGAGTATATTCTAAGCCCAAATTAAGTACACATGTATATTTAAGAAAATATAAAAAAATTACACACGATTCAATAATTTTAATGGAACAAATTAGAGTTATAGATAAATCAAGATTAAAATCCTATATCTGCACATTAGATGAAAAACAAATGCGAGAAACAGATAGAGCAATATTAAATGCTTTTGGAATAGATTTGAATAGACTTATATATCAACAAGAATAAAATGTGCGGTTCAAAAAAACGCACAATGGTAAAAAAATGAAAGAACTTGTATTCTGTAATTGTGAATGCAAGTTCTATTTTCTTATAAAGGAGGAGATAGAATGCCAGAACAAAACATTAAAAAGGTTTATGAGGTTTCTGATATACAAAAGATACTAGGATTAGGAAGAAGTAAAACATACGAATTTTTAGATGAAGTTTATAGAAATAGAAAGCCGTTTAATGTTATTAAAATCGGAAAGTTATACAAAGTTCCAAAAGATAGTTTTGATAAATGGATTGATGGAGGTATGACAATGCCAGAGCAAGTATGATTTCTGATTTAATTAGAAAGGGAAGATAAATATGGAAGAAACAGTACAAGAATATAAAGGTAGCATAGCATTTTTTTATAGAAACTCTTGGTATCATAGAAAAAAAGAACTACAAGAAGATGGTAGTACAAAATATGGTAGAGTTGGTGGATTTAAAACACCAGAACTTGCCGAAGAAAACTACTATAAATGTCTAGAAGAATATGAAGAACAAAGAAGAAATTATATTGCACCAATAATAGATAAGGAAATATTATTTAAGGATTATCTAATTTATTGGTTTGAAAAAGTATTTTCTCCAAAAGTAGAAAGTACAACTTCAATGTCAATCTCTTATGCAGTTTATAATCTTATAATTCCCTGTCTTCCTTATGACATAAAAGCAAGATTAGCAACAACTGATTTTATAAATCAAACATTAGAAAAAATAGATAAGTTAGGCAAAACAACTGCTAATAAGAGTAGAGAGGTATTTAACCTAGTTTTTCAAGATATAGTTCACGATGGAATATTAACAGTAAATCCTGTTGATTCAGCAAAAGTTTACAAGAGAGGTAAACCTAATATCAAACTATTAACTAAAAGCGAAATTAAAACATTTCTGGCTTCTACCTGTAATAGTGAAAATTGGTATTTAGAAATATTATTAGCACTATTCTGTGGGTTAAGAAAGGGCGAAATAAGAGGATTAAAGTTTAGTGATTTTAACTATGAAAAGAGGACAGTTAGTATTTCAAGACAATTAGCAAACAAGTATGAGTTATCAAGTAATGAGTTCAAAATCAAAAAAATGATATTCGTAGAAAAAGACCCTAAAACACCTAATAGTTTTAGAACTTTAAGAGTTCCAGATATTATATGGAAAGAATTAGACAAAAGAAAGAAACTTGTAGAAATTCGTAAAAATACTTTAAAGGAAAATTATATTGATAAAGATTATATCAGCTGTCAAGATAATGGACTTCCACACGGAGGAACATCATTGAATAAATATATTGAAAATCAATGCCAAAAGAATAGTATTCCTAAAATAACAGTTCACGGATTAAGACATATATATGCAACTATCTTAATAGAACAAGGAGTACCTATTCCTAAAATATCTGCTTTGTTAGGACATAGTTCAGTTCATACAACATTTGATTTCTATTTAGATGTAATAAGTGAAAAAGAGAAAATAACTGCATTTATGAATAATACTTTTGCAATGAAAGAAAGTGAGGAATAGTTATGAAGTTTGCTACAAAGCTATATACAGATTTTAAAGTATATGCAGTGACTACAATAAAGAAAAAATATGGATTTAGAATAGTCCTAATTTATGATAATGAAGACACTAAAATTATTCAAAAGGCAGGATTTAATACGAAGAAAGAAGCAAATAATGCAAGAAATATTGCTATTACAGAACTGCATAATGGAACATTCGTTGTTTACAACAACATAAATGTTAAAACATTCTTAACTTATTGGTTAGAAGAAGTAATGAAACCTAATATAACATCTGATTCTTATGATTCATATAAGAATATAGTTTATAATCACATTATTCCTAGTCTAGGTACAATTAAAATGATAACTTTGAATACAGGACATATACAAAGACTTTATAATACAAAAGCTGATTATTCGCACGATATAGCAAAACTTTGTAAGGCTGTAATGAATAGTGCATTAAAATATGCCAAAGAAAAGAATCTAGTATCAGTTAATGTAGCAGATGGAGTTAATCTTCCTAAATGTATTAAGAAGAAAAAATATAGAACAATAGAAATAGATGTTAAGAAAACCTTAAACATAGACCAAGTAAGATTGCTAATAGAAAAAAGTAAAGAAACACCAATTCACTTACAGATTATGTTTGCAGTTCTTATGGGATTACGAAAACAAGAAATAAACGGATTAAAGTATTCAGATATAGACTTCATTCATAGAACATTAAAAATACAAAGACAACTAGGTAAAAAAGCAAATACTGATAATTCAGAACTTAAAGTTGGAGAATATACTAAACAAGAAATAGAGGTTAAAACATTTTCTAGTAATAGAGAGTTAGAGATACCGGATATATTGTTTGAAGAAATATTAGAAGAAAAGAAAAAGTATGAGAAGAACAAACGAAGAAGAATAAATGATAAGACAACGCCTTTTAAGGACTATGATTTTATAATATGTTCAACTTATGGCAATCCTAGAAGTAAGAGCTTTCATTTTAAATATTGGAAACAATTATTAAAAGAAAACAATTTACCAGACATTAGATTTCACGATTTAAGAGCAACTTATTCAACACTATTATTAAAGAACAATTTTAACTCAAAGGCTATTTCAAAACTTATGGGACACGCTACTGATATTATCACAATAGATGTATATGGAGATAATGATGAAATAATTGCAGATTGTGTTGATGAATTAGATTCATTTATAGAAAGTGTTCGTCCAGAGAATAATGAATCAGAAATACAAATTGGGGACGAATCTGATATTTCTATTGATGAAAATATTTTAAATGAATTAACAGTATTTTAATTAAAAAATAGATGATAATAAGAACAGGGTATTTTTGTGTTTACCTTGTTTTTTCAAGGAAAAAATGATAAAATAATATAGCGAAAACGCCATCTAATGTTATTTAATGTTATTTAGTCCAGAAAATAAAATTTGTGACTTTCATTCGTCCCAAAGAAAAAAGTATCAATTTAACCATTAAATTATAAGTAATGAGGACGAATTTAGGGACTAATAGTTGGCTGATAGTTATACTTTTAAAAGTTCAAAAAAAGTCACAAAAAGTTATAAAGGAGGGAGGAAAAAATGTTTAAATTACACGCACCTTATGAACCAGCAGGTGACCAACCACAAGCAATAGAAAAACTTGTAAATGGCATAAAACAAGGGGTTAAGAACCAAGTATTACTAGGAGCAACAGGTACTGGTAAGACATTTACAATGGCTAATGTAATAGCCCAAGTTAATAAACCAACTCTTGTTTTAGCACATAATAAAACACTAGCTGGTCAGTTATATTCGGAGTTAAAGGAGTTCTTCCCAGAGAACCTAGTGTGCTATTTTGTATCATATTATGACTACTACCAACCAGAAGCCTACGTTGCTAAAACCGACACCTACATCGAAAAAGATGCAAGTATAAATGATGAAATAGATGAATTAAGGCACTATGCTACTGCGGCCTTACTAGAACACAAAAACGTCATCGTCGTCGCATCAGTATCATGTATATATGGTATCGGAGAAATAGAAGAATACCGTAAAAAAACCATGACCTTTACCGTTGGTGACATCCTAAAACAAGAAGAAATTTTGTTAAAATTAATAGATATGCACTATGAACGTAATGACATAGACTTTAAAAGAGGAACATTCAGAATGCATGGAGACGTTTTAGAAATAATCCCCATAAGCCAACACGCTCACGGTATTAGAATAGAACTTTTTGGAGACGAAATAGATAGAATAAGCGAATTTGATCTCGTTACAGGAGCCCTTATAAATAACAAAAAAACCATAACAATATTCCCAGCAAGTCATTTCGTAACAAGTGATGAAAAACTTAAAAAAGCAATAAAAAACATCGAAATAGAACTAGAAGAAAGATTAAAACAATTAAAAAATGAAAATAAATTACTAGAATATCAAAGACTAAAAGAAAGAACAAACTATGATATAGAAATGCTAAAAGAAACAGGTAGTTGTAGAGGTGTCGAAAACTATTCAAGACACCTTGCTCTAAAAAAAGCCGGCGAAACCCCAACTACCCTTATGGACTTCTTTGGCGATGATTACCTTCTAGTAATAGATGAATCACACGTCACCGTTCCCCAAGTAAAAGCCATGTATAATGGTGACCAAGCCAGAAAAAATATACTAGTTGACTATGGTTTTAGACTTCCAAGCGCCTTAGATAATAGACCATTAAAATTTGAAGAATTTAAACAAAAAATAAAAAATGTCATATACGTCTCAGCCACACCAGGAGACTACGAATTAGAAGAATGTGGTGGAAAAGTCATAGAACAAATAATAAGACCAACTGGATTATTAGACCCAAATATAGAAGTTAAACCAATTACAAACCAAATCGATGATTTAGTAGCGCAAATAAGAAATCAAATAGAAAAAAAAGAAAGAACAATTATAACCACCCTAACCATAAGAATGGCTGAAGAACTATCATCCTACCTAAAAAAACTAGATATCAAAGTAGTTTATCTCCATAACGAAATAAAAACTCTAGAAAGAACACGTATTATCCATGATGTTAGAACCGGAAAATACGACGTATTAGTAGGAATAAACCTTTTAAGAGAAGGAATAGACATACCAGAAGTCAGTCTAATCGCCATCATGGACGCCGATAAACAAGGATTCTTACGTAGTGAAAGAAGCCTAATTCAAACAATAGGAAGAGCGGCCAGAAACGCAAACGGTAGAGTAATAATGTATGCTGACTATATCAGCGATGCCATGGATAAAGCCATCAAAGAAACAGAAAGAAGACGAACTATACAAGATAAATATAATAAAGAACATAATATAACCCCAAAAACAATAATTAAAGAAATACATGAAGTAATATCAAATACCGATACAAGAAACGAAGAAAAAAAACAAAAACTATCTAAAAAAGAGAAAAAAGATCTCATGATAAACGTCGAAAACGAAATGAAAGAAGCAGCCAAAAATCTAGACTTCGAAAGAGCAATGGAATTAAGAGACATCCTCTTTGAACTTAAGAGCGAGTAATTCATTGTACGTAAATTAAAAATCATGATATAATGTAAACGGTGAAAAACATGAAAAAGAAAAGAAAAAAAGAATTATTAATAACATTTATAGACTGGTTAATTAAAATGATAGGATACGCCATAATTCTATTTATCACATCATGCATATTTAAAGAAACACTACATATAGATAATAACTATTTTGGTCTATGGAGCCTGCTCGCAGCCATAATCATTTATCTATTAAATAAAACACTAAAACCAATATTAATTTGGCTAACAATCCCTATAACAGGACTTACATTAGGACTATTTTATCCCTTTATAAACTTAATAATATTAAAAATAGTTAGTTTAGTGTTGTATCCACACTTCTATATAACAGGAATATTCTATGCCATATTTGCATCAATACTTATCTCACTCCTAAACGTTTTCTTAGAAGAATTTATATTAAATAAAATAGAAAGGACTGACAAAAAATGACAGGAGTAATAGATTTAGGCTATATACAAATACATATATATTCCATATGTATATTTCTAGGAATACTCGCAGGCGGTAAACTAGCCATGATAGAAGCTCAAAGATGGAACATCCCTAAAGAATTTATATTCAATCTAATATTTTGGATGTTACTCTGTGGAATAATCGGTGCTAGAGCATACTATGTACTATTCAATCTAGACTACTATAGTACAAACATAAAAGAAATATTCATGATATGGCACGGGGGGCTAGCCATACATGGCGGTATCATCGCTGCAATAATATTCCTAATATATTATGCCAAAAAATATGAATTAAAAATAATAAACCTATTAGATATCCTTGCCCCAGGACTACTCCTAGGACAAGCAATAGGAAGGTGGGGTAACTTCTTTAATGGAGAAGCTCATGGTCATGTAACTACACTCACGCACCTCCAAGACTTACATCTACCAGACTTTATAATAAATGGTATGTACATAAACGGTAACTACTATATACCAACATTTCTTTATGAATCAGTATGGTGTTTAATTGGAGTAGTAATATTATTATTTTTCAGAAGAAGACACTACTGCAAAATAGGAGAACCACTATCATTCTATCTAATATGGTATGGTATTGGAAGATTTTTCATCGAAAGCATGCGTACCGATAGTTTAATGTTCGCATCATTCAAAATAGCCCAAATAATATCTTTAATCATGGTAATAGCAGGAATAATACTAATGATAAAATTTAGAAAAGGGTCAAAATTCGATAACTTATATAACAATGAGGAGAACTGGAATGAAATTAAATTTTGATTGTATCGTAATAGGCGCAGGTCCCGCAGGCCTTGCAGCCTCTTTATATCTAAAAAGAGCAGGGCTAAACGTAATAATTTTAGATAAAAATGCCCCAGGAGGAGAACTCCTAAAAACAAACATCATAAATAACTATCTAGGACTTCCTAACATAACAGGACCAGAACTTGCCATAGAAATGCTAAATCACATAAAATCATTAAATATTAAAGTAGAATTTGAAGAAGTAATAGAAATACAAAAACAGAACAATAAATACATAGTAAAAGGCAAAGACAAAGAACTAGAAACAAAATACATCATAATTGCTACTGGTAAAACACCAAATAAATTAAAAATAAATACCGAAGGAATAAAAGGTATCAGTTACTGTGCCGTATGTGACGGAGCATTTTATAAAAATAAAACAGTTGCCGTAGTAGGAGGTGGCGATACCGCCTTCACAGATGCTCTATATCTATCCAATATATGTAAAAAAATATATATAATTATAAGAAATAAGATAAAAGCAAATGAACAACTAGTAGCAAAAGTAAATAAAACCATTAATATAGAAATATTAAAACCAAATGAAATTACAGAAATTATTTCATCTAATAGTGTAGTATCCGCAGTAAAACTAAAAAATAATATAACACTAAACATCGAAGGAATTTTCGTGGCTATTGGCGGTACACCTAATATAAACTTCATAAAAAACATAAAAACATCAAATGGTTATATATGTGTAAATGAAAACCTAGAAACAACATTTCCTAATATATATGCCATTGGCGACGTTATTCCTAAAAAATATTACCAAATAATAAGTGCCATAAACGACGGAATGACCGCCGCATTAAACATTAAGGAGAGGGAACAAAATGAAACCAATTAAAATAGCAGTCCTAGGGGGCGGTACAGGAATGAGCGTACTTCTAAAAGGCTTTAAAAAACTACCATTTGATATATCAGGAGTAGTATCAGTCTGTGATGACGGAAAAAGCACCGGAAGATTAAGAGAAGAATTTAACATGCCCGCAGTCGGAGACATTAGAAAAGTCTTAGTAAGTTTGTCAGAAAATGAAGAAATAACTGAGAAATTATTCGACTATCGCTTCGATACATCAAGTGACCTAAATGGTCACGCCCTCGGAAACCTTTTACTAACAGGTGCAAGAGATATAACAGGTAATATGTCAGATGCCATAGAAATGATAAACTCATTTCTAAAACTAAAAGGTAAAGTATTACCGCTAACCGAAGATAACATCACTTTAATGGGCAAAATGGAAGACGGTAACATCGTAGAAGGGGAACATAACATAACTGAAGATAATCGTGCAATAAAAACTGTTTTCTATAAAGAAAATCCCGAAGTTAATAAAGATGTATTAAAAGCCATAAAAAATGCCGATGCCATAATCCTAAGCATGGGTAGTCTTTTTACAAGTATACTACCAAATCTAATATGTAAGGAAGTAGTAGATGAAATAAATAAAAGTAAAGCAAAAATAATATATGTATGTAACCTAATGACCCAACCAGGAGAAACAGATAACTTTAGTGTAAGCAATCATATCGAACTTTTAAATAGCTATTTAGATAAAAGAAGAATAGATGCCGCAGTAATAAATAATGGACACGTATCAAGTGAAATAATCAAAAAATATGAAAATGCCGAGCAAAAAGATCTCGTAGAAATAGATTACGAAAACCTAGAAAAACTAGGAATAACACAACTAACAGATAACTATATTCTAATAGAAAATGAAAAAATTAGACATAACTCCCTTAAAGTTGCGCTAAATATCCTATCATACCTAATAGATTAGAGGTGATATCATGTCATTTACAAGTGTAGTAAAAGATGAAATAAGCAAAATAAAAAGAAGTAAAGCAGAAAACATATCCGAACTATCAGGCATAATCGGAAGTTATCCAAAAGGCCAAAATAATATACTATTTACAACCGAAAACAACAGTGTCGCAAGAAGAATATATACCCTGTTAAAAGAACTATTTAACATTCATCCTAAAATAACAATAAGGAAAGGTTATAACTTCAATAAAAAATTACTGTATATATTAGAAGTTAAACAGAACACCGAAAACATCCTAAAAACATTAGGAGTAGGTGAAACACCAAAAGAATTTTGTATTGCTGATGATGAATTAATAAGAGCATACCTCCGTGGTGTATTCATGATGAATGCCAGTATAAACGACCCCAAAACATCAAGATACCATCTAGAATTTAATTTAAATAATGAAAAATATGCAAAATTCATATGTAATCTTTTAAATAAATATAACCTTAATGCAAAAACATTACATAGAGAAAATAAATACATGGTATACATAAAAGAAGCAGAAAAAATAGGCGATTTCTTACGTATAATGGACACCACCAGAGCAGTCTTATACTATGAAGATATAAGAATATATAGAGACCACAAAAACATGACAAATAGACTAAATAACTGTGAACAAGCAAACGTTGATAGAATAATCGACACCGCGAACGCCCAAATAAAAGATATAAATCTAATAAAAAAAACATACGGAATAGACTTTTTAAACGAAAATGAACAAATCGCCGCAATCTATAGATTAAAATATCCAGACACCTCATTAACCGAATTAAGCGAAATTATAAGTATAGAAACAAATAAACAAATAACAAAATCAGGTTTATATCATAGATTTCATAAAATAAAAGAAATCGCAAACAAAATAAGAGAAAAGTAAAGAAATCAAAAATCTTTACTTTTTTCTTTTATACTGTTTTTTCTCATTTGTTAAACCTATAATATAATCTGCTGAAGTATGGTAAAATACAGCAAGTTTTTTAAGAATATCCAAAGGAAGACCACGTTCTTCCGTCTCATATGATGAATACGTTCTAGTCGGTATATTAAGTTTTAAAGCAATATCTTTTTGACGCATATCTCTGTCCTCTCGTAAATCCTTTAATCTATTCATCATATTCACCCAAAAACATTTTACAATAGCACGTAATGTGCGATTGGGTTTTGGCACAAATTGTGCTATATTAGAAGGAATGGTAAAGGAAGAAAAAATATGCGAAAAAGAAGAATACATAGAAGAAAAACCAAAACACAAAAAAGAATAATAATAGGTTTATTCATAACATTATTATGCTTTTCTTTTGAATACGCTGCCTTCAGCACTAACGTAAATCTTTCCGCAAAAGGTAATATATACAAAATATCTGATAAATGTTTTGACACCTCAGACAATGGAGACGGATTATATCAAGATATCTACGAAAACAACGGTTGCATTTATAAAGGACTAAATCCAAATAATTTTATCAGATTTAATAACGAATTATGGCGAATAATATCGATAAATTCAAACAATAATTTAAAAATTATAAAATATTATCCACTAAATAATTCAGTTCTATATGATAGCGTAAATGCTAGAACAGACGGATATTCTATAAAAGGTTGTAACGTTTGGGCAAAAACTGATAATTACAGTACACAAGCAGAAACAGGAACAGTTGCCGAAAATTCAGAATTGAATAATTATCTAAATAATACATATTACACAACTATAAATGATAATAATAAAACTTTAATAACTAATGGTGTATTCCACTATGGAGCAATAATAGGAGATGAGGAAACTAATGAAATTATTAAGAAAGAAAAATTATATCAAACAATTTCCAAAGTAGGTATCATTTCAGATTCAGACAGTTTAAAAGCCTATAGCATTGATAACTGTAATTATCAGTCAGTAAAAGAAAATATGCGAGAAAATTGTAAATTATCAAATTACCTAATACCTAAACAAAATTTTATGTACACCTCCACAGCCTTTGACTACAGCAATTTTGACATATACTCATTTTAATATGATGGCCTGATAGAACACAAATGTGTTAGTGAAAACAATACCAAATACGGAAACCCTGCAATATACCCAGTAATCTATATAAGAAACGATATAATATTGAGTGGTAAAGGTACAGAAACAGAGCCATATCAAATTACATTAGAAAAATAAAAATCAGTTCCAAGTAAGCATTACCAATAATAAAAAAATGACAGCAAGTCATTTTTTTATTTATTGTCCATATAATTCATAACTTTAGGAACAATTTGCTTTTTACGAGAAACAAGTCCATCAAAGAAATACCCTTCTTCTATGTTTTCTATTCCAAAAGAACCACCAAATATTTCTTTAGCCTCTTCGTTAAATAAAATGTAAGAACCATTCTTCAAAATATCAGTAACAAATAACGCAATTGCACTATAATCCTCATCAGAAGCAAGCTCATTTAAAGTACTTACAAACTCATCTTTCTTACTCATAATCTCTTCAGTACTCATAGTAGAAACTTGACCAATACCAAACTTTTGATTATCAATACTAAAGTTTTTGAAATCACCATGGATTATCTCTTTAAGACTTTTACCTTCCATAGAAGAACCAGCCCTAAACATCTCCATACCATACTTTTCATAATCTACTCCCGCAATAGATGAAAGTTCCTTAAGTACCATTCTATCAGTATCAGTCGTAGTAGGAGAAGTTAGAAGTAAGGTATCAGAAATAATACCACTCATCATAAGTCCAGCAATATCTTTAGGAATTTCCACACCACCTTCTTGATACATTAAATATAAAATAGTCTCTGTACAACCCAAAGGCATATTTCTAAAATTAATAGGCATAACAGTACCAATATTACCAATTTTATGATGGTCAACAATCTCAATGATTTCAGCCTCATCTAAACCAACAACACTTTGTTCCTTTTCATTGTGATCAACCAAAATAACCTTTTTAGGATGTTTATTATCACTAATATTAGCCCTAAAAATTCCCAAACATTTACCATTATTATCAATTACAGGGTAATTACTATATCCCTTCTTATTAGCAATCTCTAAAGCATCATATAAAGAATCATTTTCGTTAACTGAAATAATTTCATCCTTATTAATATTATCCTTAATATAATTACTTAAAATAACTAAATTAGATGTAGTAATACCGTCGTGTTTTGTACTAATAACATCAACATGATTTTTCTTCGCAATTTCTAGATGTTTCTCTTTCATCTTAACCCCATTAGTAAGAATAATGATAGAAGCACTGTTTTCCACAGCATACTCAATTATTTTATGACGATCTCCAATAATAAGAACAGATTCTTCATTAATAGCAATATTCTCTTTAAAAGAATCACTACCATAAGACGCCATAATAATATTACCCTTTATTTCTTTATCAAAACGTAATATCTCCTTCGCATCCAAAGCCTCAAGTAAATTATCATAAGAGGTATTAAGTTTTCCAACCTTATCGCCTATCAAACTTTGTGTAGCATCCTTCATAGAAACAGCACCTAAATAACTGTCATTATTATCAATAACAGGAATAGTACCAATTTTCGTTTCATTCATATACTTATATGCCTTATAAATAGAATCATTAGCATTTAAAAAGCAATCTTTCGCATAATCCACATCTTTTATTTGTAATCTAACATCATTCAAATATTTTGGAGTATCAAACTTAAAATAATCCAAAACAAATTTAGTTTCATTATTAATATCCCCAAGAACCCTAGGTTCAGTATTATCTCCTAAAGTATTTCTTAAATAAGATAAAACAATAGAAGAAGTAACACTATCAGTATCAGGTTTTTGATGTCCAAAAATTAAAGTTTTTTCCATATATTTCTTCCTTTCATGTATAAACAATTATAACATCAATTACACGCCTTATAAAGGCTTTTTCTTTATTTCAGCAAACTTTCTAGGATATTTATCATCAGTTATTTTTATTTTTTCCACCTTAATAATCATCCTTTGACTTTCCTCACAAGGTAAAACAAAACGATCAGTCAAAATAACATTACCACCTAAAATAGATAAAGCCCTTGTTGCATCATCATCTTTGCTACCTTTCATAGCAATAAAATATCCATGCACTTTAACCATAGGCAAAGAATACTCAAGTAAAACATTCAGACTCGCAACCGCTCTAGCAATAGCAATATCATATTTTTCTCTATTCTTTAAAGCAAATTCTTCCGCTCTAGCATGAACACATACAATATCTACTAAACCAAGGACCTGAATAACAGTATTCAAAAAATTAATTCTTTTACTAAGTGCATCCACCAAAGTTATCTTTAATTTTGGATAAAAAATCTTAAGTACAATACCAGGAAACCCAGCACCAGTACCAATATCACATAAATTATCAACAGTATCAAGAGAAACATCACGTACAACTGTTAAACTATCATAAAAATGTTTTAAATAAACATCTTCTTTCACAGTAATCGCCGTTAAATTAATTTTTTCATTCCACTCTATAAGTAATTCATAGTATCTGTCAAGCATATCCATCTGTACGTCAGTCACCACAATACCAAGTTTCCTAATTTCAGATATAAAAGTCTCTCTATTCATACTAATGCATACCTCGCTTTAAATAAATCATCAAAACAGATATATCCGCTGGATTAACACCACTTATTCTCATCGCTTGTCCAACACTAGTAGGCCTTACTTCCTTAAGTTTCTGTTTTGCCTCACTAGCCAAATTATGCATATCGTCATAATCAATATTCGCAGGTATTAACTTACTCTCTAAATCACGCATCTTCTCCGCTTCAGCCTTCGCCTTAGTAATATAACCATCGTACTTTATCATAATAGATACTTCCTCAAGTACCACATCTGAATATTCTAAAGAAAACTTACTTGCCAAATCGTAAATATCAACCTCGGGCCTTTTTAACAAATTATATAAACTCGTACCATCCAAAATAGGTTTAGTACCAATAGAAATTAAATAATCATTATCAGCAGGAGTAACCTTATACGTCTGAAGATCATCTAACAATTTAACAATATCAGCCTTCTTATCTAAAAATTTAGAATACCTTAAATCGTCAATAAGTCCAATAGAGTGTCCATAATCAGTAAGTCGCATATCCGCATTATCACTTCTTAAAAGTAACCTATATTCAGCCCTGGAAGTAAGTAATCTGTAAGGATCTCTTATACCTTTTGTAATTAAATCATCAATTAGCACACCAATATATGCCTCATCACGTTTTAAAATCAATGGTTGCTTGTTTTCAAGTTTCAAAGAAGCATTAATACCAGCAATTAGCCCCTGTGCCGCAGCCTCTTCATAACCACTAGTACCATTTATCTGACCAGCCGTATATAACCCATCATATAATTTTGTCTCAAGAGATTGCTTTAATTGTGTAGGATATATACTATCATACTCAATAGCATAAGCATATTTCAATATTTCAGCATTCTCTAATCCTTTTAAACTATGAACCATTCTTTCTTGAACATCATATGGCATACTAGTAGAAAAGCCTTGTAAATAAATATCATCATAGTAAATACTCTCAGGCTCCAAAAATAATTGATGCCTTTCCTTATCACTAAATCTAACAACCTTATCTTCAATAGAAGGACAATACCTAGGACCAATACCCTTGATGTCAGAAAGACCACCATACATACTAGATTTACTCAAATTATCATTAATAATCTTATGTGTTTCAGCATTCGTATAAGTCAAAAAACAAGATACTTGATTTTTATAATCATAATAAACATTATTATCAAAACTAAATGTAAGTTTCTTATCATCACCAGTCTCTTCCTTAAGTACCGAAAAATCAATACTATCTCTTAAAATTCTAGGCGGTGTACCAGTCTTAAGACGTTTCAAAACAAATCCCATCTTCTCTAAACAGCCACTCAAATAATTAGAAGGTCTTTCACCATGCGGCCCCTCACGTCTACGAGTATCACCAACTAAAATATCAGCATTTAGATAAGTACCAGTTGTTAAAATAATCGCATCAGCATATATCTTACTATCATTTTCTAAAACTACACCAATAACAGTATTATTTTCATATAGTAATTCTTTTACCAAAAACTCTTTAATATCTAAATTTTTTGTTTCTTTTAAAGTCTTAAGCATTTCTTTAGGATATGTAATTTTATCTGCTTGTGCCCTTAAAGATCTTACCGCAGGTCCTTTACTACTATTTAACATTTTAATTTGAAAAAGACTTTTATCAGCATTTTTTCCCATCTCGCCACCTAAAGCATCAATTTCTCTTACCAAAGTACCTTTAGCACTTCCACCAATTGATGGATTACAAGGCATATCAGCAATATTATTAATATTTCCAGTAACAAGAAGTGTCTTATGACCCATTCTTGCGCTCGCAAGCGAAGCCTCACATCCAGCATGTCCACCACCGACAACAATAATTTCATATTTCATACTATCACCCGTTTTCTCATGAACTATTATACATTTATTTAAAAAAAAGGACAAGCAAAAGAAACTATATTTCAAGTTTCCTAATAAATAATTCTACTTTCCAACACAAAACCTACTAAATATCTCATCAATAAGTTCATCATCATAATTTTCCCCAATAATCTCGCCAAGTAAATTCCACATTTGCTTCAAATCAATCTCAATCATATCAAGCATAAAACCATTATCTAGTCCATTATTAATCTCATCAACCTGTTTAGAAACCTGTTTAAGCAAAGCCAAACTTCTAGCACTAGTCAAATAAGTCAAATCAGAAGTCTCAATTTTACCTAAATTAAATATCTCCTTTATTTTATCCTTAATACCCTCCATATTAATATCCTTTAGAGCACTAACTCTTACTACATTACTGAGTAACGAAGTATCAAGTTTATTTTCTAAATCACATTTATTCACAATAGCAATATAATTCTTATCATTTAATTTATCTAAAATCTTATAGTCATCTTCCATAAGTTCTTCATTATTATTAAGTACAAACAAAACTAAATCAGCCTTATCTATCAAAGATAAACTTTTTCTTGCACCAATACTTTCTACCTTATCAGAAGTCTCTCTAATCCCAGCAGTATCAATAAGATTAAGAATAATATTATCAAACATTAAAGACGCCTCAATACTATCTCTAGTAGTACCTTGAATATCCGTAACAATCGCTTTTTCCACGCCAATTAAATTATTAAGTAAACTACTTTTACCAACATTAGGACGCCCCACAATAACCGTATTAATACCATTTTTTAAAAGTTCGCCACTATTTCCTTCCTTTATAATCTTATCAATTTTCAAAGTAATATCTTTCATCATACTTTTTATTTTTGAAATAGTAACTTCCTCAATATCATCATACTCTGGATAATTCATATTAACTTCTATATTTGCTAAAACACCCGCAATTTCCTCTCGAAGATTACTAATCATAGCAGAAGCCTTACCACTAACCTGATTAATAGCCATACTTCTCGCATCATCAGTCTTAGCATTGATCAAATCAATAATACCTTCAGCCTCAGTCAAATCAATTCTACCATTCAAAAAAGCTCTCTTACTAAATTCTCCAGGTAACGCTAATCGTGCACCATTCAAAAATAATAATTCTAAAATTTTATTAGTAGTATTAATACCGCCATGAGCATTAATTTCCACTATATCTTCCCTCGTAAAAGTTTTAGGAGCACGCATAACCGATACTAAAACCTCATCAACACGTATTCCATTATCCACAATATAACCATAATGAATAGTATGAGATAACACCTCAGTTAAATCACTACTAAAAATTTTATTTACAATATTTATAGAATTATCACCACTAACCCTAATAATAGAAATAGCCCCAACTCCTTGAGCCGTCGAAATAGCCGCAATTGTGTCATTCATATCAACACCTCCACATAAATAAATTTTACCCCATTAAGATTATCAAGTCAAATAAAAAAGGAGAAATTAATCTTCCTTACATTTTATAACTACACACCTATTTGGTGTTTCACCAACGCTTTCAGTAGTAAGCCCAGCATATTTAGCAACAGTCTTATGAACTACCAATCTTTCATAAGAGTTCATAGGATCTAATTTAGCCGGTATTCCAGAAGATAAAACTTCTTTTGAGATTTTACGAACTTCAAAAGCAAGATTTTTTTCTTTCTTAGCCTTATAATTTGAAATATCCAAATTAATTCTAATATCAAAGTTACCGATTTTTGCCACAGACTGTCTTAAAATATGCTGAATACTATTTAACGTATTACCTTCTTTTCCAATCAAAGCAGCAACATTATCAGAAATTATAGCAATAGAATATCCATTTTCATTTTCCATTACTTCAAACTCAAAGTTAGTATTCATATAATATTCTAAATCTTTCAAAAATTTTTTTAAATATTCTTTTACAGAATATTTAGTAATCGCAATAACTCTAACCTTTTTAGAACTAAATAATCCACCTTCTACTTCTTCAAAATAGTAATAAACCTCTGAAACTTCAGCATTTAACTTCTCCAAAGCATTTCTCAAGGCTAAATCTTTATTTTTTGCTTCTAACCTTACTATCTCTAACATCCTTACTCCTCCTAATCAACATCGTCTGAACAATTGTAAACAAACTACCAGTTATCCAATAAATAATTATACTAGTAGACATTATAAATGACATAAAAGTAATAAATATCATCATAATATTCATCATAAGTTTCATTTGTTTCTCCTGTTCAGGATTACCAACATTCATACCAGAATTCATCTTAAATGAGAAGAATGTAGAAAGTCCAACAATAATTGGTAAAATTATATATGCAATATTACCATTACTAAACGAAGCAATAAAATTACTAATAGAAAAACTAGAACCAAACAAAGCATTAAATGGTGTCATTCCTAAATTAAATAGTAAAAAATTTCCTTCAAATACCGCAGGAATACGATATAAACTCTCCAAAAACGCAAAGAATAAAGGCATTTGAATAAAAGCAAATAAACAGCCAGCCATAGGGTTTATATTATACTTTTTATATATAGCCATCATTTCTTGTGCCTGCATCATTTGATCTTGCTGTGAAGTCCTATTTTTGTATTTGTTTTGTAATTTTTGCAAATCTTTGTTCGCGGCCTTCATACCTTCAGACTGCATAGCAGACTTTTTACTAAGTGGAAATATAATAAATCTAATAATCAAAGTAACAACAATAATCGCAATACCATAATTATTAAATAAAGTTCCAAGTTTAATAATAAGCCAACTTAAAGGTTTTATAAAAAGTGTACTCCATATACCTTCATAACCACCAGAAGCAGGAGTAAATTCAGAACAAGAAGGTAATTCAGAAATATCATAATTCCCTTCCTTTTCATATTTTTCATATGTTTTCAAAACATTCTCATCTTCAGGTTTACATAAAATATTTGATACCAAATTTTGTCCAGTAGTATCTTCTCTAACATTCTTACCATCATCTGTAACATATTTTGTACATCCAGTAAGAGAAAGAGTTAAAATCATAATAATAACAACTAATATTTTTTTATTGCGCATCATTTCTCTCCTTTATAATATTAAGTTTATTAAAAGCACCCATTAAATTCTTTTCCATTTCACTATAACTTCTAGCCAAAATCCCTTTGCCTAATATTATAATACAATTAAAACCATTTTGATAGACATTTTTGTCAATAATGTTCTTAATTCTTCTTCTATATTTATTTCGAGTAACAGCATTGCCTATTTTTTTAGAAACACATATACCAAAATGGTAAGATTTTTCATTGTTTCTCTCTATATATATAACATAATCTTTATATTTAAATGCTTTATTATTGTGGATAATACGTTCAAAATCCATATTTTTTTTCAAAGTATTAATTTTCTTCACATACATCACCTTACATTTAAAAGCCACCGTCCTGAGGACAGTGGCTACTTTTTTTATTAATGAGACAAAACTTTGCGTCCTTTTTTTCTTCTTCTCTTTATAATATTAGTTTGCATTCTAGCAAAGAATCCCATTTTTTTACTTCTTCTTCTAGTATTAGGTTGAAAAGTTCTTTTTGACATAATAATCTCTCCTCTCGTTAAAATTTCTCATTGCTTTTACAATTATATATACAAAAACAATGTTTGTCAACTTAATTGCAGCATTATGTGCAGGTTTACACCACTAAAAAACGATTTTAAGCCACAAAATAAGTTTTCCACAGTAAAACTTTTTGCACAGCAAACATGTGAAAAACTAATTTACTAAAAATTTATCAAAAATTCTTAACAGTAAATTCAACAACACATTTCCTTTAAATAAAGCGGTATATAAGGTTATTAACATATTAACAGTCACAAAAAAGTTTTAAACAATGTTAAAAATTATATTTTTCCACAGTGTTAGTGGAAAACAAATTCAAGCTTTTAAAATTAAGTAAATTAATATGTGTATAACTTTATCCACAACTTTTTTAATTATCAAAACCTTAATTTTACTAGATTTTTAAAAGAATTTAGGGTACAATGTATTTGGACTTACAGAGCGGGGGATGTTTATGGATGTAAACAATATCTGGAGTGTCTTTTTAGCCAAAATAGAAGTTAAATTAAAACCAGTTTTATATCAAACTTGGTTCAAAGACACCCATTTAAAATCAATAACTGCTGACACAGCAACCATAATTGTACCGTATGATGTTCACAAAAAACATCTAACCGATAATTATGGAAATATAATACAAGAAACATTTATGGAAGTAACTGGTTCAATATATAAATTCAAGTACTTAACAGAAGATGAAGTTAAAAACGAAGAAACTGTAACAGAAATTAAAGAAAACGACTCATCAATATTTGAAAGTAATCTCGATAGTAGATACACATTTGAATCTTTTATACAAGGAGAAAGTAATAAATTTGCTAAAACAATTGGGCTCGCAGTCGCTGAAAACCCAGGGGCAATGTACAACCCACTATTTATTTATGGTAACAGCGGACTTGGAAAAACACACCTGATGCACGCCATCGGAAACTATATAACAGACAATTCAAATAAAAAAGTTTTATACGTTACAAGTGAAAAATTTGTCGACGATTTTTTAAGTCTCTACAGAAAAAACGACAATAATTTTAAAATTGTGGATAACTTTAAGCAAAAATATCGTAATATAGACGTACTTATGATAGATGATATTCAGTATCTAGAAATAGCCAGCAAAACACAACAAGAATTTTTCAACACATTTAATGAACTACATACAAACAACAAACAAATCATAATATCATCAGATAGATCCCCAGATGATTTAAAAAAATTAGAAGAAAGATTAAGAACAAGATTCAATTGGGGACTTACTATCGACATATTACCACCAGATTTTGAACTTAGAAAAGCAATACTAAATAAAAAAATAGAAGCACAAGGCATTAACAGTTTTGTTCCGGAAGAAGTTAAAGAATACATTGCAAGTAATTGCACAACAGATATTAGAAAACTAGAAGGAGCATTAACAAGAGTATTTGCCTACGCAACAATAATGAATGGATCAGAAATAACAATAGACCTAGCGGTCGAAGCATTAAAAGACTACATAGGTAAAAGTGTAATTTCAAAAAATAAAATTGACAATGTCATAAACTTAGTCGCAGACAATTACAATATTACCGCTGAAGATATAAAAAGTAAGAGAAGAATGGCTACAATCGCAATGCCAAGGCAAATCGCTATGTACATATGTAGGGTACACTTAAAAGAATCATTACCAAAAATAGGAAGTGAATTTGGTGGAAAAGACCATACAACAGTTATGCACTCTGTAAATAAAATTAAAAAAGAAATACAAAAAGATAAAAATCTTGAAAATCAAATAAATAAAATCTTATCACAGATAAAACAGTGAATAACCCAAACTTATTAACAAGCATTATCCACAGCATTTCAAATAAAAATATCGCATAAAAATAACAAATATTAGACTTTTCCACACTTATCCACATCAATAATAAAAATATATATAAATAATAATAAAAAAGGAGAAATAAAATGAAACTAGAAATAAAACAAGACGTTCTATTAGAACATTTAAACTATACAATAAGAGGTATATCAAATAAAAATATAAGACCAATATTAAACTGTATAAAATTTGAATTAACAGAAGAAGGACTATATCTAATGAGTACCGACAACGAAATAGCAATTAAAACTTTTATAGACAAAAGTAAAATAGAAAACATAGAAAACTGTGGAAATATTGTTGTATCAGGTAGATATATATATGAAATAATAAGAAAATTACCAAACGAAATAATCAACATAGAAGAAGTCATTGATTCTAAAATATATATAACAACAAAAAATTCATCATTTAATCTCAACTGTAATACAACAGAACAATTTCCAATTTTAGAATTAGAATACAAACAAAATCCAGTAATCATAACACAAAAAGAATTAAAAACAATAATTAATCAAACATCATTTGCAACCTCATCACAAGAATCAAGACCAGTTCTAACAGGTATTAACTTCAAATTAGAAAATAATACCATGGAATGTACTGCAACAGATTCATATCGTTTAGCCATTAAAAAATTAACATTAACTGAACCCGTAAATGATAAAATAAATATAATCGCACCTACTAAAAACCTTCTTGAATTGGTAAAATTACTAAATAATGATGACGAAAATGTGGAATTACACATCTTTGGTAATAAATTAATATTTAAATTTGATACAATAACTATGATGACAAGATTAATATCTGGTACTTATCCAGATACATCAAAACTAATTCCAGATACATATTTATTAACAATAAAAACAAGTCTAAATGACTTTTATAGTGCAATAGATAGGGCATCATTATTAACTAATGAAAGTGATAAAAATACTATAAAACTAGCAAGTAAAGGTAATGAAATCATAATATCATCAAATATCCCAGAAATTGGAAATGTTGAAGAAAAAATTGCCGTAGAAAAAAATAATGCAGAAGAAATCAAAATTGCCTTCAACTCAAAATTTATGATGGACTCAATTAGAGTACTAAATTCAGAAGAAATAGAACTATTATTTAATGGAGAATTTAAACCAATAATTATTAAAAATCCTGAAAGTGACGATTTAATACAGTTAATTTTACCAATTAGAACCTATTAATTAGGTTTTTTTTTGTTGTTTCGACATTTTTCCACAGGTTTCTACACAAAAAAAGAGTATAAGAAATGTATCGATTTTAATCGATTAGAGGGGGAGAATATGGAAAACTTATATGAAGTTAATTCAAAAACATGTGCTTTAATAGCGTTGAGTGAAACAAAAAGTGAAATAATTGAAAAAGAAAGAATATTTATCGTAGATAAACCGACACTAGATATTTTGAAAGATAGTTGTGAATATTATGGCAGTACATACGAAGGAAGAATACTAGGTTCAAAAAAACAATTAGGGATGCGTTATAAATTACCTATCATGATTGAAAGCAGTAACGATTTAATTATGTTTCCAACATCATCGGCAAATAATGAAAACTGTTGCTGGATTGCACTAAATAATATTACAAGTTACGAAAAGCAAGATAATAATGTTATTATAAAATTTAATGGTAATGTTAAACAATTATTTCACATGTCACTAGAAAGTTTAGAAAATCAAATTTTTAGAGCGACCAAATTAATGCTATTAATGAGAAACAGACGTCAAAATTAGAAAGTGGAAAATTACGTATTCTGCTTTTTTTTGCCTTATATTTGTGTTATAATGTTAAAGAGGTATAGGAGTATTAAAATGGCTATTTCCCCTAAAAAAAGATAAAAAAAGCGAAAAGAGAAATAATATGATTATAAAGAACATCGAAATAACAAATTTTAGAAACTACGAAAATTTAAAATTACAACTTGAACCAAATATCAATATAATATATGGAAATAATGGTGAAGGAAAAACAAATCTATTAGAAAGCATTTACGTTTTAGCATTTACCAAATCACATCGTTCTTTTATCGATAATAATCTAATCAAATACGGAGAAAACAATGCCAGAATAAATGGAACTATACTAAATGGACTATCTTATAATTTAGAAGTATTTCTAGGAAAAACCACAAAGAAAGTAAAAATTGATGGTAACCAAGTAACAAAATTAGGGGATTATATCGAAAAAAGCAATATAATAATTTTTACATCAGATGATTTAGATTTAATAAAAGGGTACCCTAGTCAGCGACGTAAATATTTAAATTTAGAAATATCCCAAATATCTAAAGCGTATTTTTCTGCAATAAATGACTATAACAAACTACTTAAAATTAGAAATGATTATCTAAAAAAATTAGATAATCATGAAAAAATTAATCAACCGTATTTTGATACATTAACAGATTATATTGTGGAAAAAAGTGTGTTTATATATCAGATGCGACATCAGTATATTGAAAAATTAAACAAAATATGTGGAGATATTTATAAAAATATAACGGGTTTAAGTAATTTTGAAATAAAATACATCCCATCAATTAACTATGTCACACCATCAAGAGAAGAAATTCAAAAAATAATGCGAGAAAAATTAAATGAAAATATTGAAAAAGAAATAATTTTAAAAACTACCATATATGGTCCGCATAAAGACGATTTTGAGTTTAGTATTGATAATAAAAATTTAAAAAATTTTGGTTCACAAGGTCAGCAAAGGGCTGCCGTTTTAACATTAAAACTTTCGGAAATTAAATTAATAGAAAATTATAAAAAAAGTAGTCCAATAATACTACTTGATGATGTGTTCAGTGAATTAGATCAACAAAAAATAAATAATTTATTATCATATATAGATAGTGGAACGCAAGTAATTATAACCACTACTGATTTAGATAGTATTAGAAATGAATTAAAGTCAAAGGCTAATTTACTACATATTATAAATGGTAAAATAGAAAATGAGGTGCAATAATGGAAGAAAAAGAACACTATAACGAATCAGATATTCAAGTTCTAGAAGGACTTGAAGCCGTAAGAAAAAGACCAGGAATGTATATAGGAACAACAGATGTAAAAGGATTACACCATCTAGTGTGGGAAATTGTAGATAATGCTATAGATGAAGCACTAGCAGGTTATTGTAAAAATATTGAAATAATAATTAATAAAGATAATTCTGTAACCGTTAAAGATGATGGTAGAGGTATACCAGTAGGTATTCACAAAAAAACAGGGCTTTCAACTGTTGAAACAGTTTATACAATACTTCACGCTGGTGGTAAATTTGGCGGCGGTGGTTATAAGGTATCAGGAGGCTTGCATGGTGTAGGTGCCTCAGTTGTAAATGCCCTATCAAAATCTGTAACTGTAACAGTTTACAAAGAAGGAAAAATATACGAAGCAAAATTTGCAAATGGTGGAAAAACAGTACAGCGATTAACAGTAATTGGTGAGTGTTCAGAGGATAGAACCGGAACAACTGTAACATTTAAACCGGATTCAGAAATATTTGATACAGATATATTTGATTATGAAACTTTAAAAGTAAGAACTAGAGAACTGGCTTTCCTAAATAAAGGTTTAAGAATAACCATTAGAGATGATAGAGATGATGAAGATACAACAGGAGAAACATTTATATACGAAGGTGGAATATCAGAATATGTACGTTTCATCAATGTGGGGAAAACACCAATCCAAAATGACATTATTCATTTAGAAGGTGAAGAAGATAATGTCATATTTGAAGTTGCTATGCAATATACCACTGGCTATAATGAAAATATATACTCATTTGTTAATAATATTAATACACACGATGGTGGGACACATGAAGAAGGGGTAAAACGTGCTTTAACAAGAGTTATAAATGCATATGGTCGTAAAAAAGGAATATTAAAAGAAAAAGATGAGTCGCTAACAGGTGATGACGTAAAAGAAGGATTAACCATGATAGTATCATGTAAACATCCAAATCCACAATTTGAGGGTCAAACCAAAGGAAGACTTGGAAATTCAGAAGTAAGAAAACTTGCCGATAGTGTATTCTCAAAAGGATTTGAACGTTACTTGTTAGAAAATCCAGAAGAAGGAAAAATTATTGTGGAAAAAGCCATGCTTGCATGTAGGGCTAGAAGAGCCGCAAAAAAAGCAAGAGAAATAACAAGAAAAAGTGACTTAACTACCACAAATTTCTTTGGAAAACTTTCAGATTGTAAAAGTAAAGACCCTAAAGTGTCAGAAATTTTCATAGTCGAGGGGGATTCAGCAGGCGGTTCTGCTAAAAAAGGTAGAGATTCAATGACACAAGCAATTCTTCCATTAAGAGGAAAAATTTTAAATGTGGAAAAAAATAGGCTGGATAGAGCCCTAGGTAATGAAGAAATAAGAACTATCATAACAGCATTTGGTACCGGTGTAGGTGAAGAATTTAATCTTGAAAAATTAAGATATGATAAAATCATAATAATGACCGATGCGGATGTCGACGGTTCACATATAAGGGTATTATTATTAACTCTATTTTATAGGTTTTTTAAGCCAATAGTAGAAGCAGGCCACGTATATGCAGCACAGCCACCATTGTTTAGAATAAGACATGGAAAAACAAGAAAATATGTATTAAATGAACAAGAAAAAGAAGAATATTTAAATACCTTACCAGAAAATATTCGCCAAAGAGCAGAAATTTCGCGTATGAAGGGATTAGGTGAAATGGACGCCGAAGAATTAAATGAGACAACTATGGATATAGAACAAAGAACACTAAGAAAAATAACCGTAGATGATTGTGTTGAAGCAGATGCAATATTCGCAAAATTAATGGGAGACGAAGTAGAACCTAGAAGAAAATTTATTGAAGAAAATGCAGGATATGTTAAAAATCTAGATATATAGGAGGTAACAATGAATCAAGAAGAAAATAAAGAAAAAGAACCTGTGGAAAACCCAGAAATAAATGCAAATGAAAATTCAGAATTTAGTGGTTATTTTCATGAAAGAGATAGACTTGCAGAAAATAATATAGTTGACGAAGTAAAAACATCATTTCTAGAATATTCAATGAGTGTTATCGCCTCTAGGGCCTTACCAGACCTTAGAGATGGGTTAAAGCCAGTGCATAGAAGAATATTGTGGTCAATGTATAATTCAGGTTATACCCCTGATAAACCTCACAGAAAGTCAGCAAAAACAGTCGGAGAAGTAATGGGTAATTATCACCCTCATGGTGATTCATCAATATACGAGGCCATGGTTCGTATGGCTCAAGATTTTAACCAACGTTATCTCTTAATTGATGGGCATGGAAATTTCGGTAATATTGAAGGTGATGGAGCAGCTGCAATGCGTTACACCGAATCAAGATTATCAAAATTATCATTAGAATTATTAAGGGATATTAATAAAGAAACTGTAGATTTTAAGGATAACTTCGATGAAACATTAAAAGAGCCAATAGTACTGCCATCAAAATTTCCTAATATTTTAGTAAATGGTAGTATGGGAATAGCCGTAGGTATGGCTACGAATATCCCACCACACAATTTAGGTGAAGTTATAGATGGTTGTGTTGCATATATAGACAATCCAGATATAGATACATTAGGATTAATGCAATATATAAAAGGTCCAGACTTTCCAACCGGTGGAATAATATTAGGTAATTCTGGTATAAAAAAAGCCTATGAGACAGGAAGAGGCTCAATCACAATCCGTAGTAAAGCCATAATAGAGGAACATAAAAATCATAGTACAATAGTTATTAATGAAGTTCCATATGGCGTAAATACAATGGAATTAAAAAATAAAGTCGCAGAATTAGTACATAACAAAACAATTGACGGAATTAGTGATTATCATACAGATTTAAAAGATGGAGTAAAAATAACCATAACATTGAAAAAGGATGCTAATCCGCAAGTAGTATTGAATAATCTATATAAACACACCTCATTCCAAACTCACTATGGAATTATATTCTTAATGCTAGATGGACCAACACCAAAAACATTGGGTTTAAAAGATATTATATCAAAATATATTGACCATCAAAGAGAAGTAATCATTAGAAGAACTAAATTTGATTTAGATAAATCGGAGAAAAGAGTACATATCTTAGAAGGATATAAAATTGCTTTAGATAATATAGATGAAGTAATTAAAATAATAAAAGAATCAGAAACTGACCAGCTAGCAAAAACCTCATTAATACAAAGGTTTGGATTAAGTGAAGTACAAGCAGATAGTATACTAGAATTAAAGTTACGAAGGTTAACAGGACTAGAAAGAAACAAAATAGAAGAGGAACTAGCAGCGTTACTTGCTAAAATAGAAGAATTGAAATCAATACTTGCTTCTTCAGAGAAAGTAGATAATATTATCAAAGAAGAATTATTAGAAATAAAGAACAAATATTCGGATGAAAGAAAAACAGATATAGATATGACAGCAATTGATTATATTGAAGATGAATCACTTATACCTGTGGAAAATATTATCGTAACATTAACAAATAATGGCTATATAAAAAGAGTAACAACAGATACATACAAATCTCAAAATAGAGGTGGTGTAGGTATCAAAGGCATGACAACAAATGAAAATGATTTTGTGGAAAAAATGGTATCCATGACAACACACGACCATATAATGTTCTTTACAAACTGTGGAAAAGTATACAGGATGAAAGGCTACGAAATTCCATTATTTACAAGACAATCAAAAGGTTTGCCAATAATAAACTTATTGCCTTTATCAAAAGATGAAAAAGTTAAAACAATGTTAACAATTGCTTCAAATAAAACAGATGGAAATTTAATTTTTTGTACTAAATATGGATTAGTTAAAAGGACAGCAATTGAAGAATTTAAAAACATTAGAATAAGTGGAAAACTAGCAATAACATTAAAAGAAAATGATGAATTACTTGCAGTAAAACAAACAGATGGCAACAATGAAATATTAATCGCATCATCAAATGGTAGAATGATAAGATTTGGAGAACAAGAAATAAGAATAATGGGTAGAACTGCTTCTGGAGTACGTGGTATTGAATTAGGTGACGGAGTATGTGTAGGCCTAGAAGTTGCTACGCCAGAAGAAGAAGTCTTAATAATAACTGAAAAAGGTTATGGAAAAAGAACAGCATTGGAAGAATATAGAATGACCCATCGTGGTGGAAAAGGAGTAAAAGCCTTAAACATTACAGAAAAAAATGGTAATATTGTATCATTTAAATTAATTCAGGGAGAAGAAGACATAATAATAATAACTAATACAGGTACTATCATAAGATTAAAAACAAATCAAATATCATCAGTTGGAAGAGTATCGCAAGGCGTAAGATTAATTCATTTAAAAGATAATCAACAAGTAAGTAGTGCAACAATAATAGATGCAGACGATGAGGAAAACTCTGAAGAAACATCTGAAAATGATAATAACAACGATATAAAATAATAAAGAACTCAATGTAAGTCATTGAGTTCTTTATTTTAAAAACATATAATGTTTCACGTGAAACATTAATAATCATTAAGATATTGTTATTATAATTGAAATCACCAAGTAATATAAGTAGAAATAATTATGTATTGATTTTAAATAGAAGAGGCAAGGTAAATTGTATATTAATTTGCATAAAATAAATTCATGTTCCACGTGGAACATCAAAAAAAAATATAAGAATTGTACTAGGTACATTATTTTTTCAAAGTAAAAATATTCAAACAATATAAAAATTCAATATATAACATATAATAAAATATCAAAAGTACAAAAAGTGTTAAAGGTCACATTAAAATTAAATCTAAATTGGTAAAAACTTAAAATAATTTATACTTTTCATAAAACAAACATAAGATAAACAGTTGAAAGTGAATTTTATAAAACAATAACACTTTTAAGAGAAAATAGTATACAATGTTTCACGTGAAACATTGTATGAGGTAAAAATAAAATTAAAAACTCTACGTTTACAAATAAGGCATTAATAAATTTGAGTATTAAATATTTTAAAAATTATAATATTTTTGTGCGATTACAACTCATGAAGAAAAAAGCATAATGTTCCACGTGGAACATTATATAAATTAAAAGCAACATTTATAAAAAATAACTAAAAATAATATTTTTGGTTTAAAGCATAATATGTTTTTTGTAAAAAGATAAAAATAACAAATTTAAAATATATATTTAATGATTATATATATTTTAAATTTATTTTAACTATGTTTCACGTGAAACATGCATAGAATAAAGGTTAAAAGAGGTAAATGAAAATGGTTATATTAAAAAAGTAACATACATTATTCCATTCAAAAAGCAATATTTAGTTTTCAAATTATAAATACTACCCGAACAATAGCAATGTTCCACGTGGAACATTGCTATTTTATGTTATAAAAGGTGTAAAAATCTTGATATTATGAGTAAAAAAATATAAAATGTAAACAGTGCAACATCTATATTCGAACCAGGTCAGAATCGGAAGATAGCAGCCTTAAGGATCTCTAGATGTGTGCACTTTTTTCGAGGTAAAATATGAACAAATATATAGATATAGCAATAAAAGAAGCAAAAAAAAGTCTTAAAACCGCAGACATACCAGTTGGTGCTGTAATTGTGGAAAATAATAAAATAATTGCCAAAAGCCATAACACAAGAGAAAAAACACAACTAATAACTGGTCATGCAGAAATAAATGTAATAAATAAAGTGGCAAAGCAGAAAAATACTTGGCATTTAAATAATTGTGAACTATATGTAACGCTAGAGCCCTGTAAAATGTGTAAAAGTGTAATAGAACAAGCAAAAATAAAAAAAGTATATTATGCTGCAAAAAATACAAGTGTTCTATCATCAAATGAAGAGAAAAATAACTTTTCAATAGAAAAAATAAATGACAATGGTTGTTCCGAACAATTAGTAAAAAATTTTTTCCAAAAAATTAGAAAATAATAAAAAACTATTACAAAAATGCAATAACTGTGGAAAAATGATATAATAAACACATAAAGAGGTGATAACTTGTATCAAGCATTATATAGAAAATATAGACCAAAAGAACTAGATGAAATATATGGTCAAGATACAATCGTGACCATAATAAAAAATACCATAATGCAGGATAAAATAAGTCATGCATATCTTTTTGCTGGACCAAGAGGAACGGGCAAAACAAGTATAGCAAAAATATTTTCAAAAATAATAAATTGTGAACATAGAGAAGACTACAAAGCCTGTGGAAAATGTAAGTCATGCATAGAAAAAAATAACAGCGATATAATTGAAATAGATGCTGCTTCAAATAACGGTGTAGATGAAATAAGAGAATTAAAAAGTAAAATAGACCTAGTACCAGCTAATGGAAAATACAAAGTATATATAATTGATGAGGTCCATATGTTAACAATAGGAGCCTTTAATGCATTGTTAAAAACATTGGAAGAACCACCACGTCACGCAATATTCATTCTTGCAACCACAGAACCGTATAAAATACCAGAAACAATATTGTCACGTTGCCAACGATTTGACTTCAAAAAAATAAATAATCATAGTATTGAAGAAAGGTTAAAAGAAATCGCAGCCAAAGAAAGCATAGATATAACGGACGACGCTTTAGGTGAAATTGCAAGAATATGTGATGGAGGAATGAGAGACTCAGTAAGCATGCTTGACCAACTTTCACTATATTCAGAAGGAAAAATAACCATTGAAAATGTACATCAGTTAAACGGAACAATAACATTTACAGAATTAGAAACAATGATTTATGCCATATCATGTGGAAAAATAGAGAAAATATTCGAAAAAATAGACCAATATGATAAAAATGGCAAAAATTTTGCCAAAATTATAGAACAATTAATAGATTTTTTGAAAAAAATGCTGCTTGCTAAAGAAGCACCAAAATATTATAACGAAAAGAAGAACGAAAATGAGCACTTTTCTGAAAATATAAACGAAATCAGTTCAGACGATATAATAAAATATATAGAAGAATTTAATGACGCACTAAACAAAGTAAAAAATACAACAAATAAAAGATTAATTTTTGAACTAACAATTATCAAAATATCACAAACACATGTACGCAAAAAACCAATTATTATTGATAACAACGTGGAAAATAAAATAAATAATACACCACCAGAGCCCCAGCCATCCGCAAGCATACATGAGTCAGAATTAAACCCAAAACCAATAATACCTGTCATCACTGAAACCATATACACGAATGAAAATAATTTTAATAAAGTACAAGAAATCACAAAAAATGAAACAAACATATCAAAAAATCTAGAATTAAAAGTTGATATTCCACGGGAAGAAATAGAAGACATAAAAAAAATAAGAGTTAATAATACCCTTGCTGGTTTTAATAAAAAATTAACTAACCAAATTAATACCCAAATAAAAACATTAAATGAACATCTACTAGATTCATCTCAAAGTAAATATATATCAATAATATTAGATGGAACCTTAAAAGCCGCCAGTGCCAACAATATAATATTTATGTATAACACACCGCGAGATAGTAACGTCTTTAATCAAAAAATATCCCAAATAGAAGTCATTATACAAAAACTTCTAAACAAAAACTATAAAGTAATATCTGTAAATTCCGAAGAATGGGAAAAAATAAAACAAGAATTCAATAGTAAAAAGAAAAAATACGAATACATAGACGAAACATCACAAATAAAAAATAAAAATGTTACAAACAACAAAAAATTATCAGACTTTAATGATATAATAGAGTATAATTAAAAAGAAAGAGGAGATAAAATGAATATACAAGCAATGATGAAACAAGCACAAAAAATGCAAAAAGATATGATGAAACAAAAACAAGAAATAGATGATGCTACGTTTGAAGGAAAATCATCTTTTGTAACAATTACAATGAAAGGTAATAGAGAAGTTACTGGAGTTAAAATTGACGTAGATTCTTTAGAAAAAGACGAAATAGAAATGTTAGAAGACATAATATTAGTCGCCGTAAACGACGCCAACAAACAAATTGAAGACATGACAGAAAAAAAACTCGGACAATATACTAAAGGAATGCCAGGCTTATTTTAAATGTATCCAGAAACAATAAAAAAATTAATAGAATGCTTTAAAAAACTACCAGGAATAGGTGAAAAAAACGCCGAACGTCTAGCATTATCATGTCTGGCAATGGATGATGATATAATAAACACCTTTTCAAGTACATTAAAAGATGTTAAAATCAAAATAACCACTTGCAAAACCTGTGGAAATTATTCCGAAACAGAATATTGCCCCATATGTGAAGACGAAACTCGTAGTAAAGACATAATATGCGTCGTAGAAGAAAGCAAAAATATTATAGCATTCGAAAAAATAGGAAAATATAATGGTACATATCATGTCTTAAATGGACTAATCTCACCATTAGATGGCATTAACCCAGAAGATATAAATATTGAATCCCTAATTACAAGAATAAAAACAGAAAAGCCCAAAGAAGTCATAATAGCCGTAAGACCAACCATTGAAGGAGAAACAACCGCATTATATATTCAAAAATTATTAAAAGACGAAAATATAAAAGTATCAAAACTTGCTCAAGGCGTACCAATGGGCGCAGATATCGATTACATGGACCCATTAACACTTGAAGTAGCACTATCAACAAGAAGCGAAATATCATAAAACACTCACGCCTTATATATAATATATAGAGGTGTAAAATGATATTAAAATTAATATTAAAAATATTCAAAAAAATACTTGCGGCCTTTGGTCTATTATATGGTTATAACCTAATTGCCCCATCAACACTATTAATACCAATCAACATCATAACAATAATATTTATGACCATATTAAGCGTGCCAGGACTAATAATACTCATAATAGTAAAACAAATATTGATGTAAAAGGATAAGATAAAATGTTGGATGAATTTAAACAAATAGAACCACAAGCGTATACTATACTAAAAAATGCAATAAAACAAAATAAAGTATCACACGCCTACATAATAGAAATCAGTCCAAATTCAAACGGAACGAATTTGGCTCTTTCATTCGCAAAAGCCATACTGTGTCCATTTTCCTACACCAACCATCAAAACTGTCGTAATTGTTACCAGTGCGAAACGATAGATGCTGGTAACTTTCCAGAAATAACAATAATAGAACCTGACGGATTAATGATAAAGAAAAATCAACTAATTGAACTGCAAAACGAGTTTTCAAAAAAATCAATCTATGGAAAAAACAAAGTATATGTTATAAAACATGCTGATCAAATGAATAACCAATCAGCCAACTCAATTCTAAAATTTTTAGAAGAGCCACCAGAAAACGTCGTGGCACTACTACTAACCGACAATAAAGAAAAATTATTAAGAACCATAGTCTCAAGATGTCAAATTGTTACACTTAACTCGCAAAATATACACATCACCAACAAAACCACTGTAGAAAAGCTGAAAAAAATTATTTACAATGATCTCACGGAAGAAGAAAATAACAATATAGAACAGCAAATAAAAACCGTAATAGAATTTATTACCTATTATGAATATAATCACAAAAAAACACTAATCAATAAGAACAATATTTTCTGCGAAAACATATCAGATAAAGAAAAACTAAATAGAGCCTTCAGTGTTATAATCGCATTTTATAAAGACGTATTTAATCTAAAATTAAATAGAAAAGTAGAAATATTTAAAGACTATCAAAATGAACTCGGGGAAATAACTAAAAAAAACACAATCATTCAAATCATAGATAAAATAAACATCGTAGAAGACTACAAAAACCGCATAAAATTTAACGTTAATACAAAATTATTAGTAGACGGATTAATAATAGCACTAGAGGAAGTGAAATCATGAAACAAGCTGTAGGAGTAGAAATAAATGGCAGCCAAACAATAACCTATTACGACAGCACCAAATTTAGCCTAAAGAAAAACATCACCGTAATCGTCGAAACGTCGCAAGGTCCGCAGTTTGGAATAGTAAAAAAATTAAGACCCCAAACCAAGTCAGAACATTTGCCTAAAATCATCAGAATATCAAGCAAAAAAGATTATCAAAGATACCTAAAAAATCGAAAAGATGCCGACACTGCTCTCAAAAAAGCTAAAGAACTTGTTCAAAAATATAAATTAAACATGAATATCATCGACGCTAACTACACCTTTGATAGAGATAAACTAATATTTAGATTTACAGCCGAAAGTAGAATTGACTTCCGTACGCTCGCCAAAGATTTAGCGGCTCTTTACAAAGTAAGAATTGAATTAAGGCAAATAGGGGCCAGAGACAAAGCCAAAGAGATAAGTGGAGTAGGTATTTGTGGACAAAAATTATGTTGTTCAAGATTTCTAAAAGATTTAGATGCTGTATCAATAAACATGGCCAAAAATCAAAATCTAGCCCTTAACCCTTCAAAAATAAATGGTGCCTGTGGAAGACTGATGTGTTGCCTAAAATATGAAGACGAAGGCTATACGTGTGCAAAAAAATGCATGCTAAAAATAGGCGATAAAATAGACACTCCAAATGGTGAAGGTACCGTAATTGGATTAGATATATTAAAACAAAAATACAAAGTAAAAACCAAAGACAATACCATAGTAATGGTTGACAAAAAATAATGGAAACAATAAATGACCTATTAGGGTATGAAGATATAAAAATATATCAAAATCCAGAAATGTTTAGTTTCTCACTAGACTCCGTTTTATTGCCTAATTTTGTTACTATAAATAAAAATATCAAAAATATATTAGATATTGGCACAGGTAACGCACCAATACCATTAATATTATCAACAAAAACAAATGCCCACATCATAGCCGTTGAAATTCAAAAAGACGTCTATGCATTAGCACAAAAAACAGTCAAAATAAATAATTTGGAAAACCAAATTAATCTAATAAATGCTGATATAAAACAAATATATCAAACAATGGAACCAAATTACTATGATGTCATCACATGTAATCCACCATATTTCAAAGTAACAGAAAATTCTAATTTAAATAAAAACGACTATAAAACAATCGCTAGACACGAAGTCGAACTAAATCTAGATAACCTTTGTCAAATCGTTAAAAGACTATTAAAAAACGATGGCATTTTCGCCCTAGTTCATCGACCAGAGCGCTTGCACGAAATACTAGAAACCATGACAAAATATAATTTAGAACCAAAAAAAATTATGTTCATATACCCAAAAGAACATCAAAATGCAAATACAGTATTAATAGAAGCAAGATTAAATGCAAACCAAGGCTTAAAAGTCTTACCACCATTAATCGCTCATACTAGCGATGGCCAATATACAAACGAAATAAAACAATATTTTAAGTAGGTGAAACATGAAACAAAAAAGTTATGACGGCACTCCAGTAGTATACCTAATACCAACACCAATAGGAAACATGGAAGATATAACTATCAGAGCCTTAAATATCTTAAAAGAAGTAGCAGTAATTTTTTCGGAAGATACAAGAGTAACAAAAAAACTATTAGACTACTATAACATTTCAAAAAAATTAATATCTAGCCATTTATATAACGAAGAAAACAATAAAACAAAATTATTAGAATACCTTAAACTTGGTAAATCAGTAGCCGTAGTCAGTGATAGAGGTACCCCAGTAATAAGCGATCCAGGGTACATCCTTGCCAAAACGGCCATTGAAAACAACTATAATACAGTATGTCTCCCAGGACCCACCGCATTTGTACCAGCCCTAGTCATGTCAGGCCTACCAGATAAATTTATTTTTTATGGCTTTTTAAATAGTAAAGAAACCAAAAGAAAAAAAGAATTAGAAAATCTAAAACAGCAACCATTTACAATAATATTCTATGAAGCCCCACATCGTATAAATAAAACATTACAAAATATCAAAGAAGTATTTGGTAATAGATACTGTGCCATAGCCAGAGAAATAAGTAAAAAATACGAAGAAATAATCAGAGGAGATATTGATTACCTAATCAAAGAAACTGAAGAAATAAAGGGCGAAATAGTTCTAATAGTAGAAGGAAATAAAGAAAAACATAACTTTGAAAACCTATCAATAATAGAACATATCAAACTTTATATGGAAGATGGATTAACCTCAAAAGAAGCCATAAAACTAGTAGCCAAAGAACGAGACATCCCCAAAAGTGAAGTATATAATGAATACCATAAGTAAAACCATGATTTTAAAAACTATGGTTTTGTTGTGTAGTAAATAACTATCATTTATAAACTAAAGTGCTTTAACTACACCAAAATATAGAAATGTTACTAAATATATCGTAAAAGCCAAAAATTAACGTATAACTGGTAGTTATGTGATAATTCTAGTGGAAAGGATGTCCATAATATATGAGAAAATTACAAAGGAGAAGATTAAGAAAAAAAGATATAATAAAGCGTAGAATATTAATTACAACATTGCTTTTCAGTTTAACGTTTATACTCGTCATAGGTTATTCTGCTTTTTCCACAGCCATAAATTTATCAGCAAAAGGCAATATATATAAAGTGTCAGATAAATGTTACGAAACATCAGATAATGGAGACGGTACCGTAACCATAACAGGTTATGATAAAACTTGTGGTAATGAAATAAATATACCATCTACCATAAAGGGGTTAACAGTTACTAAAATAAACAATGGCGGCTGGTCTAATCAAATTGGTTTCTATGGACCATTCTATAACAAAGGATTAACCAGTGTAATAATACCCGATACTATAACAGTTATTGGCGATAATGCTTTTGTAGATAATAATATTGCGTATTTAAAATTAGGAAAGAATGTTCAAAAAATTGGAACAGAAGCCTTCGCTAGCAACAACTTAACCGCTTTAACATTGCCAAATTCTTTAACATCAATTGGTACTAGAGCATTTGGAAACAATAATCTCACAAGCATTGATATTCCGTCATCCGTAACATATCTAGGCGGTGGAAGTTTTGCAAATAATAATTTTAAAGAAGAAGATGCTTTTATATATGGAAGAAATTCTGACGGCAGCATTAACTATGAAGAACTAGACAGTTGTGCTATTAAAAACGGCTCTAATCTTACATTACCAAATGTAAAAACAATATCTTCAAACGCTTGTAGAGGAGTATATTTCAAAAATTTAACTATCCCAAGTTCAGTAGAACATGTTGGATTTATAGCTTTTTCTGGAAACAACGCCCAAACATTAACTTTAAATGAAGGGATTAAAATAATAGAAGGACAAGCATTTGAAAATGGCGATTATAAAGAACTAACTATTCCAAATAGCGTAGAAGGAATAGACTTTTCCGCCTTTAGAAATGCTAAACTAATAAAAGTAACAATTGGTTCTGGTGTAACCAAAATTGATGACACAGCATTTATCTCTAATCCAGATTTAAAAACAATAAATATAAATAAAGCCGAGAACTCAGTGGCAGGTTCGCCGTGGGGAGCACCAAATGCCACCATAAATTGGCTAAAATAATAAAAAAAATACATATATCAAAAGACAAACCAAAATATTTTTGCTATAATAAATATGCCAATTAGAAATTGAGCGTGCATATATATAAATAATACTATATTATAAAAAATGCTTCAAATATTATATTCGAGCATTTTTTGTAGTATCAATATAAATTACAAAAAAATTTTTTAATAAAATCGTAGGCAGATGTACAAAAGTATGCTACAGCTGTTTTAGGTGAGAAAATTATAATATGCAATGGAGCTGTCATAAAATAAAAGATTTATAAACAAAATAACATAAAACGAGAGGTGTTAAAATGAAATTAATAGTTGGACTAGGTAACCCCGGTAAAGAGTATGAAAAAACAAGGCATAACGCTGGTTTTAACTTTGTAGATTGCTACGCAAAAGCAAATAAACTAGAAATAAACAAAAGTAAATTAGGGGGCTTATATACATCATTCAAAAAAAATGATGAAACAATTATATTACTAAAACCCCAAAAATATATGAATCTATCAGGTGAAGTAGTAAAACCATATGTAGACTTTTTCAAAATAAACATAGAAGATATATTAATAATTCATGATGATATAGATACACCTCTAGGCAAAATAAAATTTAAAAGAAAAGGCTCTGCTGGTGGCCATAATGGTCTTAAAAATATTGAACTCCATCTTCATACTCAAAATTATAAAAGGCTAAAAATTGGTGTGTCGAATAATAGTAATCACGATTTAATAAACTACGTAATAGGTAAAATGCCAAAGGCTGACGCAGAAGTATTAACCAAAATAAATCAAAATGCATCAACAATTATTAACGACTATCTAACCATGGATTTTGAAAGTCTTATGAATAAATACAATTAAGGTGATAAAATGAACTTCATACAAGGTCTATTTCAAAAAATAGATAATAAAAACATAGTAGGACTAACCCAAGAACTAAAAGTCCTATATATATATAATCAATATAAACAAAACCAAAAGTCAGTTATATTTGTAACATCAAACCTAAATGATGCGAGTAAAATATACAACGCACTAACGTGCCATACTAAAAACGTATGGTTCTTTCCTATGGACGATTTTCTAACTAGTCAGGCTCTCGCAGTATCTCCAGAACTTAAAACCACTAGACTAGAAACCATCAACAGCATCATAGCAAACAAAAGTGGAATAATTGTAACAAACCTTATGGGCTACTTAAGATATCTTCCCCCAAAAGAAAATTTTAAACAAAGTTATATTACTTTAAAACAAGGCGATAAGTATACTACCAAATCTCTTATTCAAAAACTATATCATATTGGTTATAAAAGAGAAACAACCATCAAAATGACTGGGGAACTCGCAGTCAGAGGCTTCGTCATCGATATTTATCCTATAAATCAGGAAAATCCTATCAGAATAGAATTCTGGGATAACATTATTGATCAAATAAAAATATTCGACGTTACCACCCAAAGAACCATAAAAAACATCACCGAAACATGTATATATCCAAACACCGAATTTCTAATAGACAAAGATACTTTTGATATACCATATCGTGATATGCCAAAATACGTATCAGTGACAAATATAGAACAATATTTAGATAGTCCTCTTGTCATCTATGATAACTACAGTGCTCTAAAACTCAACTATGACCTTCTTACCGAAGAAATAATGAACTATAATATTGGGCAAAATCTTCCACCTAAACAAAAATATATGAATGATTTTTATGACATTCAAAATAGAAATCCAATAATATTTGAAGACATAAATTCTAACACACCAAATGCCTTTAACTACACCGCTAAAGAACTTCTTCCCTTAAAAAAAGGCCTTGAAGGACTGCCTACCATTTTAAAACAATGTCAAAAATCTAAAAAAACAGTCTTAATTGCTTTAAACGATAGATATCAAGTAAATAAAATAACAGAATACATACCTGATATACCAAATGTTTTTACAAATATAAATCAAATATATCTAGGCAAAATAAATATTGTCATTCAAAAAATGACACAAGGATTTGAAACGGATAATTGTGTAGTTATAACACCAAAAGAAATATTTAACCAGCAAGAACAATATACCTATAAAACTAAATTTAGATTTGGCACTAGAATAAAAGACATAACGAAACTATCAAAAGGCGACTACATTGTTCATGGGAGCCATGGCATAGGTAAATATTTGGGACTTAAAACCATAATAAAAAATGGTCTAAAAAAAGATTATCTAACCATAGAATACCAAGGTGGAGATAAACTTTATATTCCAGTAGAAAAAATCGAATTAATAAGTAAATTTTCGGGTAAAGAGGGCACAGTACCTAAACTTAATAAATTAGGTAGTAAAGAGTGGCAAAAAGCCAAAGCAAGAGCCCGTAAAAGAGCCGAAAATATTGCGGAGGACTTGCTTAAATTATATGCATTAAGAGAAACAAAAAAAGGTTTTGCCTTTAATAAAGATGATAAAAATCAAATAGAATTTGAAAAAGAATTTAAATACCCCCCGACAGTAGACCAAATAAAAGTAATAGAAGAAATAAAAAAAGACATGGAAAGTAATAAGCCAATGGATAGATTACTATGCGGTGATGTTGGATATGGTAAAACCGAAGTAGCCTTTAGAGCCATATTTAAATGTATACTCTCTGGTAAACAAGCAGCCATACTATGCCCAACAACCATATTATCTTCTCAGCATTATCAAAATGCTATCGAAAGATTTAAATCATTTCCTGTTAATATTGAAGTATTAAATAGATTTGTTTCTGTAAAAAACGTAAAGACTACATTAAATAAATTAAAAGAAGGTAAAATCGACCTTTTAATTGGTACACATCGTATACTTTCAAATGATGTAGAATTCAAAGACCTAGGTCTTTTAGTCGTCGATGAAGAGCAACGATTTGGTGTTAAACATAAAGAAAAGATAAAAAACTATAAAAACAATATCGATGTTTTAACTTTATCAGCAACCCCAATACCAAGAACCTTACAAATGTCCATCGCTGGTATCAGAAGCCTTTCAATGATAGAAACCCCGCCCGCTGAAAGATATCCAATTCAAACCTACGTGTTAGAAGAAAATGACCAAATAATCAAAGAAACCATAGGTAAAGAATTAGCGAGAAACGGCCAAATATATATACTTTTTAATAATATTGAAACAATGCAACAGCAGCAGGCAAAAATACAGCAATTAGTACCAGGTATAAAAATAGAAATAGCGCACGGTAGAATGCCAAAACAAGAATTAGAAGAAGTCATGAATAGATTTAATAATCATGAATTCGACTGCCTACTATGCACAACTATTATCGAAACAGGAATAGATATTGCCAATGTAAATACCCTTATTATAATCGATGCAGACCATTTTGGTTTATCACAACTATATCAAATAAGAGGTAGAATAGGACGTAGTAATAAAATAGGATATTGTTATCTAATGTATAATAAAAGCAAAATATTATCCGAAGTTGCAACCAAAAGATTAAAAGTAATTAAAGACTTTACATCTTTAGGTAGTGGTTTTGCTATCGCTATGCGTGATCTTTCCATAAGAGGTGCCGGTGACCTTTTAGGACAAGAACAAGCTGGATTTATCGATAGTGTAGGAATTGAAATGTTCTTAGAAATGTTAAATGAAGAAATTCGTAAAGCCAAAGGTGAAAAGATAGAAAACAAAGAAGAACATGCTACACCATTAATCAATATCGAAACAAGCATCGAAGATAAATATGTAACAGAAGATGACCTAAAAATAGAAATTCATAAAAAAATAAATACCATCGATACCGAACAAAAATTAAATGAAATCAAAGAGGAACTAGAAGATAGATTTGGTAAAGTATCAGAAACCCTAGAAATATATATGTACGAAGAATTATTTGAAAAAGAAGCTCAAAAACTTGGAATAACTCAAATAAGACAGACTAAAAACTTTATTGAAATAACAGTACCAAAAGAAATAACAAAAGACCTAGATGGACAGTATCTATTCTATGAAACATCTAAACTATCAAGAATGTTTAGATTTTCTCAAAAGCAAGATAATCTTTTAATCACTCTTGATATCGTTAAACTAGATAAACATTTCTTGTATTATCTTTTAGACCTATTAAAAATAATAAATAAAGCAAAAAAAATTAGTGATCATTAAACGGTTACTAATTTTTAAATACTATAAACTTTAATAAAAACAGTTTTGACATCATATAATCTTAATGATAAAATTAACTTAACAATAACAAAGAATAATAAATTGTAAGTAAAAAATGTTTACAAAATATATTATACGAGGGAGGCAAATTATGTTAAAAATTAATGAAATAGTTAATATAAATCACACTATCAGTAAAGATTTATTCATCAGTAGCGGTGATATCTCAAAAATCATGAATAACATAGGGGAATGGATAATCAAAATTGGAAACACTTTAGATAAAACAAAATACATTAGACAAGATAATAACATATGGGTATCCAAAACCGCCACCATAGACCCTAGTGCCAAAATAGTAGGGCCAGCCATTATTGACAAAAACGCCGAAATAAGACACTGTGCCTATTTAAGACCAAACGTCATAGTTGGTAAAAACTGTGTTATAGGTAACAGTTGTGAACTAAAAAATAGTATTGTATTTGATAATTGCCAAATACCACACTTCAACTATGTTGGCGATAGTATAATAGGATATCACTCACATCTCTCCGCAGGTGTCATAGTATCAAATCAAAAACTAGATAAAAGTTGTATAACCCTAAAAAAAGATAACACTATCATTAATACGAACCTTAATAAAATGGGTGCCATTATAGGAGACTACGTTAATATTGGCTGTAATAGCGTTATATTTCCAGGCACTATTATTAATTCAAACGCAACAATATATCCCCTAACCAGAGTAAGAGGAACCATAGAAGCAAATACCATAGTAAAAAATGAAACAGACATAATAAGAAAAGAGGCACAAAAATGAAATTTGGAACAGACGGAATAAGAGGATTCGCAAACCAAGAACTAACCGCCACCTTAGCTATGAAAATAGGTGTCGCTCTTGCTAGTACATTTACACCAGAAGAAAACCACAAAGTCGTAATTGGTAAAGATACTAGAATAAGTGGTGATATGCTCGTATCAGCCCTAATCGCTGGACTGTGTTCATCAGGAATAGATATTATAAACCTCGGCATCATACCAACACCAGCCGTATCATATTTAACGGAAAAATATAAGGCCTCTGCCGGTATCGCCGTTTCAGCCAGTCATAACCCAAGTGAATATAACGGTATCAAAATCTTTAATAGCACCGGCTATAAACTATCAGATGATTTAGAGCACATCATCGAAGACAAAATCAATGACCCTAACTTCGCAGTATCGGCCAAAAAAGTCGGTCAAATACTTTCTGACTATCACCCAATAGAAGACTACGTAAACCACCTGCTTTCCGTTATAAACATAGACCTAACCGGACTAAATGTCCTAATCGACTGTGCCAATGGTGCTGCCACCACCACCGCTCCAGTTTTATTTTCACGTCTTGGTTGTAACTACACAATTATAAATGCAAATCCTAATGGACTTAATATTAATGAAAACTGTGGTTCAACTCATATAGATACATTAAACGTAGAAAATTATGACTGTATCATCGCATATGATGGTGATGCCGATAGATGTATCATGAAAGATAATAAAGGCAATATAATAGACGGAGACATAGAACTAGCCGTTCTAGGAAACCATATGGAGCAAAACCATAAACTAGAAAATAATATCATAGTTGGCACCGTTATGAGTAACTTAGGACTAATTAAGTATTGTAAAGATAATCATATAAAATTTATTGCCACCAAAGTAGGAGATAAATACGTATTAGAAGAAATGCTAAAACAAAATAGTACCTTAGGTGGTGAACAATCAGGTCATATAATCCAAAGTAGATATGCCAAAACCGGCGACGGAGAACTTACCTCAATCAAAATACTAGAAATAATGAAAAAAAATAATAAATCCTTAGAAGAACTTTCTAAAATAATAACTAAATATCCGCAAGTCCTTATTAATATCAAAGTAGATAATGACAAAAAGAATGATTTCAAAACAGATACATATATTCAAAAAGAAATAGAAATCATTTCCAATACCTTGGGTAATAATGGCAGAGTTTTAGTAAGAGCAAGTGGAACAGAACCGCTTATAAGAATTATGGTAGAAGGTAGCAACGAAAGAATAATCAAAGCCTATGCTAGCGATCTAGGGACAAAAATACAAAATAGACTAAAATAAAGAGATTACGTGCAAATAATCTCTTTTTAGAATATATAAACCAGAAGGGTATATGACAATTATATTACCAATATAAATTAAGCACCAAAGATAATATAACTAAAACTCCAAATCGTTGTTTTATTGTATTAGATAATAGGGACGAAACAAGAACCATAACTGATTACGAAGCAGAAGCTTATGGTGCAAAAGTTGTAATACCATACAGCGTAAAGGCAATCAAAGAAAATGCAATAACAAGTTTTCCACGAAGTGCCATCAATGCTACCGTAATTTGGAATGGTAATAATTAAGCATATTTTTATAATAAGGCATTAGAAACATACATCTAATGTTTTTTTTGTTAACTACACCAAAAGTAAAAATATCTAAAATATAAGTTAAAATACAAAAAAGTGCAAAAAATTTCAAAATAAAAAAAGAAATTTGCCAACAAACAAAGAAATTGAGGCATTAAAAAAATATTCTAGTAAAATATATTTGACTATAGACTAGAAATTTATAACCAATGATTATCGTATAATATGCTGTTATACGTTCATTTTAGTGGAAATAATGACATGAAACGTAGAAAAAGGTTATATAAAAAAAAATAAACAAAAAAAACTAATCATAATATTTTTATGCACAGTATTATGTTTTATGGCAGTGCCATATCCTCCGTAACAAACGGTAAATGCTCAGCCTAACCATCCACATATATATAACAGAAAAGAACACATAAGAGGTAAAACAAACCTCTTTTTCTCTGCAAAAATAAAGACAATACTCCAAAATTATAGTATAATGATATAGAGGTGGAAAAAATGGAATACCTATTTCAAAAACTAACAGAAAATATTAAAAATCATTCAAATATTGTTTTAATGACCCATAAACATCCAGATCTAGACGGAATGGGAAGTGCCATCGCACTATCTAAAATAATTAAATCAATGAAAAAAGACTGTTACATCGTGTTCCCCAAAGAACAAGTAAACATGTCATTAGAAAAAGGTATCGAGGCCTTAAAAGATAATCATATCGAAATAAACTTTCGTAAATATGAAGAAATATTAACGCTTATTAATGATGAAACATTACTTATCATATTAGATACACAGTTACCCGCAATAGTCGAAAATAGCGAGCTATTAACTAAAATAAAAGATATCTTCGTAATAGATCATCACACCACAAGCGCCACTCATATCGATAACACAATATTTGAATATATAAATTCCAGTAAATCTAGCGTTGTCGAAATAATAACAGAATACATAAAATATCTAAATAAAACACTAGACCCCGTAATCATAACCCTTCTTAGCGCAGGAATGGAAATAGATACCCATTCCTATAGCCTAAAAACTAGTGAAAACACCTTCAAAATGGCCGGTTACCTAACTAGATTAGGAGCCGACCCAGTCCTAAAAAAAGAAATCCTAAAAGAATCCAAAGACGACGCCATAAGAAGACACGATTACATCAAAAAAAGTTACTACATAAAAGAAGGCTACCTACTATGTGATATGGGCGATAAAGATAAAAATGACCCAGTTGACCTTGCGATCCTTGCCGATGAATTACTTCGTTTTGATGGTGTCGAAGCCTCATTCGCCGTTGGAAAACTAAACGACGGCAATACAGGAGTAAGTGCAAGATCCATGGGAAAAGTCAACGTTGCCAGTATCATGAATAAAATAGGAGGCGGTGGGCACATCACAGGTGCCGCTGCACAATTTGAAAAAGGAACTACCAAAGAAATAATAAAATTAATAAAAAATGCTCTAAAGGAGGAATAACATGCGTGTAATATTAATAGAAGACGTAAAAAAACAAGGTAAAAAAGGCGATGTCCTAACAGTCAAAGATGGTTATGGCACCTATTTAATAAATAATCATAAAGCCGTATTAGAAACCAAAACAAGTAAAAAAGTCCTAGAAACAGAAAACCTAAAAAAACATCTAGAAGAGCAAGACCAAATAAAATTAAATAGCAATCTAAAAAAAGACCTAGAAAAACTAACCCTAACCTTTAAAGTAAAAACAGGAAAAGAAGGTCAGGTGTTCGGCAGCATCAGTACTAAACAAATCAGTACCGAACTAAAAAAACAAGGTTATGATGTAGACAAAAGAAAAATAAAAATAGACGTCCCAGTAAATACACTAGGTACAACCATTGTAACCGTAGAACTCTATAAAGACATAGAGGCAAATCTAAAAATAAACTTAACAAAATAAGGTGATACCATGAACGAAAGAATAATGCCCCAAAACATCGACGCCGAAGCCGCAGCCCTAGGGTCAGTTTTTTTGAGTAGATATGCTGGTCAAAAAGTAACAGAAGAACTAAAAAAAGAAGCCTTCTACACCGTGGCACATCAAGAACTCTTTGAAACCATTAAAGATTTAATGGAGAGTGCTACACCAATAGATGCCACAACTGTAACCGCAGAGCTAACCAAAAACAAAAAGTTATCTACCGTAGGAGGCGTAGAATACCTCGCAGAAGTCATAAATAAAGTTCCAACCGCCGCCAACGTCGATGAATACATAAAGATTATAAACGAAACATACTTAAGAAGAAGACTAATAGAAACCGCAACCAACATAGTAACCGACGGTTTCTCATCCACAGATGCTATAGGAGACCTCTTAGACGGTGCCGAAAAAAAATTACTAGACGTTGTAAAAGATAGAAGAAGCACAGAGTTTAAAAAAATCAAAGACGTCTTATATAAAGCCCAATCTGACCTAGAAGAACTGTCAAAACAAAAAGGCGAAGTAACAGGTATTCCAACCGGATACCATGATTTAGATAGACTAACTAAAGGTTTTCATGAAAACGAACTAATCATCATAGCCGCTAGACCAGCCATGGGTAAAACTGCTTTTGCAGTAAACCTTGCCACCAACATGGCCGTAAACTTCGGTAAAAGCGTTGCCCTATTCAACATGGAAATGGGCGCCGAACAACTAGTAACCAGAATGCTTGCCCAAATAGGTCAAATAGAAATGCCTAAACTAACAACAGGTAAACTAGATCACCAAGACTGGAAAAGAGTAAACGAAGCCATAAGTAGATTGTCAGATAAAAAACTATTTATCGATGATACCCCAGGTCAAACCGTCAGCGAAATAAGATCAAAATGCCGTAGACTTGCTAACTCAGAAGAAGGTCTCGACATAGTCATCATCGATTACTTACAGTTAATCAGCGGTTCAGCCAAATACCTAGGACAAAGACAACAAGAAGTATCAGAAATATCTCGTTCTCTAAAAACCATGGCTATGGAACTAAATATTCCAGTCATTGCTCTAGCACAGTTATCTCGTAGCGTCGAAGGTAGAGAAGACAAAAGACCTCTACTATCAGACTTAAGAGAATCTGGATCAATCGAGCAAGATGCCGACATAGTCGCATTCCTGTACCGTGATGATTACTATAATAAAGAAGCCGCTATCGACCAGAACACCAGTAAAAGCGAATTTATCATGGGTAAACATCGTAATGGTCCAACCGCAACTGTAGAATTTATCTTCAAAAGAAACACAAGTTCATTCTTTAATATGGAAAGAGTAGAAGAAGAGTAGGTGATAACTTGAAAAATAATACCTTGTTAATAGTATTCGCAGTAGTAATATCTGCCGTAATAACCCTGATGATTAGTACCCCTAGTTTAAAATTACCAAATAATTACTATAAAGTATATCTAGAAAATAAAAGTCTTGGTGTAATCTCATCCAAAGATAAATTAGAAAAATACATTAATGAAAATGGAGAATATTATAAAAAGAAATATAACGTATCAAAAGTATATGCACCTGTAGGGCTACGTATCGAAAAACTAACAACATACGATGGAAAAACAGCAGACGTAAAACAAATCTATAACAAAATAAAAAAAGACGCTAACTTCACCGTCGAAGGCTATGAATTTATCATAACCAAAACAATAAACGAAGACGGCAAAGATAAAAAAATAAAAACCAAAATAAACGTCTTAGACAAAAAAACATTTAAAGACGCCGTAAATACCATCATCAGCACATATATAGACGAAGATAAATATAACCTTTATTTGACAGATAACCAACTAGAAATAAATGGCACCGGAGAAAAAATAGAAAACGTATACATCAATGAAAACATCACATACCAAAAGAAAAAAATATCTGTTAATAAAACCATATATAGTAATAAAGATGAACTTAGTAAATACCTGTTATACGGTGATAACCATGAGGAAAAATCATATACCGTAAACGCTGGTGATACCATTGAAACCGTTGCTTTCAGCAACCAAGTATCCCCAGAAGAATTATTACTCGCAAACGATAATCTAAACAATAAATCAAACCTATTATACCCAGGAGAACAACTAAAAATCGCCGTAACCAACCCACAAATCAGCGTCGTTGAAGAAAAATACACCGTAAATGATGTTGAAAGTGCTTACCAAACCGAAGAAAAATACGACGATAACCTTGTCCTAGGAAGTGAAGAAGTCATCCAAGAAGGACAAAATGGTATAAATAGAGTATCACAAGAAGAAAAACTAATAAATGGCGAAATCGTCTACGTAGAACCAAAAGATAAACAAATCATAAAAAATTCCGTTCCAAAAATAATCAAAAAAGGTAGTAAATATATCCCAACCGTCGGTAGTCTCACAAACTGGGGCTGGCCAACCGATAGTGGTTGGACCATATCAAGTGGTTACATCTATCGTAATAGCCCGCTCGGAAAAGGACGTGAACTTCATACCGGCCTTGATATATCAGGAACAGGTTATGGCTCAAACATCTACGCCACAAATAACGGTGTAGTAATGATTGCCGAATATCATTATAGTTATGGTAACTACGTTGTCATAAACCATAATAATGGCTATATGACCCTATATGCCCATATGTCTAAAATTGCGGCCAAAGTAGGAGCCACCGTCGCCAAAGGTGATGTAATAGGATACGTCGGTTCAACAGGAGATTCCACCGGACCACACGTCCACTACGAAGTTTGGCAAGGTACCAAGTGGCACCACGTAAATCCATCAGTTCTTTATCCAAATGGGTATTAAATGAACGTTTGCGTACTAGCAAGTGGTAGTAAAGGCAATACCACCTATATAGAAACAAACGAAACAAAATCACTAATAGACATAGGCATGACCTGTGGATATGTAGAAAAAAAACTAAAAGAAATAAACGTCGATCCCAAAGACATTCAAAACATATTCATAACCCATGCCCATAGTGATCACATAAACGGCCTTAGGGTATTCTTAAAAAAATATAACCCCGTCGTTTACCTAACCGAAGAAATGGAAGAAGAACTGGACTTAATAATAGATAAAACCTATTACATAACAAAAGAAACCGTAGTAGGAGATATGCACGTAACCCCAATAAAAACCTCGCATGACGCCGCCGACTCTAGTGGCTATATCTTTGAAGCCGCTGGCAAAACCTTAATGTACATGACAGATACTGGATACATAAACATGCGTAACTATCCTAAACTAAAAAACCATAACATGTATATACTAGAAAGTAATCACGATACAACCATGCTTATGAACAGTAACTATCCTTATTACCTAAAACAAAGAATACTAGGCGATAAAGGCCACCTTTCCAATAAAGATAGTGCCTACTACCTCTCAGAATTCACCACAAATAATACCCAACAAGTTATACTTGCCCATTTAAGTGAACACAACAATGAACCAAAACTCGCCCTATCAGAATACTATAAAGCCTATCAAAAGGTCGGAAAAAAAGCTCCTAACGTTATAGTCGCAACCCAAAAAGATAGAACCGAGGTAATAAAATTATGATAAAAATCATTTGTGTGGGTAAAATCAAAGAAAACTTCTATAAAGAGGCTATCAAAGAATACCAAAAAAGACTAACCAAATATACCAAACTAGAAATCATAGAAATAGAAGACGAGTCCATAGCAGAAAAAGCAAAAAAAATAGAAGGTACAAAAATACAATCAAAAATCAAAGAAAATGATTACGTAGTAACAATGGAAATAGAAGGGACCCAGTTAAGTTCCATAGAACTATCAAAAACACTAAATAACTGGCAAACAAAACATCCAAATATAGTCTTTGTCATCGGTGGCTCATATGGTCTATCAGACGAAGTAAAACAAAGAAGTAACTACAAACTATCATTTTCTAACATGACCTTTCCCCACCAACTATTTAGAGTAATACTACTAGAACAAATATATAGAAGTTATAAAATAATAAATGGGGAAACGTATCATAAATAAGCCGTCTAATTAGATGGTGTTTTTTTTCGTTAACTACACAAAAAGCACATTTCGTGCTTTTAACCTAATTCTTTCAAAAACTCAATTAATTCCGCATCCGGTATGTCTAAAACCTTTATTATTCTTTTTAAAGTAGTTATCTTCGTATTATTCTCATTCTTTTCTATTCTCTGTAATTGTCTCCAAGATATATCTAAAATTTCCGCCAATTGTTCCTGTGTATATCCTTTTTTAATACGGTTTTCTTTTATCATAAGTATCGCCTAGACACATTATGTCATATAGATTTTTTGCTTTCCACGCCATAATGTGTCGTGTTAGTTATCACATTTAATTTATATAATTATTTTGGTGATATCATGCGAAGATATAGAAGACGTCATAAAAGAAGAAAATATAATCTAATATTTACCCTATTAATCCTATTAACTTTTTGCCTAGTAATAGGTTATAGTGCATTTTCCACAAATATAAATTTAAGTGCTAAAGGCAACATTAAAGATAAATCAAGAGTAATTCAAAGTTGGAATGAAAACAGTAATGAAGATTTTCACACAGACTTTTATAAAGAGAATATAGTAAGTGCCACCTTTTTAGATCGTGCCATAGTACCTAGTGATGCTGTGGAACAATGGGATGTATCCGAGGCCAAAGATCAAGGTGTCATGGCATATATAACAGAGAGTAGTACAGAAACAGGTAAATATGATTTATATATAGGAGCCAAAAACGGAGTAATCGCAAACCGTGATAGTAGTTATTTATTTAAACAATTTAAACAAATAAAGTACATTAACTTTGGTAGCAACTTTGATACAAGTAATGTAATAAATATGCAATATATGTTTAATTTTTGTTCTTCGTTAACAGAGTTAGACTTATCGTCCTTTGATACTTCAAACGTTACTGAAATGGGCGGAATGTTTGAGAATTGTAATAATATAGAACAGATAAATGTAAGTAGTTTCGATACAAGTAATGTTACTGGTATGTGGTGGATGTTCGCAGGATGTAACAAATTAAAATCAATTGATTTAAGTAATTTTAATACTAGTAATTTAATTAGTATGGGTGCTATGTTTCGAGGTTGCCAAAAAATAAAAGAGTTAAACCTATGCAGTTTTAACACAACCAAAGTAGAAAATTATTCAGAAATATTTAGTTATACTATTAGTCTAAAACAAGTTTATGTTGGAAATAACTGGGCACTTGAAAACACCTCGGAAAATAAACTATTTATAAGCAGCAATATTTCCTCAGTAACCACAGGCAAATGTAGTCAATAAAAAAACGATTGTCAAAAAAATCTAATCATGATAAAATGCATACAGACGAGGTAATTAAAAATAAAAAGAGGAACATTTGATATTGCTCTGTCAGATGTTGCATATATATTGTTGCGCAATCTAATTCCAGCCAGAGTTAGATGGTAATTTTATATAATTTATTTGGTATAAATTATTAATAATACAATTATGATAATCAAAGATGAAATTAAAAAATTTTTCCCTCATTTGAATAAAAAAATAAAATCCACCCACTATTAATTAGAAAGGTGGATTTTTAATATGAAAAAAACCGTAACTCTAATAATATTTGTAATTGTATTCTATATTGCCGCCCCAAATATAGTAGAGGGTGCCGTAACCATACCAGATAACGCCATCCGCATTAGAATAGTGCCCAACTCAAACGCTGATGAAGACCAAAATATCAAAAAGAAAGTTCAAAAAGACGTTCAAAAATCTATGTATAATCTTTTAAAAGACACCAAAGATAGCGACGAAGCCGATAAAGTCATCAAAGAAAACTTACCCAAAATAGATAATGAAGTAAAAGAAGTCTTATCAAAAGAACACTATAACCTAGATTATAATATAAACTATGGCTATAACTACTTTCCAGAGAAACATTATAAAGGCGTTACCTATGATGAAGGTTACTACAAATCATTACTCATCACTTTAGGTGCCGGTGAGGGAGATAATTGGTGGTGTGTCCTATTTCCTCCTCTATGCTTAATCGAGGCCGATGAAAATACCGACGTAGAATACAAGTCATTAGTACAAGAAATAGTTAAAAAGTACATGAAGTAATTGCCACAAAGCATAATAACTATATACAATAAAGTAACATAATCGCAAAATCGCAGTGTAGAACCCAAAGACCCAAAACCATATCAAAAACTTTTAAATAATGTAAACAAAAATGTAAAGTAAACACCAAATATGTCATAAAATCTTCTTAAGAAAAAATCTTCCCTAGCACGTTCCCATATATTTCTACACAAAAAAATATTTTAAAACCCTAAAATATGGTGTATAATACACATAAACACCTTTTTAGGTGAAAAACATAGATTATAGTGAGAGTGTGATAATATGGAAAAATTAAAAATAGAAGGAAACCACAAACTAAGTGGTACAATAGAAATAGGAGGCGCCAAAAACAGTGCCGTTGCACTTATACCTGCCGCCATACTGTCAGATGAAGTAACCATAAATAACGTACCAGATATCTCTGACGTAAGGAATCTAAAAGAAATAATTTCTTACCTTGGATGCGAATTCTATAAAGAAGGTACAAAAGTAACCATCAACACCAAAAAATTTAACAACAAACCAATCACCGAAGAATATTGCCAAAAATTAAGAGCGTCATACTACTTTATGGGTGCCATACTAGGTAGGTATAAAAAAGTAGAAATGTACTTCCCAGGCGGCTGTAAAATTGGGGCAAGACCAATCGACTTCCATTTAAAAGCCTTTGAGCAATTAGGCGCAATCATTACAAAAGAAGGTAATAAGTACCTAGTAAAAGCAAAAAAACTAATCGGAACAGACATCATACTTCCAATCTCTAGCGTCGGTGCCACCGTAAACATCTTACTCGCCAGCGTTATGGCCGAAGGCATAACAACCATCGCAAACGCCGCTAAAGAACCAGAAGTAGGAAACCTTATCGATTTTCTAAACTCAATGGGTGCCAAAATAGAAGGAAAAGACACAGATAAACTAACCATAACCGGCGTAAAAAAATTAACAAAAGGACAAATAGACACAATTCCAGATAGAATAGAAGCCGGCACATATATCATCCTAGGAGCCATGGTAGGGGATAACCTAAAAATAAATAACCTAAACCCAAAACATCTAACTGCCCTAATAAATACCATGAAGCAAATGAACATAAACATGCAGGTAGACGAAACAAGCATAACCATATCAAAAGCCCATAACATAAAACCCGTAGACGTAAAAACCGAAATATACCCAGGCTTCCCAACTGACCTCCAGCAACCCCTAACATCCTTGCTCGCCCTCGCAGATGGTACCAGTACCATAGAAGAAAACATATATGAAAATAGATTTCAAAACATCAAGTACCTAAACATCATGGGTGCAAACATAACAAACCAAGGTAAAAAAATCACCATAAGTGGTCCTACCACTTATAAAGGTACAGAAGTTGTAACAACAGATCTTCGCGCCGGAGCCTGCCTCGTCCTCGCAGCCCTCGCCGCCAAAGGAGAAACAACAATCAAAGAAGTAAAATACATCTTAAGAGGTTACGAAAACCTTGTTAATAAATTAAAAACCGTTGGCGCCAGCATATCCCTTGAATATAAATAAGATAAAAACATACAATTAAGTAGAGCAAATCTACTTTTTTTGAGGTGAAATATGAAAAAAATTCTAATAGTAGGAGCCATTCTCCTCACAGTATTCCTTATATATTTAAGCAACATAGATAAAAAAGTATATTACCTCACCCTAGGAGACTCACTCGCCTACGGAGAAGACTACAACGGCAGAAAAACCAAAGGCTACACCGGCTACGTAAAAGACTACCTCCAAAATAAAAACCTCCTAGAAACATACCTAAATGGCTTCGCCGCCAAAGGAGAAAGAATAAACGACCTAAAAACCAAAATCAATAATAATGTAAGTGTAACCCACCAAAATAAACAAATAACCATCCAAAACGCCCTTATCAAAGCCGATCTCATAACCATATCTATCGGTGCTAACGATATCCTCGTCAAAGTAAACCAAAACCAAAAAATAAACTACGATAAACTCTATGAATATGTAGACCACTCCGCCACCGAACTAGACGAACTGCTAAAACTCATCAAAGAATATTGCAAAGAAGACATCCTCCTAATCGGCTATTATAACCCATACCCCGACGAAGAACTTACCCGCGTCTTTGAGTACCTAAATAAAAAATATAAAGAAGTAAGCGAAAACAATAATATAACATTTGTTGAAACAACACCAATATTTAAAAATCACTCCGAATATTTGCCCGATCGCCAAAATATTCATCCGTCACTAGAAGGTTACCACGCCATATCAAACAAAATCATCAAAAGCCTAAGTAAAACCCTATTAAACCCTTGATTTTAAAGAAAAACTTTGCTACAATATAAAAGCATTAAATTTCTATGACATGTATTTGTCATGGCGGAAGGAGCGATAAAATGAAAAAAGGCATACATCCAGAATATGTAGATACAAAAGTTACATGTGCATGTGGTAACACATTCACAGTAAGATCAAATAAACCAGAACTACAATTAGAAGTATGTGATAAATGTCATCCATTTTTTACCGGAAAACAAGGAACTGCTAAAAAAGCCGGACGTGTTGAAAAATTCAACAAAAAATATGGATTTGATAAACAAAACTAAGATGCTTTTGAAAAAAAGCATCTTTTTTACAAATTTTTTAAAATTTGTTACTTTTACCCTAATTCAGTGTAGAAACAACAGCAAATTACCCAAATTTCCCTAAGATGAATTTACCAAAATTAACCCCAAAAAGTCTCCTCAATTTGCTCAAAACACTCGTTTGCATTCCTCTCCAAAGTAGTATACACTAATGCCAATTTGATTGGGAACAATCCCGTCGAAGGACGAAAGGAGGGTAGAAAATGTTTAAAGGACTAAATGTTGCGGTCGGTAAAAAAGCTGCCATTATCGAAGACTTCGAAGGCCTCGCTGGTAAAATAAATATCGAAGTAACCGTCGAAGGAAACGAAGGACTAGAAAAAGTACGTGATAAACTCTTTGCGAAAATTGCTAAAGATCCACAAAGATATGCCGAGACTATCGCACACTTCCAAGACTTCATTAAATGGTGTACAATTTATTCAGATAGACAAACTGCCGTTATTGAATTAAGACACTTTACTGACATAAACGATAAAAAAATATCTGAAGCCACCGGCTTTACCATCGAAGAAATGGATGAACTAGATAATAAATTTTGGCCAGAAATAAAAAAAGACATGTTAAAAAAACGTAACATGACCGAAGAAGAATACGAAGAACTAGTTAACGCCAAAACCGCACCACTAGATGCTCCATCAGATGATATGGAAGACATCTTCAGGCAGTGGTATAGAATGCCTGAACATTAATCCCGAAAACCGTAGAGGACATCTACGGTTTTATCATGTAATTATTTACTAAATACCAAAAAAGTAATATAATTAACATATGGTGATATGATGAAAGACTATTTAAATGAGTATAAAAAAGAAGTAGAACAAAAACTTAATCAAAAAATAACTAAAGAAGATGTAGAAAACCATATAACCAAAATAAAATTCTTTCAGCACGAAAGATTGGTGCATCTATTAGTAACATTATTCTTTGCTATCTTCTTATTAATATCCTTATATATATCATTAACCCAAAATTTATTTATATATATAGTATTAATACTCCTTGTAATGTTAATATTCTATATTAAACATTACTTCTTTTTAGAAAACAATATACAGTATTTATATAAAGAATATGATAAAATGATAAATAAATTAAACAAGTAATAGTGATAAACATAGATTTATAAGCAAGATTATGATAAAATGTATTTAGCATAATTTATAGAAAATGGTGGTAATAGTGGGAAAAGTAATAGCATTAGTAAATCAAAAAGGTGGAGTTGGAAAAACAACGTCAAGTATCAACTTGTCTGCATCTTTAGGTGTGCTTGGTAGAAAAACACTCCTAATAGATTTAGATCCACAAGGTAATAGTACAACCGGACTAGGAATAGAAAAAGGCGACATACAAAATAGTATATATGATCTATTGATAGATACCGCTAGTCTAAAAGAAGTAATAATAAAAACAAAATTTAGAAACCTCTATATCATTCCAGCCACAATTTCATTAGCGGGTGCCGATATAGAATTAATGGAAAAAAGTAGACTAGATGACCAGTTTGCTAAAAATAGTCAATTAAAAAAACATCTAGATATCGCAAAAGAAAAGTTTGACTACATAATAATAGATTGTCCGCCTTCACTTGGTATATTAACAACAAACGCCCTTACAGCCGCAGACTCCGTTATAATACCAGTACAGTGTGAATTTTTTGCCCTAGAAGGAATAATGCAACTTTTAAATTCCATCATGCTAGCACAAAAAACATTAAATCCAACACTAGATATCGAAGGAGTACTTTTAACCATGCTTGACAATAGAACCAATCTAGGACTAGAAGTGGTACAAGACATAAAAAGTTACTTCAAAGAAAGAGTATATGACACAATCATACCAAGATTAGTAAAACTATCAGAATCTCCAAGCCATGGAAAACCAATAATTGCCTATGATCCAAAAAGTCGTGGTTCAGAGGCTTACTTAAATTTAGCCAAAGAGGTGATAAGTAGAAATGGAAACTAAAAAAAGAGCACTAGGAAAAGGACTAGAACAACTATTTGATTTAGATAACCTAAACGTAAAAAACGTCCAAAATATAGATAAAAAAATATATGAAGAAACTAAAGGCGAAGAAATAGTAGAACTTAATGTCGATGAAATAAGACCTAACCCATATCAGCCAAGAACCTATTTTAAAGAAGAAGCACTAGAAGAACTTGCAGCCTCTATTAAGGAAAATGGCATATTTCAACCAATAATTGTCAAAAAAAGCATTAAAGGCTATGAACTAATCGCCGGAGAAAGAAGACTCCGTGCCAGTAAACTCGCAGGCAAAAAAACAATACCCGCCATCATAAGACAATTATCAGATGAAAAGATGGCCGAAATAGCACTCCTAGAAAACCTTCAAAGAGAAGACTTAAACATCATAGAGGAAGCCGAAGCCTATAAAAAATTAATAGAAAAATTAGGCATAACCCAAGATGAACTGGCCAAAAGAGTAAGTAAAAGTCGTAGTCATATCACAAACATCATCGGTATATTAAGGCTACCAGACGAAGTAAGACAAATGGTAGTAAATAAAGAACTTACCATGGGACACGCTAGAGCCCTTAGTAAATTAAAAAGCACCGATGAAATGATAAAAAGAGCCCATGAAATAGTCAGCGGCAATCTGACCGTAAGGGTCGCCGAAGAATCTATAAGTGAAACCAAAGCACACCCTAGAGGAAAAAGCACCTCCAAAGAATACGCTTACGTTGAAGAAATTGCTAGAGAAAAACTAGACACCAAAGTAAAAATAAAAGATAAAAAAATAATAATATCTTTTGTTAACAATGCTGATTTAAATCGTATCCTCGAAATATTAGATATAAAGGAATGATAAAATGTTAAAAACCCTGTTTACAAAAGAAATAATATCTCCAATTTTTATAATAGTAATATCCATATTAGTATATTTACTAGTAAAACAAATTATCGAAAAAATGTTTAAGGCTAGTACTAAATATGGACTTCATAAAAAATCAATAACCATCATGCATCTAATTACCAACATAATTAAATACGTAGTTATAATAGTCGCTACAATATTAATGCTAGATGTCTGGGGTGTCGATACCAAAGCTATGATAGCGTCCCTAGGAGTAGTAGGTGTTATCGCCGGTCTTGCTCTTCAAGATATACTAAAAGACTTCCTCGCAGGATTTGCTATCATCGTCAATAACGAATTTGATGTTGGCGATAATATAAAAATTGGTGACTTTAGAGGCGATGTTATAGAACTAGGTATGAAAAACACAAAAATAAGAGCGTACTCTGGTGAAGTAAAAATAATCGCCAATAGAAACATTAATGAAGTAATCAACTACAGTACCCAAACATCAAAATGTATTGTTGATATAACAGTTTCATATTCCGCAGATATAAACAAAACCGAAAAAGTATTACAAAAAGTCTGTGAAACATTAAGTAAAACAACACCATACCTAACATCAGATGTAACATTACTTGGAATACAAGACCTTGCCGAAAGTGCTGTAATATATCGCCTAGTCGCTGACTGTGAACCAACCCAAGATATAGCGTTTAAGCGTGCTGTAAATAAAGCCGTCAAACTAGCATTCGACGAATCTAACATTGAAATTCCATATCCACAGGTGGTGATTCATAATGAATAATAACTATAGCCTAGGAACAGTCGTAACCATGAAAAAAGCCCATCCATGTGGCGAAAATAAATGGGAAATAACAAGAGTAGGGGCCGATATAAAAATAAAATGTCTAAAATGCGGAAGAAGTATTATGCTTCCACGTATAGAATTTAACAAAAAACTAAAAAAAATAATACAGTAGGAGGACCAAATGAAAAAAGAAAAAAAACGATTTGGACCAGTTATAACACTTATAATATTAATATTTGTTATAATACTAATATCTAGTATCGCCTCTGCAATAGGAATGCGCGGAGAAATAACAACTATTACAAATGGTGCCATCGAACAATCATCATCAAAAGTCAAAAGCATCATATCTAAAGACGGCCTTGATTACTTCTTGTCATCTCCTGTAAATAACTTTAGAGCATTTGAACCATTAGTATTAATCATAATATCATTAATGGCCATTTCCATCGGTAAAACAAGTGGCTTATTCAAAGTCATATTTACCAAATTTAGAAGACTAAAATCAGGTATAATAACATTTTTAACTTTATTCATAGCCATTATATCATCATTCTTTGGCGCATATAGTTATGTAATATTAATACCATTATCTGCCGTTATCTACCAGTATTTAGGTAAAAACTCTGTCTATGGTATATTAGTAACATTTATCGGAATAACCCTAGGATATAGTACCGGCCTTGTATTTAACTATGAGGACTACCAACTCGGCCTGCTTACCAAAGTCGCCGCCGTAACAGTTGACCCATCATACCAATTTAATGCATGGTCATCACTATTTATCATGATAGCGTCCACATTTATAATCGCAATAATCGGAACCATAATTCTAGAAACATTCCTAAAACCAAAAATAAAAGAGTCCCTTATAGAGGACGTAAAATATAACTATTCAAAAAAAGGACTAGTTATAAGTTCTCTAGTATTTATCTTATTTATTATCTTATTTATATATATGATAACCCCTAATCTACCAGGAAGTGGAGTACTTCTTGATATGGACCAAAAAGACTACGTTGCCCAGTTACTTGGGGGAAATTCAACCTTTAATGATGCCTTTATATTTATGTTCCTAGTAGTAATGATGGTATGCTCTGGAATATATGGCTATATGTCTAAAAATATCAAAGATACAAATGACTTTAGTGTAGGGTTATCAAAAGAATTTGATAACCTAGGATACATATTTATCTTAATGTTCTTTATGTCGCTTTTAACCAGTATACTAACCTATACCAATCTAGGAGAAGTAGTCGCAAGCCTCATAACCTCATTTATTGGTAACCTAGAATTTACAGGTATCCCATTAATATTAATAACCATAATTGGTATCATATTAATGTCAATATTAATACCAGACCTAACAACAAAATGGACAATCGCATCCCCAGTTATTGTACCACTTTTCATGAAAGCCAACATAACTCCAGACTTCACACAATTTGTATTTAAAATCGCCGATAGTATCGGTAAAGGCCTAACCCCACTATTTATATACTTTATCGTAATGCTTGCATTCCTAGAAAAATATAACAAAAAAGAAAGCGTAAAAATAACAGTATTTGGAACATTGAAACAAATATTACCGTCAGTTCTTTTATTCGCTGTACTCCTAATACTAATAGTAATAGGATGGTATATATTAGGAATGCCTATCGGAACAGACACAAATCCAACAATGTGAAAAACTGCTAATTTTCCAAATTGAAGACAAAATAAGAGCCAATTTGAGTAAATTTTCCTAAGAGAGAAATGCCGAATTGCTCCTTTTTTTTGCCCAAATTTGGGTAAAACCTCCATTTGACCCAAAAAACAACATGTGATATATTTGGCTCGTAGGACCTACAACAGCTAAAGGAGAAACAAAAACATGAAACAAAAATTATTAAAATTATTCGCAGTAATAATTCCTGTACTCATAATATCACCGCACGTAAAAGCCGCTGCAAACGATACAACTATGAGTTTTGAAAAGATAGAAGGGGTTTATTTCTATCAGCGTGATAACAACACCGGAGAAGTAATGTCAAATTACGTTACCAAACTGTACGCGAACGGTGAACTGGCTTACTGTATAGAGCCACTGGTACAAATAACAACTCGTACATATAACTCCACCACCGACTGGAGCCTCTACAACCTAAGTGAAGAACAAAAAGAATATATTGAACTTGCTGGCTATTTTGGTAGAGAATACCCAGGACATGATAATGATAGATATTGGATGGCCGCCCAAGAACTTATTTGGGAAAAGGTAAGAAATATCAGCGTTAAATTCACAACCCAAAACCACGGTGCTGGTGAAGAAATAGATATTACCAAAGAAAAAAATGAGATAAATAACCTCATAAAAAACTATAAAGCAGTCCCTTCATTTGCGTACACTACATTAGAAGGCAGTATGGGACAAACTATCACTGTAGAGGACACCAACGGAGTATTAAATGACTACACCCTTTCCTATAATGGAAAACATCAAATAACAAAAGAAAATAATACTTTAAAAATAACCTTTACACCTAATGAAATTAATGATGAAGAAATAACCTTTGAAAGAACATCATACGATAATAAAAGTACAGTAATATATTATAACAATAATACCCAAACATACGCCAAACTACGTATATCAAATAAACAAAAATTTAATATCAAAATTAAAAGTAATGGAGCAACCCTAAAAATAAACAAAACAGGTGAGCAATTAGAACTAAATAATGCTTCATATAAATATAACATAATTGCCTTACCAAATGTTACATTCGTTTTATACGCAAACGAAGATATAAAGGACTCTAAAGGTAATATAATCTATAAAAAATATAGCCTTATAAGTTCCTTAACCACAGATAGTAATGGACTTGCCACCCTTTCTAATTTGTATTATGGTAAATACTTTTTGATAGAAGGAGAATCTAGCGGTGGTAATATGGTAAATAATGAAAAACATTACTTTGAAATAACAAAAGAAGATAATCTATTAAAAGAAATAAATCTTCAAAACTATTTGCCTAAAGGTAAACTAGAATTTACCAAAACAGATTATGTAAATGGTAACCCTGTCCCAGAAACAATAATTCAAATCTTTACCGAAGATGATAGATTAGTAGGAACATATGAAACAGATAAGCAGGGTAGAGTAACCATTGATAACCTGTTTATAGGTAAATACTATATTGTGGAAAAAAACGCTGCCACAGGATATCTATTATCAAATGAAAAAATATACTTTGAAGTTTTAGAAAATGGTCAAATAGTCAAAGCAAATATGACTAATACTAAAATACCCGTAACAGTAGAAGTTCCCAATACTAAAAAAGATAGCCCGTTTTTTCAGGTCATAATGCTACTATTAGGAGCCCTAGGGATGTTATATGAATACAAAAAAGATCACGTTTAAAATAAGACTATTAAGCACACTTCTAATATTCATATCTATCTTAATAATAGGCTATATAGATTGCTCAGATAAAAGCCAAAAACAAATAGAAAATAAAATGATAAGTAATTTTTACACCACCATAGAAATCGAAAAAGAGCAAGTTAAAGAAAACTATATTGCCATAATAGAAATACCTAAAATAAATTTAAAAACAGGCCTTGTAGACCCCAAATCAAATAATAATACCGTAGAAAAACATGTGCAAATATTAAATAATTCATCCATGCCTGATAAAGAAAACTCTAGCCTTTTCCTTGCCGCTCATTCCGGTACCAGTAGTATCTCGTATTTTAAAAATCTTTATAAACTAAATGTTCATGATAAAGTATATATTTATTATAAAAATATAAAATATACATATCAAATAAGTGATAAATATAAAGAACATAAAAATGGTAAAATAACCATAACAAGTCCCAAAACCACTACGTTAATAATGACTACCTGCGATAAAGAAAAAGACAAACAGCTAGTAATGATTTCTAACTTAATATTAAAAGAACCATACTAAAAAGACTTTCCATGTTGGAAAGTCTTTTAATACATATTTATTGTTCATCATGAGTTTTAATATAAATATATCTGAAAAAACAACCAATTATAAATAATAAATATGTAAAATCAATAATACTAAACTTATAATAAACTACTGCACCAAGAACTCCAATTAATACTAAAAACGACAAAACAATGATACTACCTTTTATTTTATTAGCAATCATGTATTTTCTCCCTCTCTAATATTTCTCGTAATTCTACTATAACACACATTTTAAAAAATTAAACATAAACTGTTCGACAAAATACCCTATTTTACGAATAATAGTGTAAAGAAAAAGAGTTAAAATCTCTTTGTAACTCTTTTGATCTCGCTATCTAATTTACTTTTTAAAATATAATCAGAAAATCCATCTCTCAAATATTGAAGTTTTATTCCATTTTTATTATCATTGATCATAACTATAACTGGAGTTTTAAAGTCTTTATTTTCCTTTAATTTTTTAAGAATATCTATTGCATTATAATTAGGCATCTCGTCGTCTAAAATAATAAAATCATATTTCATTTTTTTATTAAGTTTATCTATACAGTCCATCTCAAACACTGATGAATCCACATTATAATCTTCGCTTTTAAGTAAGTCAGTAATATGTTTAAGCTCCGTTTCATCCTCATCAATAACAAGGCATTTTATTCCACTGTGTAAAAGTTGTTCGTATGTTTCTAACTTTTCCACCATCTTCACGTCTTCACTTGGAACTATTTTTTGGTCAAGTGTAATAACTATATTTGTACCTTTTCCTTCTTCGCCTTTAATTAAAACCGCACCACCAAGGACACTAACAAGTTTTTTAATCTCTTTATAATCTAAATTATTTTTATCTTGGAGTTTATCTACATCTATACTATTCATAGAGTCATCATCTAAACTCATAAGATCATTAATTTTTTCAATATCCATACCTTTTCCAGAGTCCTCAACAGAAATAAATAATCTACAAATATCGTATTTGATAATAGAACTAATATCAAAATTTATAAAGCCATTATTAGTATTTTTAATAGAATTATTAATAACAGAATTAATAATCTGCTTTAATTTAATAGAATCTCCATATAAATATGTTGGAATACTCTCATCAATGTTACCCTTAAATGTAACACCACTATGTACCAAAGTTTCATTGTGAATATTAATTTCTTTAAATAATCTGTATATATTGTATTTAGAGTCAAATACCTTTATCTTTTGAGTATTCATACTTGAAAGATTTAAAGCATCATTTATCAGATAATCAAGTTGATTACTATAATTGTTAATATATTCAGCACATTCTTTAAGTTTATCCGTATCAGAAGTTAGTAACATTTCATTACTTATCTTCTTCAGTTCAAAAGCAGGCCTTTTAATATCTTGTGTTAATTTAAATAAAAATCTTGAAGTTCCTTCGTTTGAACTTTCAATTAACTTTTTATTTTTATATAACTCAGAAATCATTTGAACATCAGGGTTCTCAATAGTAAAATACATCATACAACATATGAAACTTTCCATCGCTGCCATTATTACAAGTTCTGGCCTTTTCATTTGTATATACGTAAGTAATAAACTAGAAATTATAAATATCCACAGTGGAATAGACTTTCTTTTACTTATGCTTTTTCTTTTAAGTATCAATATAATAAACATAAGTGTACCAATTATTCCTGCGTATATAAACACTAAACTAACCGCACCATGATGCGTATAATATATTCTATCTATCATATTTCTATATAGTTCATATGGTAATATAAGTGCACCAATTCCTACGATAACGGCCCCTATAACCGCCATTTTAATCAATTTCACTTTATTTTTGAATGTAATTTCTATCAAATATATAAAGATCAAAGTTGTCCACACTACAAAATATATTAAATAGAACCTAAAAATTAAATCACAAAACGTCGGAGATAATTGATCATACTTAAACGAAACAAAATCACACAATAATTGTAAAATCAAACCAATTATATTAGAAATTATCAACAAAGAATAAATCTTCGTTTCTTCACTCTTTAATCTTGTTTTTGAAAAGTAAATAAATAATACACCAATCATGTAAAGAATACTAAACAAAATTAGCATCGTTAAATTGGTTACTAACATAGTAAACACCTCTCTTTATTCTTTTTTATAATGATAACTTAAGTCTTTTATCACTAGAAACGTATTGTGGCATTTTGATAAAACCTTCTGTTTCCTCCTTCATTTTTTTAATATCTCTTTTTCCAGAAGGAGCACAAGGAAATTCGGTTCTAATTTTAAATAGTGACGGTACAAATGAAATATCCTTTAACTCACCGTATATAGCATCTTGAATCCTTTTAAATAAATCATTTAATGCGAAAGTATCATTTTCTAACGCATCTTTAAATTCATCGTCTAAAATTATATGTGCTGCAACTGTATGCGTACCGTCCTCATTTACTTTTTCTAAAATATCACAAAGACTAACTTCGTCAAATTGCATAATAACATTTTCTATATCAAAATTATACACTTTTTTGCCATCAATAACAGAATAATCACTACTTCTGCCTAACACATATAATTCGCCGTTCTCATCAACGTATCCAATATCGCCAGTGTTATTCCACTTAACACCATTTTCATCTATATAAAAGTATTCTTCAGTAGCCTCCTTGTTTTTGTAATACTCAATCATACTGCAGGGGGTATTAGCATAAATAACACCGCGTTCATTATAAGGCATCATTTCATGATTTTCATTCATAATATTTAAAGTAACCCCAGGTAGTGGTATCCCAACAGAACCTGCAGAATGTTCATCATCCGTTGTTTGTGTAGTAATTGCACCACCACATTCGCATTGTCCATATGCTGCCCCAAGTTTAGCGTCACTACCGTGTTTTTTAAACACCTCATTTATCTGCTCGGCAACATCACTTCTTAAAGGCTCGCCGCCTTCAAACGGATAATTAAAATGAGATAAATCACTATTACGAACAAGTTTCTCATCCAAAAATCCTTCATATATACTAGTTGCGGCAACCGAATAATTAGGTTTGTGTTTTATAACATTTTTAACAAACACCTCTCTTTCAAACCTAGGATCCATAAACACCGTAGAGCCATAAGACAAAGGTAAATGAACTGAAGTACTAAGACCAGTAGAATACCAAGTCGGTATTATCTGATAAAACTTTTGTCCCCTAGATAAATTTATACCAAGCGTTGGATAAGACTGTACTGAATTTTGAAAACTGTCATTTGAAAGTAATATTCCTTTAGATGCCCCAGTCGTCCCACTAGAATAAACCATCGCCAAAGGTCTGTTCTTTTCATAAGATGATGTTTCAGTTTCATCTCTACCTTTACCATCTCTTATAAACCCATTCCAAAAAATTTCATTATTATTTCTTTGTAATTTATACTTTGATTTTAAAACAATACCAAGTGGTGAAGTATTAAAAGTTGGAACAACGACCACATTTTTAATTCTTGATTTATCAGTAGCGTCCTTAATTATATTATAAAAACTATCCATTACAATTAGTAAATCACTTTCGCATTCATTAATTCTCTCCACAAGACCCTTTGGGTCAAAATAAGGCGCCATCATATTCGCAACTCCACCTATTTTTGAGAGCGCATAAAAACTATAAATAGTCTCAGGCATGCCAGGAGCACATATAGTCACAAAATCGCCTTTTCGAACACCATATTCTTCAAGGGCTTTTGCCGTTTTTTCAATATTCTTAAATAAATTATTAAAACTTATACGTGCATAAAAATACTCAAGTGCTAAATCGTTTGGATAGTTTACATTATTATCATAAATTTCTTGATAAACAGTTTTTAAAGTTTTAGGTTTGTAAAATTCATCCTTGTCATAAAACCTTTCCCATGGTTTATCTATTGCCGGATAACCAGTAGGACCATTTTGAAGTTCTATCAATTTTTTTCTGTTTTGAATTTCTTCAAATTTTTCTTCGTTAATTCTTAAATTCATAACCGTTCCCCCCTCGTTAACAATTAACAACATAATCAAAGTATAACATCTTTAATCCAAAAGTGCAATAATTTATGAACTTTTTACTCGCTATTCTCTAGCACTTTCTAATGCAAAAAAGAAGAATAAATCTATTCTCCGTATATCTCCTTAAGTAACTCATCCTTATCAATTCTCTTAAATAAAACTTCTGGCTTATTAAGTTTAATACCACTATCCATACCTTTAAAATCATTGGTAGAATGAATATCTCTATTTTGTGTATTTAGCTGTTTAAAAATTTTGTCAGCCGTCTCTGGTAAAAATGCTTCAAGATAAACATTACCTATTCTAATAGCCTCAAGTAAATTATAAAGTACAGTATTTAGCCTATCCCTTTTACTATCATCTTTAGCCAAAACCCATGGCATAGTTTCATCAATATACTTGTTACATCTTCTGTACAAATCAAATATAAGATTAAGTGCATTTTGAACCTTAAATTCCTTCATAAACTCATCAATCTTATCACCTAAGCTAGTAGCCATTTTGATAAGTTCCGTATCTTCTTCCTCGTTTATCTCTCGGGGTACCTCTACCACACCATCAAAATACTTGTGACTCATACTAATTGTCCTGTTTACCAAATTACCCAAAGTATTTGCCAAATCAGCATTGTACTTATCAATAATAAGTTCATAGCCAATATTACCATCATGAGTAAGACCAAGTTCACTGAGTAAATAATACCTAATCGCATCCACGTCAAAATATTTAACCATCTCATCAGCGTATAAAGCATTACCTTTAGACTTGCTCATCTTCCCCCCTTTAGCGTCTACATAAAATGGGTGTGCAAGCACTTGCTTCGTTATAGGTAAATCAAGTGCATGTAACATAATAGGCCAGTAAATAGAATGAAACCTCAAAATATCCTTTCCAACCACATGTACATCCGCAGGCCAGTACTTTTTAAAATTTTCCTCATCACTCATATAGCCTTGGAAAGTAATATAATTAGTAAGTGCATCAAGCCATACATATATAACATGTTTCTCATCAAAAGGAACCTTAATACCCCAGTCAAATGAAGTCCTAGAAACACATAAATCATCAAGTCCATTATCTAAAAAACTAAGCATTTCATTTTTCTTGATAGAAGGTACAATATAATCATCATGAGTATTAATATAATCACGTAACCAATCCTCATATTTAGATAATTTAAGGAAATATGCTTCCTCCTTAGTCATTTGTACATCTCTACCACAATCAGGACATTTACCATCTACTAACTGACTTTTAGTAAAAAAAGATTCGCAAGGAGTACAGTAAAGCCCCTCATATCTTCCTTTATAAATATCTCCCTTATCATATAACTTCTTAAAAATCTTTTGAACAGCTTCGCGGTGACTAGAATTAGTAGTTCTAATAAATTTATCATAACTAATATTCATAATCGCCAAAATGTTTTTAACCTCAAGTGCAATCTCATCCACAAACTCCTGTGGCTCTTTCCCAAGACTATGTGCCTTCTCCTCAACCTTTAAGCCATGTTCATCCATACCAGTTTGGAACATTACATCATAGCCCATAAGTCTTTTGTATCTCGCAAGTGCATCAGAAAGCACAGAAGTATAAGTATTTCCAATTTGTGGCTTGCCTGAAGCATAAAAAATTGGCGTCGTAATATAAAAAGTATTTTTTGCCAAACTATCTGTATTTTTTGTTAATTCGTCTTTTTCTAAATTATCATTCATTATTTTTCATCCTCCTCAAAAGTAACATCATTAAAAATTAACTTAGTAATATTCTTAAGTAAATCTGCCGGTACCCCGCTGCCAGAAGCATTCGCATGTCCACCGCCACCGTACTTTGCCGCAAATACACTTAAATCTATCTTTCCGTTTCCTCTATAACTAACACTTTTCGTCACGCTTATGATTATCGCAAAATCAATATCGTCATACAAACTAACCAAATAATTTCCAAGTTGACTACGGTATCTTTCCGCAAACACCACACCAGCCTTGTGTCCGTCAATATTTACCCTCATCATCTCATCAGTCTTTTGCTTTAAATAATTATCAACCTTGTCCTTTTCTAGTTTAATCAAAAAATCCTCATCTTTAGCGTATTCAAAAGTATCGTGAACCCTAATATAATTATCAAAATAATCAATATAATTTTCTCTACCAAGAATAGAAAATAACAAATCTAAATTGTGCGCCTTTTTATCTTCCTCCGTTTTAAAATCATAAGTGTCAATAAGTCTAACTTGCTCTACAAGACCTTTAGTAGAATTTTTATGCAAAATATCATTGTCAGAAATAGAACATAAATATTCATAGAAAATACTAGTCGCACTTTCCTTTCTGCCATCGCTTTCATCTATAACCGTAATGTAATCATACTTGTTTAACTCAAGCGCACTTTTGTGATGATCAAAAATTAAAGTCTTACACTTAAGGCTCTCGTCTTCATTAATCTTCAAAGCCAGTTCAGGACTAACATTTAAATCAGTAATATAAACAAAATCATAGTTATCCACATTGTCTAAATAACTCTTATCAACCTCTCGAGGTTCCGTTAACACAAAGTCAATATTCTTAAAAACCAGTTTTGATAAAATTACCGGTGTAATTCCGTCCTCATCCGCTACATGCGATATAAGTAAATATTTCTTATCCATTAATTTCCCACCTTATCTGTACTGCCAATACCACCACTTCTTAAAGTCGCAACATCTTCTTCATTATCCACAGTTAAATACTTTACAAAAACACCTTGAACAAAATTGTCGCCCTTTTTCAAAGTAACCGTCTTATCGCCCTCATTTTGAATTTTTATAAATATATGTCCTCCGTTATCGGCACTATTAAAAAAATCGCTATCAATAATTCCCACTTGATTACAAAGCCTAATGTCATACTTAAAGCCTAAACTACTTCTAATAAAAATCATCAAAACTTCATCATTTTCCATAGAAACCCTAACGCCCGTTGGCACGATAGCCTTCTCCAAAGGCTTTAAAGTAACATCCTTAAGTAACTTAAAATCGTATCCGGCACTATATTTCGTACTCCTAATAGGAAGAACGTATTCATTATAGTCCTTCTCGGTCCCTAAATTAGATGCCTTAAACTCATCCATACTTACCTTAAAAAATTTCCTCATAATATCCCTCCAAACAAAAAAAGTCCCTATATATAAGGACGTAAGATTACGTGGTACCACCTTAATTCACAAGTTAAACTTGCCTCAAACATTTAACGCATGCCTTCGTCCGAAACAGCTCCAAAGTCATTTAAAATAGTTACCTTGTTTATTTCCACCAATCATAAACTCTCTAAAAAGTCACCTATTCTTCTCTTCTTCATTGCCTTTTACTAGGACAAATTATAGCACACTAAAAAAAATTATTCAATATATTCGCATATAAATGTAGAAATTCCGCGAATTGTTGTCATATCAGCCTCGCTAATCGACTCATCCGCCAGCACAACTGCCCCCGCAATATCGCCTTGAACCACCAGTGGACTTACAAACAATTGCCCGCTGAACTTCACATCTGACGTAAGAAAAAACTCGCCTCCCACCAAATCCTCACATCTGTTTTCTATAAGATTATTAATCTCTTCTGAAAATTCTTTGTTAACTACACCGCCACTTATTTTACCCATTCCGTAAATATAAGTATCACCATTAGTAAGTAAAATATCTTTACCCAAAATCCTATAAAACGCATCAATAATACCTGTATATATATCCTTAAACTTACCGACCTGATCATATTTTTTTATAACAATACTATCGTCAGTAAATGATATCTCTAGGTTATCTCCGTTTTTAATTCTAAGCCTTTTTCGTATTCCTTTAGGAATAACCACGCGGCCTAAATCATCTATTCTTCTAACAATTCCTGAGTCATGCATAAAAGACCTTCTTTCCATAAATATTTTGTGAAATAAAATAAAAAATATACCGTAAATTTTTGCTTTTAAAAACCAGATATGATATTATAAACGTACAAAATAATAGGAGGTTCACATGGAAAATCAAATATTAGAAGAATATACAAATCAAGGAATAATTTCAATAAATAGTCTTTATGATTTTATCTTAAATAATAACTATGCCACAATCGAAGAAGAAACCTATAATCTTGAAACCTCAAATGAAGTCGCAGAATTTATGGCTCTATTTTTAGAAAACAAAGGTTATAAAGTTGTTAGATTATTTTTTCAAACAAGTGCCAATGTGCGTAAATACCATTTCGCAGTTGCGTTTTGTATAAACGATAAGTGGCATTACTACGAATTATTAATTCCGCAGTTAAAAGGAAAATATACTTTTGATAATTTCGCAACCTTAACCAACTTTATATATTCAAACCTATGTAATATTTATTCTAAAGGAACACTAAAGATAGTACAAAAACCAAATACTTTAGACATAAATAAAGCCATAAGTAAAGCCGCAAGTGGCGAAGAAATACTCGCTAGCAGTGAACTATTATTACCTAAAAATTACCGTGAACAAGAACAGAAAGAAGAAATAGAGCCTAGAAGATCAAGCCTACGCACAAGTATTAGATATAAATATGCCCTAATTATAGTTAGTTTCGCTGGAACACTTGCCATATTAGTAGGATTATTATATCTACTTTATACCTTAAATAAATAAGGTGTTTTAAAGCAATATTCATAAAGGCCTCTATGACAAAAAACTACAGCGCTATGCTTGTAGTTCTTTTATTTCTTTTTTAAAAAGTCCCGTAACATCTGAAATTAAATCAATACCCAAATTTTAAAAACATAGACTTTTCTTCAGTAGATTAACATAATTCACATCTATATGTTGACATATATCAAAACTATGATACTATTAATTAAAGCGAGGCGATACATATGATGATAGATACACATTGTCATTTAAGTAAAAAGGACTATGACAACCTAGAAGAAATCATAGACTACATGAACGGCAACATCATGATAGTAAGTACTTGTAATCAGGGTGATCTAGATGAAACACTAGAACTATGTAATAAATACTCTAATATATATGCTTGTTTTGGCCTGCATCCAGAATGTGCAGATAGTTATAATGAAAAAGACTTATTAGAAATAGAAAAAAAACTAACTAATCCCAAAGTAGTAGGAGTAGGGGAAATAGGGCTCGATTACCATTACACCAAAGATAACAAAGAAAAGCAAAAAGAACTGTTTATAAAGCAAATAAACCTTGCCATAAAATATCATAAACCAGTAGTTATCCACAGTAGAGACGCCATAGAAGATACATACAATATAATAAAACAATATCAAAATCAAACCAAATTTCATATTCATTGCTTTGATAGCACACCTGCCTTCGCAAAGAAATTTGTAGAACTTGGATGTACCCTTGGTATAGGTGGCATTGTAACCTTCAAAAAAGAGAAAAATCTAAAAGAAGTCGTAAAAGAATTAGAACTCAAAAATCTTTGTCTTGAAACCGACAGCCCGTATCTAACTCCAGAGCCATATAGAGGTAAGCAAAATGAACCATATAATATCTACTTTGTCGCCACCGCAATCGCCGAAATAAAAAATATAGACCTAAAAATAGTTCTAGAAAGCACCACGGAGACCGCCAAAGAACTATTTAATCTAAATATATAAGGAGGAAATAATGGAATATTCACCAAACAAAATGAACAATACCCTAAAAGAAAATAACTTCAGTTTCAAAAAGAAATTTGGTCAAAACTTTATTGTGGATAAAAATATTATCCAAAACATCGTAAATAAATCTGACATTAATAAAGAAACTCTCGTTATTGAAATAGGACCAGGTGCAGGTTCACTTACAAATGCCCTCGGCGCTAAAGCCAAAAACGTTCTAGCATACGAAATAGATGACACCCTAAAACCTATATTAGAAAAAAATATCCACAGCAATACCCAAATCATCTATAGCGACTTTTTAAAACGTAATGTCTTAAACGATATCCAAAAATATGACTATAAAAAACTATACGTTGTTGCCAATTTACCTTATTATATAACTACACCAATAATTATTAAATTAATTGAAGATAAAGTACCAGTCCAAAAAATCGTAGTAATGGTTCAAAAAGAAGTAGGAGATAGATTTAAAGCAAAACCCAAAACAAAAGAGTATAACTCTTTGTCAGTTTATCTAAATTATTACTTTAATATAAATAAACTACTAGACGTTAGTAGAAATGTATTCATGCCAAAACCAAACGTTGATAGTATTGTCGTAGAATTTACGAGAAAAGAAAATAACCTTTTCTTAAAAAATGAAGATATATTTTTTAAACTAATTAGAGATAGTTTTACCCAAAAAAGAAAAACCTTAAAGAATAATTTAAAAGGTTATGATTTAGAAAAAGTAGAAGAAGTTCTAAAAAAACATAACTATGACCTTTCCGTAAGAGCGGAAGCCTTACCCGTAGAAATGTTTGTAGAAATATCTAATAACCTAGCGTAAAAACTAGGTTTATTTAATTTGCCAAAATATATGGCTTATCTTTTGAACCATTGTTGCCATTATCAAGAATATAAACGTCCTTCTTTAAATAAAAAGCTGGTCTATAATAATTATTAGCATTATTTGGATAAACAGAACCAACGTCCGCAACTTGTCCTGTTTCCACTATAGTATTTACTGTATTATAATCTAAATCAGTTCTATAACTAGGCATCAAAGTCCACTCGCGTAATCCTAAAAAAAGCCAGTTACTATTTTTGCATTCTTTAAGACTATAATCATTACCAGTTTAGTTACAAAAAAGTCCTCAAAAATATATAAAATAAAAAGCCTTAAAATTTAACTTAAGACTTTTTTAATAACTACTAGGGGTAAATAATGTTCCTTATTATATAAAGTATTTTCCTCTAGTAGTTTAATCATACAATCTTTTCTAATATTCATTGTGTAACCACGTATGGCTGACTTTCTGTTCCGTACCCTTTAAGTGATATATTTGAAGATAAGAAGAAAACAGGAACAACACCTCATGTGCCACTGCCACCAACTGTACAAGAATTAATTAGTCCATATAAAAGATTTATTTGACGATTTAGAAACAATCACGCAAGACAAAACCCAAAATAAAACAACCACTAAAAAATATAAATAAAAATAACATATCTCGGGTGATAGGCCAGAACAGGCCACCCTTTTTCTTTTGCTAAAATAATAAATATAAACCATTAAAAAAGGGTGCCCCATAAACATATAATGATCTAGGTGATAACATATGCTTATATTAATAAAATCAGTAACATGGTCCGTAGCACTCGCCCTTATTATAACCGCAGGGCTTTATTTCTCCCTAAAACTATCATTTCCCCAGTTTAAATTCAAAAGACTACTAAAAGTCTTAATAACACGTTCTGAAGACAACCCCACAAAATCATTATTTATCGCCCTCGCTGGACGTATCGGAGTAGGAAGTATAGCCGGAGTAGCCCTCGCCATCTATCTTGCCGGTCCAGGGACTATTTTTTGGATGTGGGTAATCGCCCTAGTAACAGGCTCCTTAACCTACGCCGAAAGTTACCTCGCCATAAAATATAAAAAAAACATCGCTGGGCCGCCTTGTTACATAAAATATGGCCTTGGTAAAAATAAACTCGCCATAGCATACGCACTCATAGTCATCATCGCCTACCTTATCGGCTTCATCCCCGTACAGGCCAGCACCGTCGTCAAATCCATCAATCTAAATGAGCTAATAATCGGTCCGTTCCTGTTCCTAATCTCATTATTAATACTAAAAAAAGGTATAAAAAACGTCGTTAACCTCACAACTAAAATAATACCCTTAATGGGCATAATATATATATCTATGACCATATACGTCATCATCATCAACATAAATCATTTGCCAGAAGTATTAAAAATCATATTCCAAAGCGCCCTAAACACCAAATCATTCTTCGCCTCATTCATACCCATGGTTATCGTTGGCATTCAAAGAGGCATCTTCTCAAATGAATCTGGTCTTGGTCTTGGTGCCTTCGCCCTCGGAACATCCAAAACAAATAACCCTAAGTCAGGTGCCTTAGTCCAAGTAGTAGGCATCTACATCGTTACCATGGTCGTCTGTACCGCCAGTGCCATCCTCCTGCTTATGACCCCCTACGCAGGCCTATCCATAAACGATATCAACGGCATCGAAATAACAAAATATGCCTTTACCTACCACTTCGGCGACCTCGGCAGCACCCTCCTATCTATCTGTATCTTATTATTTGCTTTTTCCACAGTCCTTTCCGGTTATTACTACACCACCAGCAGTGCCTACTTCATAATAAAAAAACATCCCAAAATTCTAAAAATACTAGTTCCCTTAAGTGTCCTCTTCGGTAGTCTAGCAAGCCCGAGTATCATATGGGATCTAGTAGACATAATGGTAGGTATCATGGCCGTAATAAATATATATAGTCTATATAAATTAAGAAAACAAATAAAATAATAGTGTATAAAAGTAAATCACAGCAACTATTTACACCCACCATAATTATTGATATTATTGCAATAGAAACTACATGATATGTTATAAAAAGCCAGTATAGATTAACGTATAACCTACAGTTGTGCGTTCTTTTTTTACACTTTTTTAAAGGAAAAACCACTATTTATTATCATTTTAATATGCTAAAAGTAATATTTTCGTCATGTTTTTAACCTGAAACTGTAAGTTATACGTTAAAAATCAAAGAGAATACAGTGTTAATACATAACAACTAGTAAAGAAAGTAGAGATAATTATAATGAAATATAAATAATTAATGTTGGTAATAAAAATGTATAATAACGTCAAAATAAATAATAAGAGTAAATTTTCTCACTCAAAATATGTTATTCTATATATAGAAAGATAAGGTGTACAAATGAATGAAGTAATAAATCAAGTATTATCACATATAAACGATTTAAATGTAATACTAGAAAAAGAAGTCATTACTAAAGAACTTTTTGAACATAATTATAAGTATAATAAAAGTGACTTAAATACTAATGACCTAAATTTGTTTTTAGTATCTTTAATAAAAGAAAAAGCAAGCAATAATTTAAATGAAATAACTGTAGGAGAAAATATCGACAAAATAAATATCGTAATGTTTATAAATATGATTTTAGATGAATTTGGTATGGAAGAAATCGAGGTGAATGATTAATGGACTTATTCTTTAACCTGTCTTTTACAGAAAGGTTTGCTCTTTATGCTCTCGTCAAAACAAACGGTTATAAAATTAAATCTGGTAAAATAGAACAAGCAAAGAAATTTAAAAGTCAAACCATTAATAGTGCTTTAAATAATAAAGCCTTTGATAGGTTAACACAAAATGAAATATACATAAATGAATTATTTGATAACTATTTTAAAGGTACAAGTATTTCTTCTAATACAGATATAGTTTTTAAAGCATTAATGCAAAATCCAAATAGACAAAACGAAATAAATGAAATCTTTATCAAACAAGCCGAAAGAAATCCGAAAATAGTAAGATATATCTTTCAAAACAAAGGTGACTTTAGCAACAATGAAAACTTGAAAAATGCCCTACTAAAAAGTTATGATAAAGGTTTAAAAGAAAAAATAAAATCTAATAGTCTAACAAAACAAGATGTTGAGATTATAACTAGTGTAAAAGACGAGAAAGAAGTAAACGAAATAACTGTAACACTCGCAGGTATTGCGGCGGGTGAACTAAAAGGTGTACTAGGAAATAATCCGAACATAGAAGAACTATATAAGATAAGTAAAGATAATTATACAAAACAATCACGAGTGCTAGTAGAACAAAATCTTAAAGAACAATCTTGGTTTAAAATAATACCAGAAAATATGAAAAGTGAAATTTTAAGTGCAGCGAGTGGTGAATATGAAGCCAAACTTGCAGCCAAAGATGTAGAAATTAAGCGTTTGAAAGAACAACAAACAAATAATTTAAATCAAAATGCACCACAAAAAACAGAGGCAGTAAACACTAAAGCTCAAACCTCAAAATCGTTGGAGGAACAGAAAATAGAAGAAAAAAATGCCGAATTAGATAGCAGAGAACAAATTGCTGATATGCTAGAAGCCCAGCAAGAAAGAGAACAAAAACTTCTTGATCGAGAAGAAAGAATTCAGCAAATGGAGCAGGCACTACAAGAAAGAAGTAGACAGTTAGAAAAACGCGAACAAGAACTTAAGGCTAGAGAGCAAGATGTTCTAGCAAGGGAGCAGGCATTGTCTCAAAATGAAAATTCAAATCAGATAACCACACCTATGTCTCAGTCTACGCAAGAATTATTAAATGAAGCGACTCAAATAACGCAAGCATTGCAAGCACCCATTACAGAGTTAACCGAAGATAGTCTGACAGATAAATACTATGAAGCCGAAAAAGCCATAAATGAAAATACTAACCTAACACCAGAACAAAAAGAAGCAGAAAGACAAAAACTTTATGCCGAGTTTGATAAAGATTATAATGCGCTAGAAACAACTACCGGATTACACAGGTAAAAGTACGGTAAGGATCATGAACGTAATAAATATATATAGCCTATATAAATTAAGAAAACAAATAAAGTGATGTATAGTAATGTAAAAAAAAAATAAGTAACAAGAATAAAAAATGATTAAAAATATGTTGCTATATATATAGAAAAATATTGAGAGTAAAAAACTGGAGAATTTGATTATATATATTGTAATGTTACCATGTAGTGCCTTATTCACAGCGATTGGTATCTATGCATGGAATAGAAAAAAGCCCATGTGGTTTTGGAGCGGTAAACCAGTAGAAGAAAATGAGGTTACAGACGTCGTATCTTATAACCACGCAAATGGCATAATGTGGATTACATATTCACTTGTTTTATTGGCGGCTTCAATCATTGAATTTTGGAGCAGTGAAATTGCATTAATGCTTATAATAGGAAGCCTAATAATCGAAATACCATTGCTAGTATTAACCTATAATAAAATATACGTAAAATATAAAGCATAATAGTATAAGCAATATTATAAAAAGGGGAGAGAAAAATGCCAGAAGAAAATAAAAACCAAAATAGAAATTTAAACCAAATAAGACTTGAATTAATTGCCTTGCTAACACAAAGAAAAAAATTAGAAGAAATAAGAATTCAGCAGCAAGCCATGACAAACGAAAATACAAACAATCTAAACCAAGGAAAACAAAAGAAACTAGAAACCTTGTACGATAGATTTCCAGTCTTTCTTCTCGTACTCGGCCTTGCCACCAGTGGTTTTTTCGCCATTTGGCTCAATTGTCTAATATAAAGTAACCAAGCGTTGCTTTTTTGCTTTTGACTAACCTAAAATGCCATGATATAATATAGACCAATTTTTCAGTGACAGGCAAAGTGGTAAAAATAAGTTCTGATGCCGAAAGAAAACAATCAAAAAAATAGAAATAAATACACTTTTGCTATCATAATGGTTAAACAATATATGTTAAAATAATGAAGAGGTGATACAATGATCAATAAAAAATGGGATGAAGTATTAAAAGATGAAATGAAAAAACCATATTTTAGAAACCTAGGAATATTTGTTAAAAATGAATATAACCATAGAATAATCTATCCAGAGTATAAAAATATATTTAACGCACTTAGATATACCGACTATGATGAGGTAAAAGTCGTTATCCTAGGGCAAGATCCGTACCACGGAAAAGGAGAAGCCCACGGCCTTTCATTCTCCGTGCAAGAAGGCGTAAAAAGGCCACCATCACTGAATAATATTTTTAAAGAACTATATAATGATTTAGGAGTAAAAAGAGAAAATAATGACCTAACAGACTGGGCCAAAGAAGGCGTATTTTTGCTAAACTCCATAATGACCGTTGTAAAAGATACCCCGCTTTCACATAAAGGTAGAGGCTGGGAAACTTTCACAGACGACCTAATTAAATTACTAAACCAAAGAGAAAAACCAATAGTCTTCATCCTTTGGGGAAGTTACGCCAGAAGTAAAAAAGAACTAATCACCAATAAAAACCACTACATAATAGAAAGCGTCCATCCCTCACCACTATCCGCATCCCGTGGCTTCTTCGGTAGCAAACCATTTTCCAAAACAAATAACTTTCTAGTAAGTCATGGTATAAAACCAATTAAATGGGAGGACTAAAATGAAACAAGCCATTAATAACATAAATACATATATAAAAGATAACACCACCCTAGTCGTTGCCGTCTCTGGTGGACCAGACTCCATGGCCTTGTTAGATATCTTGTTAAAACAAAAGCAAAAGAAAAACCTAAACATCATAGTAGCGCACGTAAATCATAAATTAAGACAAGAATCTAATGCCGAAGAAATTATGGTAAAAAGCTATTGCGACAAACAACACTTAACATGCGAAATTCTTACCATTGACAACTATAAAAAAGGGAATGTTGAAAACCAAGCTCGAACCAAACGCTATATATTTTTTGAAAAAATTGTCAAAAAATGTAAAGCAAACTATCTCTTAACGGCTCATCATGGGGATGACTTAATCGAAACAATAATGATGCGGATAGTAAGAGGCTCAAGCCTTAGGGGTTACTCAGGTTTTGGTGTAGTAACGCCCCAAAAAGGCTACCAAATAATAAGGCCTCTCATAAATAATACCAAAAAAGAACTAGAAGATTACGTCAAAACCCATAATATAACATACGCCATCGATAAAACAAACTTTGATAAAACCTACACCAGAAATAGGTATCGCATGAATATTTTACCTTATCTTAAAGAAGAAAACCCAAACGTCCATAACAAATTTTATAAATTCAGCACCATCTTAAAAGAATATGACACTTACATAGAAGAAGAAACTATGCAGTATTTGCCAAAAGTCACCAAAGGTAACACGATTATTATAGAAAAATTCCAAAAATTAAAACCATTAATTCAAAAAGAAATTTTAAGAGTCATGCTCATGAATATATACGAAAATCAAATCACTTGCTTAAACGATAAACACCTAAATATGGTGCTAAAACTAGTAAATAGTCATAATCAGACTATTCATCTGCCGCATAATATCATTGCCATTAAAGACTACACCAAAATATATTTTACGCAAAATAAAAAAGAAAAACCAAAAACATATAAAATAAAACTAGAAAACAAAACCATATTACCAAACGGCCACGTCATTGAAAAAGTAAAAGATAAAAGTACAAATAGTAACTACATTTGTAGACTAAATTCCAAAGAAATACATATGCCTATATATATAAGGACAAGAAAAGACGGCGACAAAATTATTTTAAAGGGCCTAAATAAAACAAAAAAAGTAAAAGATATATTTATCGATGAAAAAATATCACTGGAAAAAAGGAATAATATCCCAATTGTTATCGATAGTAACGATAATATCCTTTGGATACCAGGTGTTAAAAAATCAAATTTTGATAAACAAATTACAGGAAACTATGATATAATATTATGGTATTCTTAAAGAAGGGAGTTTTGTATGGATAAAAAAATGATCAAACGAGGTATATTACCATACTTATTCATATTTATATTTATATTTGGCATGATGTTTATGGTTGATGCCATGAATAACAAAATACACGAATATACTTATAGTAAATTAGTAAAACAAGTAGAAAAGGAAAATGTAAAAAGTCTAACCGTCACACCACGTACTAGTGCAGGTGTATATGTAATTACCGGTAAATTAAAAGACTATAAATCAAACGAAACATTTACCTTCAATATGCCACTTACCGACGAATCTATGGTTAAACTTATGAACCTAGAAGATAAATCAGGTTTCAAGATGACCACAGATGCAGACCCAGAAGCCAATACCATATTGCAGTTTATCTTAAATATATTACCAATGGCTTTATTATTAGGACTTGCATTCTACTTCTTGTCTAGACAAATGGGTGGCAGCGGCGGCAAAGGAATGGATTTCGGCAAAAGTAAAGCAAGATTAAGTGCTGGTCAGGACAAAGTTACATTCGAAGACGTTGCTGGCCTATCAGAAGAAAAAGAAGAAGTCGCAGAGCTTATCGACTTTCTAAAAAGCCCTAAAAAATTTCAAAAAATGGGTGCTAGAATACCTAAAGGGGTTCTATTAGTAGGCCCTCCAGGAACAGGTAAAACATTACTGGCCAAAGCCGTAGCGGGTGAAGCCAATGTACCATTCTACTTCATAAGTGGTTCAGAATTCGTAGAACTATTCGTAGGTGTAGGGGCATCAAGAGTAAGAGACATGTTCAAACAAGCAAAACAAAGTGCACCATGTCTAATATTTATTGATGAAATAGATGCCGTTGGTCGTCAAAGAGGTGCCGGTTTCGGTGGTGGCCATGACGAAAGAGAACAAACTCTAAACCAATTACTAACAGAAATGGACGGATTCGGTGCCAATGAAGGAATAATCATCATTGCCGCAACGAATAGACCAGACGTTCTAGACCCAGCATTATTAAGACCAGGAAGATTTGATAGACAGGTAACCGTAAACTTACCAGATGCTAAAGGCAGAGAAGAAATACTAGGCGTTCATGCCAAAGGTAAAACCTTCGCCAAAGGAATTACCATGTCTAATATCGCTAAAAGAACAGTTGGCTTTAGTGGTGCTGATTTAGAAAACCTATTAAACGAAGCCGCACTATTAACCGTCAGACGTAATAAAACAGAAATAACAATGGCTGAAATAGACGAGGCTCATGATAGAGTGCTAATGGGCCCAGCTAAAAAGAGTAAAAAATATACAGACAAAGAAAAGAAAACAGTCGCATACCATGAAGCAGGCCATGCTGTTGTTGGCCTTAAATTAGAAGGTGCCAACGACGTTCAAAAAATCACAATCATCCCAAGAGGTCAAGCAGGAGGATATAACCTAATGCTTCCAAAAGAAGAAACATATCTTTCTACCAAAAATGAATTATTACAAATGATTAGTGGTTTACTTGCTGGAAGAGTTGCCGAAGAAATTATGTTCAAAGAAATAACAACTGGAGCATCTAACGACTTTGAAAAAGCCACAAAAATTGCAAGATCAATGGTAACAGAATACGGTATGAGTGATCTAGGACCGGTTCAATTTGAACACCAGTCATCAAGCGTATTTCTAGGCAGAGATTATAACAAACAACAAAACTTCTCATTAAAAGTTGCTGATGAAATAGATGAAGAAGTAAGAAAAATAATAAATAGGCAATATGAAGTTACCGAAAAAATTATTAAAGAAAACATGGACTTGTTACACTTAATTGCTGAAACCCTACTAGAACATGAAACAATTACCAAAGAACAAATTGACTATCTAGTAGAACATGGCAAAATGCCAGATGAAAATGGCAACGAAAAGACAATTAAAGAAGGCGAAGACAGTACAAAATAGTATTGTCTTTTTTGAGTAGTTATATTATAATTGTAAATAATGAGAGGTGTGAAATAATGACAAAATTTTGTCCAAATTGCGGAAAAAAAGTAGAAGAAAATCAAGCAGTTTGCTTGAATTGTGGAATTGCATTGCCAGGTACAAAGGTAAATACTGGTGACTTCGCTAATCCAAATGCCAAATCTAAAGTTGGTGCTGGCGTTCTTGGAATACTTCTAGGAGCCCTAGGAGTACATAATTTCTATCTAGGATATACAGGAAAAGCAGTTGCCCAACTTTTACTAACGTTAGTAGGCTGGATTGCTTGCGGATTAGGACCAATAGTTGCTGGAGTATGGGGACTTATAGAAGGAATTATGATACTTTGCGGAAGCATCAATGTTGACGCAAATGGTGTAGCACTCCGTGACTAGAAACATGGCAATAATACTAGGGGAAATAATATTTGGCATAATTATATTAATGTCAAATATTGTTTGCCCTTTTAAAGTGTTCTTTAATATTGTTTGTCCTTTCTGCGGATTAACCCATTCTGTCATATCACTTCTGCACTTTGACATTATATCTTCCATAAAATATAATTGTTTTGGTATTTTTCTTGTTACGTTTTTAGTTATTTATAACCTCATACTCATATTAGATATAATTTTTAAAACAAAGTATGAAACAAAACTTTACACTTTAGTAAAAAAACGTTATTTAGCAATAATCGTACTTTTTGTAATGTGTTATATTGCGGATTTATCTATATGAAAAACTGCCATCATTTCGCTGACAGTTTTTTTATTAATACAAAATCTATTTTTTTATCAAAAATTTTATTAAATCTTTAGCCATTTTATCACCATAAATTATATCATACAAAAGATCAACAATTGGCATTTTAGTATTTATACTAGTAAGTAATTCCTTGATAGAAGTTAAAGTGTATAACCCCTCAATAGTTGTGTTGTTAATATAATCATCAATATCCTCTTTAGAAGCCCCACTACCCACTAACATTCCGAAAGAAAAATTTCTGCTTTTAGTACTAGTCGCTGTCAAAAGTAAATCACCAAAGCCTGCAAAGGAAGAAATGGTATCACCGTCTCCGCCCAAACCTTTTATTAAATCCTTTATGTCGTGTACAGATTCTGTAATAAGCATCGCTGATGTACTTTCAGGCATTTTCATACCTGAAAGCATTCCAGCCGCAATAGCAATTACATTTTTAATCGCACCACATACCTCCGTGCCAATAATATCACTACAAATTCTAAGCTTAAAATGAGAATTTGAAAATGCACCATAAATCATATCAGTAGTCTCTTTGCTTTTGCAAGCCAAAGTAAGCCCAACAGGAACTCTATTTGCAACATCAATCGCAAAAGAAGGCCCAGAAATAACCGCAATATTATTAGTGCCAAGTTCCTCTGAAATTATTTCATTAACAAACGCACAAGTATCTTGTTCAATTCCTTTAGACGCAATACAAATAGGCTTGTTCTTAACATATTTCTTGATTTTCTTTAAAGTGCCTCGAACAAAAGCCGTAGGAATAGCCAAAACAACAAAATCAGCATCCATTGTTGCTTCCTCTATATCATTAGTTATAACAATGTCTTTAGCTAATTTGACGCCAGGCAACTTCAAAGGTTCCCTATGTTCTTTAAATGTCTCGATTTCCTTTTTGAAAGGACTCCATAAAAAAACTTTGTTTTTATTTTCATTAAGTATAACCGCTAGTGCTGACCCGTAAGCCCCGCTGCCTAAAATACATATTTTCATTCTATCACCAGACCAATTATAGCAGAAATTTAAGCGTTTTAAGCAAAATAAGCACAACTTTACAAGAAAAATGTAGATTTTTTTGCAAAACCGACTAAAAATGCTTGTAATTCATACAATTTTATTGTATACTTTTGGATGTGTGGCTGCGATGATGTGTGAGGTTGCTGAGACGCTAGGTTAAGTTGTTAATAATCACTTGCGTACTTAGGTTTTTACACGGAGCAAGTCTATACTAAAGATATAGGCGAAAGGAGGATACAATAATGTCTAATGCAAAAGTTCGTATCAGATTAAAATCTTATGAGCATAAAAATTTAGATAAAGCGTGCGGTAAGATTGTTGACACAGTTAAAAGAAGCGGAGGAGAAGTAAGTGGACCAATTCCATTACCAACTGAAGTTGAAAAAATAACTATCTTAAGAGCGGTTCACAAATATAAAGATTCACGTGAACAATTTGAAAAAAGAACACATAAAAGACTTATTGATATCAATAACCCAAGTAAGGAGACTATCGATGCCCTTCAGCATCTAGATATTCCAAGCGGCGTTGATATTCAAATTAAATTATAATAGGAGGAATGAACATGAAAGGAATCTTAGGTCGTAAAATCGGAATGACTCAAGTATTTGATCAAGATGGTAAGTTAACACCCGTTACAGTGGTAGAAGTAACACCTAACGTAGTTACTCAAATCAAAACTGTTGCAAACGACGGTTATGATGCTATCCAACTTGGTTTTGATGACAAAAGAGAAAAACTTGCGACAAAAGCTTCTGCTGGGCATACTAGCAAAGCAAACACTACACCTAAGCGCTTCTTTAAAGAAATTAGAGGTGTTAATGTAGAAGAATATACTCTAGGACAAGAAATATCAGCAGATATCTTCACTAGAGGTGAAATGGTAGACGTAACTGGAATTACAAAAGGTAAAGGATTCCAAGGCGTTATCAAAAGACATGGTCAACAAAGAGGACCTATGGGACATGGTTCACACTATCATAGAAGACCAGGTTCAATGGGAACAATGAGACCAATGCGTGTATTTAAAGGTAAAAAATTACCAGGTCATATGGGAACTAACGTTGTAACAATTCAAAATCTTGAAATCGTTGCAGTGGATTTAGAAAATAACGTTATTTTAGTAAAAGGAAATATTCCTGGACCTAAAAAAAGTTTTGTAACAATTAGAACTGCCGTTAAAAACCCTAACAAAATAAATGAAAGACCTGCACTTAACTCTTGGATAAAAGAAGAAGTTAAGGAAAATACAGAAAGCACTGAAGTAGAAAACGCTTCAGCAGAAAACTAGGAGGTAAATCATGATAAAAAATCCAGTTTTAAATATTAAGGGTGAAAAAGTTGGAGACATTACTCTAAACGAAACCGTATGGGGTATTACTCCAAACGATGCAGTTTTATACGATGCTATCACATTAGCAAGAAATTCCCAAAGACAAGGTACACACAGTACAAAAACACGTAGCGAAGTAAGTGGTGGAGGAAGAAAACCATATAGACAAAAAGGTACAGGTCACGCAAGACAAGGCAGTACCCGTTCACCACAATGGCCAGGTGGAGGAATTGTATTTGGTCCAAAACCTAGAACATATAACAAAAAACAAAACAAAAAAGAAAGAGTACTTGCACTTAAATCAGCACTTTCATATAAAGTCGCAGATAAAGAAATTATCATATTAGATAATTTAAACGTTGAAACAAACAAAACAAAAGAAATGCTTAATGTTTTAGATGCTATCAAAGCAAACAAAAACATTTTAATAGTAGTAAGCGAACTTACTAATAATGTAATCTTAGGTTCACGTAACATACCAAATGTTGTACTACTTGAAGCAAATGAAATAAACACATTAGATTTAATCGCTGCTGACAATTTAGTAATAACAGAAGATGCGGTTAAAGAAATAGAGGAGGTACTTGCGTAATGAATAACTATAGAGACATTATAAAGGCTCCAATTATTACAGAAAAAACTTCTGATTTACAAAATAATAATACCGTAGTATTTAGTGTAGATACAAAAGCAAACAAAACACAAATCAAGCAAGCGGTAGAAAATATTTTTGACGTAAAAGTTGAAAAAGTTAATACAGTAAACGTAAAACCAAAGAAAAAAAGAGTTGGACGTTATACTGGTAAAACAAATAAAGTAAAAAAAGCAATTGTTAAATTAAAAGAAGGAAGTTCAATCGAACTTAATTAAACTTAAGGGAGGACGAATATGGCTATTAAATCATATAAATCAATGACTAATGGTACACGTGGAATGACTACACTTGTAAATGAAGAAATCACAAAAACCACTCCAGAAAAATCATTAGTCGTAACTATCAAAAAATCAGGCGGTCGTAACAACCAGGGTAAAATCACAGTAAGACATCATGGTGGTGGAGCAAAAAGAAAATATAGAATCATCGATTTCAAAAGAAATAAAGATGGTGTTATAGGAACAGTTGCTTCAATCGAATACGATCCAAATAGAAGTGCTAACATTGCTTTAATAAATTATGCCGACGGAGAAAAAAGATATATAATCGCTCCTAAAGGTATCAAAATTGGAATGAAAATAGAAAGTGGCGAAAATGCCGATATCAAAATTGGTAACACATTACCACTCGCAAACATTCCAGAAGGAACACTTGTGCATAACATTGAGTTAAAACCAGGAAAAGGTGCTCAAATGGCAAGAAGTGCCGGTGCTAGTGTTCAAATCTTAGGACAAGAAGGAAAATATACATTACTTCGTTTAAGAAGTGGTGAAGTTAGAAAAGTCTTAAGTGTATGTCGTGCTACAATCGGTGAAGTTGGAAACGCTGATTATGAACTAGTAAATTTAGGTAAAGCCGGAAGAAAAAGACATATGGGTATCAGACCTACAGTGCGTGGTTCTGTTATGAACCCTAACGATCACCCACACGGTGGTGGTGAAGGTCGTGCACCAATCGGACGTAAAGGTCCTATGACTCCATGGGGTAAACCTGCTCTTGGATATAAGACACGTAACAATAAAAAGGCTTCAAGCAAACTAATTGTACGTCGTAAAAAATAAGAAAGGATGATTTATAGATGGCTAGAAGTTTAAAAAAAGGCCCTTACGTATTCGACAGATTACTAAAAAGGGTTAGAGAACAAAACGAATCTGGAAAAAAAGAAGTAATTAAAACTTGGTCTCGCCGTTCTACAATTTTTCCTGAATTTATCGGACACACATTTGCTGTTCATAATGGTAAAGAATTTATTCCTGTTTATGTAACAGAAGATATGGTTGGACATAAATTAGGAGAATTTGCACTCACTCGTAAATTTGGTGGACACGGCGATAAAAAAAACAAAAAGTAAACCAGAAAGGAATGAGATAAATGGAAGCTAAAGCAATCGCAAAGGGAGTAAGAATCGCACCTAGAAAAGCACGTCTAACCATTGACTTAATTCGTGGCAAAGATGTAACTGAAGCAGATATAATTTTAGCGAACCTTAATAGAGAGGCTTCAAGAGCAATTCGTAAAGTACTAACAAGTGCTGTTGCAAATGCTGAAAATAATTTAGGTTTAGATAAAGAAAATCTTTATGTAAAAGAAGCCTATATCAATGAAGGTAGAACAATGAAAAGAGGTAGGGCAGGTGCTAAAGGTAGACCAGATCCTATCAAAAAAAGAACAAGTCACATTACTGTTGTAGTAAGTGAAAGTAAATAAACAAAGGAGGAAAAACTGATGGGTCAAAAAGTTAGTCCAGTCGGACTTAGAGTCGGAATCAACAAAGGTTGGGAATCTAATTGGTACGCTGAAGGAAAAGACTTCGCTAAATACTTAAACAATGACCATAAGATTCGTAAATTCTTGGAAAAAAGATTATCTGACGCAGCGGTTTCAAGTATTGTTATCGAAAGAAAAGCTGGTAAGACCGAAATTATCATCAATACCGCAAAACCTGGTGTTGTAATCGGACACGGCGGAGATGAAATTGAAAAAATCAAAAAAGAACTTTCTAAAATTGTAGATGAAGATATTCATATTTCAATAAAAGAAATCAAAAATCCAAATATGGTAGCGGCCTTAGTCGCAGATAATATTGCTCATCAAATAGAGAATAGAGTATCATTCAGAGTTGCTCAAAAGAAAGCAATTAGAAATGTAATGAAATCAGGAGCAAAAGGAATAAAAACCCTTGTATCTGGTCGTTTAAATGGTGTAGAAATTGCCAGAAGTGAAGGATACACTGAAGGAACTATTCCACTTCATACATTAAGAGCTGATGTTGACTATGCCCATAAAGAAGCAAATACTTCTTATGGTAAAATCGGTGTAAAAGTATGGATTTACAAAGGAGAAATCCTTCCTGAAAGAAAAAATAAGGGAGGTAATAAGAATGGCAGTCATTCCAAAGAGAACTAAATATCGTCGTCCACACCGTCTAAGATATGATGGTAAGACTAGAGGTAATAAAGAATTACATTTTGGAGACTACGGTCTTAAGGCTATGGAAGGTGCTTGGGTTACTCAAAGGCAAATCGAAGCAGCTCGTGTAGCAATGACTCGTTACATGAAACGTGGAGGAAAAGTATGGATTAATATTTTCCCACACTTATCATTAACAAAAAAACCTCTTGAAACTCGTCAAGGTAAAGGTAAAGGTGCACCAGAGGCTTGGGTTGCCGTTGTAAAAGAAGGCAAAATCATGTTTGAAATTGCTGGTGTAAGTGAGGAAGTAGCAAGAGAAGCATTACGTCTAGCAATGCATAAACTTCCAATTAAGTGTAAGTTTGTAAAAAGAGAAAGTGGTGAAACAAATGAAAACTAGTGAAATCAGAGAATTAAGCGATGAAGAAATAGTTGCAAAAGTTGCTGAAAATAAAGAAGAATTATTCAACCTACGTTTCAGTCAGGCCACTGGTACTCTTGAAAAACCATCTAGAATCAAAGAATTAAGAAAAGAAATCGCGAAAATGAAAACCATTATGCGTGAAAGAAAAGAAGAGAACTAGGAGGTAACTATGGAAAGAAAACATGAATTAACTGGTAAAGTTGTTAGTAGTACTAATAACAAAACCATTACAGTATTAGTAGAAACTTACACAAAAGATAAATTATATGGAAAAAGAGTAAAATACTCTAAAAAATATGCTGCACATGATGAAAAAAATGAAGCAAGTGTTGGCGATACAGTAAGAATTGCTGAAACAAGACCACTATCAAAGACAAAACATTATCGTTTAGTTGAGGTAGTAGAAAAAGCAGTTATTTTATAACAATAAGGAGGATTAATTATGATTCAACATGAAACCCGTTTAAAAGTAGCTGACAATTCTGGTGCTCGCGAACTATTAGTCATGGGAGTATTAGGTGGCAGCAAAGTAAAAACAGGAAACATTGGAGATATAGTTGTCGGAACAGTAAAAAAGGCAACACCTAACGGAACAGTTGGCAAAGGAAAAGTTGTTAAAGCCGTTATCGTTAGAACTAAACAAGGACTAAGAAGAGAAGATGGGTCATATATCAAATTTGATGATAATGCTTGCATAATCATTAAAGATGACAAATCACCTGTTGGAACTCGTGTCTTTGGACCAATAGCGCGTGAACTTCGTGAAAAAGATTTCATGAAAATAGTATCACTTGCTAAAGAAGTATTATAATCGTTTGGAGGAAGAATATGAGATTAAAACAAGGAGATAATGTTGTTGTCATTGCCGGAAAAGACAAAGGTAAAGAAGGCAAAATTCTTAAAACCCTTAAAGCGGATAATAAAGTTATCGTTGAAGGTGTTAATATTGCTCATAAGCATGTTAAACCAAACGGTGGACAAAATGGAGAAATTATTGAAATCGAAAGACCACTTGATGCGTCAAACGTAATGATAATTGATCCAAAAACAAAAAAAGCGTCAAGAATTGGACATACAACTACAAAAGATGGTAAAAAAGTAAGAGTGTCAAGAAAATCTAATGAAAAACTTGACTAACCTGAAAGGAGGATACAGAAATGAACCGCCTAAAAGAAAAATATAGTAAAGAAATAATGCCAAATTTAAGAGAAAAATATAATTATAAAAGTGTTATGGAAACACCAAAACTAGAAAAAATCGTTGTAAACATGGGTGTTGGTGATGGTGCTAGCAATTCAAAATTAATCGATGCTGCAGTCGCAGACTTAAAAGCAATCACTGGACAACAACCAGTTGTAACAAAAGCAAAAAAGGCTATCGCTGGATTTAAAATTAGACAAGGTCAAGCAATTGGCTGCAAAGTAACTTTAAGAGGCGATAACATGTACAACTTCTTAGATAAACTAATAAGTATTACACTACCACGTGTTAGAGACTTTAGAGGTATCAGTAATAAGTCATTTGATGGTAGAGGTAATTATACTCTAGGATTAAATGAACAATTAATTTTCTCTGAAATAGAATATGATAACGTAGTAAAAGTACGTGGAATGGATATAGTTTTTGTTACAACTGCAGAAACTAATGAAGAAGCATTAGATTTACTAAAAGGTTTCGGTATGCCATTTAAAAAATAACAATTAGGAGGAATTTATGGCTAGAAAAAGTATGATCGTAAAAGCAAGTAGAAAGCCTAAATATAAAGTAAGAGCATACACAAGATGTTCTATATGTGGAAGACCACATTCAGTACTTAGAAAATACGGAATATGCCGTATATGCTTTAGAAACTTAGCTTATAAAGGACAAATACCAGGTGTTACTAAATCAAGTTGGTAATATTTGATATAAGAGTGAAGGGAGGATATAAATGACAGATCCAATCGCAGATATGCTTACAAGAATACGTAATGCAAATCAAATGAAATATGAAAGTGTAGAAGTACCTGCTTCAAACATAAAGGAAGAAATTGCAAAAATCTTAAAAGAAGAAGGCTATATCGTAGATTATAAAATAACAAATGATAAAGTCCAAAACACTATTATTTTAACTCTTAAATATGGAGATAAAAAAGAAAGAGTAATTACTGGTCTAAAAAGAATATCAAAACCAGGATTACGTGTATATGCAAAAGCTGAAGAAATGCCATCAGTATTAAATGGATTAGGTATTGCTATCGTATCAACTTCAAAAGGAGTTATGACAGGTAAAAATGCTAAATCAAATAAACTTGGTGGCGAGGTTTTAGCATACGTTTGGTAGAAAGGAAAAAACTATGAGTCGAATTGGGAACAGAATTATAACATTACCTGAAAATGTTACACTACAGACAGACGGTAATATTGTTACAGTTAAAGGGCCAAAAGGTGAACTTTCTACTGAAATAAACAAAAATATTACTGTAAAAGTAGAGGGAAATGAAGTAAGATTAGAAAGAAAAAATGATGCTTATAAAAATTTCCATGGAACAGCTAACGCTAATATCAATAATATAATAATTGGTGTAACTAAAGGTTTTGAAAAGAAACTTGAAGCAGTAGGTGTAGGATATAGATTTAATGTTAAAGGTAATACTTTAGTAGTAACTGCAGGATATTCTCATCCAGTAGAATTAGAAGTACCAGCAGGAATTACTTTAGATAATCCAAGTAACACAGAACTTACTGTAAAAGGAATAGATAAACAATTAGTTGGCGAATTTGCGGCTAATGTTAGAAAAATCAGAAAACCTGAACCATATAAAGGTAAAGGAATTCGTTATGCAGACGAACACATTATTCGTAAAGTTGGTAAAAAAGCTGCTTAATTAAAAAAATAAAGGAGACGATATTATGATAAAAAAAGTTAATCGTAATAAAGTACGTGAGGCTAGACATCAAAGAGTCAGAAAAACAGTTTCTGGCACAACTGAAACACCTAGACTTAACGTATTTAGATCTAATAGCAATATCTTTGCTCAAATCATTGATGATAGTGAAGGTAAAACTTTAGTAAGTGCTTCTTCAATTGATAAAGAATTGAAACTAGAAAATGGTGGAAATGTAGAAGCAGCTGCCAAAGTTGGAGAATTAATTGCTAAAAGAGCGAAGAAAGCAAAAATTACAAAAGTAGTATTCGATAGAGGCGGATACTTATATCATGGACGTGTAAAAGCACTAGCAGATGCTGCTCGCGAAAATGGATTAGAATTCTAAAGGAGGAACTTAAATGCAAACCAGAAGAAGAGAAGCCCGTCCAAAGTTATATGATGACGAAGTTATCAATATTGGACGTGTTACAAAAGTAACAAAAGGTGGACGTCAATTACGTTTTGCAGCAACAGTTGTTGTAGGAGATAGAAAAGGTAAAGTAGGAATTGGTTCAGGTAAGGCTGCTGAAGTACCTGATGCAATAAAAAAAGCTACTGCCGCTGCTACAAAAAATATTACCAAAGTTGCGTTAGTTGATGAACACACAATCCCACATGAAGCCATTGGTGTAAGAGGTGCCAGTAAAGTTATGCTAAAACCAGCATCAAAAGGTACTGGAGTAAAAGCCGGTGGTCCTGTAAGAGCAGTCCTAGAACTTGCAGGTGTTAAAGATATTTTATCTAAATCATTAGGTTCAAATACCAAAGTTAATATGGCATATGCTACTTTAGATGCATTAAAGAAACAAAAAACTGCTGAACAAATTGCAAAATTACGTGGTAAGAAAGTGGAGGAGATTTTATAATGAAACTTAATACAGTAAAACCAAATCCATATGCTACAAAAGCCAGAAAAAGAGTAGGCCGTGGACCAGGAAGCGGAACCGGAAAAACCGCTGGTAGAGGAGAAAACGGACAAAACTCAAGAAGTGGTGGAGGAGTTAGAATTGGATTTGAAGGTGGACAAACTCCATTATTCAGAAGATTACCAAAGAGAGGTTTTTCAAACGCTAACTTCAAAAAAGTATACGCAATAATTAACTTAGATGATTTAAATAAATTTGAAGATGGAGCAGAAGTTACTCCAGAAATATTAAAAGACATGGGATTAGTAAAAAACACTAAAGATGGTATCAAAGTGTTAGGACAAGGTAAATTAGAAAGAAAATTAACTGTTAAGGCTAATAAATTTTCTAGTTCTGCAAAAGAAACAATAGAAAAAATAGGTGGAAAAGCAGAGGTGATTTAATTGTTTAAGCGTCTTAAACAAATAACAAGCCCAGCGAATAAAGATTTAAGAAAAAAAATATATTTTACCCTATTCTGCTTATTTATATTCAAACTTGGAACTGCCGTAGTAGTTCCAGGCGTTGATAATAAACAATTAGATGTTAGTTTCCTAAAACTGTTAGACATGATGGGTGGTGGTGCCATGCAAAACTTTTCAATCTTTGCACTCGGTGTCATGCCTTACATTACAGCATCCATTGTAATGCAATTATTACAAATGGATATAGTTCCTTATTTTACAGAACTATCTAAGCAAGGACAAACAGGTAGAAATAAAATAAACCAAATAACAAGGATATTAGGTATCATTCTTGCATTTGTACAAGGATACTTATTCTCATTTGCCTTCGTATCAGATGGTGAAATAATAGAATATGTTCAAACAGCCCTTGTACTTACCGCCGGAACCGCATTCCTACTATGGCTTGGTGATAGAATTACTACCAAAGGTATAGGAAACGGAATATCAATGATTATTATGGCTGGTATTCTAGCAAGTACTCCATATATGTTTTCAGAAGCATGGAAAACACTTGTTGATACCACAACAACACAAACTACATTTTTAGGAGTTCTTTCATTCGGTGTATTTGCTCTAATATATCTAATTGTAGTATTAGGCGTATTATACATACAACTTGCCGAAAGAAGAATTCCAGTACAATACGCTAATAAAACAGTAAGTAGTTATGGTGGTAGTAATACATATATGCCTTTTAGATTAAATTCAGCGGGCGTTATCCCTGTAATATTTGCTGCCGCATTAATATCCGTTCCAGCCTTGATTGCACAATTTGCGAACAACGATAGTTGGATGGCATTTGTCAATAAATGGTTAACAATATCATCAGGAACAGGATTTGTACTATATGTACTATTCATTATATTATTTTCTTACTTTTATACCTTCGTTACAATTAAACCCAAAGAATTAGCCGAAAATTTACAAAAAAATGGTGGCTATATTCCAGGTGTAAGACCAGGAGAAGAAACCGAAAAATATGTTAGTAAAGTATTAATAAGAATTACCGTTGTAGGTTCATTATTCCTAGCGGCAGTTTCAGGCCTTCCATACATATTTGGGTGGTTCTCATCATTGCCAACTGACGTAAAAATTGGTGGCACCGGACTTATCATTGTTGTTGGAGTAGTTTTAGAAGCATATAAACAATTAGAAAGTAATATGATAAGCAAAAGTTATAAACAAAGAAGAAGAGGGCATTAATGAATATATTATTTATAGCACCACCTGCCGCAGGTAAGGGGACCCAATCAGTAAGAGTCAGCGAAAAGTATAATCTTCCGCATATTAGTACTGGGGATTTACTTAGAAATTGCCATGACGAAGAAATAAATAAATTAATAAATAATGGTAAATTCGTATCTGATGAAGTAGTCTCAAAACTATTAGAAGAGAGACTAAATGAAGACGACTGCAATAACGGTTTCGTTTTAGATGGCTTTCCTAGAAATTTAAAACAAGCAAAAATATATGAAAACATACTAAAAAGCCTAAAAAAAGAGCAAGGAACAGTATTTGTTTTAGACACACCAAAAGATATTGCTGAAAAGCGTATAACAGGTAGAGTTTCTTGCCCAAACTGTGGTGAGGTTTTTAACGAATTAATAGAAGGCTCAAAGCCTTTAAAAAAAGGACTATGTAATCATTGTCATCATACCCTAATAAAAAGAAATGATGATACAAAAGAAACTTTTGAGAAAAGATATAATACATATGAAAAAGAAACAGAACCACTTATAGAATATTATGAAAAACAAAATGTTGTTTATCATGTTAATAGTGGTGTGACCGCCGAACACACATTTAAACAAATAGAAGGCGTAATAGATAATATATTAACCAGGAGGTGATAATAATGGCCAAAAAGAGAAACAACTTTAAACAAAATAAAGAAGTTACCAAAAAGGTCAAACAAGATGTTATCGAACTTGAGGGACTTGTAGAAGATGTTATCCCTGGGGGAGAATTTGTAGTAACACTTGAAAACAAACATGTTATTAAGGCTCGCGTTTCTGGTAAAATGCGTTTAAACCATATTCGCATTTTAAAAGGTGATAGAGTAACAGTTGAATTATCACCATATGATTTAACACGCGGGCGTATAACCTATAGAAAATAATAGGAGGGATTAAAATGAAGGTAAGACCATCAGTTAAAAAAATATGCGACAAATGTAAAATAATCAAAAGAAAAGGTAAAGTTTTGGTAATTTGTGAAAACCCAAGACATAAACAAAGACAAGGTTAATAGGAGGCGATAAAATGGCACGTATTAAAGGTGTAGATGTACCTGATAATAAAAGAGTTGAAATAGCATTAACTGCAATTCACGGTATTGGTAGAAGTACATCAAATAAAATATTAAAGGCTACTAAAATTGATAAAGATAAAAAAGCAAAAGATTTAACAAATGATGAGTTAGCAAGTATTCGTGACGAAGTAAACAAATACCTAACAGAAGGTGATTTACGTCGTGAAGTAAATATGAATATAAAAACCAAAATGGAAATCAATTCATATGAAGGTACTCGTCACAAAAAAGGTTTACCAGTAAGAGGACAAAGTACAAGAAGAAATGCTCGTACTCGTAAAGGTAAAGCCGTAACAATAGCAAATAAAAAGAAATAATATTTAAAAAAGGAGGATATTATATATGGCTTATAAAGCAAGAAAACGTAAAGTTAAAAAGAATGTCCCAGAAGGTAAGGCTTTTATCCATTCAACATTCAACAACACTATCGTAACCCTTACAGATAAAGAGGGTAATGCAATAAGTTGGGCTTCTGCTGGAACATTAGGATTTAAAGGAAGTAAAAAATCTACCCCATTCGCTGCTGGTATGGCTGCTGAAGCCGCAGGAAAAGCCGCTGCAGAAATGGGAATGAAAAAAGTAGAAGTATTCGCAAAAGGATTAGGTTCTGGACGTGAAACTGCAATACGTTCATTACAAACCGCAGGATTAGAAATCGCTTCAATCTCTGATGTAACACCAATTCCACATAATGGATGTCGTCCACCAAAAAGACCACGTGGATAATAAAGAAAGGAGTCCTTTATGAATTTTAATTTTGAAAAACCAGAATATAAAATAACAGAATATGTTGAAAATAATAATTATGGAAAATTTGAATTAGAACCTTTAGAAAGAGGATTTGGAATTACTTTAGGTAATGCATTAAGAAGAGTTATGCTATCAAGTATGCCAGGCTCTGCCATAGTAGCAGTTAAAATCGATGGTGTAATGCATGAATTCCAAACAATCGACGGCGTAGTAGAAGACGTTACAGCAATAATATTAAATCTAAAAAATATTGTTGTAAAAAACAATTCAAAAGAAGTAAAAACTGCTCATCTATCTGTCCATGAAGAAAGAGTAGTAACCGCTGCCGATATAGAATGTGACTCTGACGTTGAAATTATCAATAAAGATCAAGTAATCGCAACACTTGCTGAAGGTGGAAAATTAGATATGGACTTTATCATTGCCAGTGGTAGAGGTGCAGTACTATCTAATGATAATAAAAAATATATAGAAGATGATACGATTGGATATATCGCAATTGATGCACTATACTCTCCAATTGAAAGAATAAACTTCTATGTAGATAGTGCCCGTGTAGGACAAGACGCATCATACGATAAACTTACAATGGAAGTTGAAACAAACGGTTCAATTAGACCAGAAGAAGCGATGGCTCTAGGAGCAAAAATATTAATAGAACATTTAAACATAGTTACAAACTTAAGTGAAATCGCAGATGTTACTGGTATAATGAACGCCAAACAAGAAGATAACAAACTAAAGAAATTAGAAACATCAATTGACGATTTAGACTTTTCTGTAAGAGCCTATAATTGCCTAAAAAGAGCAAACATCAACACATTAGGTGATTTAACAGAAAAATCAGAGTTAGAAATGATGAAAATCCGTAATTTAGGTAAAAAATCATTAAAAGAAGTTATAGACAAAATCAAAGACATGGGACTTAAATTCCGTGATGAAGACTAATAGTTAGGAGGAATGAAAATGGCATATAGAAAATTAGGACGTGACAATAAACATAGAAGAAGTATGCTTGCTAACTTAACTAAAGATATCATCAATAACGAAAAAGTAGTCACCACTGAAACAAGAGCGAAAGAAGCTCGTAAATTCGTTGACAAAATGATTACTTATGGTAAAGATGGTTCATTAGTTGCCAGAAGAAAAGCATTAGCGTTCTTACAAAATGATAAAGAAACTGTAAAGAAAGTCTTTGACGATCTAGCAGTTAGATATGCTAACAGAAATGGTGGTTACACTAGAATCTTAAAATTAAATGAAAGAAAAGGCGACGATGCCTTAATGGTTCAAATTGAATTAGTAGAAGGAGATGCAGAATAAGCATCTTTTTTTACTACACATTTACTAAGTTTTACACACAGCAAAGTGATTTTGCGAAAATATAACTTTTTTTATGATATCTTAAAGAGGAAAGAAGTAAGGATATGTAAAAAAAGGAATTTCTTAATGAAGAAAGCTATAAAAGGTGGAAGATAGGTTTTATAATATTAGGTATCACAATATTGGTAATTAGTCTGGTAATAGGTGGAGGACTTATCGCAAAAGGAGTATCAAACTACAAAACCGCTAAAGCAGAAAATGAAAAAAAATCGCGGTTGAAAACCAAACTGCCAATTCCGAAGAAGAACTTAATTTAAAAATACAAGAATTAGAAAAACAGATAAACGATAAAGAATATGAATGTGATGCAATGGACATAGGTGCTTCTAATTGATATGCAGAGATAACAAAATGTAGTCAAGAAGAAATGAAGTTAAGAAAAGAAAAAACAAATCTTGAAACAGAACTTTGGGATATTCAACATGGAACTGTTGATATTGAAAATTCAGTTGATAATATGAGAATGTTATTTGATAATCTCCCATTAATAATGCCAGGTACTTTTATTCTTCTTGCCGGGCTACTTATATCAATATCAATCCTTGTAAATGCATTCAAAAGAGAATTTGTTGCTTTTAAGACACAGCAAGGTATGCCAGTAGTCCAAGAGGGTATTGATAAAATGTCACCAACTATCGGAAATGTTGCTGAAGATATCGCATGTAGTATTTCAAAAGGTATCAACAATAGCAAAGAATAATCATATAAACAAAAGAACTTTAAATACATATAAAAAAAGTCCTTTTTGTGTATATTCATCATATTTCTCGCCGCTTCAGCATAAAATATACAGAAATGCTTTCAAAACCAAAAAAACTGTGCTATAATATTCATGACTTCATGAAAAGACAAAAGAGTGGGTAGCCCCACTCTTTAACATAGTAGGAGGTAAGTATGGTAGAAACAAAAATTAAAGAATTACTAGAAGAGTCAATAACAAAAGAAGGCTACATTCTAGACGAAGTAACATACGGAAAACAAGATGGAGCAAATACTTTAACAATCATCATAGATAAAGAAGGTTATATAAACATAAATGATTGCTTAAAAGTAAACAAAATAATAAATCCAATATTAGACAAAGAAGACATAATCAAAGAAAGTTATGTCCTAGATGTTTGTTCAAAAGAGAAAGGAAGCGAATAATATGGATGGTACAGCATTTTTAAAAGCCGCAAATAGTTTATCAAAAGAAAAAGGAATTGACCTAGATACAATATTTGAAGCAATGGAACTCGCACTTACATCTGCATATAAAAAGAACTATCACTCACTATCAAACGTAAGAGTAGATATAAATAGAGAAACAGGTGACATAAAAATATTCTCGTATAAAACAGTAGTATATTCAGAAGAATGGGAAAAAGAAGAAGGAAAACTGGAAACCGAAATCGTTACCGACGAAGAAGGAAATGAAGAAGAAGTTGAAAAAGACTTCTACTATGACGATCGAATTCATATCACCTTAGAAGAAGCACGTAAAATAGTACCAGACATCCAAATAGGTGAGAGAATAGAAAAAGAAGTTACACCAAAAGACTTTGGACGTGTCGCCGCCGCAACCGCAAAACAAGTAGTAGTTCAAAAAATCAGAGAAGCCGAAAGGCAACTAATAAAAGACGAATATGAAGATAAACAAGACGAAATGGTTGTCGGTACAGCTGAACTAGAAGACGAAAGAAACTACTATATAAATTTAGGTAGAGCCCAAGGAATATTGCCTAAAACAGAAATAATACCAGGTGAAAAAATCAAAATGAGTTCAAGCATCAAAGTCTACATTACCAAAATAGATAATAGTTCAAAAGGTTCATTAATATTATTATCACGTAGACATTATGGTTTTGTAAAAAGATTATTTGAACTAGAAATACCAGAAATAAACGAAGGTATAATCCTTGTCTATAGCGTCGCAAGAGACGCCGGCAGTAGAACCAAAATTGCCGTATATTCAGAAAATCCAAACGTCGACCCAGTCGGTGCTTGTATCGGAGAACGTGGTAGTAGAATAAATAGAATAATAGAAGAACTAAATGGCGAAAAAATAGACATAGTACCATATAATAAAGAAGAAGCAAGATTTATCGAAAACGCCTTAAGTCCTGCCAAAGACCTTCACGTCTTTATTACCGACGAAAAGAAAAAAGAAGCTCTAGTGGTCGTCGACAAAGCAAATCTTTCACTTGCAATCGGTAAAAAAGGTCAAAATGTCAGACTAGCATCTAAACTAACACACTATAAACTAGATATCAAAACAATAGAAGAAGCCAAAGAACTTGGAATAAACATAGTAGAGGAATAGCATGAAAACCAGAAAAATTCCAATGCGTATGTGTGTAGTAACAAGAGAAAAATATCCAAAAAAAGAACTCATAAGAATAGTAAGAACAGAAGACGGGATAAAAGTCGACGAAACCGGAAAACTAAATGGGCGTGGAGCATACCTAAAAAAAGATCTAGAAGTCTTTGAAAAAGCAAAAAAAACCAAAGTACTAGATAGAATGTTAGAACAAAAAGTACCTGATGAAGTATTCGAAGAACTAAAAACAATTTTATAATGGAGGTGCATAATATGATGAGTGTATTAGAATACGCCGAAGACGTAAATAGAACAGTAGAATATATACTGAGTAAATGTAGCGAATTAAACATAAATGCCAAAACAGAAGACGATATACTTGACGAAGATGCAATCGTTATACTTGATAACAACATCGAAACAGACGAAGAGATAGAAGAAGCATACGAAGAAAAAATAATCAAACCTAAAAATCAAACAAAAGCCAAAAAGGTTAAAAAAGATAAGCAAACTACACAAAAAGATTTTGCTAAAAAGAAAAAAGAAATGTACAAAAACAAAGAGAAATTGCAAAGCAACACTGCTGTCGCATCAAACGAAAACATCGTACTATATAAAGAAAACATGACCATAGGAATGCTCGCAGACGAACTAAAAGTTCCTGCCGCAGAAATCATCAAAAAACTATTTGCACTAGGACTAATGGTCAATATCAATAGTGCTATCTCTTTTGAAAATGCTGAAATACTAGTAGATGATTATCATAAAACCCTAAAAAAAGAAGAAACAACCGACGTAACCAACTTTGAAAGTTACGAAATAATAGACGATGAAAAAGACCTAGAAAGTCGTGCTCCAGTAGTAACAATCATGGGACACGTTGATCATGGTAAAACAACCCTACTAGACGCAATTAGAAAAACCAACGTCGCAGGAGGAGAAGCCGGAGGTATTACCCAGGCCATATCAGCCTACCAAGTAACAAGTGAAGGAAAACCAATAACCTTCATCGATACCCCAGGCCACGCCGCTTTCACAGAAATGCGTGCCAGAGGTGCCAGCATAACTGACATCGTAATAATCATAGTCGCCGCAGATGACGGAGTAATGCCCCAAACCAAAGAAGCAATAGACCATGCTAAAGCCGCTGGAGTGCCTATAATAGTCGCAATTAATAAAATGGATAAACCTGAAGCCAATCCAGAAAGAGTAATGACAGAACTATCAGAATATGGCCTAATGCCAGAAGAATGGGGCGGCGATACCCTATTCAATAAAATATCCGCAGCAACTGGTGATGGAATAAAAGAACTTCTAGAAAATATACACCTAATCGCTGAAATGGAAGAATATAAAGCAAATCCAAATAGATACGCCATAGGGTCAGTCGTAGAATCTAGGTTAAATAAACATGTAGGACCAATAGTAACCGTACTAATCCAAAACGGAACCTTAAGAATAGGTGACCCAGTCGTAGTCGGAACTGCTTACGGTAAAATCAGAATAATGAAAAATGATAAAGGTGAAGAAATCACCGAAGCAAAACCATCAATGCCTGTCGAAATAACAGGACTAAACGAAGTACCATCCGCAGGTGATAGATTTATGGCCTTCGAATCCGAAAAAGAAGCCCGTAAAATTGCTGAAGAAAGAAAACTCAAAGAGCGTCAAAAAAATAATCATAAAAACGCATCAATATCATTGGATGCCCTATTCTCAAAAATAGGAGATGGACTAAAAGAAATAAACATCATAGTCAAAGCTGACGTCAACGGTAGTGCAGAAGCTGTTAAAAACTCCCTACAAAAAATCGAAGTTGAAGGCGTTAAAGTAAAAGTCATCCGAAGTAGTGTAGGCGGTATAACCGAAAGTGATATCGTACTTGCCAAAGCTTCAAACGCCATAATCATCGGTTTCAACGTAAGACCTACCAAAGCAATCAAAGATAAAGCTGAAGAACAAGGCGTTGACATCAGACTTTATAATATAATATATAAAGTAGTAGAAGAAATAGAAGCTGCCATGAAAGGTATGCTAGACCCAGAATACGAAGAAAAAATACTAGGTTCAGCCGAAATAAAACAACTATTCAAATTCTCTAAAATCGGTAACATCGCAGGTTCTCTAGTAGTAGACGGAGTAATCAAAAGAACATCACAGGCTAGAATAATCAGAGATGGTGTAGTAATCTATGATGGTAACATCGGATCACTTCAAAGAGAAAAAGATAGCGTCAAAGAAGTCAAAAAAGGACTAGAATGTGGAATAACCATTGAAAACTTCAGCGATATAAAACAAGGCGACATCATCGAATGCTACGAAATGGTAGAAATCGAAAGAAAATAATAAAGGAGCAAAATAACTTGCTCCTTTTAATTTGCATTATGGTAAAATATTAATAGGAAGTGATAAAATGTATACAAAAACCTATAACTCGCCATTAGGACTAATGCGTATGAAAAGTGACGGCATATACCTAACAGGTCTCTGGTTCGAAGGTAGTAAAGATGACAAAAAAAATCAAGGAAAATATGTAAATAAAGACCTACCAATCTTTGAAAAAACCAAAAAATGGTTAGATATATACTTCAGCGGTAAAAAACCAGACTTTACCCCAAAATATAAAATAGAAAACCTAACACCCTTTAGAGAACAAGTAATAAACATCATGAATAAAATACCTTATGGAAAAGTCGTGACCTATAAAGATATCGCAGATGAAATCGCCACCTCTAAAGGAATAAAACAAATGTCAGCCCAGGCCGTCGGAGGTGCAGTCGGCTGGAACCCAATATGTATCATAATCCCCTGCCATAGAGTAGTAGGCAAAAATAGTAGTCTAACCGGTTACGGTGGAGGCATCCAAAACAAAGTAAAACTACTAGAAATAGAAAAGAATGACATGTCAAAATTTACCATTCCCACAAAAGGAACTGCCCTATGAAAAGATGTAAATGGTGTAACCCAAATAATCAAAAATACATAGAATACCACGATAACGAATGGTGCAAACTAAATACAAACGATAACTACCTACTAGAAATGCTTATCTTAGAATCGTTTCAGGCCGGCCTCTCATGGGAATGTGTCCTAAATAAAAGAGACGCCTTCATAAAAGCCTATGATAATTTTGACATTGATAAAATATGCACGTATGATAATAAAAAAATAGAAGAACTTGCCCAAAACAAAGATATTATTAGAAACAAACTAAAAATAAAAGCCAGCATCAATAATACTAAAATATTTAAAAACATTCAAAAAGAATATGGCTCTTTCTATAATTATCTAACCACATTTACAAAAGGGCAAACAGTGTATGAAATAGACAAAATAACCTCGCCACTGTCAGACGCCATATCTAAAGATCTCATCAAAAGAGGTATGAAATTTACTGGCAGTACCATAATATACTCTTACCTGCAGGCCATAGGCATAATCTATTCCCACGATAAAGAATGCTACCTATACAAAAATAAATCATAACCAACTATGGTTTATTTTTATTTTATAACTACACCTTCACACAGTATTTTAATAATATCTAATGTATACCTTTAGTAACACTTTTTATCGCATCGCTTATTACCATAATAAAAAAAAAGACTCTAAACATCTTTACGTTTAAGGTCTTTTGCTTTGAATTTTTCACGCGTTTTTCTGTTAACAAAATATATATCATACCCACATTTATTCACTAATTCCTCAATCATATCAAAAGTTGGTTGTCTAAATTCAGTTTCATAATTACCCAGTGTAGTCCTATTTATACTAGCAAGCCTTCCAAGTTCTTCTTGAGTATATCCAGCCTTGTTTCTTATATACTTTATTGCTTTACCAATCATATAATCACCACATTTATTGTTGCATACTGTGGCATTTTTGTCTTGACATACCACGAAACGTGACGTATAATTATTCTTGAAAAGTAGGGATATTATGAGAAAAAAACATAGGCAAAGAAAATATAATAAACAAAAAAGAATAATTATAATAAGTTTATTCCTCATAATAACTTCTTTAAGTATAGGTTATGCTGCCTTTTCCACAGGAATAAATTTAAATGCCAAAGGTAATATAAGTACAACACCTAGTAGTTGTTTCACGGTTTCTGATAACGGAGACGGTACAGGCACTATAACTGATTATGACGTTAATACATGTGGAACAAAAGTAATCATACCAAATAACATAAATAATTTAACAATAACCAAAATAGGAGATGGAAGTTCAAAGTTAATAGATGGTCAGCGTTATAATAATGGACCATTTACACAAAAAAATATTACATCCGTTATTTTTCCAGGTACTATGACATATATAGGGGAAATTGCTTTTTTTGGAAATAAACTTACCAAGGTAACCATACCAAGTAGTGTTAAAGTAATTAGACATCAAGCATTCGCATTTAATAGTATTGAAGATCTTACCTTAAATGAAGGTTTAACAACAATAGGTTCCGAAGCATTTTCCCACAATAATTTAAAAACAATAAGAATACCGAATAGTGTAACTTCAATGGATGTTGGAGCATTTAATTCTAACTTGATAGAAGGCGAAAATGTTTATATTTATAATAAAAATATAGACGGAAGTATTGATTATACAACGCTAAATTCTTATGGGAATAGAAGAAATAATAATATTACATTTCCAAGTAATATTAAAGTATTAGGTGGACAAAGCCTATATTTTATAGATAACTTAACCGAATTAAATATTCCAGACACAATAGAAAAACTTGATAATCAGTTTGCATACAATAATAAAAACTTAACAACCGTCAACATCGGCAGCGGTATAAAAGAAATAGAAAGCAATGCTTTTTATGGCATTGGAAATCAAGATACTCTAACAATTAACATAAACAGAAAAGAAAATGCTATTGCAGGTGCCCCATGGGGTGCCACCAATGTCAACGTAAATTGGACAGGAACTAATTAATCAAAAAATCACTCTAGTTATTTTCAAACTAAAGTAATTTTTAATATATGAACGCCTCATAATTAACGTATAACTAGCAGTTATATGTTAACCATAGTAGAAAGGTTGGCACATTTTATGAGAAGAAAACATAGGCGAAGAAAATATAACAAACAAAAAAGAATAATTACATTAAGCTTATTCATCATAATGGTTTGCTTGAGTGTGGGGTATGCCGCCTTTAGTACAAATATAAATTTAAGTGCCAAAGGAAATATAAGTAGAACACCTAGTAGTTGTTTTACCGTATCCGATAATGGAGACGGAACAGGTACTATAACCGATTATGATGCAAGTACTTGTGGAACAAAAGTAAACATACCGAGCAAAATAAATAACTTAACAATAACTAAAATAGGAGATGGTACATCAACTAAAATAAATGGTACTTATGATAATAATGACCCCTTTACTGAAAAGAAAATTGAAACTGTCATTTTCCCTGATACAATAACATATATAGGAGTAATATCATTTTTTGGAAACAAGCTCACTAAAGTGGTTATCCCAAGTAGTGTCAAAACAATTAACTGGCAAGCATTTGCTTTTAACCAAATATCAAGTCTAACTTTAAATGATGGATTAACTATCATTGGATATGAAACCTTTTCTCATAATAACCTAAAAACAATACAAATACCAAATAGTGTAACCTCTTTAGGAAATGGCTCATTCAATGCTAATTTAATGGATAAAGATAATTTGTATATTTATGATAGAAATAAAGACGGTAGTATAAATTACGAAAAGTTAAATTCGTATGGAAACAGAAATATAAATAATATAGAATTACCAAGCAATATAAAAGTATTGGGCTGGCATAGTTTATATTATTTAAACGATTTAACCGAATTAAATATTCCGGACACAGTAGAAGAAATACAATCGACCGCTATAAGTGTTAATGCAAATTTAAAAACAATAAATATAGGTAGTGGGATTAAAATAATATCATCAACTGCCTTTAGTGGTGATGGAAACCAAAATATCCAAACTATAAACATCAACAGAAAAGAAAGTGCTATCGAGGGTGCCCCATGGGGTGCCACAAATGCTACAGTAAATTGGACTGGAGATAATTAAACATATTTTTATAATAAGACATTAGAGACATAAATCTGATGTTTTTTTGTTAACTACACCAAAAGTAGAAATATCTAAAATATAAGTCAGGATGCAAAAAAGTGAAAAAATTTCAAAATAAAAAAAGAAATTTGCGAATAAACACAGTATATTACTAATGAGGGGAAAAGTATGTCCTCTGAATAAAAGGGACTGTATTCATTTTTTGAAAGGAGGAAAAAAAGATTATGGATAATGTGAAAAAAATGGATACAAAAAACATTAAAATAAAGGAGGTGTTGCCAGACGGAACAGTATTCTATAAACCTCTAGCGGATTCTGTATTTAAGGCCATGTTTGTAGGCAGAAAAAACTTATTAAAATTCTATTTAGATATGTCCATGGAAGAGGAAGTGAATGTAATAAACTCTAATATTTTGGAGTTACCATATAAAAGTGTGTGGGCAAAAAAGCAAAGAGTAGATGTTATGGCTACTTTAGAAGGTGGTAGACACGCGATTTTAGAAATGAACTCATCTTTTTATGATGGCCAGCACGAAAAAGGTCTTTTATATCTTTGTACTCTTTTCTCTAACACTATAAAAGCTGGAGATGATTATAAAAATGTAGATGAAGTAATACTCATAAATTTCACTTATGGTTTACCAGATTACTACCAAGCAAAAGCCATATACGTTCTTACCGACAAGGAAACAGGCCTTGAGTATTCAACGAAATTCAAGATAATAGAATTTAATGGGTCTAAAATACTTAGGTCATGGTATAATAATGGTAAAAGCAAGTACTTCCATGTAGCGATGCTTGCATTAAATAAAGAAGAATTAGAAAGATTAAGTGCGAATGGAGATAAGATTATGAAGGAATTTTTAGAGAGTGTAAAAGAAATTAATAATGATTCTGACTTCATAGAATTTATGTCGAAAGAGGAAGATGAAGAGAAAACTCGAAATACTTATTTTGCCAATGGTAAGGACGAAGGACGAGCTGAAGGTAAGGAGATTGGGGACAAAAATGCTAGACTTGAAACCGCCAGAAAAATGCTTAAAGATAAACTACCAATAGACACCATTACCAAATATACAAATCTTTCTAAAGAAGAGATTAAAGAATTAAAAAACGAAAAATAATATTCTAGTAAGACATATTCGACCTTATACTAGAAAATTTATAAACAAAGATTATCGTATAACAGCATATTTTACGATAATTTTTTGCTATAAAAAGGGTATTTTTGAGTATCTGTTAATCAATTTGTTTATACAAAAAGTAATATTTTTATTAAATTTGTAACGTATAATATGCTGTTATACGTTCATTTTAGTGGAGGTAATAAAATGAGACATAGAAAAAGACTACATAGAAGAGAGTTAAAGAGACAAAGAAAAATAATTGTAATAAGTTTATTTATAGTATTGTTATGTTTATCTATTGGATATGCCGTCTTTAATACGAATATTAATATGAGTGCTAGAGGTAATGTCTATAAAGTATCTGATAAATGTTATGAAACATCAGACAATGAGGACGGCACAGTAACTATAACTGATTATGACAAAACCTGCGGTAGGGAAGTAAACATCCCCTCAACCATAAAAGGCAAAACAGTTACCAAAATCGGAGATACATATTGGAAGAAACAAAAGTCTTTTGACCACAAATCAATTACCAAAGTAACTATCCCAGACACCATAACCTATATCGGTGCATGGTCATTCAGCGGCAATTCAATATCAGAACTAAACCTAGGTACCGGTGTAGAAGAAATAGGTGCAGAAGCCTTCCATAAAAATCTGCTAACAACCATTACCTTTCCCGCGTCCCTAAAAAAAATTAACGAAGGTGCTTTCCTGAAAAATTACCTAACCTATATACCCGTGCTTGATAACATCAAATATGAAAGTGGAGCCTTTTCACTTAATAGTCTAGAGCCTGAAAATGCTATTATATATAATAAAAACGAAGATGGCAGCATCGACTACACAAGTATAAATTCATATGCCACAAGAAAATGGGTTGACGTGCTAAATGTCCCCTCTGGTGTTAAAACACTACAATATATGTCATTTCGTTTTGCAAATGTAGGAACAATAAACTTACCAGATAGTATAGAAATAATTAAAAGAGATGCATTCCACCAAGCCAAAGCCACTATTTATAATATACCAAGTTCAATAAGAGAAATTGAAACTTATGTATTTGATGAAGATGACAACATTACCATAAACATAAACAGAAAAGAAAATGCTATTGCAGGTGCCCCATGGGGTGCCACAAACGCCACAATAAATTGGACAGGTACAAAATAACCCTAAATTAAAATATAAAAGCCTATCCAGTAAGTCCCACAGTTTTAGCATTACCATTTTATATAAATAAAAAAGCCTCATAATTAAGGCCTAGTTATATCAAAATCCGAAATAATCCGAATAAATAGTCAAATGGCAGGGACAGAAGGACTCGAACCCTCGTGAATGGTTTTGGAGACCATCATTCTACCACTGAATTATGTCCCTACGACTTCTCAATTATACCATACCACCCAAATTTATTCAACAATTTTTGCCATTTTCATATATTATTCTAGGTGATCATATGAGTATTGTACAATATACAACATCAGAAAGAGACATGCTAGCAAGATTAATGAGAGCAGAAGCCCTAGGAGAAGGCAACCTTGGTATGCTTATGGTCGGCAACGTCGTCGTAAATAGAGCAATCGCCAACTGCTTAACGTTTAAAAACATAACCACTCTAGCCAAAGTCATAAATCAGTCTCCAGGCGGCTTCTCTGGCGTAAATAGTTCCCTTTATTATAGTAGCCCAACCACATTAGAAAAGGGTCTTGCTGATAGAGTAATAAGAGGAGAATACTATTACCCTGCCACCAATGCCCTGTGGTTTTATGCTCCAGGTAGTGGTAACGCCTGTAAAGACACATGGTGGGACCAAGATCTTGCAGGTAAATATAAAAACCACTGCTTCTACAAACCCGCCGAAGGCGTCTGCAAAGAACTTCACTAAAACATCACATGATGTTTTTTTGTCGTCACCAACCATTTTTGTCCCCTCCAGCACTATATTACCTTATTTTATTTCTTGTAATACACATCAATATCCGCATTCGTATCAATCCCAGGTACCTTCCCGTCATCACACACTTGCCAGTAATCAACCCCCTCGTAACTAGGCGCTTTCCCATAGCGGGCTACCCAAACATTATCATACTTGTCATCAAACGCCCACTTCAAATAATTATCACTGCCATAAATCATCCCTTCATATCCAGCATCATTCACCTTCTTAATAAAAGCCTTTGCAATCTCATTTAAATGATACCTGCTTAAATGATACGTATTGTAATCACTCCAATTCTCCCAATCAAACACAATCGGTAGTTTAACCTCATACTTCTTAACCTTCTTCAAAATAAACTTGGCCTGCCTTATAGCCTCTTCCTTATTAGCGGCCTTTGAAAACACATAAATGCCCGCATCAATTCCTGCCTCGTTAGCACCCTTCATATTCCTGTCAAAATAAGCATCAAGCGACAAATCATCACCCTTATTACTCTGCACCGCAGCCCTAACAAAAACAAAATCTACCCCTGCATCCTTCATCGCACCAAAATTAACGTCCTTTTGCCACGCCGAAATATCTGCACCAACCATTGTCTCATCATTTTTATATTTAGAAATCACATCACTAAATAAAGTATAGTCATCATCAGTATCAGCCTTACCAGCACCGCCTCCCTGCGTCCTTTCGTAAACGTTTAAAGTAAAATTTTGACTCGCCACATTTCCAGACTTATCACTCGCATGGATACTAAGTGCATACCTTCCCACGCTGTCCATGTCGTAGTCGCCCTCTATCTTAATAGACACCTCATCATCATAATTATCAATGCACATAATCCTGTCTTTTAGCTGTATATCACTTCCACGTACCATAGAAATCTCATTATTAAGCACAATATGTGGCTTTTCCGTGTCGACTACACCAATACTAATCTTTCCCGTTTGTTTGTAACCATATCTGTTTTGATAAGTAAAACTAAGGGTCTTCTTACCAGTTGTAGAAGTGTCAACTTTCTTATCATAAACCTTTAAATCAGACAGTACCAAATCCTTAACCATCACATCAGAATAAACCTCAAAAGATAAATCATCCGCAAACTTGATATTTTCCTTGTAACACCTCATGTATAAAAAAGTACCAAGTGCCAATAATAAAATAACAAACAAAATCACTATAACCTTAAATTTCACCTTCATAACTAACCCCTCCAGTGTCTATATGATAGCACAGTTTTTTAGTAAATATACATCAAAATAGTTAAATTATTTAGAGTATTACAAAAAAAACGTAATTATTACCAAAATTCCCCTAAACTTTGGTTAAAAATTGTAAATATTTTACAATAAAGTAAACAATATCAGAAAATTATGTTATAATGATATCAGAAAATGAGGTGAAACATAAATGAAAAAATCAGAAATGATCGAGACTATTGCTGAAAACGCTGGCGTTTCTAAAGCAGATGCTGAAAGAGTTTTCAACGCTACTTTTGATTTATTCAAATCTGAATTAGCAGACGGAGAAAAAGTTTCAGTTGCAGGATTTGGAGTTTTTAAAGTTTCAGAAAGAGCCGCAAGAACTGGTAGAAATCCACAAACAGGTGAAGCTATTCAAATTGCTGCTAGTAAGTCAGTAAGTTTTAAGGCTGGAACTGCTTTAAAAGATAACTTAAATAACTAAGACCAACTGGTCTTTTTTCTTTTGTCACCGTTTCATTACTATGTAAAACTTTACTAATACACGCAAATGTGAAAATGCTTTCATATCTAATTAGATTTACATCTAAAATAATACATGATATAATAACAGGCAGAAAGAAGGATTTTATGATTACTATAAAAAGTAAAGATGAAATAGAATTGATGAGACACGCTGGTAAACTAGTGTCCTTAACACATCAATATTTAAAACCATATATAAAGCCAGGAATAACAACTAAAGAACTAGATAAACTTGCGTATGACTTCATAAAAAAACATGACGCAACCCCATCATGCCTAGGATATGAAGGCTTTCCCGCCACCCTATGTACAAGCATCAATGACGAAGTCGTTCATGGTATCCCAAGTAATAGAAAACTAAAAAACGGCGACATAATAACCATTGATATGGTAATTGGCTATAAAGGTTATCAAGGTGATGCCGCTTGGACCTATGCCGTTGGAGACATCAGCGAAAAAAAGAAATACCTTATGGAACATACAGAAAAAGCCTTATATGAAGGAATTAAAATGGTAAAACCAGGTAATAGAATAGGCGACATCAGTAACGCTGTGGAAAACTATGCAAAAAAACATAAACTGGGCGTAGTTAAAGAATTATGTGGTCACGGAATTGGTATAGATATGCACGAAGACCCAGACATTCCAAACTATGGTAAAGCTGGCACTGGTCCTAGACTAAAAGAGGGTATGGTAATATGTATCGAGCCAATGCTCAACCTAGGTACCGCCGATATCTATATGCTAGATGACGACTGGACCATTAAAACAGACGACGGTGCCCCAGCCGCCCACTATGAACATACCATCCTCATAACCAAAGACGGCTATGAAATATTAACTCCTAGACTAGACCATGACGATATATATAATAACCTAGGAAAATAAAATGATCTTAAAACCTCTGCGTAAACTATTCAAAAGAAAAAGCAAACTAGAAAAATTGTATGACAAAAATAAACAATTCATTTGGTATTCCATAGTATCCATAATATGTACAATAATACTATTTATATTATTTTTCATAACCGATAAACTTACCAACGGGAACTACCTAATCGCCAACTTCGTATCTTACACAATATCATTTACCTTGCTCTACTTTGGCGACCGAATGGTATTTAACTCCAAACCAAAACTGGGAAAAAACAAACTGACCCAAGGAGTATCATTCATAATCGTAAGAGTAATAGGCTTCCCCATAGACTCCGCCGTCCTTGGCTTCCTAATCACCCATTTTGACATCGGCAACATGTGGGCCAAAGTAATATGTACCCTAATCATGTTTATGTATAACTATGTAACCAATAAACTATTCGTATTCAAATCAGAAAGACTTTAATGTCTTAGTTTAGGTTAAACACAAAAAGACCACTTTAGGTCTTTTTAAAATTAATTAATAGTCTTTCTGTACGTTTTCGCATCTACACAAACATCAGAAGTAGGCATAGTCGGATAAGAATCACCACAAGCAGTTATATCTTTATCATTCTCACCACTAATTAGTTTGTTAAATTCATTTTTATCAATATCATTACCCTTTGTAGATATAATATCACACATATCCTTAAATATATCCGCAGGTACCTCATCAAGTTTATCTCTTTTTTGAGCACATTTAAGCATAACAATTATTACAAAAGGCTTCTTAATACTTTTTTCATAAGATTTTCTAAATGCCTTTGCAAATTCATTTTCATTATTATACATTTTTTCTTCCTCTTGAGCAGTTATAGTTTGGTTAATATTAGTAATTCTTGCAAAATCAATTTTATCAAGCTCTGTACCCTCGTTATATATAATATTACTAATTTCACTTAATATATCAAAAGGAATTTCATTAAATTTGCCCGCTCTTTGTGCTTTTGTCAGCATAAGCAATAATAGCCAAGGAGCCTTATTACTATTTTCATATTCTTCCCTAAACTTTTTAGCAAATTCACTTTCTTCCAAAGACCTCGTTATGGTTTCATTCACTTCCATGATTCTATTAAAATCCATTTTATCAATATACGTACCTTTAGTATCGATAATAATACTAATCTCCTTTAATATATCCATAGGTACTTCATCCAGTTTATTATATTTTTTAGCCCTTGTAAGTAAACTGAGCAGCACCCAAGGAGCCTTAACACTATTTTCATAATTCATTCTAAATGTTTTCGCATATTCAGTTTCATTTATCGTATTTTCCATTTAAATATATCACATTCCTTTCGAATATCAATATTATACTTGTTATACTATTCTTGTCAAATTGAGTAAGGTAGTCGTATAAAAATTATCAAAATTGTTTTTCTGTGTTTGTCGACTTTAATTTGTTAATTTCAAATTAATATGTTAAAATGTATACAGATGAGGATTTCCTCATAAAATAAAAAGAGGAACATTTGATATTTCTGCGTCAGATGTTGCCAAAAAATGTTTGTACCATCTAATTCAAGCCAGAGTTAGATGGTGTTTTCTTTATATCAAAACTATAAAAAGTAGTGCTATTAAAAGAAAAATCATAAAGACCAAAACGGAGATTAAAAAATCCTTCTTTGTCATCATACCACCTTCCTCAATAAAAAAAGAGTTTGGCAGCCATCTAACTATCAAATATCTGAAGCCATAATAACATAGTATAGTATTTAAATGCAACGGTTTTGATTTAATTTCTGAAAACCGGAAATTCATATGATAATAGTGATGATTTTAAAATCTTATCAATAAATTTTGACTATATTTTTGTTAAATTCAGAGTTTTGTGCGATTGCCATATAACAATTTACATAAAAAACTATCCATGCTATAATTATGGTTAGAATAGGAAGTGGCGTATGGGAAAAATAGAATGGGTAGAAGCATGGGCTAGTAAGTGTATGCAGTGTGAAATGCCACACTGTAAATTTGCGTGTCCACTTCAAAATGATATACCAGGCTTTATTAAACAAATAAAAAATAAAGAATATAAAAAAGCCTATGAAATCCTTTGTGCATCCACAGTGCTTCCTGCCATATGCGGTAGAATATGCCCGCATTCAAGGCAGTGTGAAGGCGGCTGTGCTAGAAACACAAAAGAGCATCCTGTAAAAATAGGGCACCTAGAAGCCTTCATCGGCGATATGTCCATAAAAAATGAATGGACACTCCCTAAAAATAAAAAAATAAATAAAAAAGTCGCCGTAATAGGGGGCGGCCCAGCCGGACTAACCTGTGCAGCTTTCCTAGCTATGAATGGCATAGACGTAACAATATATGAAAAGCATGATTACCTAGGAGGCTTGCTTAAACACGGTATACCAGACTTTAGACTAAAAAAAGATACACTAAAAAACACCATAAACAAAATACTAGGCCTTCCTATCGAAGTAAAATACAACATGACACTAGGTGAAAACATAAACTTAAAGACCCTAAAACAAGAATACGATAAAATATTCATCGGTATAGGTGCCAACATAGGTGCTAAAATGAATATTAAAGGCGAAAACCTAGAAGGCGTTTATAGTGGTAACGAACTACTAGAATATAAAAATCATCCTAAATATAAAAATAAAACAGTCATCGTATCAGGCGGTGGAAACGTTGCCATGGATATAGCACGTACCATAAAAAGACTTGGCGCCAAAAACGTCACAATCGTCTATCGTAGGGATGAAAAAGATATGTCCGCCGATAGTAAAGAAATCGAAGCTGCCAAAAAAGACGGCATAGTATTCCAATTTAAAACGAACATAAAAGAAATAAAAGGCCAAAATAAAGTTGCAAGCATCCACTGTACCAAAAACAAACTAGTACCAGTAGAAAACGGTAGACCAGCCCCAGAAGAAATAGTCGGTAGCGACTTCTCACTAAAATGTAACTACGTCGTAATGGCTATTGGCTCAAAAACTGAAGACATAGTGCAAAACCTAGGATTAGAACTAGATAATAATAAAATCAAAATAGATAACACATATAAAACAAGCAATGACCAAATATACGCAGGCGGCGACGTAACAAAAACCATAGCCTCTGTCGCTTGGGCCGCTAGAACCGGAAGAGAAGCCGCCAAAAACATCATAAAAAACTTTGTAGACTAATACTTTACACACCATATTGTTAATTTTAAAGGCCTGTGATATAATACAAATAGAATAGAGGGATAGTTCATGGATGGAATAGAAAAAAAGGATGAATTAGAAGAAACAAAACCAATAACTGACTTAAGTATTGATAAACTTAATTTAGAAGAACTAAAAGGCTTAAAAGAAGTATTCAGCGAATATGGTAACGAAATGACGAACACAAATACCGTAAGTAGTAGTAACTCCGCAGGAAAAAGTTATACCAAAAGTGCCCAAGCCCAAAGAGTAGACCATAGTAGTTACCCAGGCATGAGCAACAATGGTTTTGCCACCAACATTATATTTGGCCTAATAATCGCTTTCGCCAGCGGCGCCATCGTCAGCACCATTTACATATTTATGAATTTGGGAAATTCAGTTTTTACCTTATAAAAGAAGAAATTTAATCACTTATATAGTATATTAACTATGGAGGTGATTTTTTTGTACATATCAAAAGAGCAAATATATAAAGAAAAACAAAAACTTTATCAAAAACATATTTTCCCTATTAACTACCTTAAATATCATAAATACCTAAAAAAAGTAAAACATACTAATCAAAAATTCATCCAAGAAAATATCAATAATCCCATTTTTGATAACGTTAATGGTTATTCACTAGATGAAGAACAAAGAAAAATAATTCTTAAAGACGAAGACGCCCTAATAATCGCCGGTGCTGGCACAGGTAAAACCCTAACCATTATCGGAAAAATTATCTATCTTGTAAAAAAAGGAATCCCCCAAAGTGAAATATTATGTCTATCATTAACAAACGACGCCTGCGACAACATAAACGATAGATGTAAAAAGCATAAACTTGGCGTTAAAGCCGTTACATTCCATAAATTAAGTCTAAACATCTTAAAGCATAACGGTATAAAATATATATGCAGTACAGATGATAGCCTAAAAGATATTATTCACCGCATGACGTATTTTAATAATAAAACCCTAAAACTATATACTCAAAACATTTTCGTATCATTTAATAATAAAGGCCTAACCAAAAACGATAAAGATATATACCTTCTCCAAAAACATATCTTCTTCGCCTCAAATCTTTATATAAACCTAAAAAATAAAATACATAGGTTTATAACCATTTTTAAATCAAACAATATGTCTTCAGTGGACTTTGACTATTTTATAAAAGATGCTAGTAGAGAATTAAACCTTCCCAAAAGAAAAGCCACAACTAACTTTTTAGCCCTTACAAAAAACATATATAAACGTTATAACGATAACCTGTCTACTCAAAACAAAATTGATTTTAATGATATGATAAACCTAGCCCTAGACACTATAAAAACAGCAAATATAAAAAAATATAAATATATCATAGTAGATGAATACCAAGACATCTCACCCACCAAATGCGAACTTTTAAAAGCACTAAAAGCCAAAACAGGGGCTAAAATAATCGCGGTAGGTGATGATTTTCAAAGTATTTATAAATTTACAGGCTCAAACTTAAAACCCTTTTTAGATTTTAAAACATACTTCCCGTATTCAGAAACCTTTTTCTTAAATAAAACATATAGAAATAGTCAAAATCTATTAGACATATCAGGTAACTTTATTATGAAAAATCCTCATCAAATAAAAAAGGAACTTGCATCAGATAAAGAAAATTTATCTCCTATAAATATCTATTATTATGATAAAGATATAAAAGAAGTAATAGAAAAAGTTATATATGACCTGCCTAAAGGCACAGTTATGTTTCTAGGCAGAAATAATAAAGACATAAAAGATATAAAATTGTCAAAGCAAAACATCAAATATCTAACCGTTCATAAATCCAAAGGACTAGAAAGCGACAGCGTCATTATCACAAATCTCATAAATAAAGTAGACGGCTTTCCAAGTAGGGTAGAGTTAGACGACGTCTTTAAATACGTCACAGAACTTAAAGAAGAATACCCATATGCCGAAGAACGTAGATTATTTTATGTTGCCCTAACTAGAACCAAAAACAGTAACTATCTTCTAGTAAATAAACAAAATCCTTCCATTTTCGTAGAAGAACTGCTAGAAAATAAAAATGTAACCATAAAAGCAAATCCTACCCCTTGTTCGGGCTGCGGCAGTACCCTATACTACAAAGTAAAAGACAAAGCACTGTATTATGAGTGTAAAAAGTGTCAAAAATTAACAAAAACACACCAAAATTCATAAAAAAAGAAATTTATTGTTGACATTTGAAAACTAAAAGCATATACTATACGGGTATACTTTTTTGGTATATTAGTGTATTTTTATTGGAAGTGGTGTTATGAGTAAAAAAGAAAAAGTAATTGAAACAGCTAGAGAGCTTTTCAGCAAGTACGGCTATCGTATAAGCATGGACGAACTTGCCAAAGAAGCAAACGTTACTAAAAAAACAATATATTCATATTTTAAAGATAAAGACGAACTAATAAAATATTTTCTCTATGAAGAGTTAAACAACATCAACAAAATATGTGATGACATCAATAAGAAAGATATACCTTTCTCGTCAAAACTACATGAAATGATGATTTCAACTCTTGATTATCAAGTAAATTCTAAACTACTATCCGCCTTTGAAAAAGAAAATAGGTATACCAGTAACTGCCTAGAAATATTCACAGAAGAAGTAGTAAAAAGTATCAAAGAAAAATTAGATCTTGCCATAAAAGATGGCTATTTAAAAAAGTGTGACACATCTATTACCGCTTTTATCATCTATAAAGTATATGTTGCTTTAAAATTCGAATGGAAAGGAAAACTTGATAAAAAAGCCATTTCCACGCAGTTAACTTTAGTATTAACTGAAGGTATTATCAAACAGGGGGATGAATAATATGGATAAAATAACTAAAAAAAGATTAATAATAATCGTGGGAGTTATCGTATTACCACTAGTTTATAGCCTATTTTATTTAGGTGGTTTCTGGGACCCATATAACTCATTAAATAATGTTCCAGTAGCGATCGTAAACGAAGATAAATGCGTTGATAACCAGTGTAAAGGTGACGAATTCACCAAAGAACTATTAAAAAATGATACCTTTGATTTTGATGAGGTATCCGCAGAAAAGGCTGAAGACGGCCTAGTAGATGAAAAATACTACGCAATAATAAAAATACCAGATGATTTCACCAAGGACTTATTAAGTGCCAGTGAAAAAAATAAAAAACAAGCAACAATAACATATAGACCAAATACTAAATCAAACTATCTAGCGTCACAAATACTAGCGTCAGCCATGAAAGAAGTACAGATGACAGTAGAAAAAAGCGTTACCGAAGAAGTAGTTGGAACACTAACATCTAACCTTCAAAGTGTACCAGAAAAAACACAACAAATAAGTGACGGCCTCGGTACAATATCTGAGGGTGTAACCACATTAAATAATGGTACTACTACCTTAAAAAATGGAACAAGTACCCTAAAAAATAGTTATAATACATTTGATAATGGTGTAACTACCGCTTTATCTGGTAGTGCTAAACTCTATACCTTATATGGTAAATTTGATGAAGGCATTAATAATGCTTATAATGGAGCTGCTCTTCTAAAAGAAAAAACAAATGCCTTGCCAGAATTAGTAAGTGGAGTAAATAACTTAAGTGCAGGGTCAAGTACTTTAGCAACTGGACTTGATGAATATACTACATCAGTTAGTAATGCTCTTACTATATATGAGAATTTAAATAACTATTGTACAGTATTAACTGTAAACAACGTTACTATGGATGCTAACCTAACAGGATTATGTAGTGCTGCAAATGCTTTCGTAAATAACAAAACCTATCCAGTAAAAGATGCAAATGGTAATGTTACCATGTTAACCGCACAACAATATCTTAAACTTGCTAAAGATAACCTAAATAATGGTGCTGCAAGCCTAAACGAAGGTTTAGGTACATTAAACTCACAAACATCTGACCTCGCAGCCCTAAAAGATGGCATTGACACGCTCGCAAACGGACTAGGACAACTTAAAGATAACTCAAAAAGCGTATATGACGGTATTGGTAGTCTAAATAGTGGTCTAAATACCTTAAGTAGTGGTTCAAAAGAAGTGTCAAACGGTATTGCCTCATTAGATAGCGGTGCCGCAGCCTTAAACGATGGAACAAATACCCTAAAAGACGGTGTAAACACAGCCAAAGAAGAAGTAGATAAATCTATTAGCGAAACCAAAGAACAAACCGATAAATTAGACGGACTAGATAAACATACCGCATCTGCCGTAACAACCAAAACCGATAGCTATGGAGACGTTAATACCTATGGTATCTTCTTCTCTCCATACTTCATGTCACTATCACTATGGATAGGTGGGTTACTAGTATTAATCGGATTATATTATGATCCTGAAAATAGATTTAAAATATTAGGCAGAGATACCAAACACCGTGTATTTAGATTACTTGGTTATGCAGCCTTCGCAGCTGTTCAAGCCATTGCATTAGGCTTCATCTTAAAAACATGTTTAGGTTTTGAAGTTACAAATCTAACCCTATACTACGGAAGTTGTATCCTAATATCTGCTGCATTCTTATCAATAATTACCTTTCTAATATTCGTATTTGGCGACGTTGGTAAATTCCTCGCAATCGTATTCCTTGTACTTCAACTTGCGTCTTGTGGTGGAACATTCCCAATAGAAACAGAACCTGCTTTATATAAAGCAATCTATCCATTCATGCCAATGACCTATTCAGTTGATCTATTAAGAGAGTCATTCGTAAACATCAACAGTAATTTCTTGACCAAAGATGTAACAATTCTATTATTAATATTTGTATTCTTCAGCCTACTAGTAATAGTAAGAGAAATTTACAAAATAAAAAAGGAAAAGAAAAATAGCGAAGAAAAGCAAAGTAAAAGTGTAGTCCAAAAAGAAACAATTAAAACTACACCAAAACCTAAAAATAGTCAAAAAACAAATAAAAAAGCCACAAAACAGGCTAAAAATAAGGCGAAAAAGTAAAAATTCGTCTTTTTTTGACAATATTTATCCCCCTTGGTGGTATAATGTAACAAAGAGGGTGAGGGAAAATATGAAATATACCACTGATAAAAGACAACAAGCAGTTGACTTAATACAAAAAAAACTAAATAACGAAACATACTTAGAATATAACGAAATCGCATGCATCACAGGATATCACCCCAAATATATTCTAAAACTAAAACAAGAAGTAATCGACGGTACCGTTAAACTTGAACATGGCAATAAACATCGCACCCCCTCTAACGTTATGGACGAAAAAGAAAGACAATATATCATAGATTTATATAAGCGTAGTAGCGTCAGCATTAGAAAATTCTGTCACTTCTATAACAAAAGAAGTTACTCATGTATTTATAACCTATTAAAAGAAGAAGGACTAATATAAAAGAAAGTCAGGTAGAAATATGAAATATAATGAATTATCGCAAAATTTCAACCCAAACTTTCGTATTGGTTTTTATAGATTGAGTGTACAAGAAAAAAAGAAATTGAAGATATATTAGGCAATGAATTATTAAATCAGCCTGATATAATCTTAACCAAAAAGAATGATGAAACGCTAGAAAAAATAAAACAATACTGTGGTGCATCTTCGTTAATTGTAACCAAAGCTCAAATAGAAAATCCTAGTACCGTTTGTTTTAATAACGAAAAAAGCATAGAAGAAAGTAAGAGAAGAATATTAGATAGTGCGATTATAGGTAATACTCAAAAAATATTACAAATGATAACCCAAAGTGAAGATGGTCTAACCGTAATACCAGAATTATTAAAGAAAAAAGATAAACACACCAATAATCAGGCTATGCATATACTATATAAATTATCAGACGAAGCAAACCCTAAACTAGATAGAAGTATAGTAAATGCGTTAGAACGTACTTTAGAAGACAATAAAGTTTACTCTAATAAAACAAGATAAATAATATAATAAAAGATAAAAATTTCATAGAAATATAAAAAAGTTCTTTTCTAAAGAACTTACTATGTAGTCTGTGTTCTTTTGTCTTTTTTTGTTTACTAATTTTAGTTATTAAATTAAACGCCACCTAATAATTTTTTATAGGAGGCCCATTATGAAAAAAGGATTAGATACAAATGAAGTAATTAAAGCAAGAAAAAAATATGGAAATAACCAAATAACCGTCAGTGAGCGTGATAATTTTTTAAAACTACTTATCGCTTCTCTTGGCGACCCCATTATCAAAATACTGTTAATCGCCCTTGCCATAAAAACATTATTCTTATTTCAAGACTTTGACTGGTACGAAACCATAGGAATAGTAATCGCCATCTTTTTAGCGTCATTCATCTCAAGCATCTCCGAATACGGCAGTGAAAAAGCCTTTGATAAACTTCAAGAAGATGCCTCAAAAATAATGACCAAAGTCATAAGAAATAACAAACTGGATGAAGTAGAAATAGGAAACGTCGTAGTAGGAGATATAATTCACCTAGAAGCAGGCGACCAAATCCCAGCCGACGGCAAACTAATCAAAGGAACTATCTCCGTTAATGAATCCAATTTAAATGGTGAAACCAAAGAAATAACCAAAAAAAGAGATAGTGCCCTTTATCGTTCATCCGTAGTATATAACGGTGAAGGATATATGGAAGTAGAAAAAGTAGGGGACCATACCCTATATGGTAACCTTGCCAAAGAAGCCAGCGAAAAAAAACCCACAAGTCCCTTAAAAATTAGACTGACCCACCTAGCCGGACAAATAAGTAAATTAGGATACATTGGTGCCGCCCTAGTAACCCTATCTTACCTATTCTCCGTCATTGTAATAGATAATAAATTCGATAGTGAACTAATAATGAACACCCTAAGTAACTTTCCACTAATGTTTGCCTATCTTCTGCACGCCCTTACCTTAAGTGTAACCATAATCGTCGTCGCCGTCCCAGAAGGCTTGCCAATGATGATTACCCTAGTACTATCATCAAATATGAAACGCATGTTAAAAAGTAATGTTTTAGTAAGAAAACTAATGGGTATAGAAACCGCCGGTAACATCAATATCTTATTTACCGATAAAACTGGAACCATAACCAAAGGTCATTTAGAAGTCGTAGGTATCGTAGACCCGAATGGTAAAACCTATTATGACGAAGAGACTCTGAAAAAAAATAAACCATTCTATAAAATGGTTAGACTTTCCCTTACTGGTAATAACGCCAGTACCTATAGTGAAGGTAAAGCCATCGGAGGCAACATAACCGATAGAGCTCTTTTAAAATTCTTCACCGGTAAAATGGACATAACCAAACTAGACACAATACCATTCTCTAGTGAACGTAAATTCATGTGTTCAAAAGTAAAACATAACGGCAAAGAATATAACCTTATTAAAGGTGCCCCAGAAGTAATCCTAAAAAGATGTAGCCATTACTATGAAGGTAACATAAAAAAAGGCTTTTTCCACAGTCAAAAATTAAAAAAACAAATAAACGAAATAACCAAAAAAGGTATAAGAGTACTCGCGTATGCCACCGCAGACTCATATAGTCGATTTGATAGACTTTCGTTAGTAGGACTTGTATATATCAAAGACGAAGTAAGACCGTCAGCCATAGAAGGTTTAACTCTAATAAAAAATGCTGGTGTAAACACCATAATGATAACTGGCGATAACCTAGAAACCGCCAAAGCCATTGGGACTGAAGTCGGTCTAATAAAAAGTAATAACGACCTCGTCTTAAGTAGTGAAGACTTAAATAAATTAAGTGATGAAGGCCTAAAAAAAATCTTATCAAATATTAAAGTAATCGCTAGAGCCTTGCCAAACGATAAAAGTAGATTAGTTAAAATATCTAGGGAAATGGGATACGTAGTCGGTATGACTGGTGATGGCGTAAACGACGCACCAGCACTAAAAAAAGCCGACGTCGGTTTCGCCATGGGTAGTGGGACTGAAGTTGCCAAAGAAGCCAGTGACATCATAATCCTAGACGATAACCTCTTATCTATATCAAATGCCATCCTATATGGCAGAACAATATTCAAAAGCATTAGGAAATTCATAATCTTTCAATTAACCGTAAACCTCTGTGCCGTAAGTATCTCCATTATTGGTCCTTTTATCGGGGTAGATACCCCAGTTACCGTAATTCAAATGCTATGGATAAACATGGTAATGGATACCCTCGCTGGAATTGCTTTCTCCTATGAACCTGCCTTAAAAGAATACATGCATGAAAAACCCAAAACAAAAAACGAAATGATTATCAATAAATATATGCTAGGAGAAATCCTCATAACAGGAGGCCTATCTGCCTTGCTATGTATCTTTTTCTTAAAATTCTCACCAATATATAACGTCTATGGTAATGATAAAACATTTCTTACCGCCTTCTTCGGCCTATTTATATTCATAAGTATATTTAATAGTTTTAATGCTAGAACGCATAGATTAAACCTTTTATCAAACATTTTAAAAAACAAAGCCTTTTTGCTAGTAATAATATTTATAATCATAGTCCAAGTAAGTTTAATATATTATGGCGGCGATATGTTTAGAACCTATGGTCTTACCCTATGGCAATTTGAATTTATGCTCATACTATCCTTCCTAGTGGTACCTATTGACTTCATAAGAAAACTATATTTAAGAAAAAAGGACATTATAGGTGGAGTATAGTCCCACAAAATATGATATAATAGTAGGTAGTAGAGGTGATATACATATGTCAAAAGACTATATTACAAATCTAAATTTATTAGATAACTGTATAAATATGCTTGAAACAATGAAAAATCAAAATTATAACAGAAGAACTTTCTTAGCACTCACAGGCTCTATCGGAATAGGTTTCGCCCTCTCTGGTTGTGCATCTAATACTGTAAAAGAAGAAACAACTCAAAATGAAGAACCGAAAGAAAATACCCCAGAAATAAAAGACGACGCATCCGCAGCCTTTACCGCTTTAGAAATTATCAAGGAAACTACACAGGAACTAAAAACAAGTTCTGACGAAATCAGGCAAACTCCTGAAATGACCCAAAAAGTTCAAAATGCTGTAACGAACTTTGACGTCCTTTATAAATTTATGATAGGAGAAGATTTTGATAAGTTAGAAGATAATGACAAAATTGATATGATCACAGCGAGCATGTCTTTCGTAGAAATAATAAACACCGTAGAGCCAAATTACAAAGAAGAAATAAGCACAAGGTGGACCGAAATAAAAGAAAAGTGCTCAGACTACATAGAAAAGCATGACCTTTATAATAAAGCAGTTGACCTAGGAGCCAGTGCTTATGAAAAAGCCAGTAACGCTTGGGATAGTCTAAAAGACTATGCAAAAGACGTAAAAGAAGAGGCCAAAAGCCGCTAATGCTACATTCAAAAACTTAAACAAACAAAATCAGACCTTTATAAACATAAAAGCCTGATTTTTTCATATTTTAAATAATATTAATTTATTGTTAACTATTATTAAGAATATGCGTATTTATGATATATTATCTAATAGTAGGATTATATAATTTTAGTAGGGAGTGTTTAATTATGATTAATTTTGTTGTATGTGATGATGATAAAAAATATAGAGATTTGGTTAATAACGTAATCTTAAAATATATGATGAAAAATGATGTGGAATATAAAGTTCATGAATTTAGTGACTATAACGATGACTTTATTAACATCGTAAAATCCAGTTTGCCATCTAAAATCTACATTTTAGATATAGAAACACCATCAAAATCAGGTGTTGATGTCGCAAGAATAATTAGAAACCATGACATGAATAGTATAATTATATTTCTAACTAGCCACCAAGAACTAGGCTATAAGGTATTAGAAGAAGTTACCCTATTTCTAGCATTTATAAATAAATTCGATGACTGTGAGAATAAACTATTCAATAGCCTGATAGATGCCTTTAAAGTTTTGAAAACCAAGAAAATGTTAAAGTTTAAAAATGGAACAGTTACCAACACCGTATCTACTGACGATATTCTTTATGCCATCAGAGATACCGAAGACAGAAAAATACTAATCAAAACAGATTATTCTGACATTAGAACCAACATCAGTCTAAAAGAATTTTTGAACATGGTCGGTAACGACTTTATTCAAACTCATAGAGCCTGTTGTGTTAATAAAAATAGAATAGTCAAAGCAGATAAATCTCAAAGACTAATTACCATGGATAATGGAGATATCATTGATTTAGTATCTACCAGATTTAACTGGGAGGTGTTGTAAATGGATTTAATACTTAATATGTTTGTATATTTTGCTAGTGGGTTATTTTTGTTAGCAAGTACAATGTACTGCTGGAATAAAATGTGTGACATTTTTCATGGCTGGAATTTATTAAATATTAGTGAGCTGATTTTATTCATGTGTTTTATAGAAACTATATTCAATTTTTTCTTACCAAAATCATTAAAATTCATTTTTACTTTTGTTTTCTTGATTATTATTGCTTATCACTTTTTGGATAGAAAAATTGTCAAAGCAATAACAATCGTGGCTATCTCACAACTAGTTATTTTGAGTGCCGAATATACTTATGTTATTATTGGTCACTATATGTTTGGCTATGAACTGTCAGAATTGAATAAATTATCATTATCTGCATTTGGTGGTGTGATACTAAACTTATATACTGCAGTTATATCGATATTAATACTAAAAACAGGTGTACCCATAAAAATGTATAATATAGTAGATTCACTATATAACTATAATAATAGAAAAGATGCTATTTTCTACAGTGCTTTGATGATTTCAATAGCTATAATATCAACGGTCGAAAGTTGGATGAATCTACCAATGATGGTTGTCCTTACAACAAATACAATTTTAACCTTAGTATTTGTATATATGGTTGTTAAATTCGCCAATAGTGAAAACAACTATAATCAGATGAATATTAAATACCGTACTAGCTTATCTAGCTTGCGAGAATATGGTGACATGATAAATAAATATAGAATTACTAATCATGAAAACCAGAATCAATTACTTACTATTCAAAATATGACAGACGACGAAAATGTTATAAGATATATTGAGTCATTACTTAAGGAAAAGAAAAATACTAATAATAAGATCATGAATAAAATTATAAAGATTCCAGAAGGAGAAGTAAGGTCATTGATTCATGCCAAGCTTTCTAAAATTAATGAACTTGGTATCAAATATAAGTTAGACATTTCCAAAGATGTTAAAACAACATCGTTAATTGATTTAAATGATGACCTAAAAAGAGATACCTGTACCATTCTTGGCGTATTCCTTGATAATGCCATAGAGGGTGTAAAGGACTTAAAGAAACGCCGTATCATTATAGAGTTTTATATTATGGATAACTTTTTATACATTGATATAACCAATAATTTTGAAGGAACTATTGATGCTGAAAGTCTTTCTAACATTGGTTATACTACTAAAGGCGAAGGTCATGGATATGGACTGACTTTAGTTGATAAAATAGTAAAAGATAATAACGATATTGAACATGAATGTGAAATTATTAAAGACAATATAACTCAAAGGGTAATAATAAAAATGTAGAACAGAAATCTACATTTTTATTATTTATATTTAGTGTTATTTTATTAGGCTTTTTGGTGATTCAGGCTCATCAAGCCAAAATAACATACAAGCCTGACTCCCTACATTAGCAGTAAATCCGCCAACGGCAGCAATAATTTTTGCAATCATACATCCAGCCTCCCTTCCTATTTCCTCTATGTTTAAATTAAAATTTAAACCACTATTCACTTTGATAATTCCTATAATTATCATACGTTTGACCAAATAACTTGTAAGTTATTCGTGACGTCATCATAGATTGTATCATGAGTCCTAGCATAAGACTATTTGAAATAAAGTTATCTTGTATTGCTATGGATAATATTACAAATATAATTGCGATTACAGTAGAAATTATTTTATAACAGAGCCTTCTTTTCTTATTAATTATAGGTCTTTTTGCTGTATCCGCAGGACTATTCTTAAATATTATTACTATTCCAATAGTGCCAAGCAATAACTTTAACCAAATAGAAATTGAAATAACCATACATAGATATGTAGATAATATAAATATAGTCGTAGAAGCCATCAGACATATAGCGCTCGACGGAGCGTGTGCCCCAAAAGACGGCATCCTAATTGCATTATAAATAAGCGTAAATATTATAAGTTCCTTAAGTATTCCAAGAAAATAAGCAATTAAGAAAATTATTATAGTTTTACTTACCGTAAGGTAAATGCCCTCTAGTCCGTATCTAATTACCGCTATTTTTTCATCATCATAATCTGGATATTGCCTTTTGACTAAATTTAATGAATTATTTATTACCAGTTCTTTCATAATACCTTCTTTCTCTATCTGACAGCCTAATCGTATCACGTATCCCGCCCCAAAAATAAAAATTGTATTGAACGTAAAACTCACAAGCCTCAATGCCACAAAAACAAAATATTATCCCCAAAATAATCATTCAAGCATAAAATCATAGCGTTAAGACCCATTAACTACACAGCTACTTAGATTGTGCTAAAATAAACATGTCGGCGCCGACTAAACAGTTTTACGTTTTAATATTTGAATAGGAAGGGAGATGTGCCTGTGAGAGGTAAAGTCAAATGGTTTAATAATGAAAAAGGATTTGGATTTATTGAATATAATGACCAAGAGGATATTTTTGTTCATTATTCAGCAATTCTATCAGAAGGATATAAAACTTTGGTAGAAGGACAATACGTTGAATTTGAACTAGTTCGTACCGACAAGGGGCTACAAGCGAAAAACGTTGTTGAAATAAAGGCTACTTTAGTGTAGTTTTTTCTGTCCTATTTAAAGTAAGAGGGAGAAGTATGAAAAAAGATATGCTGATAACTTATAAAAATTACCTTCACGCCTTAATTTGAATCAAAGAATTTAAAAAATAAATATAAAGACGAGGACATCTTGTTAGTTTTAGAAAAAGAACTATAAGATGTCAAAATACTAATAAAAAAGCACCATAAAACCTCAAATAAAAGTGCTGATTATATTTCAGTCAATGATAGGTGATAAAACCTATCTTTTTATATATTATTTTCAGGGTACACAAGTTCTACCAAGTGCCATTTTCCGTCTATTAATCATATATTTTTCACAATAAATATGTTATAATATAGACGGAAGGTGATAATATGGAATATAAAATCCGTGGTAAAAAATTTAAAGTTACTGAAAGTATTAAGGAATACATCGAAACAAAACTCGGCAAACTCGATAAATACTTTGAGAAACCTGATGATTTTGTTGCAAACGTGGTTATTAGACCTGATGGTAAACTGCAAATTGTAGAAGTTACTATTCCGGCAAAAAAAATGATTTTGCGTGCAGAAGAGGCCAATAGAGATGCCTATGCTGCCATTGATTTAGTACTTGACAAATTAGAAAGACAAATTAGAAAAAATAAAACCCGTATGAATAAAAAGGTTAATAAAGAAAAAATTGTTGGTCTAACATTAGATTTTGACATCGAAGAGGCCGAAGAAAAAGATTTTAGTAAAATAGTTAAACGAAAAGAAATAGAATTAAAACCGATGAGTGAAGAAGAAGCTATCTTACAAATGAACTTAATCGACCATGATTTCTTCGTATTTAAAAACGCTAAAAGTAGTGAAACCGAAGTTATCTATAAACGTAAAGACGGTAACTACGGTATAATTAAAGAAAAATAGACCTTCTTCGGTCTTTTTTCTTTATATTCCCATATTTTTTTGCTATAATACATTATTAGAAAGGATGACAAAATATGAACTTTTTAAAAAAAATATTTGATCATGAATATAAAGAATTAGAACGTTTTAAAGTTATTGCAAACGAAGTCATCGCTTTAGATGAAGAAATGTCTAAACTAACAGACGAAGAACTTCAAGGCAAAACAGTAGAATTTAAAGAAAGAATAAAACAAGGTGCAGACGTAGAAGATATCCTAGTAGAAGCCTTTGCAACAGCAAGAGAAGCAGCCTACCGTGTTATTGGTGAAAAACCATACTACGTCCAAATACTAGGAGGACTTGCAATCCACTATGGTAATATTTCAGAAATGAAAACCGGAGAAGGAAAAACCCTTACCTCAGTATTACCAGCCTACGCTAATGCTTTAACGGGAAAAGGCGTGCATATCATTACCGTCAATGAATATCTAGCAGGTAGAGATGCCGGGTGGATGGGAAAAATATATGAATTCCTTGGCCTTACAGTTGGGGTAAACTATAGAGAATACTCAAGAGCCGAAAAGAAAGAAGCCTATAACTGTGATATCATGTACTCAACCAATAACGAAATAGGATTCGACTACTTAAGAGATAATATGGTAGTAAAAGCCGAAGATAGAGTTCAAAGACCATTAAACTTTGTCATCATAGATGAAGTTGATTCAGTCCTAATAGACGAGGCTAGAACACCACTTATAATATCTGGTGGTAAAATGCAATCTGCAAATCTCTATATGCAAGCAGATAAATTTGTAAAAGGTCTAAAAGAAAATAAAGGCTATATATATGATGAAAAAACAAAAGCCGTATCACTAGATGAAGAAGGAATAAAAAAAGCCGAAAGTTACTTCAACATTAAAAACCTATATGATATAGAACATACAACTCTAGTGCACTTCATAAACCAGTCACTTCGTGCTAACTACAGTATGAAAAGAGATTTTGATTACGTCATTCAAGATGGCAAAATAGTTATCGTTGACCAGTTCACTGGAAGACTAATGCCAGGTAGAAACTTTTCAGAGGGTCTGCATCAAGCAATCGAAGCCAAAGAGGGCGTAGAAATAAATGAAGAAACCAAAACCCTCGCAACAATAACGTTCCAAAACCTATTTAGAATGTATAAAAAACTATCAGGAATGACAGGAACAGCCAAAACAGAAGAAGAAGAATTCAGAGACATATACAATATGTATGTTATCCAAATACCTACCAATAAGCCAGTCATCAGAGAAGATTATGGAGACCTAATATTCGCCACTGCCGCTGGTAAATACTCTGCTATCGTAAAAGAAATCAAAGAAAGACATAGTAAAGGTCAGCCCGTTCTAGTCGGAACAATTGCTGTTGAAAACAGTGAACTTTTGAGTAACATGTTAAAAAAAGAAAAAATTCCACATGAAGTTTTAAATGCCAAAAATAATGCTAGAGAGGCCGAAATCATTGCCAAAGCCGGTCAAAAAGGAGCGGTAACTATCGCCACCAACATGGCAGGACGTGGAACCGATATCAAACTAGGCGAAGGCGTAAAAGAACTTGGTGGACTATGTGTGTTAGGAACCGAAAGACATGAATCAAGACGTATCGATAACCAGTTAAGAGGTCGTGCCGGCCGTCAAGGAGACCCAGGAATGACCCAGTTCTGCGTAAGTTTTGAAGACGAACTTATGGTAAGATTCGGTACCGATAGTGCCAAAGCATTACTTCAAAGAGTTGGCTTTGATGGCGAACTTTCAATAAGAAGTAAATCATTATCTAAATCAATTGAATCTGCTCAAAAAAGAGTTGAAGGTAATAACTTTGATACCCGTAAACACTTGCTAGAATATGATGACGTCTTAAATAACCAAAGAGGTATTATCTATGATAAAAGAAATGCTATACTAGATAGTGACAGCATTCACGACATAGTTCTAAAAAACTTCTATGACCATATAGAAACCTTCGTTAAAGACCATACCGACGAAAATGGTGAATTAACAGGACTAGATGTCAGCGAAATATTAGAGTCAGTAAACCAAAACCTCCTTAAAGAAAAATTGGAATTAGACGAACTTAACGAACTAGATGCAGATGGGCTTACAAATACCATTTATGAAGCTGTTACCGAAGAATACGAAAATAGAATGAGTGACATTCCAGAAGAAGTTAGAAATGAATTTGAAAAAGCCGTTTCATTAAGAGTAATCGATACTCACTGGATGGACCACATAAATGAAATGAGCGTTTTGAGAGAAGGAATTCACTTAAGAGGATATGGACAAGAAAATCCTCTTCGCGCCTACACCGCTGAAGGGTATGAAAAATTTGACGATTTATTAGATACTATTGACACCGACATCACAAGATTTTTACTACATGCTGAAATTAGACAAAACACAGAAAGAAAGCAAGTAATCAAAGGTACAGCCGTAGAAGACAATAACAAAATAAAAAAACAATCACCAAAAAGAGTGCAAAAAATAGGCCGTAATGAGCCCTGCGTTTGCGGCAGTGGTAAAAAATATAAAAATTGTTGTGGGAAGTAGCATAAAATAAGGGAAAAGATGAATTAAAAAAAGGTAACAAATTTGTTGTTTGTCAACCAATAAATAAAAATGTGGACGAAATTCATTGAAATTAAAGGATGTCAGCAAAATAAAATTTGTTGACATCTTTTTTTGAGGAGGTACATATGTGTTGGCAATTATACTATTTAAAAATTATAAAAAATGAAAAAAGATTAGAGTTTGAAAGACAATTTGAAGAAAGTAATGAAAAATTTAATCAAAATTATGATGAAGTTTTTATATCAGTATTCACTTATAATATAAGAGATAATAAACAAGAATCTTTTTTTGTTGAACATAATGAGTGTTTAAACGATTATGACATTAATTTGATAAAAGAATTGTCTGTAGATAAAATTATGGAAGGCCATGGTTGACACTAAATAATATATTTTATATAATCGTAGCAAGTGAACGGATGTGGACAATGTCCACAATATGTCCACATTGGAGAAATACTTATAGTACAGGTAATATCATAAATACAAATAATATAGATGTTACCTAGTCTGACAAATAAGGAAATACGAATAATACTATAAGTATAAATAATACTGATAATATGGGAACATCCACTACTTGTGGCAGTGGTAAAAAATATAAGCAATGATGTGGTAAATAAGCTCGCAAACCCGTGCAAAATAAGGGATTGCGGGTTTTTCTATGATTACAATATTTAGGTAATTTTTGGAGTATTCATTGTCTTAGATACGTTATAAAAACCTTCTAAATCCTTATAAAATAAGAGTAAAACGTATATTGTGACATAATTTTCAAATTCAATACAAAACGTATCTAAAATATATCTAAATTGTAATTTATTACTCAAAATCAGTAATAATAAAATTGATAGTGAAGATATATGATATAATCTATGTAAGAGGTGTAAGAATGAAAATAGATAGGTACGATACTTTAATTACAATTATAGACAGTAAAACAAAAATAATGTTAGCCCTTAAATTTATAATAGAAGATGGCAAATTATATGCATATAATTTTTATTTGCCAGTAGAAAATAGAAAAATGGTTGAAGTATCAGAAATTAATGGTATTAGCATTTCAACAATTATAAATCAAATAATTGCTGATGATTTATATAGTGTGGATAAATTAAAAAATTTTGGAATTGATACAACAACTCAATTTATGTGTACGGTTATTGATGATAACAAAGAAAGTAGAATTGACATATTTAGCCCAGAAGCAGATATAAATATATTTTATAAAAAGCATGAAACAAATAATATCATTCCTCCAAGCCAAGAAGATAGCACTCCCACAACTGGCATTTCAAATAATATTATGTTAGATTATGCAAGTTCAAATGTCAAAGCACTATTAAATATATTGAATAATCTTTCAATAGAGAATGGAGATAAAGCGTTAATTAGCGAAGTGCTTAGTCATATTGGCCCATTAAGTGAAAATTATAGTAATGTTGATAATAATTTAGATATGATTTTTTTAAGTAGTCAATTATTAATGCTTGATGATAAATTAAATTTAGTTCCTGAATATATAGAAAGAAGCCTTAGAAGAATTTTGAGATATTTATCATACTATGACAGTGAATCTTTAAAACAAACAAATAATTCAATTTTGAGCAATAATGAAATAGATTATAAAAAAGTTATTAAAATGATTAGAAACTGTATTGCACATTCAAATTATAAGGTTTTAGAAAATGGTAATATTGAATTTTATAACGAGGGTAAGAATAAATTAAATATTATTTTGAATAAAAAAGATATTATTTTTCTGTTTAATCAATTATATGATTATTATTATTTAGAAGGAGCTTTTCCAATATTACTTTCTGGAATGGACAATTATTACAATAATTCTATGAATAAGGAAACATTGGAAGAATATCTAAGAAAATTAGAAATATTTGGTATTGGAGATTATTCTTTAAGAGAATACAATGATTCAGATATTCAAAGAAGATTAGATAATGATTTTGGTTTGGATATTAGTTATATAACAACACTTAGTAATAATAACATTTATAACTCAGCAGTACCAAGGGATATGATTATTAGGACGTTTAATTCTAGAATTAAAAGGCATTTAATAATTTCTAAAGATCCAAAGTTTGAGAATTTAACAGATAAAGATGTTAAATATATAATTAACAATATACAAGAACTAAACGAACAGTATTTTTATTCATTATCTAAGACTACCCAAATTCAAATTATAAATAATTTAATTTATCAAAGATATAACAAAGTCTATTATTTTCAAAAGAATATGTATGAAATGCTTAAAACAGGCCACTTTGATAATGATGATTTACAAAACAATGCGTCAGATTATATAAAATATAAATCAAAAATTGAATTAGTAATTACATCACTATTAAACAATTTATTATTGTTTTGTTACAATCAAAATAAATCTAATATAGATGCTAAAAATTTAAGATTTCCATTAAAATTTTATAAGGAATATCTTGATTCCAAGGTTGGTAATTTTTATGAAATATCAAGAGAGGAAAGTGATTATAGATTAATCTATACATCATTATTAAAAGCTTCATCAACTCACACTTTAAAAGAAGAAGATTATAGAGATGTAGAAAAACAAATTAATAGATGTGAAAATAGATTAATCAAAACAAAAAATCAAGTAAGTGGTGTTGGCAATATAATAGATGGGATTGGGATAGATGAAGAATTTGCAATCACCAATGTAGATTTACTTAATAGAATGAGAGAGTGTTTAGCACATGGGTTTTTAACGGTAAATATTAAAAGTATTAACGATATTATGTCAACAGAATTACACTTTTATGATAGATATGATGGAAAGATACAATTTGATGCCACAATATCGCTTGGAGATCTTTTGAAAACAATTAATCAACCTAAATTTATTAATTCAATTTTGAATGATAATCAAAACTTTAGCAAACATGTAAGATAGAATTATTAATAATGTGGAAAAGATTCAACAATAGAAAATTTTAGATATGTTTTTAGATACGTTCTGCTAGTTTTACCGAGTGCTATGGAGTGCTCTGGGGTGCAACCAAGTGCCGAATTAATGAGCCGAGTGCTCAGAAAAACCACCAAAATTCCTAATACAAAGGGCCATGTGGAAGTAATCAAAAAATTAAAAAATGTCATAAAAACTTTATTCTTGCTTGTAAGAATGATCCAAACATTTTAACTTTAGAAAAATATTTCAGGAGGGATTTTGGTGAAAAAAACTAATTTTTTTAAAAAGAAAAACGAAAAAGATATGTTGGATATACTATATAGTCAAAGGTTTTATTACAACAGAGTTAATTGATTGGAAAATTTAAGTGTAGTGTTAACTCTATTTATATGTATTTTTGATTTTTTTGAAATAAAAAATTCCATAATAAAAATAATAGTAAATGGTTTTATGGTAGGGGTTAATGCTTTGCTCTTATGTTTTATAAGGAAAGATATTGTTAAAGGAGCTAATTTAAAGAAGTATTTTGACTATAGTCTTTTTGGATTTAGTGGTATTACAAAGGACTTATTTATGATGTGTTGAGCAAAAAAAGAAAAGATTATAATCATCAAGTGAATAATAATGGTAAATCAAAGCCACCTGGATTAAAAGATTGGTATTTTGATGAAGGCAAAAGTGGTGAAGTTGAAGTAATAAAATCTATGCAGAAACAAAATTTATATTGAGATAAAAAAATTTCAAAGATTTATTTATCATTTATTGGAGTAACTTTAATATTATTATTATGCTTGTATGTAACGATTTGTATTCTTTTGAAATTTAAAATAATAGAATTATTAGCTGGATTTATACCATTTATTAGTATAATTATATTTTTTATTGACAAAATTAAAGCTTATTTTTTAATTGACAAAAATGTTGAGGTTGCTAAATGCTTATTAAATAAAGCTAAAAACATTGACGATTTGGTTGAAATACAAGAAATAGTTGATAATAGAAGAATGGAAAATTTTTGCCCACCAAATATAATTCATTCTATTATTTCAAAGAATACACATAAAAAAATTGAATATATAAATGATAATAAATAGGTATTATACTGTATATGTGCTATAGTAGTATAAATTTAGGAGGACCAGTTTATGAATGAAAAAGATTTAGATTCAAGTGTTAATGAATATGAAGAACAGTATAAATCTAATAATTATATAAAACAATTACAATGGGATATGGCTATTGGTCTTCAAGAAGTAGATAATTTAAAACCTTCTAAATACTTAGAAAAACTATTAAAAGAAGAAGTACAAGGTAATTTAACTATTGAAGAAGTAGAAAAAGAACTAAGAGAATATTACATTGAAAAGGAAAATAAAAACGAAGTAAATCATAGTGAGTTAGAATGTGATTTTGTATCTACTAGAATAGTTGAACTATTAAATAAAGATGATTTTGATTTATCAGTTGATTATTTAAAATATGTTCATAAATTTTTATTTCAGGATATTTATGAGTTCGCTGGTGAATTTAGAAAAATAGATTTTTCTAAACATGAAAAAATGCTTAATAATGATTCAGTTGCGTACGGAGATTGTACTACTTTAACAGCATCATTAGAATATGATATATCAAAAGAATTAGAAAAAAATTATAAAGAAATGAATATAGTCGAAGTTATTAATAATATAACTAAATTTTCTTCTAATATATGGCAAGTACATCCTTTTAGAGAAGGTAATACTAGAACAACAGCATTATTTATTGAAAAATATTTAATTAGTTTGGGTTATAATGTAGATAATACTTTATTTAAAGATAAATCAGTTTATTTTAGAAATGCTTTAGTAAGAAGTAATTATTTCAATAATTATTTGAATGTAAAAGAAGATAGTAGTTATTTAGTTAAATTTTATGAGAATTTATTATTAGGTAAGAATAATAACTTACATTCAAGAGATTTAATTGTAGAAGAATTGTTTGATAAAAAGTAATTAATCTATTTAGATGTATTAGTTATGCAAGGAAAAAGTATAATTAACTTTTGCAAGGGTACTATCTAGCGGTAGAGCCCTATTTTTCTTTTTCTAAGAAAATAGAATCTGTTAGAAAATATAAGTATGGTATAATAGTATATAGAAAAGGAGATGAATTCCTATGAAATGTACTTTAATGAATAAAAATAAAGAAGTAATGTTAACAGAATATGATTCTGCAACAGGAGTATTTACTAGTATTTATGATGTTTATAATATTGATTATGCTCCATATATTTTAAAAAGTTTTTATAAAAATGAAGATGTTAATGATACTTCTTTAAGAACTAATTTAAGTGAATGGTTTAAAGGAAGAGGAATACCATCTTGGAGAGATAAGCTAGACTTATTACTACATAGACTTAATATTAATGCCCCATGTGAATTATTAGATAAAGCCTTTGGATTATCTTTATCAGATCAGTATTGGTTAAAACCAGTAGATTCTAATATTAAATATGAAGATATTAATTTCTTTGATAATGACTTTGATTATGCTGAATTTATGGAAGCATCACTTTCTAAAAACAGTAAGATGATTCATAATGCTACATCTTTGAAAACACCTAATAATACTACAGATGGTATGTTAAAAAAAGCGTGGATTATTGAAAATGGTACAAGATATTTATTAAAAGGTGGATATAAGAATGAAACATTACAACCGTTTAATGAAGTATTAGCAAGTGAAATATGTGAGTGTTTAGGCTTTGACCATGTAGAATACACGCTAGATACTTATAAAGATATGGTTGTATCAAAATGTCCTTGTTTCATAACAAAAGATACAGAACTAATTACTTGTAATCAAATAAGAAATGATATGAAAAAACATAATAGTATAGAAGATTATGAAGAATATATTAAAAAACTAGAATCAGAAGGAATAAAAGATGCAAGAGAAAAAATAGAAAATATGTATATTTTAGATTTTCTAATTATGAATGAAGATAGACATCTTAATAATTTTGGAATAATAAGAGATGTTAATACTTTAAAATGGTTAGATGTAGCACCAATATTTGATAATGGTCAAAGTTTAAATATTGAATACTATGATGAAGAAGAAATGCATATTATTGGTGATGGTAAATTATTTTATGAAGTTAAACCATTTGATGAAATAATTAAAGTAGTAAAAGATATAAAAAGAATTGATATAAGTAAACTAGAAGATATTCCTGAATGGTTTGATAATTTATTACATGAATATCAAGATATAACAGGATACTCAGATAATAGAATTAATAAACTATGTATTTTATTAAATAGGCAAATAAATAAATTGAAGGAATTAATAGAGAATGATTAGAAGTTAATATTAATTTCTTCTTTTTTGGTGGACATAAGCCAAAAAATGACAATTTTCGTGATATAATTGAAATATATGTTGATTGGTAGGTGTAATGATGGGAGTATATGAGAGTGAAGCAAGACTAGAAGAGCGGATGATAGATCAACTTGTAAAGCAAGGTTATTCTAAGGTAGTAATAAATGATGTTAATGAATTAGAACAAAATTTTAGAGAACAAGTCAATATTCATAACAAAATAGAACTTAAAGGTAAAAATTTAAGTGATAAAGAATTTGAAAGATTAATGGTTAAAATATCTGGTAAAGGTGTCTTTCAATCAGCAAAAGAATTAAGACAAAAACAAGATATTCAAAGAGATGATGGTAGTATTGTTTATATTGAACTATTTAATACAAAAGATTGGTGTAAGAATATATTTCAAGTAACTCATCAAACCACTGCCCATGGAAAATATACAAATAGATATGATGTAACTATTTTAATAAATGGATTACCTTTGGTTCAAGTTGAATTAAAACGTAGAGGTATTGATATGAAAGAAGCCTTTAATCAAATTAAGAGATATAAAAGGCATTCATACCAAGGCTTATATAAATTTATTCAATTATTTGTAATAAGTAATGGGGTAGAAACTAAATATTTTGCAAATGGAGATCAAGAGTTAAATTATGGATTTACTTTTTATTGGACTGATATAAATAATGATAGAATTAATAACTTAGAACAATTTTGTGTATTTTTCTTGGATAGATGTCATATAGGAAAAATGATTGCAAGATATATGATTATTAATGAAACAGAAAAAATATTGATGGTAATGAGACCTTATCAAGTATATGCAGTTGAAAATATTGTATCCCGTGCACTAGATACAAGTAATAATGGTTATGTATGGCATACAACTGGTTCCGGTAAAACAATTACTTCATTTAAAACAAGTCAAATTTTATCTTTAGAATCATCTATCAATCAAGTATTCTTTTTAGTAGATAGAAAAGACTTGGATAAACAAACTTTAGATGAATTTAACAAATTTGATCCAGGTTGTGTTGATATGACTAATCAAACTGACAAATTAATAGAACAAATTAAAGACAGTTCTAAGCCATTAATTATAACTACAATTCAAAAAATGGCTAACGCTTGTACTAATCCTAAATATACACATATTATGGAAAAATATAAAGATTTAAAAACAGTATTTATAATAGATGAATGCCATAGATCACAATTTGGTGATATGCATAAACAGATTTCAAAGACATTTAGTAAAGCACAATACTTTGGATTTACTGGCACACCTAGATTTAAAGAAAATCCATCACAAGATGGTAGAAGTACAGCTGATATATTTGAAAAATGCTTACATACATACCTAATAAAAGATGCTATTAAAGATGAAAATGTATTAGGATTTAATGTTGATTATATAAAATTTATGGAAGTAAATACAGGTGCATTAGAAGAAGATGTTATGGTAGAGAGCATAGATACTGATGAAGTATTCTTAGCAGATGAAAGAGTAGGCTTAATTGCTCAGCACATTATTGATCATCATAATATTAAAACAAGAGATAGAAAATATAATGCATTATTTACTGTATCTTCAATACCGTTATTAATAAAATATTATGATGCTTTTAAAAAAATAAATCATGATTTAAAAATAGGAGCGATATTTACTTACGGAGCGAATGAAGATTTAGATAAAAATCCAGAACATTCAAGAGAAGTATTAGATAGATATATGGAAGATTATAACAAAATGTTCAACACAAATTTCTCTACTCATAATTTTGATGGTTATTTTAGAGATATATGTAAAAGAATAAAAAACACAGAAATTGATATAGTTATAGTTGTTAATATGTTATTAACTGGATTTGATGCTAAAAGATTAAATACTTTATATGTTGATAAACCTCTTAAATATCATGATTTAATTCAAGCTTTTTCAAGAACAAATAGAGTTGAATCTGACACAAAACCATTTGGGAACATAGTTTGTTATAGAACTACTAAAGCTAGAGTAGATGAAGCAGTTAAATTGTTCTCTCAAACTGATAGTATTGACACCGTAATAATGGCACCATATGATACTTACCTAGATAAGTTTAATAAAGCTGTAGATAAGTTGTTAGAAATTACACCAGTAGTAGAAAGTGTTGATGAACTAGAAAGAGAAGAAGATATAAAAAAATTTATTTTAGCATTTAGAGAGGTTGCTAAAATACTTGTTAGTTTAAAAACTTTTAATCAATTTGATTTAGATAATGATGATATTGTTATTAATACTCAAATGTTTGAAGATTATAAAAGTAAATATTATGAGTTATACAGAAAAATTTCTAATGATAAGGAAAAAAGCTCAATTCTAAATGATGTTACATTCTCACTAGAATTAATTCAAACTGATAGAATTAATGTTTCATATATACTTAATTTAATTAGAAATGTTGATTTAACAGATGAAGAACAAAAGAAACGTGATATTGCAGATATTGAAAGTAAGTTAACAAATATTACAGATGATGAATTATTCTTAAAAGCAGATTTAATTAAGAGTTTCTTAAAATCTATATTACCTGCACTAAAAGAAGATGATTCAATAGATGATGCTTTCAATGAACATATGAATAAACAAAGAGAAAAAGAAATAGAAAAATTTGCTTTAAATAACAAAATTAATTTAGAAAAATTAAATGAAATAATTAATGAATATGAGTATAGCAGTATATTTCCAGATAAAGAAATAAACGAGGCTATTGATATAGATGATTATTGGGAAAGAAGAACTGTAAAAAATAAAGTAAAAGAATTTATTAAAAATATATTTAAGAAATTTTTATAGGAGGATGTTATGTCAAGAGAAGAAAAACAACAATCACAACAAGCAGAACTTCAAAAACAACTTTGGAGTATTGCTAATTTCCTAAGAGGGAATATGGATGCTAATGATTTCAAAAATTATATCTTAGGATTAATATTCTACAGGTATTTATCTGAAAATCTAGTTAATTACGTTGAAAATGTAATGTTAAGAAATAAAATGAAATATGCTGATATGTTTAAGGATAAAGAACATGCACAAGAGTTTAAGTCTGATTTAATAGAGGAAGAAAATATAGGATATTGTATAGAGCCAGAGTATCTATGGAGTACATTAATTGATAACATTAAGACTGGTAAATTTGATATTTCAATGCTTGCTAAAGCAATTAATGTTATTTCAGAATCTACTTTAGGTAATGAATCAGAGGATGACTTTGAAAATCTATTTGAAGATATGGATTTAAACAACTCTAAATTAGGTAGAGGAGAGGCAGAAAGAACTAAACTAATTTCAACTATTATGTTAAAAATAGATGATATAGACTTTCATCATGAAGATGCTGAAATTGATGTTTTAGGAGATGCATATGAATACTTAATTTCAAACTTTGCAGCATCAGCAGGAAAGAAAGCAGGAGAGTTCTATACACCACAACAAGTATCAAGAATTCTTGCTAAATTAGTTGCGTTAAATAAATCAAAACTTCAAAGTGTATATGATCCAACTTGTGGATCTGGCTCACTACTTTTAAGAGTAGGTAAAGAATGTAAGGTAAGTTCATACTATGGACAAGAATTTAATTCTACAACTTACAACTTAGCTCGAATGAACATGTTATTACATGGAGTTTCATTTAAACATTTTGATATAAAAAATGATGATACTTTAGAAAGGCCTAGACATTTAGATATGAAATTTGATGCAATAGTTGCTAATCCTCCATACTCCGCAAAGTGGAGTGCTGATCCAAAATTCATAGAAGATGAAAGATTTAGTGCTTATGGTAAATTAGCACCAAAATCAAAGGCAGACTTTGCTTTTATTCAACATATGATATACCAATTATCAGATAATGGAACTATGGCAGTAGTTCTTCCTCATGGAGTTTTATTTAGAGGAGCTTCCGAAGGAGTAATTAGAAAATATTTAATTGAAGAGAAAAACTATTTAGATGCAGTAATTGGATTACCAGCTAATATATTTTACGGAACAAGTATTCCAACTTGTATATTAGTATTTAAAAAATGTAGAGAAAACGAAGATAATATTTTATTCATTGATGCATCAAAAGATTTTGAAGCTGGAAAAAATCAAAACAGATTAAGAGATGAAGATGTTGATAAAATTATTGAAACTTATAAAAATAGAGTTGAGATAGAAAAATATTGCCATGTTGCTCCAATGTCTGAAATAAAAGAAAATGAATATAATTTAAACATTCCTAGATATGTAGATACTTTTGAAGAGGAAGAAGAAATAGATATTAAAGCTGTTCAGCAAGATCTTAAAGACATAGATAAACAAATAGCAGAAGTAGATAAAGAACTTAATGTTTATTTAAAAGAACTAGGGTTGGAGGAAATTTAATGAATGAAATTAAATTAGGAAAACTTGAAAAGATAAAAGATCTAAGAAGTATTTGGAAAAATGAAGAATATGATTTTACACCTTGGTTAGCTAAAGAACAAAATATTAAACTATTAAGTGATGAACTAGGAATTTCAATAAAAGTTTTAAAGACAGAAGCTTCTGTCGGAAAATATTCTTTAGATATTCTAGCAGTTAACGAAGACACAAATGAAAATATTATTATTGAAAATCAACTTGAAATAACTAATCATGATCATTTAGGAAAAGTTCTTGTATATGGAGCTGGATATGATGCTAAAACAATTATTTGGATTGTAAAAGATTATAATGAAGAACATAAGCAAGCAATCGAATGGCTAAATGAGCATTCTGATGAGAATATAAACTTATTTTTAGTAAAAATTGAATTGTTTAAAATTGGAAATTCTGAGATAGCTCCTCATTTTGAAATAATAAGTCAACCAAATGATTGGACAAAAACTATTAGAAGTAATCAAAGTAATACAGAATTAACTGGAATGAAACTTGTTGATTTAAATTTTTGGCAAGGGTTTAGTGAGTATTTATCTGACAACAGAACTACATTTTCTATTAGAAAAGCTCAACCTCAACATTGGTATAGTTTAGCTATTGGTTCTAGCGATTGCCACATAGATTTAACTGTTAATAAAAACGGCGAAGTTGCTTGTTCATTATGGATTGAAAATAATAAAAGTCTATACAATAAATTCTTTGAACATAAAAATGAAATAGAAACTGAATTAGGATATTCTGTTAAGTGGGATTATAAAGAAGAAAGTAAAGCTAGCAGTGTTGATATAAGAAGTGATTTTAGGTTGAATTTAAAAAACAGTGACTTGTCAAAAGGATATGAATGGTTATTAAATAAAGCTGAAGATTTTAAAAGAGTATTTAGAAAATATTTATAACAAAAAGGATTTATACAAACATATTTTGCATAAGTCCTTTTTTTAATTCTTTAAATTTTAGTAATTTGTTCTTTTCTAAATTTACCTTATTATTTATTGTATTAATAATTAAGGAAGTATTTTCTTGAACATCACCGTTTGGTATCTTAATTTTTATATCTGCCATTACGTTATTCATTAATTTGGGATTTCCTACGTATGACACATGCTTTGGAGTTTCATAATTTAATAATTCGGCAAATAATTCATTAGTAAATTTTATATTATCTTCATATAATACACCACATACGTTTGTACATCTAAATTTGCCGTTTCTATAAAAGACTTTTCCAGCATTTGCACCATCTGTGGTCCATGTTAAATACTTGCCGTTAAAATCAAAAGTATCAGAATATCCCAATGTTCCTTGATTAGAGGTTTGTGAAGAATAAACAGGATATTTATACTCACCATTCTTAAATTCACTTAATTCATTCTTTGGAATAACTACTCCTCTAGTTATTTTAAATAAATCTTTTATACATACAGTATGCCAATCAAAACTATTTTTCTTCAAACTCAATATAAGTCCTTTTTTAAATAACTTAAGGTCTTCAATTTTTTTAGATTGTAGTTCTATTTTCTTATCTAACAGTGATAAGAAATCACCGATTTTTATTTGTTCATTTATTTTAGGAATTGTAAATTTATATATACCTAATTCATCTCTGTTTATTTTAGGCATTCCAGTTCTCATTGATACCGAAGTAGCAAATTTAGTAAATTTAGGATTCAATAATAAATATAAAAGAAAGGTTGATGTCAATTTTTCTTCTATTGGATTAATTGGATATGAATCTGCACTACATAACCCTACAAATTTTGGATAACAAACCTTTGCAAAATGAGGATTTATTTTGCCATAAATTACAGATTTTTCATTGAATAGATATTTTGAACTTATTAATTTATCATCTTTTGCTAAATTATATTCTAATAACCTTCCTGTTTCTTTTTCGATATTACCAGGACCAATATGTGGTAAATTACAATATTCTTTTTTGTTTGGATCAACCTGACCATTTATGATAGAAACCAAATCATAAAATTTATAAGTAATCCATTCATCATTAAATTCTTTAAATCTTAATTTAGGAGCATTCATTTTATCACCACTTTTCAAGTCCTTAAGTTTAATAAATAGATACCAAACCATACATATTAATTATAACACACTTTCTTGAGATTTTATTGCAAAAAGAAAAAGTCATCTGTTAACTTTTTCTTGAAATACTTTGCTTACTAGATCTATACATTTTTTCTTTTGAGAATATCTTGGATGAACATATAAATTTAAAGTAATATTAACATTAGCGTGTCCTAACAATTCACTTACCGTTTTATAATCACATCCTAAAGAAATACAATTTGTTGCAAATGTATGTCTTAAAGAATGAAAATTGAAATGTTTTATTTTTAATTCTTTTAATTTCTTATTAAAATATTTTCTATATGTTCTTGGCTCAATATATTTATCATTGTTAGATAAAATATAATTTTCTTTATCTGTTTTTAATGGTTTTAATAATTCTATAAAGTCTTTATTAATTGGAATTTCTCTGTTAGCATTTTTAGTTTTTGGGGTTGTGATAATAACCTTAGAAACATTTTTATCTTTGTCCTTAATATATACTCTTTGAATTGTTTTTGAAATTATTAATTTATTATTTTTAAAATCTATATCTTTCCATTGTAAAGCACAAAGTTCGCCAATTCTTATTCCTGAGTATAAGGATATTAAAAATCCTATATTTTTTGTATTTATATTATCTAAAACATAATTAGTAATTTTATTTTGTTCACGCTTTGTTAGTATATATATACTTTTTTCTTTATTATCCTTCGGATAATTAAATGATAATTCTATATGCTTTATTTTACCTTCATTAATTCCTTTTTTTATACTTCCTTTTACAATAATTGTAATATCTTTAATAGTTTTTTCTGATAATCCACCTTTTTTATCCTTCCTACCATTTTTGGACAACTCTAAAAGAAAATCTTGAATAATCTTATGATTAATATCTTTTAATGTGTAGTTCCCTAATTTAGGAATTATATGATTAAAAATATTATTCGAATAATTTGCATAAGTAGATTCTTTAATATAATCTTTTTTCTCAATAAGCCACGTATAAATCCAATCTTTGTAAAGTATCTTTCTTGGTTTAATAATCATTAAATTCTTTCTCCTTTCCAAAGATATTATATATAAAAATAATTATCTACTGCTTTTCAAGTATTAAACTTAAGGACTAGTTTGGTGGTGAGATAATGAATGTTCCTAAAATAAGATTTAATGGTTTTGAAGAAGAATGGCAAGAAAACAAATTATGCGATATTGCAAGAATTACTATGGGACAATCTCCTAATTCTGAAAACTATACAAATGATTCGAATGATACATTACTAATTCAAGGTAATGCAGATTTAAATAACGGTAAAGTTATTCCAAGATTATTTACAAAGCAAGTTACTAAAACTTGTGATAAAAATGACATAATTATGACAGTTAGAGCCCCTGTAGGAGATATTGCAATATCTGACTATAATGCTTGTATTGGTAGAGGTGTATGTTCAATAAAATCCTCAAAATTTGTATATCATTATTTAGATTATTTGAAAACGAAAGATTATTGGAAAAAAATATCTAAAGGAAGTACTATTGACTCAATTACAAGTGATGATATTAAATCCTTATTAATTAAGACATCAAATAAAAAAGAAGAAGAAAAGATAATTAAAACTATAGATTTAATTAATAAAAAAATAGAACTTCAATCTAAGAAAATTGAAGACCTTAAGTTATTTAAATTAAGTAAATATAGTTCAGTTTTTTCAAAAACTAATAATAAAATTAAACTATCAGATATTTGTATAATAGAAAAAGGTAAACAAATAAATAGTGATTTGTTAATAGAAAAGGGTAATTATTATATGCTAAACGGTGGAATATTACCTTCAGGATATTTAAACGAATATAATACTAATGAAAATACTATTACAATTAGTGAAGGTGGAAATTCATGTGGCTATGTAAATTTTAACAAAACTAAATTTTGGTGTGGAGGACATTGTTATAAAATTATTTCACCATCTGTAAATACTTCTTATCTTTATCACTTATTAAAATACAATGAAAAAAAAATTATGGATTTAAGAGTTGGAAGTGGTTTACCAAATATACAGAAAAAAGATTTAGAAGCATTAAAATTATCAATTAATAAAAATGACGAACAGTTGAAAATAGGAATATTATTCGATACTTTTGACAAAAAAATAAATTTAGAGACTAATAAATTAGATAAATTACAAGAACTAAAAAAAGGACTTATGCAGAGTATGTTTGTATAGAAAAAAATTACTTGGCACAAAAAAATTAAAAAATATCAAAAAAAGTCAAAAAAAGAAAAATAAAACAAAAAAAAGCAAAATTTAGTTATTGACTTATTAAAGTCAAGTGCTACAATATAGTAAAATAGCAGTATTTATATTTGGAGGACATTTGTCTTCCTTTTTTTTATGCCATTTTTTAAGGAGGTGGTCATTATGAGCTATCATCTTATTAATTTTTTAATTTTTATAATAATAGGATGAATTAACAAAAATAACAATTATTAGAAATAAAGGAGATATTAATAAATCATCCTTTATATGAACCTACAAAGTAGGATGAATTTCGTAAGTACGAAATAAGAATAGCACCATAACAATTCCTTATATTATAAGGAGTTTTTTTGTTTGTGGGGCTATCTTCTTATCCTGCTTTAATTAAAAATAGTAAAAATAATAGGACAATCATCCTATTTAGGAAGGAGGGATAGTTTGAGGATATTTAAATTATATTTACCAATTGACTTATTTAATAGAATTAAATTAATGTCTAAATTTTATAGAGTATCTATTTCTAAAATGATGACAGAGTTATTAGAAAGAGGTTACTTAGAAATACTAAAAACAAATACGAAGGGAGAGTAATAAATGGAATACGATAAATATGTAAAAATACCATGGTTTATAATTTTAGATAGAAATATATGTGTTGGTAACAAACTTTTATATGGAATAATTATGCTTTTATCGCATAAAGAAGGTTACTGTTATGCTGATAATAAATACTTAGGAAATTATCTTGGAGTAGGTCCAAGAAGAATATCAAGCTTATTAAAAGAATTAGCAGATAATAATTACATTATTATGGAATATAAACATAAATTTCAAAGGAAAATTTATATTAATGAAGAAAAGTTTACATCTGACCTACCCGAAGATTTTTTCTAAGGGGTTAGATGTTTTTTTAACACTCAAAAGACATATAGTTCAATAATAATATAATAAATATAATATAAAAATTAAATATAATAAATAATTCTAATAATATTATTAGTAATACTAATATAAAAAGAAGGGAAGTAGATATATGTATGAAAAAAATTCAAAAATAATAAATATAAGCATAAATTTAAATAGGTGGTTTAATAATGGAAGGAGCCTATTTGAATAATATTTCATTTAAAGATCTTATTTTAAAATACTTAATCAAAGAAATATCAAAAGAGGAAGGAGTGCAATCAAAATGATTTGCACTTTTCTAACTTTGATGTTACCATGGACACGTCTTAATACCCAATTAAGTAAGATAAAAGGAGGAATAAATGTATAATACTTACTTAAACGGAATAGATTTCAATGTTGGAATCTATATAAGACTATCCCAAGAAGATAAAGATAAAAAATATGAATCTGATAGTGAAAGTGTAATTAATCAAAAAGAATTATTAAGAGGTTATGTTAAAAATAATAATTTTAATTTGGTTAAAGAATATGTTGATGATGGATATTCAGGAACAGACTTTGAAAGACCTGGATTTCAAAATATGCTAGAAGATATAAATAATAAAAAGATAAATTGTGTAATAGTTAAAGATTTATCAAGATTAGGTAGAGATCATGTTATGACTGGTTATTATATTGAAACATTTTTTCCAGAAAATAATATAAGATTTATATCTATATTGGAATCGTACGATAGCTTTAAAAATCAAGCCAGCAATGATTCATCAACATTTATAATTGCTTGCAATGATTATTATAGTAAACAAAATTCGATAAAAATTAGAAATGTATTAAATGAAAAAAGAAAGAATGGAAAATTTGTTGGAAGTTTACCATGTTTTGGTTATATGAGAGATCCATTAGATAAGGGACATTTAATACCAAATCCAGATACTGCTTCAATAGTAAAAAAGATATTTAAATGGAGAGCTGATGGTATTGGACCTACTGAAATAGCAAATAGACTAAATAAGGAAAATGTAATTACACCTAGTGGATATAAAAAGACTAATTATTCATCAAGATTAATTGATAGAGAAAATTGGAATATCTCCACAGTAAAAAAAATATTAACAAATAGAGTATATACTGGTGATTTAGTACAACATACTCAAACTAAAGTCAGTTATAAATCTAAAAAGAAGATAACATTAGATGAAAAATTATGGATTATAGTAGAAAACACCCATGAACCATTAGTTGATAAAGATACCTTTAATTATGTTAATACTTTAAGAAAAAGAAATACAAGAAATTATGAAATTAAAACAAATAGAGAAAAAAGATTATTAGAAGGTAAGTTATTTTGTAAAGAGTGCAAAAATAGACTTACAGTTCTTTATCGTAAAAAACAAGATTATTGGTCTGTTAATTGCAATAGATATTCTAGAGATCCAGTAAGAGGCAGGTGTTATTCTCATTTTTATCCATATAATTATTTAGAAGAACAAGTATTAGAACAAATTAATAAGTATATATCTAAATTAATAAAAGAACTTAATATAAAAGAATTAAATGATGAAGTAGTAAAAAGTATTCATAAGGAAACTACTAATATTGATAAAATAGTTAAAGAATTTCAAATAGAAAAAGAAAAGATTACTGGTAGATTAAAAACTTTATACAATGATAGGTGTGATGGTGTAATATCAGCAGATACATATAAAGAATTAGCAAGTGAATTTGAACAAAAATTAAAACAAATTAACGAAAAGATAGAAGATCAAAATGTTAAAAAATATAAAATGAAAAATAAAGCAAATATTTTGCCCGATTATACTAAAAAAATAAAAAAACTATTAGATTTAAATAAACCAAAAAAAGAATTAATTGATACGTTAGTAGATAAAATAGTTATAGATAAAGATAGAAATATTACTATATGTTTTAAATATGATATTGTACCAGAGGTAACTTTTAAGTATGAAAATAGAAATTTAGCAAGAAATCCTTATGGTAGAAAAGGCAAAAATCAGTATAGTAAAGATTAATATAGGCTCTAACTAGTTATCTAGTTAGGGCTTATTTTTTGTTTTCTGATATATTTATGGTTTTTTACGGATTTTATGTTTTATAATAGTAATTAATAAATTTAAGAAAGGAGTGACTACATTGAGCAATAATGAGATATATGATTATGCTACATTTGTTAGAGAAGTTAATAGATATGCTGAACAGCAAAGAAATAATAGTAATCAAAAAGTATTTAAAGCTTTACAAGATACGATTAAAACACTAGATTCAATGAATAAGTTAAATCAAGAAGAAGCAAATATGTATCTTCAAATATTATTTGCATCACTTACTGCATCAAATATAAAAAATGATTAATCATGCTAAGTGAACGCACCTATATTAATTTTACAAAAAAATTGACCTCTGCAAAGCCTTATAAATCAAGGGCTATTTGCAGTTATAATGGATAATAAACTATTGTGGTGGCGATAGAGTGTCATAAAATTTGGAAGTAATGCAGAAATGCATCTCTTTTATAATCCTTATTTAACTATTTTAATATTAAATTACCTTAACTCGCATATCATTTTATATAGGACCCTAGGTGATCATATGAAAAATGTCATTAATTACTTTTATAATTTAGTACCAGATAATATTCATCAAGGTATAGGGCAGTACTATTTTGATATCAGTGGTTTCAGGTATTATCTCGTTAAATACGATGGTAACTTCGATAACCTAAAAAAAATTTATGATATGCATATAAACCTTTTAAACTCCCGTATCTATGTCCACCAAATCATTTTGAATAGAGAAGGGCAAATCACCACGATAATTGACGGACTGCCTTATATCCTGCTTAAAGCAAAATATTATAAAGAACCCGTTAGCCTTAGAGACATCATTAACCTCACTGGCGTCATGATGAACAAAGATAACATATATAAAGCGTGGAAAAATCTCTGGGAAGAAAAAAACGACTATCTGGAATATCAACTCTCTAAACTCAGCACCACACATCCTATTTTGAGAGATAGTTTTAACTACTACATTGGACTTGGTGAAACAGCTATTCAAATATGCGATATAATCGCAGGAGAAAATTTCAAATACTATTTGTCCCATAAAAGAATTCACAGCACCTCCACCCAGTTTGACTTCTATAATCCTCTTAACTTAATCGTAGACCTGCGAGTGAGAGACATATGTGAATACTTTAAATCATCATTTTTTGAAGCTAAAGAACCTGCCGTTTCAAATATAACAAAAACAGATATTGAAAATAAAATCTTATATTATCTCTCGCACAATAACCTAACCGCCGGAGAACGTCTCATGTTCCTTGCTAGAATGCTTTATCCCACTTATTATTTTGATCAATTTGAAGCTATAATAAACGGACTTGCCGCAGATAAACAAATAGAAAAAATCATCAGCCTCGCAGGTGACTTTGAAGATACCCTAAAAAAAATATACCTCTTCATAAAAGGGTATATCCCAAACCTCTATATAGAGTGGCTAGAAAGTTGAATTCGTTACATTAATAACCTCTTTAACAGTAGGAACTTCCTCCTTAATCGCACACTCGACACCATCTTTTAAAGTCGTATCAATAAGAGCACACCCAGCACACGCCCCAAGCATCTTTATATATACAATACCATCTTCGTATTTTACAAACTCGATATTTCCGCCATCACTTATCAAAAATGGCCTTAACTTGTCAATTATCTCTTTAATCTTTTCCGTCTCTTCATTTATCTGCATCATTATCACCAAACCAATTATACATTAAAACACAAGTCATTGTAAACCCCTCCGCACATATAAATCAGCGTCTTCATTACCATCCGTCTTTAACTACACACATATCTAGTTTACGCAAAGTATCAATCAGACATCTATGACCAATCTTTCCACACTGTCGTTTTTCAATCTTATTTATAAGATATTAACCAATCATTATATAATTACTCTATAGTTGCGAATAAAACACCTTATGTGGTATAATTGATATAGAGGCGAGAAATATGGCGGATTATGAAAAAGGTAAAATTATAAAGGGAACAGTTACTGGAATAGAACCATATGGTGCCTTCGTATCCTTAGGCGAATTTTATACAGGACTTATCCATATATCAGAAATTTCAAGAGGATTTGTAAACGATATTCATGATTTTTTAAACATTGGTGATAACATTTATGTAGAAATATTATCGGTAAATGACGAAGCCTTGCAACTAAACCTTAGTATTAAGAACATAAAATATAAAATAAACGGTCAAAGAAGACGCCAAAAAATTAGAGAAACAGGCCGTGGATTTGGCATTTTAGGCGAAATGTTACCTGTTTGGATCGAAGAAAAAACAAAAAGTATAAAAAATAATAATATTTCTATTGACAAATAATCGTTTTACTGATATAGTTAATGGTGTCCAGAGATGGGCGATTAGCTCAGTTGGTTAGAGCACTTGCCTTACAAGCAAGGGGTCATAGGTTCGAGTCCTATATCGCCCACCATTTTTATGCCGGAATAGCTCAACTGGTAGAGCAACTGACTTGTAATCAGTAGGTTGTGGGTTCAAGTCCTATTTCCGGCACCATTTATTTGGAGAGGTAGCGAAGTGGCTAAACGCGGCAGACTGTAAATCTGTTCCTTCGGGTTCGATGGTTCGAATCCATCTCTCTCCACCATGTGATTGCCTCGTAGCCAAGCGGTAAGGCACCACACTTTGACTGTGGCATTCGCTAGTTCGAATCTAGCCGAGGCAGCCATAATGTGTCCTGGTAGCTCAGTCGGTAGAGCATTTGACTTTTAATCAAAGGGTCTCGGGTTCGAATCCCGACCAGGACACCATTTATTATTTTGATTATTAATTTTAACTATTATATGCCTGAGTGGCGAAATTGGTAGACGCACAGGACTTAAAATCCTGCGGGAGTCAAATCCCGTGCCGGTTCAAGTCCGGCCTTAGGCACCAACTGTGGAGAAATACCCAAGTCTGGCTGAAGGGACTGGTCTTGAAAACCAGGAGGTCGGAAACGGCGCGGGGGTTCGAATCCCTCTTTCTCCGCCAATTAATATTTTGTTTTATATCGCAGGGTGGAGCAGTTTGGTAGCTCGTTGGGCTCATAACCCGAAGGTCGTTGGTTCAAATCCAGCCCCTGCAACCAATATGGTTCCGTGGTGTAGTGGTTATCACGTCTGCCTGTCACGCAGAAGATCGCGAGTTCAAGTCTCGTCGGAACCGCCATTTTTATTTGGCTTCGTAGCTCAGTCGGTAGAGCAACGGACTGAAAATCCGTGTGTCGGCAGTTCGATTCTGTCCGAAGCCACCATTTATATATTGGTGACTTAAAGTTTGCGCTCGTAGCTCAATTGGATAGAGCGTTTGACTACGGATCAAAAGGTTATGGGTTCGACTCCTATCGGGCGCGCCATTGTATCGGGAAGTAGTTCAACTTGGTAGAGCACTTGGTTTGGGACCAAGCTGTTGGGGGTTCAAATCCCTTCTTCCCGACCATTATAAAAATATCCCTTGAAAATCAAGGGTTTTATTATACCTAATATTAATTGATTAACTACTATTAGAATAGGCTGTTGATAATATATAAATAAACAATTAAAATAGAAAACATTACAAAAACTCGGAGCATCTGCTCCGAGTTTAAACTTTATAACAAATATTTTACCTAATTACAAAATCCTCGCCTGCTAAATCAATAGTAATAGTACTGCCAAATTTAATCTTATCCTCAATGATTTCTTTAGCAATCAACGTTTCAATATTCTTACTTACAAATCTTTTGATAGGTCTAGCACCATACTTCTCATCATAAGAATTTTCCACAATATAATCTTTTGCTACATCGGTAAGACTAATCTTGATATGCTTATCTGCAAGTCTGTCTTGTACTTCAGAAATAATCTTATCAAGTATTTGATAAACTACATCCTTAGATAATGAATTAAAAGTAATAATCTCATCTATCCTATTTAAAAATTCTGGTTTAAAAGTCCTGCGTAATTCTGCCTCAATAAGTTTATCCTTGTCTGAAGCATTTTCAAGTATATATTCACTACCTAAATTAGAAGTCATAATAATTATAGTATTCTTAAAATCCACAGTTCTTCCTTGCGAATCCGTAATACGACCATCATCAAGTATTTGAAGCAAAATATTAAATACATCTCTGTGAGCCTTCTCAATCTCATCAAAAAGAACAATACTGTATGGATTTCTTCTGACAGCCTCCGTCAACTGACCACCATCGTCATATCCCACATATCCAGGAGGTGAACCAATAAGCCTTGCCACAGAGTGACTCTCCATATACTCACTCATATCAATCCTTATCATGTGTCTTTCATCGTCAAAAAGTTCATATGCGAGTGACTTAGCAATCTCTGTCTTGCCAACCCCAGTAGGGCCTAAAAATATAAATGAACCAATAGGTCTGTTGGGATCTTTAATACCAGCTCTTGCCCTAATAATCGCATCACTTACTAAATGGATTGCTGAATCTTGCCCTTTAACTCTTTTCTTCAAATTATCCTCTAAATGAAGTAATTTCTCCTTTTCTCCTCCAACTAGTTTGCTGACTGGGACATTAGTCCATTTAGACACAATACTCGCAATTGACTCGTCATCAACTACATCACTCAAAATGCCTTTTTTAGTCTCACGCTTAAGTTCCTCTAACTCTTTCGTTAAAGCGGGTATTTGTCCGTGTCTAAGTCTGGCAGCCGTCTCTAAATCATAATTAGACTCTGCTTGTTCTAACCTTATATTAGCGTTTTCAATTTCTTCTTTCTTTTCTTTAATCTTATTATTAATTTTCTTTTCTTCTTCCCAGTTAGAACGTAAAGTCTTTTCTTTATCTTTAAGAACCGAAAGTTTCTCATCAATTTCTGAAACCCTCGCTTTAGAAATATCATCCTTTTCCTTTTTGATAGCCTCTCTCTCAACCTCTAAACGCATAATATCACGAGTTAATTTGTCCAAATTAGTAGGAACAGACTCCATCTGCACCTTTATAGTAGCACATGCCTCGTCAACTAAATCAATAGCCTTATCCGGCAAAAATCTATCAGTAATATATCTATCAGAAAGAGTAGAGGCTGCCACAAGTGCACTATCTTTAATAGTAACGCCATGATAAGTTTCAAGCCTTGTCTTAAGTCCTCTTAAAATAGTAATAGTATCCATTACCGTAGGTTCTTTAACTTGAATCTTTTGGAACCTTCTCTCTAAAGCACCATCTTTCTCAATATACTTCCTGTATTCGTTCAAAGTTGTCGCTCCAATACAGTGAATCTCACCCCTCGCAAGCATTGGTTTAAGCATATTACCAGCATCCATTGCTCCCTCTAAAGCTCCAGCTCCCACAATCATGTGTATCTCATCGATAAACATAATGATAGAACCGTCAGACTCTTTAACTTCCTTAAGTACCGCTTTAAGCCTATCTTCAAACTCACCACGGTATTTAGCACCTGCGATTAAAGCACCCATATCAAGTTCCCAAATAGTCTTATTCTTTAAACTGTTAGGAACATCACCTTTAATAATCCTAGAAGCAAGCCCCTCAACAATTGCTGTTTTACCAACACCAGGCTCACCAATCAAAACAGGGTTATTTTTAGTCTTTCTAGATAAAATTCTTGTAATACTTCTAATCTCTTCGTCACGTCCAATAACAGGATCAATCTTCCCTGCACGTGCACTTTCAGTAATATTTCTTCCATACTTCTCTAATGGATTTTGTAAATTTTGTTCATATCCTTCAGGATTCATAATATCCCTCCTCTCAAACTAATATAATAATACACCTTTTTTTAGCACTTGTCAATAGAGAGTGCTAAAAAATGACTTTTAAATTTAAATTTGACAAAAAACAAAAATGTTGTATAATATCATCGGATTTAAAGGAGGTTTAGATTTATGATGACAAAAAAACAGATATCTAAAGAACAACAAGAAAGAGAATACTATGAAAGAAACAAAGGTGTATTTGATTGCTTCTTCGACAAGCACTTGCCAATATCTATATTAACTGGTGGAAGTGCCTACTCAGTACAAAAAAGTGATTTTAAAAAAATGCTCAATCTTGCAGGAAAATATGATACAAAAATGTACATAAGAATATTAGAACATAACGAATTTCTAGAAAACCTTTATGAGGAACAGTTAGATGGAATAATTGAGATATTATCTAAAGATGCCGAGATTCTAAAAAATGACCCAACTTCAGTAAATAAAGTTGTGTATTTAATCAATTATCACGACTTGGTTGGATTTTCGAATGACAGTTTCCGTAGAATAGTAAAAGTCAGATATCCTGAAACTCCCGTAGCGGATGTCGTAATTACCGATTACAATAATAATAAAAATAATCCACAAGGTAAGAACTTTATCGCCAGAGCCTTTGATGAACGTGGTGATTTAAAATTTTGGGGTAAAGATTCAGTAAAAATTACCCAATCAAATGGCAAAAAAATAACTGAGGAAGAGCGTATATACTGTATAGAAACACTAGTAGAAAATAATATTCCATTACTAACTGAAGCTGTCGATGGTGCCATCAAAGAATACGCCAAAGGTAACTTAGATGGATTTATCGCTGAACTTCTAGAAAGACGTTATATAAATACTTTAGGGTATGAAACTTCACAGACACCAACTGAATCTACTAGCACATCATTAGAAATTCCAAGCGAAGAAGAATATAGTAAATCAGCCAAAGAAAAAGTAATTAGAAGAAGACATAATATAATGTAATAAACGTAAGAACCACTTGCGTTTTTTAATTTATAAATCTCTTACTTTTTGTAATGAACGTTTGTTGGGGTATTTACATTACCCCTATTTTTTGCTATTATTACCATAGAAGCAATAGGATATTTTAGGTGCTTCGTACAAGAAAATGTTCGACAATATTCATCTCAAATATTATGTATATTTAAAGTAGTAAAGGTGATAAAATATGAATAGACATAGAAATTATAAGAATAATAAAAGCATACTTATAGGAGGCTTACTTGCCGTAGTAGTACTTATGGCAGTAGGATATGCGGCTTTCGCAAGTAGTTTAAAGATATCTGGTACATCTAATATATCTACATCATGGAATATATCAATCACAGACATTACTACTAGTAATAAAGTCGGTAGTGCATCAGTAAGTGGCACACCTGAACACAGTGGACTTACCGCATCTTTTAATACTAATTTAGTATTACCAGGGGACTCTATAACTTATAATATTAAGGTAGAAAATAAAGGAAACCTAAATGCCAAACTTAATAAAATAACCCTAAAAAAAGATAATAATTCTGCGATATTATTTGAAACAAGTGGTATAAAAGAAGGTGATGTCTTAAAACAAGGTACATCTTCTACATTGTCAGTAAAAGTAACATATAGTAATAGCGTTACCTCACAACCTACTAATCTAGATGCCTCACTAACCGCTACTTTAGACTTTGCACAAAGTGATGGTACAAGTGATATACCAATAGGACCTGCAGGTGATACTGCCGCAGAAATGTTAAAAGCAAAAGTAGTTACCAGTGGTGACGGACTCTATACTGATTCTACGGAAGCAGGTAGATACATTTATAGAGGAGCAGATCCAAATAACTATATAGAACTAGGTGACGATATGTATAGAATCATTGCAGTTGAGAGTGATAATACTATTAAAGTAATAAAGAATGGTAGTATAAGAAATATGTCTTTTGATACAGCAAGTTCATGTGATGAAGTTGCATATGTAACCCCAAAAAACAAAACTAAAATAAGTACAGATGGAAATAGTACTACTTATGAGATAAATGGTGGTATTTATACGGTGTCGGTTCCTGATAAAACTGCTACCGGTTGCAACAGGTGGTCAAGGAGAGCAGATTTAAACGTGTATTTAAACGATACTTGGTATAATACATTAAAGTATAGTAATTTAATAACTTCTCATACATGGAATGTTGGAACTGTGAATGCTAACGAAACTAATTTACAAACTAGTGTTAATGAAGAAAAAAAAGAAAATTGGGATGGAAAAATTGGTCTTATGAATGTAACTGATTATGTAAAAGCCAGTACCAATTCCGTATGTACAAGTGTAAATGCATATTATGCTACATCATCATGTTATAATAACAGTGCTACGCATAATTGGATATTCGCAGGACCTGCGGCAAAAAGTTATTTATGGACAATCGCACCTGACCCTTACTCTGACGCTCACGGCGTGTTCGCTGTGTACAGTTCCGGCCCCCTGCGCGACGACACCGCTGATGGCAATATCGGCGTCGCCCCAGTTCTTTATCTATCCTCTGATATCTCTCTTGAGGGAGACGGGACTTCAAATAGTCCATATACTGTAGGATAAAATAAAATATAAACGAAGCAATTGGTAAGTTCCTGAAAGGGACGCAGGAGCGTGACGAACGGTAGCGAAAGTCTCGCGGGATAATCAGGCGACTGCGTCAGCAGCTGCCTGACGATTTAAATTAAATTTTACACATGGCCTAATCAGGAGAGCGGGCCATGAGGGATACTTTGAATAAATATTGAGTGGTTTTTCATATACCGTTAATAAAATTACTGACAAAATATTAAATACAGCCAGAGATAGTTTTAGTAGGATTACATTATATCTAATGTCCTAGTGATTTGGTATTTTGTTATTATGCCCGAAAAATCTATGATATGGTTTAGACTATATTTTAAACAATACAATACAGCATATTCAAAGGGTATTGTATTGTTTTATTTAAAAACAAGAACATAGACATTATGCTCTTTTTTTGTTATAATGCACATGAAAAGAGGCGGGCAATATGAAAAAATTAAGCAATAGAGCCATCGTAGTTATCAGTGTATTTTTAGTTATATCAGGTATTATACTTATATCTTATGACTACCTTGCTGGCAAAAAAGATTTGGCTTACGATAAAATAAGTATCTCCTTATATACCGAAAAAGATGGCGAAGTTGTTGACAATACTCCGCAAGAAGTCGCTGAAGCTGAAGTTGAAACAAACGTAAGTGAAGGTGAAGGTGGTACTTATTTGGGTGTCTTAAAAATAGATAAAATAGGACTAGAACAAGGCTTTTATGATAAAGATAATCAGTATAATACTATACAGTATAATGTAACCTTATTAAATGTTTCAAACTATCCAGACGAAAAAAATGGTAATACCATTCTTATCGCCCATAGTGGTTCTAGCCATATAGGCTACTTCAAAAATCTATATCAGTTAACAAATGGCGATCTGGCGACCGTTATATATAAAGGTAAAACCTATGTATATAAAATAGTAAATATCTATACTGATATTAAAGATGGTGATGTTACTATATATAGAAACAAAAATAAAAATACTCTTACATTAATTACTTGTACCAAAGATGATGATACTACTCAAACTATTTATATCGCTGAATTGCAGTAACTTTAAAATAGGATAATTACGTGTATATAAAGCCCTCTACTACATATAATATTACTAGCACACCATGGCAAAATGTGCCTCAATTTGACACAAAACTATGAGTATGCTAAAATATAACCTGTTTTCTATGAAGCAAGAGAGGGTGAATTATGAAAACAGCAGAGTCGGTTAAGGCCATAAGCGTGGCCATGACTATAATCGTTGTATTTGTATTATCATTCAGTAGTGTTATATATACATTGTTTGATAGTAACGAATATGTTAGTGAAAACAAAATTTTGGAGGACAATAAACTATCGCTTGATATCGCAAGTGCGACATATGATATGCAAACACGTATAGAAAGCATGGATATCAATGAAAGTGATGTTGTATCCCAGCCAGTAGTAGAACTCAGTGTTGCTGAGGCTGATTATGAAGAAGAAAAAGTTTATGACAACATGACATTAACTGAACTAGCAGATAAACTAAATAGAACACTTCATTCTACAATCTCTGGTCAAGGTTATACCTTCGCATCTTATGCGATGGAATTAGGTATAGACCCATATATCGCAGTCGCAATCGTAATGCACGAAACCGGCTGTGAAGGACAGTGTAGTGCCTTATTAAACCAATGTAATAATGTTGGCGGTATGAAAGGTGCCGGAGGATGTAACGGTGGCAGTTATGCAAGTTTTGCTACATTAGAAGAGGGAATTAAAGCATTTATGAATAACTTAAACAAAAACTATTTCTCTCAAGGCTTAACAACGCCTGAAACAATTGGACCAAAATATGCTGAAAGCAGCACTTGGTCTGCACAGGTAAATGCGTACGTCGCAAAAATAAAAGCCGCATAGAAGTTTGACTAAAATAAGTTCAAACTTCTTTTAATTTACGCATTTCATAATTTGACATTTCCATCTCGCTTCAGTATAATAGCAACTAAATTTTTAAAGGGGGGAAAGTATGAAAAACAAAGAAATACTAATCATACTAGAAGAATTAGAACAAAAAATAAAAATTCTAAAAGAACAAAATATCAAAATGCAAGCCTTATTATTAAACAGCTAAGATAAGTGTATGAGAAATTTTATGAAATTTATGACTGATTTTCAAATCATAGATTTTATCTTGTTCATATTGTTAACATCAATTTGTCAATTTTAAATTAATATGTTAAAATGTATACAGATGAGGATTTCCTCATAAAATAAAAAAGGAACATTTGATATTTCCGTGTCAGATGTTGCCATATTGTATATGTACCATCTAATTCAAAGGAGAGTTAGATGGATTTTTATATAATTTATTTTGTATAAATTATTAATAATACAATTATGATAATCAAAGATGAAATTAAAAAATCCTTCTTTGTCATCATACCACCTCCCTCTATAAAAAAGAGTTTGGCAGCCATCTAACTATCAAATGTCCTGAGGCCATAATATTTAAATGCAATGGTTTTGGATTGGTTCCTGAAAATAGGAAATTCATGTAATAATAGTGGTGATTTTAAAAATTTTATCAATAAATTTTGACTATATTTTTGCTAAGTTTAATTTGTAGTGATGTTATATTTATATTGATAATTAGTGTCCAATTCGGTATAATGGTAACAAGAGGTGAAAACATGAGTATAAAAAGTGAAAGAGTTTCAGATGCATTAATAGAACAAATCAGTTACATAATAGAAACAGAAGTCAAAAACAAAGATATAAAATTTGTTACCATCACCGACGTCAAAGTATCAAATGACTTAAGTTACGCTAAAGTCTACTTTACCGTTTTAGACCAAGATAAAATAAAAGAAACCACAAAAGCCTTAAAAAGTGCATCTGGTTTCATCAGACATGAATTAAGAGAAAGAGTAGACATAAGACAAATACCAGAATTAAACTTTGTATATGATGAGTCTATCGAGTACGGCAATAAAATCGAAAACATTATAGAAAATTTAAAAGAAAGCGAGTAATCGCTTTTTAAAAGGAGTAAACCATGAACGAATTAATACTAATAAAATATGGAGAATTAACCACAAAAAAAGATAATCGTAAACTATTCATAAACATTTTAGAGAAAAATATCAAAACTTTATTAAAGGATGAAAACATCATAATAAAAAAAGATCGCGTAAGAATGTTTATAGAATGTGATAACGCTAAACTCATTGCTGAAAAACTAAAAAAAGTCTTCGGTATCCACAGTATAGTAATATGTCATAAAGTAAATACTAATAATATAGAGGATGTTTTAAAAAAAGCCCTAGAAATAATAGACACAAGAAAAAAAACATTTAAAGTAGAAACTAAAAGAGCCGATAAAACGTACCCTATACCTTCAATGGAATTTAGTAAAAAACTAGGTGGATTAATATTAAAACATACAAACCTAAAAGTAGACGTCCATAATCCAGATGTCCTAATAACCGTAGAAATTAGAAATAACGGTACATATATATATACAAACGAAATAAAAGCTAGTGGTGGATATCCAGTCGGTGTACAAGGAAAAGGCTTACTTATGTTATCAGGAGGAATAGATTCCCCCGTTGCGGGCTATCTTACAATGAAAAGAGGCGTAACCATCGAATGCCTGTACTTTGACTCACCGCCTCACACCTCCATAGAAGCTAAAAACAAAGTAATCAAACTCGCCGAAATTCTAAATAACTACTCTGGGCACATAAAACTCCACGTAGTACCATTTACTAAAATTCAAACAGAAATATATAAAAACTGTCCAGATACTTATATAATAACCATAATGCGTAGAATGATGTATCGTATCGCCGAAAAATATGCCAAAAAAATAAATGCCAAAATAATAGTCAACGGTGAAAGTATTGGTCAAGTTGCAAGTCAAACCCTATCTAGCATCGCTTGTATTAACGAAGTAACAAATATGCCAGTAATAAGACCAGTCGCATGCCTAGATAAACTAGAAATAATAAAAATATCAGAGCAAATAGGAACATACGAAACCAGCATCCTTCCATTTGAAGACTGCTGTACCATATTTGTGCCTAAACATCCCGTCATAAACCCTAAACTTTCTAGTTGCGTCGAATACGAAAAAAATCTGGATTATAATGAACTAATAGAAGAAACTATAAATAACATTGAAGTAATAACAAACCTAACATCTCAAAAATTTGATGAAATTCTTTAACAAAAATTACCAATAAAAAAAACGTATTATTCTTGTATTCCTGCACACTATAAAAATGTACAGGAGGTGAAAAGCATGAATAACAAAACTAATAAATTAGTTGTACCTGGTGCTAAACAGGCTATTGAACAAATGAAATATGAAATAGCTTCAGAACTAGGTGTAAACATGGGTCCAGATGCCACTAGTAGAGCCAATGGTTCAGTAGGTGGAGAAATCACAAAGAGACTTGTACAAATGGGTCAAGAACAATTAAATGGTTCAAGATACAACAAATAATTGATTATAAATTATTTAAAAAAAGGCTGCCTTCTTTAGGGAACCTTTTTGTTATAAGTGGTTTTATAATTATGCTAAAACTTCCTCGTTGTTGTTAGTAGTTTTTTAAAATATCACTAAAAGTGGAATTACTATGTCGAAGACATTTAATTCATTATTGAATTAAGTGTCACTTTTAACTATAATTTTAGCCTTACAAAAACTTTCACATCTCCTTGACATACGTACCTAAAAAAGATATTATATAAATATAAAAGAATAGGAGGTAAGCATGAAATTTATAAAAGAAATAAAAACAACACTACTTATGATGGCCGGATTTTATATGGTAATAGGACTATCAATGCTCATTGAACCAGAGTTTATCAGTAACATTATTTGCTATATCATAGGAGCGTTCTGCCTAATAATGGGTGGACTTGCAATCTACACCTATATATGCTCAGAAGCCTATGGACCACTTGGTGTATCATTTTTAATCCTATCAATAATATTTATATCACTAGGACTATTCATAGTATTTAACCCAGTCGCCTTTGCGTCATTTATACCACTTGTAATGGGATTACTTTTGGTAATAGAATCCTTCTGTAAAATGCAGTCATCATTTACCCTAAAAAAATATAACTATGACGCTTGGTATCAAGTATTAATCGTTTCAATTATCGTATTTATTTTAGGTATTGTATTAATAGTAAGTCCGTTTAAAACAGCAATTCTATTAGTAAGAATACTAGGACTTATATTAGTAATTGACGGAATCTCTAGTATCATTACTGCAGGTAGTTATAGTCAAATAGAAAAAGCCATCAAAGAATGATCGCTTTTTTTAATTATTACTTATATGATTAAATAAAATACCAATATTAATAAGACCAGTAATACCAACAAAAGTATAAATAATCCTAGATAAAGCACCAGCGCCAAGCAAAGCCTCGACCAAATTAAACTCAAAAAGTCCAACAAGTCCCCAGTTAACCGCACCAATAATCGTAATAACTAAACAAATTTTTTGCAACGTCTCCATTATTTCATTCACTCCTTCCATAAACTATTATTATAATGAACAAGAAAAAGCAAAATATTCATGAATATTTAAGAAATTCACCCATATAATTAATCAGAACATGAGGTGAAAAAATGAAAAAAATAATATTAGTCTTCAGCATATGTATACTATTAGTGGGATGCGGGAAATATAATAGTAAAGATTTAGAAAAAGACCTAGAGAAAAAAATAAATAACCTAAAAAGTTATCAAATAGAAGGAAATTTAGAAATAACAAGTAATGATGATGTCTATAAATATGCCGTAGAAGCTGCCTATAAAAAAGACGATAACTTCAAAGTATCATTAACAAACCAAACCAATAACCATAAACAAATCATTTTAAAAAACAAAAATGGCGTCTACGTCTTAACACCGAGTTTAAATAAAAGTTTTAAATTCCAAAGTGACTGGCCATATAACAACTCCCAAAGTTACCTGCTTCAAACACTTTTAAGTGATATCCAAAATGATAGCGATAAAACATATAAAGAAACAAAAAATCACTATGTCTACACTGTCGCCCCTAACTACCCCAACAACACAGACTTAGTCAAGCAAAAAGTATATTTCACAAAAGACTTAAAACCAAGTAAAGTTGAAGTCATGAACGAAAATAATGACGTCATGATAAAAATGACATTTACCAAAGTAAAATGGAACCCATCACTAAAAGATAATTACTTTGAACTAGAAAATAACATGAACGTATCCACAGAAGAAGAAACCACCAAAGAAGTAGGAGAAATAGACAATAACATATTCCCTATGTATATCCCGGAAAACACAAAACTAACAGATACCGAAACAGTAGACTTAGATGATGGTGAAAGAGTAATCATGACCTTTGAAGGCGATAGTCCGTTCATGTTTATAAAACAAACAGCCAGCACATCAGATGAACTAGTTATAGAATCAGTCTACGGAGAACCGTGCCAAATCGCTACTGGAGTCGCTGCTGTATCCGATAACATGATAACATGGACATCAAATGGACTAGAATATTATGTAGTATCCGAAAATATGAGTGAAAAAGAATTAATGAACGTCGCAAGCTCCATCGCTACCATGCCAGTGTCTAAATAAAAGCACTGGCTTTTTTAACGGCTGGTTTATACGTGAAACTCTTTTACTTTTAAAGGAATTGTGCTATAATTAAACGCAGGTGATAAAAGATGAGTACAAAACAAACAAATATAAAGAATAAAAAGAAACAAACCACATCAACTGCAAAAAAAACAACAACTACCAAAACAAAGGTCGCAGCAAAAGAAACTCAAAAACCAAAAACAGTAGAGTCAAAACCCAAAAAAGCTGCTAAAACAAAAACAAATACAAATACAAAAGCAACCACAAAACCAAAAATCACGCCAAAGAAACAAGCAAGCCCCCAAACGGCTACCAAAAAAGCATCAGATAAAAAAACTAAAGTAGAATCAGTAAAGGCTACCAAAACACCTTTGCACAAAAAAATAGAAACAAGTACAAATAATAATGAACTAGTAAGACTAGTAAAAATAATCGTCATAATTACCGTCATCATGGCCCTAATATACGTAGTAACCATGATTGCAACAAAAAAAGCCGACGAAGTAAAAAAAGATGACACAAGCACAAGCAAAAAAACAACCAAGACTGAAATTCAGTACGATAATATTATGATTGGAACTATGCTAAATAAAAGTGGCACCTACTACGTATTAATAGAAGAAGATAAAAAGGATGACCAAAGAATAGGCGAGTACGACCAGTTAGTAACAACTATAAAAAATAAAGAAGGCGCTATCAAAATATATAAAGTAGACCTAACTGACGCCTTCAATAAAGTATATAAAGCAAAAGAAAGTAACTACTATGTAGATAATATATCAGACTTTAAAGTTACTGGAACTACACTGTTAAAAATCGAAGATGCAAAAGTAGTAACTGCCTTTGATGACTACGACGGAATAAAAAATGAATTAAATAATTTAAAATAGGATACATAGTATTCTATTTTTATGTTATACTAGAGTGAGTAGAATATAAGAAGGAAGATGGAACATGGCAAAAATAGAAAATGAAACCCAAAAAAAATTAGATAAACTATCAGAAGTAATGAAATTAGATAACAAAGAATCAAAAGAAAAAGGAACTACCAAAGGCAAGCCAAAAAAAAACAAGCAAGAAAGTAAACTAGCCTTTAAAACGTCCGAAGTAGTGGTGCTTCTAGTAATCACCACTATCATAAGTCTATTCCTCGGAAGCATTATAACTAGTAAATTTTCTAAAACAAGTGGTACCAAACTAAATAGTAATTTGCAAGAATTCATCAGCAACTATGAATACATCGTAAGTAACTATAATGGTAAAATAAATGAAGAAGAATTGTTAGATGCTGCCTTAGAAGCCGTACTAAATAAACTAGATAAAAACTCAACATATATAGATAGTGAAGAAAACTCAAATTTCGATAAAGCTTTAGAAGGTAGTTACACCGGTTTTGGAATTCAAATTGCTAGTGACGAAAACAATAACATAGTAGTTTATAGTGTCTTTAAAAATAGTCCTGCAGATGATGCTGGAATAAAAGAGGGTGATATAATCACAAAATATAACGGTATCGAAATAAATGGCCTAAAACCATCAGAATTAACCAAAAAAATCGCAAACGATAATAATAAAACAATAAAACTAACATATAAACGTAATAATGAAGAAATAACCGTAAAATTAAAAAAATCAACCATAGAACTAAAATCTGTTTCATCAAGCACATATAAAGAAAATGATAAAAAAATAGGTTATATATACGTGAGTATATTTGCAAACAACACCGCAGAGCAATTTAGTAAAGAACTTACCAAACTAGAAAAAAAAGACATAGACTCACTTATAATAGATTTGCGTTCTAATACCGGTGGATACTTGCAAACCGCCACCACCATGACATCAGAATTTCTAGACACTAGCCATCCAATATATCAAATACAAAAAAATGATAAAACATCAAAATATTATTCACGCGGAAAAACAACAAAAAAATACAAAATAATAGTTCTGGTTAACGAAAGTAGTGCATCTGCCGCCGAAGTCATGACATCTGCCTTGCAAGAACAATATGGTGCCACCGTAATTGGAACAAAAACTTATGGTAAAGGAACCGTGCAGGAATTACAAAAACTAAGTAATGGTAACGAATATAAAGTAACAACTAAAAATTGGTTAACCTCAAAAGGTAAATGGATAGACGGTACTGGTATAGAACCGGATATCAAGGTAGAACTTAATGATGCATACTCAGATAACCCATCTACCGAAAATGACAACCAGTTGAAAAAAGCAATACAAGAAGCATCAAAATAATCAATAATTATAGACCCCATATAATAAAACTATATATAAGCAGCAATAACATCAAACATATCAAAATCAATCACTATCTTACACAAAAACGTTTGAAAAGCCAACATATGTGGCTTTTTTAATACCATTTTTGCCTAAAAATTAATATGTAGTGTAGAACATCAAAAAACATCATTCATAAAAACAAACTTTGACATCTAAAAAAAAACAGTTATAATGAATATTAGGAGACGTGATAAAATGATAAAAAAAGGAGATAAATTACAAATCCAATGTTACAAACATAACGAAAAAGTTCATCGTAGTTGGGACGAAGCCGTTGTTCTTGATATCAAAGAAGACTATATCGTATGTGGAAACGATAGAACACTAGTAACCGAAGCCGAGGGAAACACATGGAGAACCAAAGAACCAGCAATTATGTACTTTTTCAAAAACAAATGGTATAACATAATCGTACAACTAAAAACAGAAGGAATAACATATTATTGCAACATTGCTTCACCTTACATAATAGAAGAAAATACAATCAAATATATAGATTATGACCTTGACCTCAGAATATTTCCGTCAGGAAGTTTTAAAATTTTAGATAAAGGGGAATATAACTATCACAAAAAAAAGATGAAATATTCCAAAGAACTAGACCTAATCATTCGTGGCTCCTTGTCTGAACTAATAGATGATTATAGAGACAATCAAATATACTTTAGTCCAAAACGTAACTTAAAATATAATAAAGAATATAAAAAAATACTAAAATCAGTCATTTCAGGCCGTTGAAAACATATATTATATAGAGATATCGAAAGTATGCTGAACGTCAAAAATTGTACAAACCCAACATTAAAATCCACAACTAATTTCAAAACAAATGCAAAATTATACCATAGACCTTCAATGTGTACTAGAAATTGTAAAACACTTTACTTAAAATAAAACTTAAGTTATCCAAAATTCAAAAAATAAGACTACACAAATATGAGTTCTAAATGCACACGTGTATCAATAGTCTCACAAATAAAAAACGCACACCAAATCAAGCAAATATTAGACAAACTTATTATTCACCGTTATAAAAAATACATACTAAAAAGAAAAAACAAAAAAGTGCAAAAAAAGCATTGACAACAATAAGTATATTTGGTATATTAAACGTGCTTTTGAAAGAG